>CAJULU010000031.1:50357-53950 GCA_910587575.1 uncultured Dorea sp.
AATGGCTGGAAGAGAATATCCGTTAGAGAGAACCAGGAACATCGGTATTATGGCGCATATTGATGCTGGAAAGACAACAACAACAGAGCGTATTCTGTATTATACCGGTGTTAATCACAAGATTGGTGATACTCATGAAGGTACTGCTACCATGGACTGGATGGCCCAGGAACAGGAGAGGGGTATCACGATTACTTCCGCTGCTACAACATGTCACTGGACGCTGCAGGAAAACTGCAAGCCAAAAGAGGGTGAGTTAGAACACCGTATCAATATTATTGATACCCCGGGACACGTTGACTTTACAGTAGAAGTAGAGCGTTCACTCCGTGTACTCGATGGCGCAGTGGGTGTATTTTGTGCTAAGGGCGGAGTTGAACCGCAGTCAGAAAACGTATGGCGTCAGGCTGACACATACAATGTACCGAGAATGGCGTTTATTAACAAGATGGATATCCTGGGAGCCAATTTCTATGGTGCAGTAGAGCAGATTAAGACCAGATTAGGAAAGAATGCAATCTGCATCCAGCTTCCAATCGGTAAGGAAGATGAATTCAAGGGAATTATCGACCTCTTCGAGATGAAGGCTTATATCTATAATGATAATAAGGGCGATGATATTTCCATCGTTGAGATCCCGGAGGATATGGCGGAAGACGCAGAACTTTACCGTTCAGAACTGGTTGAGAAGATCTGTGAATTAGATGATGATCTGATGATGGCTTACCTGGAAGGGGAAGAGCCGTCTGTTCAGGAGTTAAAGGCAGTTTTAAGAAAAGCAACCTGCGAGTGTACGGCGGTTCCGGTATGCTGCGGAACAGCTTACAGAAATAAAGGAGTTCAGAAGCTTCTGGACGCAGTTGTAGAGTTCATGCCTTCTCCGCTGGACATTCCGCCGATTCAGGGCGTTGATGCAGACGGAAATGATACGGTGAGACATTCTTCTGATGAAGAGCCGTTTTCAGCGCTTGCATTTAAGATCATGACAGACCCGTTTGTAGGGAAGCTGGCATATTTCAGAGTATATTCCGGCACAATGAACTCAGGTTCCTATGTGCTGAACGCAACAAAGGGCAAGAAGGAGCGTGTTGGCCGTATTCTTCAGATGCATGCCAACAAGAGAGAGGAACTGAGCAAGGTATATTCCGGCGATATCGCAGCAGCGATCGGATTCAAGTTTACAACAACGGGTGATACCATCTGTGACGAGCAGCATCCGGTAATCTTAGAGTCCATGGAATTCCCGGAGCCGGTTATCGAGCTTGCAATCGAGCCGAAGACCAAGGCTTCCCAGGGCAAACTTGGCGAGTCTCTTGCGAAGCTTGCAGAAGAAGATCCGACGTTCCGTGCTCATACAGACCAGGATACAGGCCAGACAATTATCGCCGGAATGGGTGAGCTTCATCTGGAGATTATCGTTGACAGACTTCTCCGTGAGTTTAAGGTAGAGGCGAATGTAGGCGCACCTCAGGTTGCTTACAAGGAAGCATTTACCAAGGCTGTAGACGTAGACAGCAAGTATGCGAAGCAGTCCGGCGGACGCGGACAGTACGGACACTGTAAGGTGAAATTTGAGCCTATGGATATCAACGGTGAGGAGACCTTTAAGTTTGAGTCTACGGTAGTCGGCGGTGCGATTCCGAAGGAATATATTCCTAAGATCGGAGAAGGTATCGAGGAAGCCATGCAGTCCGGTGTTCTTGGAGGATTCCCGGTTGTGGGCGTTAAGGCGAATGTTTATGACGGCTCTTACCATGAAGTCGATTCAAGTGAAATGGCATTCCACATTGCCGGATCACTGGCATTCAAGGATGCCATGAAGAAGGCGGCTCCGGTATTGTGCGAGCCTATCATGAAGGTAGAAGTAACCATGCCGGAAGAGTATATGGGAGACGTAATCGGCGATATCAATTCACGCCGCGGAAGAATCGAAGGTATGGATGACCTTGGCGGCGGTAAGATTGTGCGGGGATACGTTCCGTTGTCCGAGATGTTCGGATACTCTACAGACCTTCGTTCAAGGACGCAGGGACGCGGTAATTACTCCATGTTCTTTGAAAAATATGAGCAGGTACCGAAATCTGTACAGGAAAAGGTATTATCGAATAAAAATGATTAATTAAATAGTAAAAAGGCTTGAAAAACTGCATGATTTGAAATATAATCAATGTTAGCTGAGTAAACGAAATATTCAAACACACCGTAATTTTAAGGAGGATTATTCAAAATGGCAAAGGCTAAATTTGAAAGAACAAAACCACATTGTAATATTGGTACAATCGGTCATGTTGACCACGGCAAGACCACTCTGACAGCAGCAATCACCAAGACTCTTGCAGAGAGAGTTGCAGGAAACGCTGCCGTAGATTTTGAGAACATTGACAAGGCTCCGGAAGAGAGAGAGCGTGGTATCACGATTTCTACAGCTCACGTTGAGTATGAGACAGAGAAGCGTCACTATGCACACGTTGACTGCCCAGGACATGCTGACTATGTTAAGAACATGATTACTGGTGCTGCTCAGATGGACGGCGCTATCCTTGTTGTTGCTGCTACTGACGGTGTTATGGCTCAGACAAGAGAGCACATCCTTCTTTCCCGTCAGGTAGGCGTTCCTTACATCGTTGTATTCATGAACAAGTGTGACATGGTTGACGATGAGGAGCTTCTGGAACTGGTTGAGATGGAGATTCGTGAACTGTTAGACGAGTATGAGTTCCCGGGAGATGACACACCGATTATCCAGGGTTCTGCTCTGAAGGCTCTTGAGGATCCGTCAGGCGAGTGGGGCGACAAGGTTATGGAACTGATGGCAGCTGTTGACAGCTACATTCCGGATCCGAAGCGTGCAACAGACCAGCCGTTCCTTATGCCTGTAGAGGACGTGTTCTCTATTACAGGACGTGGAACAGTTGCTACTGGTAGAGTAGAGCGTGGTGTTCTTCATGTTTCTGACGAAGTAGAGATTGTTGGTATCCATGAGGAGACAAGAAAGACGGTTGTAACTGGTGTGGAGATGTTCCGTAAGCTGCTTGACGAGGCTCAGGCTGGTGATAACATCGGCGCTCTTCTCCGTGGTGTTCAGAGAACAGAGATTGAAAGAGGACAGGTTCTGGTAAAACCGGGTTCTGTAACATGTCACAAGAAGTTTACAGCTCAGGTTTATGTACTGACCAAGGATGAAGGTGGACGTCATACACCATTCTTCAACAACTACAGACCGCAGTTCTATTTCAGAACAACAGACGTTACTGGTGTCTGCAATCTGCCGGATGGTGTAGAGATGTGTATGCCTGGAGATAACGTAGAGATGACGATTGAACTGATTCACCCGGTTGCTATGGAGCAGGGACTTCGGTTCGCTATCCGTGAGGGTGGTAGAACTGTTGGATCTGGTAGGGTTGCTACGATTATTGAGTAATTGGCAGAAATGCAGTAAATTGAAGGCTTCCAAGGTTTCCCTTGGAAGCCTTTTGAGTTCTTTGGCTTCTTACTTCTAATATATCATGGAGAAAGTATTCAAAAGTACATAAGGTACGCAGCTTTGACGCTTAAAAAATTTTCATAAAAAAACCTCCCATTTTACGGGGAAA
>CAJULU010000032.1:0-13106 GCA_910587575.1 uncultured Dorea sp.
GACCGGTTTTCGGTGAAGTCCATTTCTTACAATGAACAGCGGGAGATAAATGCCCTTGTGATTGTGAATGGAAAAGGCGTCAAGGTGTTTGAATTAAAGCCGAAACAGAAGGTAAGGCAGGATACGGGAAATCAGCAGAATGCCGGAGGTAAGCCAGATGAAGGACAAAAAGCAGAATGTAAGGAGAATCCCAGCCAGGAGAAGGGAAGCAGGGAGAAAGCCGGACAGGAATTGGGGAAGCGGCAGAATCCCAGCCAGAAGCCAGAGGGAAGCCGGATTACGGACATGCAGAAAACCGTTTTAGAGCAGGAATTAAGGCGCACGGGGGTTCCCATCGAAAATGTGCTGTCCAGATATAGAATCCATAAGCTGGAACAGATGACGCCGGAGATTTATACGAAGGCATTAAGCGGGTTAAAAAAGACAAAGACCAAAGAAGCCGCATAATCTGATGGAAAGCGGTTAAGAGGACGGACGACAAGTATCTCATAGATTAATTTACGGATAAGTATTTCCCATGCCAATTTAAGTTAGGCAAGAATTTGATAAAAAATAATAACGGCTTGAGCGTTAGTGAATTAAGCCATGGATTGCTTGAGATTGTACCGATATGGCCCATCACAATGCTGTATGGGCAGATTGGAAGAGGCTATGCTGGTGAGGGACATTTGATGGGAGGATATTATGCTGATTAGGGATATCTACAATCGGATTTTTGCAGAAACAAAAGAGATGGAAAAGAACGACCATGCGATAAGCGACGATTTGTCTGCTTTGCTCAAGGACGTGGATTTACAAAAGATTACAGATGAAGAATTTACGAACCTAATGTGCCAGGCATGTGCCATCGGGGAACGGCAGGGATTCGTGTCAGGATTCCGTGTCTTTGCGAAAATGATGTGTGGGGCGTTATCTTAGGGATTACAGAAAGGATTATGAATGGCAAGGTGAAGAAGAATGGAGAATGGAATGATGATGGATTATACGCAGTTCAAAGAGGCGTTGAAGGATGTCCTGCAGGAGCATTTCTTTGGAAGGGGGCAGGTGTTTTATGACAATGTAGTAAAGACGAATGACACGAGCAAAGAGGCGGTCGTTGTGTGTCAGTTCGGGACAGCCGTGCGTGCAACGCTTTATCCGGAGGATATCTATGAGGGATATCAGCATACGGGAGATTTTGGGAAATGTGCAGAAGAGGTAATCCGGGCGTGTGATATGCCCCTGTGTATCAATGAGGGCCATATCCCCAAGACTTGGGAAACTGCAAAACGCAGGCTGTGTATGCGGGTAATTAATAGGAACTGGAACCGGGAAGCCTTGAAACGGCTGCCCCATAGGGACTATCTGGATTTGGCGGTTGTGTTTTATGTTTTTATTAAGGAAGAAGGGGGAATGGCGGCAACGCTGCCGGTCAGCAGGGAATGTATGGAGTTCTGGGGCGTGGACGTAAAGGACCTGTGGGAAGCGGCCCGGAATAATCTAAGGGAAGAAGAGTTTCGGATAGAGATGATGGAAACGGTCTTGGAAGATGTGCTGATGGAAAATGGAGACGCCGAGACTGCCCGTCAATTTAGGGAAGAGATGGAAGAGGCAGAAGAGAAAGTGGGGATGTATGTCATCTTTAACCGGAACCGGAGTTATGGGGCCCGGGCAATCCTGCGCAAAGACTTGCTGCGGGAATTTGCAAGAGAACGGGGAGGCAGTTTTTATATCCTGCCCTGCTCGGTGCATGAAATCATTTTATTGAAGGAAAGCAAGATGTTCACAGTAGAAAATCTAAAGGATATGGTTTACCAAATCAACCACTGTACGGGTGCGGTAGGGCCGGAAGAATGCCTGTCGGATTCCATCTATTACTATAATGAAGACACGGATAGGGTCGTTCTTGTAGCGTAGCAGGATGAGGGCAAGGGATGGCAGGATATTGGTGGGCCGGGAATAAGGCGTGCTGGGAACCAAAAGGATTTTTGGAGAGGCTGGCCTGGGATAAGGCGAGCCTTCCTGTACGGGAAATCGTTTTGGAGGGATGATACGTGGAAAAAATTATATTAAAGAAAACAAAGACCAAACGGCCTAAAAGGTGCATAATGCACCGCAGGTTTCAGATTTTTGCAAAGAAAAGATTTTAGCAAAGGTGAGGGCGTCCAACTTCATAGAACAAGAGAAAATAGCCGCCACTGCCAATAGTGACGGCTTCTAAAATACCCCGGTAGTTTACAAAAATAATTGGAGGATTGAGGTAAAAATGTGATATACTGAACAATAAAATGATTTGTTACCTTTCTTTTTTCAGAAGGAGACGGACTATGAAAATATTCATATATAGCAGGAAATCAAAATGGACAGGCAGAGGCGAGAGCGTAGAGAACCAGCTTACCATGTGCAGGGAATACATACAATATAACATTGAAGGGGCAGATAAAGCGGAGATTGTGGAATATGAAGATGAAGGGTACTCCGGAAAAAATACAAACCGCCCCCAGTTCCAGAAGATGATGAGCGACATCAAACAAGGCCAGTGCAGTTATCTGGTCTGCTACAAATTAGACCGGTTAGGGAGAAATATTGCGGATTTGGCGAATCTGATTGAGACGCTGAATAAGCTGAACGTCTCTTTTGTAAGCATTAAGGAAAGATTCGACACGTCAACGCCCATCGGAAAAGCCATGATTTATTTTGCAGGGGTATTGGCTCAGATGGAACGGGAACAGATTGCAGAGCGTGTCAGGGACAACATGATAATGCTTGCGAGAAAAGGAAGATGGCTTGGCGGCAATACGCCCTTAGGATTTCGGGCTGAGGCAGAAGAAAAGATTTCAATCAACGGTAAAAATAAAAAATCCTTCCGTCTGGTGATGGATGATGAAGAAATAAAGGTAGTGCAGTTTATCTTTCAGGAGTATTTAAAAAAGCAGTCTTTGGTAGGGCTTGTCAAATATTTCCTGAGCCATGATATCATGACCAAGAGGGGCAATGAATATACCACAACGGCGGTCAAGGATATTCTGACCAATCCGGTATACTGTACCGCCGATAAAGAAGCCTACGATTATTTCTGGAATCTGGGCTGTCAGGTCTGTCTGGACGAGGAGGAGGCAGACGGAAAATACGGCTTGATTAGTTACGCAAAAACATCTTCTTCTCAATATAAAAACAAAGAGAATGCGCCGGAAAAATGGGTGATTGCACTGGGCAGGCATAAGGGAATTGTATCTGGAAAGGATTTTGTGAAAATCCAGAATGTGCTAAAGCAGAACAGCTCTAAGGGAGATAGCTGGCATAAGCCTCAGAATCAGGTTGCTTTATTATCAGGACTGTTATATTGTTCCTGCGGCCACTATATGCGCCCGAAGAATTATTCTTCCAAACAACTGACAGAAGATGGCGAACGGAAGTTTTCCTATCTGTGTACCTATAAGGACAAGACCAATGGGAAAAAGTGTTCGACAGCAAACGTACAGGGCAATACCCTGGACAGATTAGTCTGTGAGGAGATTCTGCGGTATGCAGACGTTAGCTCCAGCGTTTACCGGATGTTGGAGGAGATGAAAGAGAAGATTGTAAATACAAAGGAAGATAAGGTAAATGCAGCGGATATTCTGGAACAGGAGATACAGAAACGAAAAAAAGAGGTAAAGAACTTAATTACCGCCCTTGCGAAATCGGACGGCAACGAGGCGTTTATCAGCCAGATTGAACAAGAGATTACGAAGCTTAACGATGAATGTGCGGCGTTAGAAAAAGAAAAGGGCGAGGCCGGCGAGGAGGGTTGTCTGATACAGGGGAACAGACAGCAGCTCGAAGTTCTGAAAGAGCAGCTTCAATCATTCCAAAAGCTGTTTGACTCTTTAACGGTAGTCGAAAAGAGGGAATACCTGCGTATGATATTAGACAAGGTTGTTTGGGACGGGGAACAAGCCCATATTTTTATCTGTGGCAGCCATTGACGGGAAACGGGCGGAAAAATATCGGTGGCTGCCGGCTGGTTTGTTTCCGCTTCTGAACCATCGCATTGCCGCAGCCGGAAGGGCCTACGATTGATACGAATTCGCCCTTATTCAGTGCAAAGGATATGTCCGTAAGAGCAGGAGTTTCCCCATCCAGGGTGTGGTAGGCGTAATGAATATGTTTGAGTTCTAATACTTGTTCCATCGGAACCTCCTGTAGTGATTATGAGATAGCTATCATTACATTATTTTATGTAAATATCATAAATTCGTGCGGATTCATCTTGCCAGGAGAAAGGAAAGCGGTTATAATGCAGAAGTGTACCTATGGAGCGCATATATTTGGACGAAGTGTATGATCAGTAGAGGAGAAGAGTTCAGATGAATTATCAGAAAGAACTGGAGAAAATAATCGTGCGTCTGGGGAAGGAAGAGAAGGTGCCGACGCTTCTGCTTCATAGCTGCTGTGCGCCGTGCAGCAGCTATGTGCTGGAATATCTGAGTAATTATTTTGAGACAACCATATTCTACTATAATCCGAATATTTACCCCGAGAGTGAATATACCAAACGGATTCTGGAGCAGCAGACTCTGATTGCAAAGATGAAGACCCGGCATCCGGTTACCTTTATGGCGGGTAATTATGATAAGGAACGTTTTTACGAGATGGCAAGAGGTATGGAGCATTTGAAAGAAGGCGGGGAACGCTGTTTCAGGTGCTATGAACTCAGACTGCGGGAATCTGCGGAGGTTGCAAAAAAGTGCGGGCTTGATTATTTTACAACCACATTGAGCATAAGCCCCCTTAAGAATGCGGCAAAGTTAAATGAGATCGGACTGCGGCTTTCAAAGGAATATGGGGTGGAGTACCTGCCCTCGGACTTTAAAAAGAAAAACGGTTACAAACGCTCGATAGAACTTTCAAAAAAGTATGGACTGTACCGGCAGGATTACTGTGGATGTGAATTTTCTGTAGCCGTGCCGCAGAGGGCCTGAATATAAATCTGAAATCTGATGGAAATGAATGGATTTCGGGTGAATGCGAGGAAGAGATAAGGGAGATGGAACGATATGGCACAATTATGGGGCGGACGTTTTACGAAAGAAACGGATCAGCTTGTATACAATTTTAATGCATCGATTTCGTTTGATAAGAGATTCTATGCCCAGGACATCCGTGGAAGCATTGCGCATGTGATGATGCTGGCAAGGCAGGGAATCCTTACGGATCTGGAAAAAGAAAAGATTGTGGAAGGTCTGGAAGGAATCTTAAGTGATGTGGAGAACGGAAAACTTGAGATTTCAGACCAGTATGAGGATATCCACAGCTTCGTGGAGGCAACGCTGACTGAACGGATCGGGGAGCCGGGAAAGAAGCTTCACACGGGACGCAGCCGCAATGACCAGGTGGCGCTGGATATGAAGCTTTATGTGCGGGACGAGGTACATATGCTGAACCAGCTTGTGAAAGAACTTCTGCAGGCGGTCCTTGAGGTGATGGAGGAACATGTGGATACTTACATGCCCGGCTTTACCCATCTGCAGAAGGCGCAGCCGGTTACGCTTGCCCACCATATGGGAGCATATTTTGAGATGTTCCGCAGGGATCATGAGAGGCTTAAGAGTATTTACGGGCGGATGGATACCTGTCCGCTGGGCTGTGGTGCGCTGGCGGGAACCACCTATCCGCTGGACCGGGATTATACGGCGGGTCTGCTAGGATTCGACGGGCCGGCAAGGAACAGTATGGACGGAGTGTCGGACCGGGATTACCTTCTGGAACTTCTGTCCGCATTGTCTATTATGATGATGCATCTGAGCCGGTTTTCCGAAGAAGTAATTATCTGGAATTCCAATGAGTACCAGTTTGTGGAGATTGACGATGCCTACAGTACGGGCAGCAGTATCATGCCGCAGAAGAAGAACCCGGACATAGCAGAACTGGTCCGGGGAAAGACCGGCCGGGTCTATGGTGCGCTGAATGCCCTTCTGGTGGCAATGAAAGGGATTCCTCTTGCCTATAATAAAGATATGCAGGAGGATAAGGAGTGGGCGTTTGACGCAATCGACACAGCCAAAAGCTGCCTTGTCCTGTTTACCGGAATGCTCCGAACCATGCATTTTCAGAAGGAGAGGATGGAGGACAGTGCGAAGCATGGCTTCACTAATGCTACGGATGTGGCTGATTATCTGGTGAACCATGGGGTAGCATTCCGGGATGCCCATGGAATTGCAGGCAGGCTGGTGCTTCTGTGTATTGAGAAGAAGATTGCACTGGATGAACTGCCTCTTGAGGAGTATCAGAAGATTTCGCCTGTATTTGAGGAGGACATTTACGAGGCAATCAGTATGGAAACCTGTGTAAATAAGCGGGTTACGGCGGGTGCGCCGGGAAGGTCTGCGATGGAAGCACAGATTGCCGTCTGCAGGAAGTATCTTGGGAGTACGGAATAACGGATCCAGAGACTGCAGGATGACGATCATCTGACCTGCAGTAATAGCAAAACAGATGGCTGTTCAGGATTAATTCAGATATTATGGAATTCAGGATAAAAGGAGTGGTGAATCATGGAACAGAAATTAAGGGTAGGGATTCTGGGAGCAACGGGAATGGTTGGACAGAGATTTATTTCACTGCTTGAAGACCATCCATGGTTTGAGGTGGTGACTGTGGCGGCAAGCCCCAGGTCTGCAGGAAAGACTTATGAGGAAGCGGTGGGAGACCGCTGGAAGATGGAGATGCCGATGCCGGAGAAGGTGAAATCCCTTACGGTGCTGAATGTCAATGAAGTTGAGGCTGTTGCGTCAACCGTTGACTTTGTGTTCAGTGCTGTGGATATGACCAAGGAAGAGATCAGAGCCATTGAAGAGGAGTATGCGAAGACGGAGACTCCGGTGGTATCTAACAACAGCGCACACCGCTGGACGCCGGATGTACCGATGGTGGTTCCGGAGATTAATTCTGATCATTTCGAGGTCATTGAGTCACAGAGAAAGCGGCTGGGAACTACGAGAGGATTCATTGCGGTAAAGCCTAACTGTTCCATCCAGAGTTATGCACCGTGTCTTGCAGCATGGAAGGAGTTCGGGCCGACGGAAGTGGCGGCCACCACTTACCAGGCAATTTCGGGAGCGGGAAAGACTTTTAAGGACTGGCCGGAGATGGAAGGAAATGTGATTCCCTATATCGGCGGCGAGGAAGAAAAGAGCGAGCAGGAGCCCCTTCGCGTACTGGGAAGCGTAAAGGACGGGCAGATCGTGAAGGCAGAACTTCCGAAGATCACCTGCCAGTGTATCCGTGTTCCGGTGCTTAACGGGCATACGGCGGCGGTATTTATCAATTTTGAGAAAAAGCCTGCGAAGGAACAGTTAATCGAGAAGCTGGTGAATTACAGAGGATTTCCCCAGGAAGCAGATCTTCCAAGCGCACCGAAGCAGTTTATCCGGTATCTGGATGAGGAGAACCGCCCGCAGGTGACGCTGGACGTGGATTTTGAAAAGGGAATGGGAATCTCCATCGGACGTCTGAGAGAAGACACTATGTTTGATTATAAATTCATCGGCCTTTCCCATAATACCGTCCGGGGTGCAGCCGGCGGCGCAGTGCTCTGCGCAGAGGCGCTGACTGCGAAGGGATATATTAAGGCAAAGTAGATGGCGGCAGAAAGGAGCGGGATTTTCCGCTTCTTTTTAAATCCTTCTTTTCTTTCCCGTATGCAGGTGGTAAAATAAAGAAAGTAAAAAGGAAAGACGTGAGGTAGCAGATATGGACAAAGAGATACGAAACCAGACTTTACCGGACGAAGTCCAGACGCCCAAAGGGCATGGATCACGGTGTGCCCTGGGGTATACCCAGAACAGGGAACTGTCGTGGCTTAAGTTTAACCAGAGAGTGCTTGAGGAAGCCCAGGATCCTACCGTGCCTCTTCTGGAGCGCATGAAGTTTGTGGCAATCTTCAGCAGTAACCTGGATGAGTTCTTTATGATCCGCGTGGGCAGTCTTTTTGACATGGCGCATACGGATGCCAGCAGAAGAGACAGCCGTTCGGGCATGACTCCCAAGGAGCAGTTAGAGAAGATTTTTGAGGCAGTTGCGCCTCTTTACAAGGAGAGGGATAAGGCCTATGCAGAGATTAAGAAGCAGTTAAGCCCCTATGGCATCTGCGGGCTGAATTTTAAGGAATTAGAGCAGAATGAGAAGAAATACGTGAAGAAATATTTCAAAGACCAGATTCTTCCCGTGCTTTCTCCCCAGATTGTAGATGCCAATCATCCGTTCCCTCATCTGCTGAATAAGGAAGTTTATGTGACGGCCAATCTGAAATTCAAAGAGAAGCCGAATTCAAAATCTATGATCGGACTCGTGCCGATCCCGCAGTTTGTGTCAGACGTTCTGTATCTTCCTGGCCATGATATCCGGTATATCCGTATGGAGAAGGTGATTCTGGAATATCTGGATCTTGTTTTTTCCAGATACGAGGTATCGGATGCCAATTATATCTGTGTGACAAGAAATGCAGATATTGCGCCGGATGACGAGGCGCTTGAGGTCAGTGATGATTTCCGTTATCTGATGAAAGAGACATTACATAAAAGACGGAGAATGGCAGTGGTCCGTCTGGAGATCGCAGAGAAGCTGAAGCCGGACATGGAGGCGTATTTCTGTGACAAGTTCAATATCGGACCTCAGCAGATCTTCCGGACAAAGATTCCCATGAAGCTGGCGTTTATCTTTGCAATCAGCGACAAGCTGCCGGAATCTATGAAGCGTTCCTTAATCTATCAGCCATTTGTGCCGCAGAATTCTCCCCATGTGTCGGAAGGAAGCGTGATGCGCCAGGTGAAGAGGCGGGATATCCTTTTGTACTATCCCTACGAGAGCATGAATCCGTTTCTCAAGATGATCAAAGAGGCTTCGGTGGATCCTAATGTAATGACCATTAAGATTACGATCTACCGGCTTGCGAAGAAGGCCAGACTGGTAGAATATCTGTGTGCGGCGGCGGAGAACGGCAAGGACGTGACGGTGCTGATTGAACTGCGGGCAAGGTTTGATGAACAGAATAATATTGACTGGTCCGAGCGTATGGAGGAAGCGGGCTGCCGGGTGATCTATGGGTTTGAGTCCTATAAGGTGCATTCCAAGATCTGTCTGATCACCTACCGCAGCCGGAATGAGATCCAGTATATCACCCAGATCGGGACTGGTAATTATAATGAGAAGACGGCGGCAATGTACACGGATCTGTCTCTGATGACCGCCAATCAGGCGATTGGCAGGGATGCTGCGGAATTTTTCAAGAATATGTCCATCGGGAATCTGGACGGAACCTATGAACATCTGATGGTGGCGCCTGCCAGCTTGAAACAGAGGGTGCTGTATCTGATGGATGAAGAGATCAGAAAGGGCAGCGGCGGCCGGATTATCATGAAGATGAATTCACTGACAGACGTGGATTTTATCAGCAAGGTGTGTGAGGCCTCCAGGGCAGGAGTGAAGGTGGATCTGATCGTAAGAGGGATCTGCTGTCTGCTTCCGGGAGTGCCGGGATACACGGAGAACGTAAGGGTCATGAGTATTGTAGGACGATATCTGGAGCATGCCCGCATTTTCAGTTTTGGTACGGGGGCGGAACAGAAGGTTTATATCGGTTCTGCGGATATGATGACCAGGAACACCGAGAAGCGGGTGGAGGTTGCCTGTCCGATTCTGGATGACAGTATCCGCCGTCAGGTCAACCATTATCTGAAGGGAATGCTCAGTGACGGCTCTTATGTAAAAAAGAAAGCGGCAGAGCAGCAGATCGATTCCCAGGCGGCATTTATGAAAGAAGCCATTCATGCCAAGAGAGCGGCGCCTAAGGAGGAACGGAAGCTGGGAGAATGGATCCGGGAATTTGTTGAGAATATCAGAAAATAATCTGCAGAGATATTCTGGAAGTTTTGTTAGAGGAGAGTCGTAACTATATGGGGAAATCACTTTATATTGCGGAGAAGCCAAGCGTGGCACAGGAATTTGCCAGGGCTCTGAAGATGAATGCGAGAAGAGGGGACGGCTACCTGGAGTCAGAAGAAGCGGTGGTTACCTGGTGCGTGGGACATCTGGTAACCATGAGTTATCCCGAGGCATATGACCCTTCTTTGAAAAGGTGGAGTCTGGAGACTCTGCCTTTTATCCCGGAAGAATTCAGATATGAGGTGATTCCGGCTGTGGCAAAGCAGTTCCGGATTGTTTCGGGACTCCTGAACCGCAAAGACGTGGAACGGATCTATGTGTGTACGGACTCCGGGCGGGAAGGGGAATATATCTACCGGCTGGTGGAACAGCAGGCAGGGGTAAGAGGAAAAGAACGCCGCCGGGTGTGGATTGATTCCCAGACAGAGGAAGAGATTCTGCGGGGGATCCGGGAGGCCAAGGATCTGAAGGAGTATGACAATCTGTCGGCTTCCGCATATCTCAGGGCAAAAGAAGATTATCTGATGGGGATTAATTTTTCCCGTCTGCTTACTCTGAAATATGGCAGCAGTATTGCCGGATATCTGAAAAAGGACCGTTCCGTGATTTCGGTGGGCCGGGTGATGACCTGCGTTCTTGGCATGGTGGTCCGGCGGGAGCGGGAGATCCGGGAATTCGTGGAGACGCCCTTTTACCGGGTGGTCAGTACCAGCGGGGAACCGGGCGAGACGTTTGAGGGAGAGTGGAGGGCGGTCAAAGGTTCCCGGTGGTTTGAATCATTTGACCTGTATAAAGAAAACGGATTCAAGGTAAGAGAGAAGGCACAGGAACTGATTGCATACTTAAGCGGGGAGCTGCCCCTTACCTGCCAGATTGTTTCGATTGAGAAAAAGAAGGAGAAGAAGAATCCGCCCCTTCTGTTTAATCTGGCCGAACTTCAGAATGAGTGTTCGAAACGCTTTAAGATCAGTCCCGATGAGACGCTGCGCATTGTGCAGGAACTGTACGAAAAGAAACTGGTGACTTATCCAAGGACCGATGCCAGGGTTCTTTCTTCGGCAGTGGCGAAGGAGATTCATAAGAATCTGAACGGTCTGATGAAATATGAGCCGGCAGTGCCGTTTCTCAAGGACATCGTGGGCTTTGGAAGTCATAAGGGGCTTGAAAAGACCCGTTATGTCAATGATAAGCAGATTACGGATCATTATGCGGTCATCCCTACAGGGCAGGGAATGAGTGCGCTGCATTCGCTGCCCCATCTGTCCTTAAAGGTGTATGATGTGATTGTGAGAAGATTTCTGAGTATTTTCTATCCGCCGGCGGTCTATCAGAAACTTCAGATTGTCACGAAGATGAAGGAGGAATCCTTTTTCGCAAGTTTCAAGGTGCTTGCAGAGGAAGGGTATCTGAAAGTTGCAGGGATGCCTGGATTAAAGAAGGAGAACCCGGAGACTTCGGAAGGGGAGAATCACGGAGAGAGTGAGACGGACAGACGGACGGATGCCGCATTTTTTCAGAAAATACAGAGGCTTAAGAAGGGAATGACCCTTCCGGTCCAGTCTCTGGAGATCAAGGAAGGTAAGACATCCCCGCCCAAACGGTACAATTCCGGTTCTATGATCCTTGCCATGGAGAATGCGGGGCAGCTGATCGAAGATGAGGAGCTGCGGGCACAGATCAAGGGCAGCGGGATCGGTACCAGCGCCACCAGGGGAGAAATCCTTAAGAAACTGTTTCACATTGAATATCTTTCCCTGAATAAAAAGACTCAGATTGTGACGCCCACGCTGCTGGGGGAGATGATTTTTGATGTGGTGGATCATTCCATCAGATCTTTGCTCAACCCGGAACTGACGGCGAGCTGGGAGAAGGGTCTGACCTATGTGGCGGAGGGGGAGATTACCCCGGATGAATATATGAAGAAGCTTTCCCAATTTATCGTAAGCAGGACGGAAGGGGTGAAGGGACTCTATAACCAGAGCCAGCTCCGGTCATGTTATGACAAGGCGGCAAAGTCGTATCAGAAAGCAGGGAAGAAGGGGTAATTTTTCACAAATTTTTACTATATACAGAAAAAGTGATGTGACGGTGTGGAAGTTGTGATAGAATGTTAAGGGTAAATCAGAAAGCATAAAAAAGAGGGAGACAGGCAGAATGAAGGAATTAACAGTCAGAGAGTTGTACACGTTGGATGAGACGATTGCAAAGGAGATCTTCGATGGGGTTACTTATCCCTGGGAGGTGCTTCCTGAGATCAGCAGCTTTATCCTTAAACTTGGAGAGACGCTTCCTGAGGAAGATTACGACAAGGCCGGAGAGGACGTGTGGATCGCAAAGTCTGCGAAGGTGGCCGAATCTGCGTACATCCACGGGCCGGCGATTATCGGAAAGAATGCGGAAGTAAGGCATTGTGCGTTTATCCGGGGAAATGCAATCGTAGGAGAGGGCGCCGTGGTAGGTAACTCTACGGAACTTAAGAATGTGATCCTGTTCAACAAGGTCCAGGTGCCGCACTATAATTACGTCGGTGATTCGATCCTTGGGTTTAAGGCTCATATGGGTGCGGGTTCGATTACCTCGAATGTGAAGTCTGATAAGAAGCTTGTTGTAGTGAAGACCCCGGAAGGCAATATTGAGACGGGAATCAAGAAATTCGGCGCCATGCTTGGCGATGAGGTTGAAGTGGGCTGCGGCACGGTTCTGAATCCGGGAAGCGTGGTGGGAAGCCATACCAATATCTATCCGCTCTCCTCTGTGAGAGGGTTTGTGCCGGCAGGCAGTATCTATAAGAAGCAGGGCGAGGTTGTGGAGAAGAGGGAGTAATGAATGTGCCATAGGGCAGGCTTTGTACTGTCAGGAATGCCCAGGCAGGGAAAGACGGGAGGAAGAAGATGCAGAAGATTGGTTTTATAGGCGTTGGGATCATGGGAAAATCCATGGTCCGGAATCTGATGAAGGCCGGGTTTGAGCTTCATATCTATGCCAGGACGAAATCGAAGGTGGAGGATGTGATCAGCGAGGGGGCTGTTTTTCATGAGTCCATTCGGGAATGCGTTGATGGCTGTGAGGCCGTGATCACGATTGTAGGTTTCCCGCAGGATGTGGAAGAGGTATATTTCGATACGGGAAACATTCTGGACAGTGCAAAGGAGGGCGCATATCTGATTGATATGACGACTACCAGCCCCATGCTTGCAAAGAAG
>CAJULU010000032.1:13116-53315 GCA_910587575.1 uncultured Dorea sp.
GCCCGTGACAGGCGGGGACGGCGGAGCAAGAGCCGGAACGTTATCCATCCTTGTTGGTGGTAAGAAAGAGGATTATGAGGCGTGTATGCCATTGTTTGCGGCCATGGGAACCAATATGAATTACCAGGGCGGGGCGGGCTGCGGGCAGCATGCCAAGCTGGCGAACCAGATCATGATCGCAGGGGCGTTGTCGGGCGTCTGTGAAGCCCTGACTTATGGTAAGGCGAAGGGGCTTGATCTGCAGGTACTTCTGGATTCCGTTTCTACCGGAGCGGCGGGAAGTAAGCAGCTTGATACCTTTGGTCCGAAGATCCTGGCCGGGGATTTCGCACCGGGATTCTTTATGAAGCATTTTATCAAGGATATGAAGCTGGCGCTTACGGAGGCCAATATGAGCGGACTGTGCCTGGAAGTGTTAAGCCAGGCGCTGGCGAATTACGAAGTGCTGGAGGCGGAAGGCTATGGTGATCTTGGAACCCAGGCGCTGATGAAGTATTATGAAGAGACGGCGGATGACGGAAGCTGCGAAGAGTAGGAAGAATGCATTCCGCAGGCTGCCCGCAGAGACAGGATATGACAGTTCCATGTCAATATGAGGCTGTACGGGACAGGCATATGTATATACAGGAAAGGAGACAATATGGCAGGAGAGAATTTTGTAACATTTGAGATTGGAAAGACGAAGCACATTGCGCTGGTGGCGCATGACGGGAAGAAGAAGGAACTGGTAGAGTGGTGCGACAGGAATAAAGAGATCTTAAAGAGTCATTTCCTGTGTGGGACCGGCACGACGGCAAGGCTGATCGCGGAGAAGACAGGGCTTCCGGTAAAGGGATACAACAGCGGCCCCTTAGGCGGAGATCAGCAGATTGGAGCGAAGATTGTTGAGGGACAGATTGATTTCATGATCTTTTTGTGGGATCCGTTAGAGGCACAGCCTCATGATCCTGATGTGAAGGCGCTTTTGCGTATTGCGGTTGTTTATGATATTCCGATTGCGAATAATCTGGCAACTGCGGACTTTATGCTGCATTCTGAATATATGGATGGAACCTATGACCGGAAAGTGCAGAACTTTAATAAGACGGTGCAGGAACGTGTGGAACAGATGAAATAGTGGATGAGTGTGAAAAAATCGCAGAGTAAGATACTCTGCGATTTTTTGTTTTCAACAACGTATCTATTATAACCACCAGAAGCAGATAATTCAATACCTAAATTACTTTTCCTTGGATTTGGAAGGATTTAGATAAAATTATTGATATGCAGGACTGATAAAGCCGGAGGTCATGGTAGGGAATCTGAAATCACTGAGAACGTATGCGGATGTCCGGGATGCAGTCCGGGCTTATTATATGCTTGTTACCGTTCATCCTGTTGCCGGTGAATATTATAATATCGGAGGCTCGTATACCTGTGAAGTCAAAGACACGCTGAACACTCTGATTTCCTATAGTACCAGAAAGGATGAGATTAAGATTGTCACGGATCAGGAACGGCTGCGCCCGATCGATGCAGATCTCCAGGTTCCCGACTGCAGGAAATTCAAAGAACATACCGGATGGGAACCACGGATTAGTTTTGAAACTACGATGCGTGATCTTTTAAACTACTGGAGAGAGCGGGTTCGGCATGGAGAGACTTTTTTAACAAGGTAACACATTTGTCCTTTTGGGATAGCTATATTATCCTAAAGTACTTTGATGCCCGAATAAAGGCTTTACACCATAATCACAGATTGATATTAATGAAAGTATCAAAGTAAACGGCACTTATAGAAGGTAGGTGAGGATGTGAATAATCAAGAACTGGGATTAAACGTATTGACAAGGCAATGACAAGTAGCAGCGACTGTAAAAAAGAGTAAAAATTAAAAGAGGCTGTCTGTTTTCCGACAGCCCACTTTTATCTTCATCCGCCATTTCCGTTAATTTCTCTCTGTCTCCAAAAGTTTTAACCGTTCTGGTATCATCTTCCAATAACTTTTCCTGCTATTTTAGAAAACAGAATGTTAAGAGCCAGCCTTTCTTTTGTCCCCGGCTTTCCATATATTCCAAAAGCTGCTCTATTCCATCCTGGTGCTTTTTAGGACCATGCCAGATTTTATTTCCCGTACTGTCGCACGCCCCCATGGTGTCCAGCAATACTTCCGAAAATAATTTCCGGTTGTGCATTGATATCTGTGCGTGTTACAATGTTTTCAACAATCTGGAACGCTTTATCGGGGAATTGGTGGAAATGGCGGAGACCGGTGACATTATTTATTTGGGAAAAGACTTCCCGGATGAATATGCCGGTTCAAAATATACAAGGAAAATGAAAGGCGGCAGGGCAAAGGCGAAAGCCAATGCAGCACAGGGCATCCGTGAAATGGTGGGGATTGCAACGGATAAAAGGTTCCGGGAGAACCGGAAAGAGAAACATTCCGGTGATGCCGCTAACGGCTGGTATTACTACACGACACGGTTTGCCATGCCGATATATGATAATGATGTGAAAACGGAGAAATATAATATTTATTCCGGCTGTCTGGTGGTAAACTGTACGGGGAAAGGGAAGATGTACCTGTATGATCTGGTGGATATAAAAAAAGAAGCGAGTAACCCACTCAAGACTAACGGATAGCCAGTGGTACAAAACCGCCTCTCTTTGCTTAAAAGAATACCATTGGGCAGAAAATTTGTCAATCCTTTTTTCGGCTTTGATATAGGGGGGAATATTTTAACAAAAAAGCATGAGACAAAGTATACTGGAACTTGCCACCCGAATTTATTTTTCTTGAAGTTGTAAGTAGATTTGATTCCCCGCTGCCCTTTTATCCCGCACCCGGTGTGTGTGGAACAGATGAAATAGTGACTGTCTTTATCATTGCAGTGATTTCTGAATGAGAAAGACTCATATCAATCGGAAAATCTACCGCTATATTCCATGGTGAATTATATTTCCGCTCTTCATTCTGACGAAATTTTAGTTTGAGATTCTTTATGTCATATACTCCGGCTAAAATTACACTTTTAAAGGTAATTGTACCCATGGCACGTTCCAGATACAATTCTCTTAGAATGCCTAAAAAATTCAAAAACATCTGATTATCTGAACTCTTATCGACTTCATCAATAAACAGAAGAACCTCTTCTTCAGAATTCTCACAAAAATCAATGATCCGGTTCCTTAAAGTGTCCATATTTTCTTCGGTTTCCTGGCAGTTCCACAGCCGTTGTCTGGATTCATCATAACCTGAAAGCTTCAGGTTTTTCTCGATTCGGCCGCAGAATCTTCTGACGAACGTATCCTCTGAACGGAATGCATCGGTTCCCATTCCCTCAAAACTGATATTTATCACAATGTACTTGCTTTTCAACTGCTGCCAGAGAAGCATGAGCGTGGTTGTCTCCCATATTGCCGAGCACGATTGATCGTAAAGTAGGAATCCTGTTCAATCAGACGGATAATACGGTTAATTTTACTGGATGTATCTGCCATATAATGTTTTTGCGGAATGCATGTTCCTGCGATATTAAATCGTTTCTTGTTTAATGAATCTTTCATTTTGCACCGGTTTAGCCCTGTTCACTATTAATAAGAACGAGAGGACTTGATTCTGATAATATTATAGGGAACTTTGACGGAGATTACAATTGGTATTTTGGAATTTAGAAAAAATCAGTTAGATAAAAAATATTCTTGTAAATGCATTTCAACCATGCTATTATTAGTCCAAAGAAGGTTTTATTTCTGGAAGATAGCACAAAGAAAGGACGCAAAAGGATGGAGATAAAAACTGATTATACAGACGTACATTTTAAAGAGAACGGGAAATTAAAGCTTCTTATCATAGTGGGGACACGCCCGGAAATCATCCGGCTTGGTGCGGTAATCACTAAATGCAGGAAATATTTTGACTGTATTCTGGCTCATACCGGACAGAATTATGATTATAATCTGAACGGTGTATTTTTCCGTGACTTGAAATTGGCGGATCCGGAAGTTTATATGAATGCAGCCGGAGATGACCTGGGGGCTACCGTTGGTAATATTATCAACTGTTCCTATAAGCTGATGAATACCATCCATCCGGATGCATTGTTAATCCTGGGAGATACCAATAGCTGTCTTTCTGCAATACCGGCAAAGCGTCTGCATATTCCGATTTTTCATATGGAAGCCGGCAACCGGTGCAAGGATGAGTGTCTGCCCGAAGAGACGAACCGCCGTATCGTGGACATTATATCGGATGTTAATCTGGCTTATTCTGAGCATGCGAGGAAATATCTTCATGAATGCGGTCTGCCGAAAGAACGTGTGTACGTGACGGGGTCGCCAATGGCGGAGGTGCTTCATCAGAATTTAGAAAGTATTGAGAAATCTGACATTTTAGACAGATTACATCTGGAACCTCAGAAATATATCCTGCTGTCAGCGCACCGGGAAGAAAATATTGATACGGAGAAGAACTTTATTTCCCTGTTTACTGCAGTCAATCAGATGGCAGAGAAATATGATATGCCAATCCTGTACTCGTGCCATCCAAGAAGCAGGAAACGTCTGGAAGAAACTGCCTTTGTGCTGGATCCGCATGTTGTGAGGCATGAACCCTTAGGGTTCCATGATTATAACCATCTTCAGATGAATGCATTTGCAGTAGTATCGGATTCAGGAACGCTGCCGGAAGAGAGCAGTTTTTTTACGAGTATAGGAAAGCCTTTTCCAGCGGTATGTATACGCACTAGTACGGAGCGCCCGGAAGCGCTGGATAAGGCTTGTTTCGTACTGGCCGGGATTGATGAGAAATCATTGCTGCAGGCGGTTGATACTGCGGTGCAGATGAATCTTGAGAAAGATTACGGGACTCCGGTGCCGGATTATATAGAAGAAAATGTCAGTACAAAAGTAATTAAAATCATTCAGAGTTATACAGGCATTGTGGATAAGATGGTGTGGAGAAAGGATATGCCTGCTAAAGAATAGAGAAGAATTATCCCAGCTCTTCCAACATCTCCCGGACAGTCTTATGTGTACCAGGATGATGCTTATACGGCGCAATCTCATGCAGCGGCTTCAGTACGAATTCCCGCCGCTGCATGTCTGCATGAGGAATACACAGATCCTCTTCTTCCACAATCAGATCATCATAGAAAATAATATCCAGATCCAGGGTTCTCGGCCCCCAGTGGACGATACGCTCCCGCCCAGCTTCCTGTTCAATCTGGTGAAGTACATCCAGCAGTTCCCGGGGGGACAAAAGGGTACGGAGCGTTAAGCACCCGTTCAGAAAATCATCCTGGTCAGTGACGCCGTAAGGCTTTGTGGCAAGAAAAGAAGATACCCGGGTCACTTTACAGCAGGAAGTTTCATTCAGTGCTTCCACTGCCTGTCTGAGATACTGTTCCTTATCTCCCATATTAGAGCCCAGGGCAATATACGCCGTATGCCATCCCCGTTCAATCTCTACAGAGACTGTTTCCAGAGGAAGGCCGATGGGCGCCCAGGGCTTCTTGATTTCCAGACGGATTTTTTCCAGGTGCGGGGTTTCCAGAAGGAGCATTTCTGCAAGGCCTTCGGCCGTCCGTTCCAGGAGCCGGAAGGTATGTGCGGTCAGAAACTCCTGAATCTGCCGGCAGATCTCTCCATAGTGAATAGAATCCGTCAGTTCATCGGTCAGTCCGGCAGTTCTGGTATCCGTGTACAGGGTGGCGGTAACGATAAATTTCTGCCCCAGAACATTTTCCTCCGGAAACACACCATGGTTCGCAAATACCTCAAGATTCTGTATCTTAATTTTATCCATATATCCTCCTGTTAAATATGCTAATATCAGTGAATCTACAGTTAAAATATCATCATATTACGGCATATTAGTGAAACTGTGTTTTTAAGATTGCCTCTGTCATCCGGATGGCTCTGCGGTTTGCAGCCACATCGTGGACTCTCACGAAAGAACATCCATGCAGCATCCCATACACCGTAGTGGCGAGGGTTCCTTCCTCACGCTGGTCAGCAGGAAGGTCAAGGGTCAGCCCGATTACGGACTTTCGGGAGGTTCCCAGAAGGATGGGATACCCCAGTTCCTTAAGCCTGCCGACTTCCCGTATGACTGCAAGGTTCATCTCATAAGTCTTTCCAAATCCCACTCCGGGATCCAGAATCATCTTATCCTTTGCAATGGACGCATCCATTGCAATCCGGACACATTCCCGCATATCTTCCATAAAATCTGCAAAGAAATCCTGATAAACAGGTTCTTTCCGGTTATGCATAAGACAGCAGGCCGCATCGTACCTGGCAATGAGCATTGCCATACGGGAATCGTATTTCAGTCCCCAGATATCATTGACAAGGTCCGCTCCGGCCTGAAGTGCAGCTTCGGCCACAGAACTTTTGTAAGTGTCAATGGAGACGGGAACATCAAATTCCTGTTTTAATTTCTCAATCACAGGCGCAGTCCGGGCAATCTCTTCTTCGTCAGTAATCTGGGTATGGCCTGGACGGGTGGATTCGCCGCCCACGTCAAGGATATCTGCGCCCTCCCGGATCATTTCTTCTGCGTGTCTTAATGCGGCATCCGGATGGAGAAATCTGCCGCCGTCAGAGAAGGAGTCCGGTGTGACATTGAGGATACCCATGATGTAAGTGTGTCTGTCTGTGTCGAATTCTTTTTTTCCTATAATCATATTGGCTCCTTTCAAAATGGGGGTATCAGATTCATTTACAATTGGATTGTCATGTTTTTTTTATCATCGCTCCAGTTACATGTAGCGCTGGCGGGACAGGCGAAACAAGTCCGGGACATCTTGTCTCCTTTATAAAGGAGAGTTTCCAGGGGCTCTGCATTGGCCTTAAGTTTCCGGTGCCTGCGGATTGCGGTGAGAATTTTTTGCTGTTCCTCTTTGCTGAAGCGAATTTTATCCGGCATATCTGCAAGAATCTGTGACGCAAGTAATTCACCTGCGGTTTCGTGAGGCACTCCCTCTTCATACTGCCGGACTTTACCGATATCATGGAGAAGAGCCGCCGTATAGATCAGATCCCGGCTGATTCCAAGATCAGACTCCAGATTCAGGATATAAGCAATGCGTGCAACGTCCAGGAAATGCTGGATCTGATGACGGCAGAAGATGCGGGTCTTCTCAAGTTCTTCCAGTCTCTGGCAGGACGAAAGAAAAAGAGGGTGATTCTGGATGAAGCGAAGCCGTAATGAGCAGGTGGTGTCTGATAACTGGTTCATAATCTGTCTCCGTTCTGTACGGTCAAATCGTACATGGCTGTGATGTAGAATTGACAGTAACGCCGTTTCTACAGGTGCTTTTGCCGGTAAATCGTACATGGCTGTGATGTAAAATGGTTACAAAAAGATTCAGGAATGGGGGGCCAGTAACCGGAAAAACAACGCTTCTAAATGTGGGTCAGTCTCAAAGACCCCACGGCGGGCCAGCGTTACGGTCTGGCTTCCAGGCTTCTTTATACCCCGCATGGTCATGCACATATGTTCCGCCTCTAACATGACAAGTACGCCTTTGGGCTGCATATGTTCCATAAGTGCATCCGCAATCTGTCCGGTCAGTTGTTCCTGGAGCTGCAGCCGTCTTGCGAATACTTCTACCGTGCGGGCCAGCTTGCTTAAGCCTGCGACCCTGCCGTCCGGCACATAGGCAATATGCGCTTTTCCGTAGAAGGGAAGCATATGATGCTCACAGGTGGAGTAAAAGGTGATATCCTTCTCTATCACCATCTCATTGTTGTCTGCATGGAAGGTGCGGCTTAAGTGTCTGCCTGCATCATCCTCCATTCCGCTGAAGAGTTCCGTATACATCCTGGCGATACGGTCGGGCGTGTCAAGGAGCCCCTCCCGGGAACTGTCTTCACCGATTCCTTCCAGAAGAAGCCGGACGCCCTGTCTGATTTTGTCCTGATCTATCATAATCTAATATCCTTATCATTTCATATCTTTCATTATATATATAATTATATATCTTTTCTAATTCCGATAAATAAATTTGCTTTCATTCCGATTGATGAGTACCTGTCATGTCATGCAGGCACCTGCCATAGTCTGACATCACCTGTCCCAGGCAGGAGAGGGAGCCAAAGGCAAGGATCACGTCATCATCCCCGGCCTGTGAGAGGGCATGGGTCACCGCTGCCCGGATGCTTTCCTCAGCCTGAATGGGAATGCCTTCTTGGCAGTGCCGTCTCATGACGCAGGCCAGGTCCTGTGCCGGAAGGGTACGGCCGGAATCCGGCAGATTCACCGTATGGACGGATTCTGCCAGTGGCCCCATAATACTGGCAATCTTCTCATATTCCTTATCCCGAAACACCCCCATAATGTAGAGAAAACGTTTTCCTGGAAAATAGGTTTCCAGAGACTCTCTAAGCCGTTTTGCCGCCTCTTCGTTGTGAGCTCCGTCCAGGAAGAACAGCGGTTCTGTTCCCAGGCAGGTAAAGCGTCCGGGCCATAGAGTCTCTTTCAGTCCCTGCCGGACAGCCTCTTCACTGATGCGGTATCCCAGTGCCCGGAGCGTGGATATGGTTTCCAGGGCAGTCACGGCATTCTCAATCTGATGCCTTCCGGCGAGAGGGCAGAATACATGGCTTACTTCTTTATAAGAAAGAGTCTGTCCGTCACAGCCTTCTTGTATTACATCTGCCTGTCTGGAATCTGCCGTCACCAGGGGGCAGCAAAGGCGGGCGGCCTGTGCTTTCAGAATCTCCATGACTTCCGGCTGCTGTCTGGAAGTGACGGCCCTGCAGCCAGGTTTCAGAATTCCTGCTTTTACGGCTGCAATCTCTTCCAGAGAATTTCCAAGGATTCCCATGTGATCCCGGCTGATGGAGGTAAATACGGCAAGAAGCGTATTGCGGATGACGTTGGTGGCATCCATGGCGCCTCCCAGGCCGCACTCCAGCACCACCAGGTCACAGCCCTGTTCTTTGAAATACAAAAAAGCCATTGCCGTCTCGATTTCGAATACAGTCGGGAGCGTCTCACCGGCTGCCTCCATACGGGCAATCGCTTTTCGGATCAGACTGGTCAGTCTGGCAAATGCGTCTTCCGGTATCCATTGTCCGTCTACCTGAATCCGCTCCAGATAGGAAACCACTGTCGGCGAGAGATATCTTCCCACTCTGTATCCTGCCCTGCTCAATATCGTGGAGGTGTATGCAAGTACAGAGCCTTTGCCGTTCGTCCCGGCAATATGTATGAACTTAAGGTAATCCTGTGGATTCTTAAGTTCGCACAACAGCTTCTGAATCGTACCAAGACCAAGTACACTTCCGTATTTCGACATTTCGTCCAAATATACCCTTGCTTCTTTATAGGTCACGTTCTCGTTTCCTTTCCTTTCTTGTGTCTGTTATTTACGTCGGACTTAATCATATCACTAAAACAGGATTATCACAAGAGAATTTGAAAAATAACATATAGAATATCAGATGGAAATGCAGAATCTTTTAAGGCAGGTCTCGTGACTATGCATATAAAAAAATGTTTGCAGGTAAGAAATTTATAGAAAATAGACATTTTATTTTATAGGAATCAAATATCAACAATGCTATGATATATCCATAAAGACATCCGGTATCAGATTAGATACCGGAGACAAAACCAGTAAAAGGAGGAAAAGAGATGAAGAAAAGAATTGCAAGACTGATGGCGCTTTCCATGGCGGCAGCAATGACGGCGTCGCTGGCAGCATGCGGCGGAGGAGACAGCAGCAGCGGCGGCAGCAGTGACGGTGGAAGCAGCGATGGCGGAAGTGCTTCCGGCGGGGAGAAGGAGATTATCTACTGGAATATCGGTACAGAGAGTCCGGATAAGGACGTCATTACGAAAGCGGTAGAGAAATTCAACTCTGAGACGGAATCCGGCTATACCGTAACCAGCATTCCTACCCAGAACGATACATACAAGGAGAAGCTGGTAGTGGCCATGAGTTCCGGCGAGTGTCCGGATATGTATTCCTGCTGGTCAGGCGGCCCGATGTATGAGTACATTGATTCTGGATTCGGACAGCCGATTGACGATCTGTTCAACGCTTCTGACATCAAGGATAAGCTGATGGAGTCAGCAATAGGCCAGGCTACTTACAATGATAAGATTTACGCAGTGCCTTATCAGAATGTGTCCATGTCCGGTATCTTCTATAATAAGGAGATGTTTGACAAGTACAAACTGGAAGAGCCGAAGACTATGGCAGATTTAGAGAAGATCTGTGACACCTTGAAAGAGAATGACATTACGCCGTTTGCACTGGCGAACAGTTCCAAGTGGACGGGTTCCATGTACTATATGAACCTTGCTGCACGTTACGGCGGACTGGAGCCGTTCCAGAAGGCAGTTGCAGGAGAAGGAAAGTTTACAGACGAATGCTTTATCAAAGCGGGCGAGAAGATTCAGGAGTGGGTAGAAGCAGGATACTTCCCGGATGGCGTGAACTCTCTGAGTGAGGATGACGGCCAGGCAAAACAGCTGATGTATCAGGAGACGGCGGGCATGTTGTTATGTGGTTCCTGGTATACAGGTACATTTGCTACAGATAGTGAGGAATTCTATGAGAAGATCGGCTGGTTCCCGTTCCCGGCAATCGAAGAGTCTGATGCAGACCCGTCTATTATGATCGGTACGGTTGGTGACCAGTTTATCGTATTCAACTGCGAAGGCGAGAAATTAGAGGCTGCTTTTGAGTGTGCAGAGACACATCTGGATGATGAAGTAATCGACTTTGAAGTAGAGAACGGAAAGATTCCGCCGGTAATCGGAATTGAAGATAAGCTTACCGATTCCATTACGAAGGAAGTTGTAGAGGCAGCAAACAATGCATCTGAGATCCAGTTGTGGTATGACCAGTATCTGCCGCCGGCAGTTGCTACCGCACACCTTGACGGTCTGCAGGAAGTATTCGGTCTGACGAAGACTCCGCAGGAGGCACAGGAAGCTATGCAGAAGGCTATGGACGAATATCTGGCAAATAAAGCAGAGTAGAGTGTAGTTGATGTAAGAGAGGAGCTGTCGGGAAACCTGGTGTTATTTTCCGGTAGCTCTTTTTCAATCGCAGAGAGGGCTTACTGGGGAGAGCGTTTTTTGCAGAAAAAAGGAGGGATTTAGGAATGGGTGGAAAAGAGATTTCTCTGGAGAAACTCAGACAGAGGGATACCAGGAGAGTTGCGTTTCTGTTTTTGGCGCCTGTGGCCATATTGATGGCGATTTATGTGGTTTACCCTATTATCGATACATTTATAACGAGTACATATCAGTGGAACGGAATCTCGGCCGCAAAGAAGTTCATCGGGCTTGGGAACTGGAAGACATTGATTGCGGATTCCAATTTCTGGATTGCGTTCCGTAATAACCTGGTAATCATGGTGCTGTCGATCTGCATCCAGATTCCCATTGGTCTTGCACTGGCAACGTTTCTTGATTTTGGCGGAAAGAAGCTCACTATTTTTAAGGTAATCTGGTTTATACCGCTTCTGATGTCATCCGTTGCAATCGGTTTCCTGTTTACTTATGCACTGGCAACCAACGGGGGACTTGTAAGTACGATTTCCGGATGGTTCGGCGGGGGCAACGTGGATCTGCTGGGGAATCCCAAGACGGCGCTTCTGACGGTCATCATGGTTATCTGCTGGCAGTTTACGCCGTTCTACATGGTGTATTTCATGGCGGCGTTTACCAATATACCTTATGACGTGTTCGAGGCGGCAAGGATTGACGGAGCTACCAGAGGACAGTATTTCTGGAAGATTGCATTTCCGCTTCTGGTTCCTTCCATGAAGAGTGCAGCTATCCTGTCCATGGTCGGATCTCTGAAATACTTTGACCTCATCTACGTTATGACGGGCGGAGGTCCCGGTACTTCCACAGAGTTGATGGCAACCTATATGTATAAGCAGTCTTTCAGCGTCTTTAACATGGGTTATGGTTCTGCGGTAGCCGGCGGTATGTTTATTCTGATTACGCTGGTATCACTGATTACCATGAAGATTCTGAACGGGAAAGAGGAGGCATAGGGTATGGATCAGTATAAGAAGAATAAAACCAAAAGTGTCATCTGCTGGGTGATCGCATTTGCCCTGGCTATATTTTACCTCGTTGTCTCGTTTATGCCATTTATTTTTATGGTGCTGAACTCCTTTAAGGAGAAGTTCGAGATGCTGACAAAGGGAGTCTTCAATCTTCCGGATTCCTTGAATTTTGCCAATTATACGGAAGTGCTGACAGGTGGATTCGGCAGGTATTTTATGAACAGTGTCATTGTACTGACCATTTCTCTGGTGCTTTTGCTGTTCATTTCCGCCTGTGCGTCCTATCCGCTTGCAAGATTTAAGTTTAAGCTGGCGAATCCGATTTATGCGGGAATCGTGGCGTGTATGTCCATTCCGGTACATATCACACTGATTCCGGTGTTTAAGATGTCAAAGGCAACAGGGCTTTATGACAGTATCTGGTCACTGATCGGGCCTTACATTGCATTTGCAGTGCCGATTTCCGTATTTATTCTGACCAGTTTCATGAAGGAGATTCCACGGGAGATTGAGGAATCTGCAGAGATTGACGGCTGCGGTAAGGTTCAGATGTTTTTCTCCATGATCCTGCCGTTAGCAAAGCCGGGACTTGCCACGCTGGCAATCTACAACGGCGTAAATATGTGGAATGAATTCTCCTTCGCATACACGCTGACCCAGTCTTCGGCAAACCGTACGCTTCCTCTGGCAATCTGGGAATTCCAGGGACAGTATTCCATGAATACGCCGATGATTATGGCAGTCCTTACCCTAACGCTGTTACCGATGATCATTATGTTTATTATCTTCCAGGATAAGCTGGTCAAAGGTATGACCGCAGGTGCGGTAAAAGGATAGCAATCGTATAAAAACTGCCCCTGCCGGTATGTTCCGTATATTTCCAGGTACGGAGATGCTGACAGAGGCGGTTTTTTTAGGGTATACTCTTGACAGTGGGTCTGTTGTGCTAAAATAATTTGAGGAAAATGTTTATGAAGAGATGGAAAGAACGTATCAGCAGATGGAAGTTTGACAGGAAGATGCAGGCTCTTGTTATCATATCTATCACCTTCACGACACTGATCGTCCTGATCGTGTCTACGGTCTCCTCCGTCACATCGCTTAAGGACAAGTCGATAGAGTTACTGCAGGATAAGAATGCTACGCTGGCGGAGAATTATCAGAATAAACTGGAGGATTATAAAGCTGCGGCAATCGCCCTTGTCATTGACGGGTCTGTACAGCGGTATCTGAAATGCAGTGATAAGCACACGCTTGAGTATGCGCTTGCGACGACGGAGGCGAACAATGTTCTCTCCAGCAGTCTGAATATGTCATCGGATACGAATTTTATTGCTGTCATCAGCTATCAGATGGATGATTATCTCTACAGAGGGAAGGATGCGCTTGCGGCATCGGAGTTCCATAAGTCCTATGACAAGGATCTGGACCAGTGTATGAACGGGCAGGACAGTACGCTGAAGATTGGGTTTTCCAATGCCTATTATAAAGGGGAGCAGTATACGGTAAATGTGTATTTTCCCATTTACAGTCTGGCAAAAGTGCATGAAGAGAGGGGGCTTCTGTGTATGAATTTCTCCAATCCTGTCTTAAACCAAATTGTGGGGGAGGAGACTGCCGGACAGAAGACGGAGGTTGTAAGTACGGACGGAACCGTGGTGGCTGCGGGAGATACGGAAAAGATGGGGACGGCTGTGGATTATACGAATCTGCTTGGTGAGGAACAGGGAAGCTTCTATGAGAAGGGCAGACTCTATGTCTACCGGAAGGTGCACAGATGGAACTTTTATATTATCAGCAGTATTGCTTCTATAGAATTGTACCGGCCCAGTATCCGCATGATCTGTGTGATGATCGGGATTCTGCTGGTTCTGGTGGCGGTCTGTTATGTAATCGTGAAGAAAATTATCCAGAGGGTTTACCAGCCTCTGGACCGGGTGGTCCAGAACATGGATGACGTGGCGGCAGGTTCCCTGTCTGTCAGAATGGATGCCGGGTATATGGGGGAGGATTTTGCAAAGCTGGCGACAGGATTTAACTCCATGATGGAGGAGATTCTGGTACTGATGGAGCAGGTCAAGCAGGAACAGCATCAGATTGAACAGATCCGATTTAATTCCCTGCAGTCCCAGATCCAGCCCCATTTCCTATATAATACCCTGGACTGTATTCACTGGCAGGCGGTGGCAGACGGGAATCAGGAGATCTCCACCCTGGTAAAGGCGCTGGCAAGATATTACCGGATCTGCCTGAGCAAGGGCCATGACGTGATTTCCCTGGAGATGGAGATTGAACATGTCCGTAATTATCTGATTATCCAGAATATGCGGTATGACCATATTATCGGAATGGAGATCAGTATGGAGGAAGACTGTAAAGAGGCGATGATTCCCAAGCTTACGCTTCAGCCTCTGGTGGAGAATTCGATCTACCATGGCATTAAGATCAAGCAGGGGAAGGAAGGGAGCATTTCCCTCCAGGCGGTGCGCCAGGGAGATCTGGTGAAGCTGACCCTGGCAGACACGGGGACGGGCATGACCCAGAAACAGATTGACGAGATGAACCAGCAGCTGTCGGTGTATGATGAGTCTTTCGGGTATGGGGTAAGGAATGTGAATAAGCGGATTGAACTTCTCTATGGTGCGGGTTACGGGCTGCATTATCTGAGGAATTCGTTCGGAGGCGTCACGGTGGAGATAAGGATCCCCTATGTGACGAAGATGCAGGAGGATATGATGCAGGGGGCGATGATCCATGTATAAGGTAATGATTGTAGATGATGAGAAAATGATCCGGATGGGGATCAGGAAGGTGATTCCATGGCCGGAACTTGGGGTGGGACAGGTGTTTACCGCAGGTTCTGCCAGGGAGGCCCTGGAACTTCTGGATGAGTACCGGCCTCAGATTATGATTACGGATATCAGAATGTCCGGGATGTCGGGACTGGAACTGATCGAGGCAGCCAAGGAGATCTTACCGGCGCTCCGGGTGCTGGTACTGACGGGGTATGACAGTTTCGAGTATGCCAGACAGAGCCTGCGGCTGAAGGTACAGGATTTCTTTCTGAAACCGGTGGAAGAGTCGGATCTGTCCCAGGCAATCCGGGAACAGGTACAGATTCTTGAGGTGGAGGAAGCGGCGGCGAAGAGTTCCATGCTGGTGCGCCGGACAAAGGGAGTGGCGGAGCAGATGCGTCTGGAGACCTGTATGCGAAGCCTGGTACACCGGAGGGGGGAGAACAGCCAGATTATTGCGGATCTTGGGGAATTTTACCGTCTGGATAGTTTTTACGGGTTCCAGGTGATGCTGATCGCACCGTCCCTTTGTCTGGAGAATCAGCCAACGGAAAAGAACTTCCGGGAAATGTCCATGAAAAATATCTGTATCAGTATTGTGGATGCCGAGGAGGAGGGGATTACCTTCTTTGATGATGACGGAACCATTGCTGTGGTGTACTTCTTAAGGGATAAGGAAGACTCTGTGCTGGAAAAGACCCGGAAGCTGTCGGATATCCTGCAGGACGAGTTTGACTGTAAACCGAAGATGGTGATCGGCAGCGTTGCGGAACGGGTGGAGGGACTGTATGTCTCTTACCATGATGCGAGGCATCTGCTGGATACGGAGAAAGAGGGGATCCAGGACATTGTCCAGCTTCTGGGGGAGCAGAACAAGGATCATATTTTCCGGGATATCTATGTGGAACTCAAGGAGATCATGTGTAGCAACATCGGCAATACGGAGTATGTCATGAAAGCGTTCCGTACATTTGCCAAGGCATCGGAATCCTACAATCTGTCCAGGCAGACGGTCCGGCGGCTGTGTTTCGAACTGGCAAGCTGTATCTATTTTTCTTATACCGGGGAAGCCGGGGAGGCGGATACCGGGAAGCTGGATGCCTTGTCAAAGAGCCTGCGTGCTGCTTCCAGGGAAGAGGCGTGCAATGTGACGGAGATGTTTCTGACGCAGATGCTTGGCGGGCAGGATGAGAACGTGCATGAGATTATTGCCAAGGCAAAGTATTATATCTCCGAACATCTGGCGGAGGAACTGACGGTGTCTAATATTGCCGTGTCACTGTATATTACGCCTAATTATTTTTCAAGGCTTTTTAAGCGGGTGACGAAGGAAGGATGTAACGAATATATTGTGCGGAAACGGATTGAGAAGGCCAAGTCGCTGCTTGATACCACAAGTCTGAAGATCGGGGAGATTGCGCTGATGGTGGGGTATCGGGATACGAATTATTTTTCACTGGCTTTTAAGAAGCATACAGGGAAATCGCCCACGAAATACCGGGAAGAACTTCAAGGGGTGGGCGAGGCGTGACAGTGGTAATTTTTTTAAATTGAAAGGAAAGGATAGAAAGGTGTCAATTATGGGAAATCACAGAAAAGAAAGAGCGGAAGCGAGAAAAAAGGCAAAGGAACTGGTATCAAAGATGACGCTGATGGAGAAGGCGGCGCAGCTGAAATATGATGCGGCGCCGGTTGACAGGCTTGGTGTTCCTGCCTATAACTACTGGAACGAGGCGCTGCATGGCGTGGCCAGGGCAGGGGTTGCAACCATGTTCCCCCAGGCGATTGGAATGGCGGCGACTTTCGATGAGGATGCCATGGAACAGGTGGGAGATATCATTGCCACGGAAGGACGGGCGAAATATAATGCCTATTCCCGGCATGATGACAGGGATATCTACAAAGGGCTTACGTTCTGGTCCCCCAATGTGAATATCTTCCGGGATCCCCGCTGGGGCAGGGGGCATGAGACTTACGGGGAAGACCCTTATCTGACTTCCCGCCTTGGGGTGCGGTTTGTGGAAGGGCTTCAAGGGGACGGCCCGGTGATGAAGGCTGCGGCCTGTGCCAAGCATTTTGCGGTTCACAGCGGTCCGGAGGCGGTGCGCCATGAGTTTGATGCCAAGGTCAGCCTGAAGGATATGTGGGAGACTTATCTTCCTGCGTTCGAGGCGTTGGTGAAGGAAGCGGACGTGGAGTCTGTGATGGGTGCGTATAACCGGACCAACGGGGAGCCGTGCTGCGGCCATAAGTATCTGATGGAAGAGGTCTTAAGAGGAAAATGGGAGTTTGACGGACATTTTACCTCGGACTGCTGGGCTATCAAGGATTTCCATGAGCATCATCAAGTGACGAAGAATGCCCGGGAGTCGGCTGCGCTGGCTCTGAAATGCGGCTGTGACGTGAACTGTGGTGTGACTTATCTGCATCTGATGGCAGCTTATGAGGAGGGGCTGGTTACGGAAGAAGAAATTACGGTTGCGGCAGAGAGGCTGCTTACCACCAGGATTCTTCTGGGACTGTTTGACGGAAGTGAGTATGACGAGATTCCTTACGAGAAAGTAGAGTGTAAGGAACATCTGGAGGCGGCTCTTGACATGGCAAGGAAGGGAAGCGTGCTGCTCAAAAATGACGGGATCCTGCCCCTTGACAAGTCAGGGATTCGGACCATTGGCGTGGTAGGACCCAACGCAGACAGCCGGGCTGCTCTGATTGGAAATTATCATGGAACGTCTTCCCGGTATATTACGGTACTAAACGGAATCCAGGATGAAGTGGGCGATGAGGTGCGCATCCTGTATTCGGAAGGCTGTCATCTGGAGAAAGACCGGGTGGAGGGCCTTGCATGGAGCCAGGACCGGATCTCGGAGGCAGTCATTACGGCAGAGCACAGTGACGTGGTAGTCATCTGCGTGGGTCTGGATGAGACGCTGGAAGGAGAAGAAGGGGATGCGGGAAACAGCGACGCTTCCGGGGATAAGAAGGATCTGCATCTTCCGAAGGTACAGGAGGAACTGATAGAGAAGGTTACGGCCGTAGGGAAACCGACCATTGTGGTTCTGATGGCAGGAAGCGCCATTGATCTGTCCTTTGCACAGGAGCATTGCAATGGAATCCTGATGGCATGGTATCCGGGAGCCAGGGGCGGAAAGGCCGTGGCGGATATCCTCTTTGGAAATGTATCGCCGTCCGGGAAGCTGCCGGTTACATTTTATAAGGATCTTGATGCTCTGCCGGAATTCACGGATTATTCCATGAAGAACCGTACTTACCGGTATCTGGAGGCGGAGCCGTTGTATCCCTTCGGGTATGGTCTTTCCTATGGGGATGTACAGGTGAAAGAGGCAAAGGTGGACGGACAGGTTACGGCAGAGTCGGAAATCCGGGTTCTGGTTTCTCTGAAAAACCAGGGACAGGCAGATACGGATGAGGTGGTACAGGTGTATATCAAGGATCTGGAATCAGATCTTGCTGTGCCGAATTACAGCCTGTGCGGATTTCAGAGGGTGTCTCTGAAGGCTGGCGAGGAAAAGAACGTGGAACTGACGGTTCTTAACCGGGCTATGTGTGTGGTGGATGAAGAAGGGGAACGCCATGTGGACAGTAAGAAGTTTAAGCTGTTCGTGGGAACGTCCCAGCCGGATGCACGGAGTGTAAAGCTGACCGGGAAAGAACCGGCGGAGATTCTGGTGACGCTGGATTAGTGGAAACTTGAACTGGGAAGAAGTTGGGAAAGGAAATAAGAAGGATGATAAGACGAGGAAAATGGATTGCGGCGCTGACCGTATGCATGGCACTTCTTCTTTGTGCCGGCTGTTCCGGGAAGAATGAAGAAAATGACGGCCAGGATCAGATACCGTCTGAAACCCGGAAGGAAGAACCGGAAGCAGGGCAGAAGGAGCAGAAGGAGCGCAAGGAGCTGAAACAGGCAGAGCTGCCGCAGTTTATCCCCAATGGGATCCGCAGCGTTTCTCTTACGAAGGACGGGGAGGAGTTCCTTCATATTTCGAGGGAACCGGCGGAGTATAAGATGCAGTTTGATTACTGGGAGATTCTGAATCCTTATGATGAGAATGTGACCATGAATACGGAAGTCATGTTTGAGATGTATAAGGAGCTGTGCGGCCTTGCTTTTGATACACCGGTCCAGCCGGAAGAAGGCACTGACACAGGGATTTCCGGTTCAGATATGGGTTACAGGGTGGAGTACGTGGATACTCTGGATGATTCCCTGGCGCAGAGTACGGATGAGGCGGATACTGTGGCAGAGGTGATTCTGGGGAAAGAAGATGGCAATGGCGGCCGTTATGCGGCGGTGAAGGGCAGTGAGGATCAGGTCTATGTGCTGCCGGAGATGTCGCTTCAGATGATTTTCGGACGGAAGCCTTTTGATTATATTCTGAAGATTCCTGTGCTGGTTTCTGCGGAGACGCTTAAGGACGTGGAGATTACGGCGGATGGGAAGCAGTATAGGGTTCAGGTGGATGTAGCAGCGGATTCTTACAGATTCGAGAAGAAGGAAGTGGAGAAAAAAGAATTTGCGGCCTTGTATCAGGCAATCTCGGGAATCCGGATGGTGTCGGAGATGAATGAGGAGAGAAGCCAGGAGAAGGAAGAGCCGCATCTGACCGTCAGTCTTCACAGAAATATGGAAGGGGCGCCGGATGTGGAGGTGTCTTATTATCCTTATGACGATGAGTATGATTCTGTGGCAGTTGACGGGAAGGAACGGTTTCTTGTGAGGAAGGAAGATGTTGAGGCGGTGATTGAGGAGATTGAGGGGGCGTTCTGAATATTATAGATGATAAAATACAAATTTCGCAGAGTATCCTACTCTGCGAATGGGGAGGGATCACTATCTGGTATTTATTACAATGTTATGGACAGGAAGAGGCAGAAGTTCTGGCTGCATGCAGAGAGTACCTGTCAGATACAGTGGTGAAAGATGTGTTTGTTCTTACCTAAAAGACTATATAAGATCGGGTGATTACTTAACTTAAAGATAATATATACATATAGCCTGCTGATACATTGCTTGCAGATACCCCGCAGAAACCAAACCATACAGAAAAGTATGACTACGACAGGGTTGATATCAACGGGAAGAAACGGCCTTTGCATATAGACCGGGCTCTGGAAGCCGCAAACCTCCAATCTTCTGCTGCTCCCCGTCAGTCTCTGAGGGTACTGAAATATTGTAAGGGATGTGCGGGGGAATTGCTGACTCGCTGTAAGTATTTCCAGGTGGAACGTATATTGCTTAACACAGAAATTTATAGAGAGCTTGTTGATTTCTATACAGGGGAGAACAGTTTTCATGTGCTTCTTTGTGTGGATGGGTGCGGCAGTATTTCTGCGGGAGAATCGCTGGCTGGGAGTTTTATGATGAATTTCTTCAAAGGGGACTGCATTTTTGTCCCGGCTGACAGTATTCCGCTTAAGCTGCATGGAAAGGCACAGATTCTGAATGTGAGCTGCTAAACATTTTACATTTTTCTTGGCATTGGATGAGGAGTTTCAAGGTAGAGTTTTCGTACTTTTTGTGATATAACAAAGTACCAGCCCGAAGGGCGTGTATTGCGGTGTGCCCTTGGGTATATGCAGGGAGAGAGTTGGAAAATGAACGGGAAAGAAGAAAGAGATATGAATCTTATAGTAGTTACTACCGTTGAGGAATTTGGTTTTCGTCATCATATGGAGACAAAAGAAGTATTATTCCTTTTTGAGAAATATAATATTATTGCCCTGCTCCGCTCACAGTATGGAGTTCTTCATATGATGGATCTGGAGGAAGGGGCTGATTTTGCTGAATCGGTTCTGCACGGGGCGGCAGTATGATTAAAATGACGGTATATCACGGAGGGTCTGTGCGATAGAATGTTTACGCTTCTCCAAAGCGAACGATCAGGTTGCATTTCATACAGAACGTGCAATCAGCTGTCTTAAGTTAGTAAGGAGGTATCAGATTGAGCAGTAAATATACTTATCATGGAATTGACATTACATTAGATGTCTATGAAAAGATTTGTACTGTTGTTGAATTATTGGCTGCAAAGGAGAATAAATCCTTTGATGAGTGTCATGCACTTTTTCTGGCGTCACAGGTCTATGAATCTCTCCAGAATGCAGAATCTCTTATGTGGTCAGAGAGTGCAGAGTATCTGGTAGATGAATATTACAGAAAACAGAAAGCAGCCTGAGAGCAGGGGCTGTTGGGAAACGACTGCTACTGAACGATGGGAACTGTGTGAACACAGTTCCCGCTGTACTTTTAATGGAAATTTTTTAATAGAAGTAATGAAACCAGTCAAAATCCGCATGATTCTTACTTTCGGTTCCGCCAGACGTGGCATACATCCCCATATATACCCCGGTAAATCCGCCGTTTACAGAGGAACTGAGAAGGGCCGCATCCAGATTCTCCATGGCGCAGATCATTTCCCGTTCAGAATATCCAAAATAGAAACTGTAAGAGGTCTCATTGCACTGTGCGGAAAGATAGATCCGTTCCGTGTCCTTAACCGGCAGTTCTTCCAATACGGAATAAGTTCCGAAAGAAGTCTGGGCAATCCGGAGAATCGTCTGCCCGTTTTTCCGTGTCTTGGTAAAAATATAGTTGAACCGGTCGTCCTGTAAGAGTACCAGTCCGGCTTCTTCCCTGTCAGCAGCGGGTGTAAATTCCATGGCAGTCTTTGTCTGGCAGAGTTTATGCTGCTGTCTGCGTCCCACGAAGGAAGGCGTGGTAATCTCTGAGATGGTCTCCGGCCGCAGCATAAGACGCAGGAATCCTTTGCGTTCTGTGAGCGAGTAGAACGGTGTAACCGGTGGATGGATGGTATTCCAGATCATGGACAGGGTATCTGTCTCAAAGTCATCATTCGGATCTGCAAGGGGCACATAGGATGCCGGAAGGGAAGGAACCCGTTCCGTAAGGCCGACCAGTCCGGTCTCATTATTGATACGAAGCCATCCGTCATCATCCCAGATGACCGGAACCATGAACGTCTCACGTCCAAGATTGTAATGGAAATGACCGCATCTGTCTGTTGTTGCGATGGCGGAGCCATTGTCATAGGGGCGCACCGCAAGAAGGACCATCCACCATTCCCCGTTCTGTGTCTGTACGATGTCCGCATGCCCTGTCACGGAGATCTCGGACAGAGGTGGGAGATGACGGTGTGTTACAACGGGGTTCCTGGGGCAGATTTCATAGGTTCCGTCTATGGACGTACTTCTTGCCATCATCACACTATGGTTGACGAACGTTCCGCCTTCCGCCACCACCAGATAGTAGTAACCGTCTTTTTTATAAATGTGGGGCGCTTCCAGCCATTTATTCCGGGACTGGTTTCCATCCCATAATATGCGGCGTTCCCCTTTGAACTGAAAGGTCCGGGGATCCAGTTCACAGAGATAGATACCGTGGTGTCCCTCAAACAGCGCCTCCGGGCAGATAAAATTTCCCACATACCACATGGAACCGTCATCATCGAAAAAGAGGCTGGAATCAATACCGTCTGCATTTTCCACGAAAATAGGGTCGCTCCAGGGACCTGCGGGATCGCTGGCCGTAATGATGTAGTTGTCTCTCTTTGCCTCCCTTCCGCCGGAAACAAATGTGTTGATGATATAGTAGGTACCCTTGTGATACCGTATGGTGGGCGCCCAGAGACCAAGAGAGGTTTCGCAGTTCTGGTAATCAAGCTGGCCGGGGCGTTCGATTCCGTGGCCGATCTGCTCCCAGTGGATCAGATCCCGGCTGTGGAAGACGGGAATACCCGGAAAATAGACAAACGAAGAAGTTACCATATAATAATCTTCTCCGACCCTGCAGATGGATGGATCCGGGTAGAATCCGGAAAGCAGGGGATTCTGAAATGTTCTTTTCATCATAGATTTATCCTCCTATTATATCAGTTTATATCAGTGAATCGGTTTACCAGTCTGTTTCCTTTTTATCCATATAGCGGGTAAAGACCCGGTTCAGACAGAAGGAACTAAGGAATGTAAGCAGGGCGAAACCGATCAGTATCCAGAACAGCATGGAAAACTGAAGGATTTTTGTGCTGATTCCAAAGCTGACTGCCAGAGGCAGTGCGATGATCAGATAAGAAGCCAGTACCCATGGGAAATGGGAGATGATCATGATGAATGCATTTCTGGCAATCTTGAAAAAGGTGTTCTGGAATGTGGCAGTCAGCGGAAATACGAACAGGAAATACAGGCTGTACAGGATTCCAAGCGTCCAGGTGATGACTGTATAGATCTGTATCATCCTTCCGCCGTTCACGGCAGCGGCTACAAAAAGCACCCGCAGCTGGAAAAACAACAGCAGTTCCACCAGCCAGAATGCGGTGCCCTGTCTGAAATTACTCTTAAAATCTTTAAAATATCCCTGGATGATGTACCCTTCTTCGTTCCGTGCCATTTTCAGCGTGGTAGAATATAGGGCGGTTATGGATGCCCCGATGGTAAAGACGGGGATGCAGGTCAGGATAAATATAAAATTCAGTAAGACCAGTTCGGTCAGCCGGTTCAGCACCCGTGAAAACCGGCTGTCATAATTCATAAAGCCAAACTTCAAGGCGGTTCTCCTCCTCTTTTTCATTCCGGTTGAAATTGTACGGTATCAGACCGGAAACGTACAGGTTATGGTAACAATAGTTATGGTAACAGTATATCAGCTAAAAAACGGGCAGACAAGCGGTATGGGGGATTGTGTACAGAATTCCAGAAAATGTGTTGAATATTTAAGATCAGAATGGAATCGAATCAAATGATAAAGTTGGAAATAAAAAGTAAATTTCGCAGAGTAAACTACTCTAAGACTTTTTTTTAAACAGCACATCTATTATAACTATCTAAGGAGAATAATTCAATAGTTAAATTAAAATTCCAGAGTTTTTGTCAGCATTTGACAAATGATTCAGTGGTAAGGAATGGGACTGAGACTGAAACATTCTATTTATTTTACATATATACTTTAAATTATCTGTGTTTATCGAAAATTATCTTATAATATTTTCGGTTATTTTATTAAAAAATTTCGCAGAGTAGTTTACTCTGCGAAGGAAGTGATTGTGATCTGGTATCTGCTCCATTGTAAAAAACAGAAAGAACGGAAGTTTCTGGATACCTGCAGGCAGTATTTGTCTGGGAAGGTTCTGAAGGAGGCGTTCGTATTTACTTATGACAGAATGCGTCGGTTTCAAGGGGAGTGGCATCTGGAAAGGCAGCTGATGTTTCCAGATTATGTGTTCCTGGAAAGTGATGATGAAACTGCATTGACAGAGGAACTGAACCGGTACAGAAAAATTGCAGGACTTTATCGGGAATGTGAGGACGTTCCCTATGTAGAGAAGAATGAAGAAAATTTTCTCATATCTCTGTGCGGCGAAACCCACCATCTTGGTATGTCAAAGGGAGTGATCCGGGACGGGATAACCCGGATTACGGAAGGACCTTTGCTGGGAATGGAAGAGAGAATCAGAAAGGTTGACAGGCATAAGCGGCTGGCAAGGCTGGAGGTTCCGGGAAACCATATGCCGGGGAGTATTCTGGCGGGACTGGAAATTGTAGATAAGAGTTAGTGAACTGCAAAGTCAGAATGTAGTCAGAAAATAGATAAACAGGGGATCAACAGATGTCTGTAGACAAGAAAAAAATGAGAAAGATGATAGGAATCACAGCCGCTGGAACGTGTGCGGCATTTGCAGGTATGAGTTTCCTGGCAAAGAGCAGTAAGAGTACAAGTATTTATAATGACCAGCCGGAACAGAAGAATCCGTTTCAAGGCAGGAAAGTGGTTTTTATTGAAGATGAAAATGATAAAGAGAATGCCGACGGAGTGAGAGGGCATCTTAAAGAAGCCGGAGATTCAGAATACAGACCAGGGTTTTATGACAGATATGCAAAACGCTGGTTTGATATTATATTGTCTTTTGGCGGTCTGGTATTGCTTTCTCCAATCTATGCTGCCATTGCGGTCGCTATTAAAATGGATGACCCGGGTCCGGTGCTGTTTACGCAGAAACGGGTAGGTAAGAATAAGGAATATTTTAAACTCCATAAATTCAGAACCATGAAAATGTCTGCGCCGCATGACATTCCAACCCATATGCTGGACAATCCAGACCAGTATATTACAAAGACCGGCAGATTCCTGCGATCGCACAGCCTGGATGAACTTCCGCAGATCTGGGATATTTTTGTAGGGAATATGTCGGTTGTCGGACCGCGCCCGGGACTCTGGAACCAGGATCTGTTAACGGCAGAACGAGACCGGTATGGAGCCAGTCATGTGAAACCAGGACTTACTGGATGGGCACAGATTAATGGCCGGGATGAACTGGAGATATCGGAGAAGGCGGAACTGGATGGAGAGTATGTCAGAAAAATGGGACTGCTTATGGATATCAAATGTTTTTTGGGAAGTGTTCATGTATTCAGAGAAGATAGAAGTCAGGTGGAAGGCGGCACTGGAAAGAGAAAAGCGGGCCGTCATTATACGGATGGAAAGTCAGACGGAGATCTGACCGGCCATATCGGATTTGGAGAGCCTGTAGAAACAGACATGAGCGCCTGCAGGAAGGTTCTGATTGTTGGTATGGGTTCTTATATCGGGGAGTCCTTCCGGGCGTATGCTGCAGAATGTTACAATTCTAATTTCATGATTGAAACAGTTGATGCAACCAGAGATATATGGAAAGACTGGGACTTTTCAGGATATGACATCGTCTGTCACGTTGCAGGGATCGCTCATGCGGATACAGGTAATGTGGATGCGAATACAAAAGAGAAATATTATGCGGTGAATACAGATCTTGCCATTGAGGTTGCCAGAAAGGCGAAAAAAGCAGGCGTGAGAGAATTTCTGTTTATGTCTTCCATGATTGTATATGGTGATTCTGCCCCATATGGAAAGAAAAAGGTGATCAATGCCGGTACAGTTCCAAGACCTGCGAATTTCTATGGTGATTCTAAATTACAGGCAGATGTGGGAATCCGCGGACTGGCAGATGAAAACTTTAAGGTCATTGTCCTGCGTCCTCCAATGATTTATGGAAAAGGCAGTAAAGGAAATTACTATGCTTTATCTGAACTGGCAAAGAAACTGCCGGTGTTTCCGGATGTAAAGAATGAACGTTCCCTGCTTTATATTGAGAATTTTTGTGAATTTCTCTGCCAGGTTATGCTGGTGAAGGGGTTCAGAGAAAATGCGGTGGTTCTGATTCCCCAAAATGTCAGGTGGACCAGGACTTGTGAGATGGTGAAAGAGATTGCTAAAGTAAGCGGTAACAGGATAAAAGAATCAAAGATTCTGACACCGGCTGTCTGTCTTGGCGGGAAGATTCCGGGGAAGATTGGAGGGCTGGTAAATAAGGCGTTTGGAAACTATTGTTACAGCCATGAGGTAAGTAAATATGCGGGTCTTGATTATCAGAAGGTAACGTTTAAAGAATCTGTCAGAAGAACAGAAGAAAGTACCTCAAAGGAAAGGGGAAAGAAGCATATTCTGGTGATTTCCCAATATTTTTATCCAGAACAGTTCAGAGTGAATGATCTCTGTAAGGAATGGGTTATGCGGGGATATCAGATCACAGTGATTACCGGCATACCGAATTATCCGCAGGGTGAATTTTATGAAGGATATGATTATGAACAGAAACGAAAAGAAAACTGGGAAGGCATTGACATCGTCCGTCTTGCAGTCAGACCGAGAAAAACCGGTTCCTTCAATTTGCTGCGTAACTATATGTCATTTGTAAAGTCGGGCTTTGAGTGGGTGCAGAAAACAGATCTGAAAGCAGACCAGGTCTTTATTTATGAAGTATCGCCTATGACACAGGCTCTGGTCGGAGTATGGTATGCAAAAAAGAAAAACGTTCCCTGTAGTTTATATGTTACCGATTTATGGCCTGAGAATGTAGAAATTGTATTGGGGATTCATAACAGGCTGTTTCTGGGCGCAATCGGAAGATTGTCTGATTATATATATAAGAGATGCAATTATATTTTTACTTCATCTGAGAGTTTTATTGAGAAAATCGGCAGGCGTGGAGTAAGCAGAAAGAAACTGATTTTCTGGCCTCAGTATGCGGAAGAATTCTATCGGAAAAAAGAGAAGAAAGAACCTTTGGAAATACCAGATGATGGGATTGCCAATCTGTGTTTTGCAGGAAATCTTGGGACAGCCCAGGGGCTGGATGTTCTGGTGGAAGCGGCAGAGATTTTGAAAAGAAAGAAGATCTTGATCCGGTTTAACATAATCGGAACCGGAAGATATGAGGAGGAATTCCGACGGCACATAGAAGAGGGAGGCGTATCGGAATACTTTCATTTTATCGGTCCGAAGCCTGCAAAGGAAATCTCGGGTTACTTTGCCTGGTGTGATGCGGCTCTGATTACACTTTCAAAATGCGAAGTCTATGCGATGACAATCCCCGCGAAGACACAATCGTGTCTGGCGTGCGGGATTCCGGTTATTGCGTCTGCGGACGGCGAGGTCCGGAAAATTATAAAAACTGCGCAGTGTGGATTTGCAGGAGCAGCAGGAGATGCGGAGGCTTTGGCAGAAAACATAATATGTCTGTTAAATTTATGCCCTGAAGAAAAAGAAAAATTGTCTGCAAATGCAATCCGTTATTATAAAAATAATTTTGATAAACAGATGCTGATGGATAAAATGGAGGAATATTTCAGATGAACGAAGAAATGTTTAGAGGAAAAACGTTAATGATTACTGGAGGAACCGGTTCATTTGGAAATACCGTGCTGAATGGATTTCTTACATCGGATATTGGTGAAATCCGTATTTTCTCAAGAGATGAAAAGAAGCAGGATGATATGCGTCACGAATATCAGGCGAAATTTCCGGAATATGCGGATAAACTCCAGTTCTACATTGGTGATGTAAGGGATCTTCAGTCAGTGAAGGATGCGATGCATGGGGTTGATTACATATTTCACGCAGCGGCATTGAAGCAGGTTCCCTCGTGTGAATTTTTTCCAGTTGAGGCTGTAAAGACAAATGTATTTGGGACGGAGAATGTACTGACTGCGGCAATTGAAGAAGGAGTACAGAACGTCATCTGTTTATCTACAGATAAGGCGGCATATCCGGTCAATGCGATGGGGACTTCGAAAGCTATGATGGAGAAGGTCATTGTTGCAAAAAGCCGGACTGCCCAAAAAACAAAGATATGCTGCACCCGCTATGGAAACGTTCTCTGTTCCCGCGGATCGGTTGTGCCTTTATGGATTGATCAGATCCGGGAGGGAAAACCGGTTACCCTTACATCGCCGGATATGACACGTTTTGTGATGAGTCTTCCAGAGGCGGTGGAGCTGGTTTTATTTGCATTTGAAAAAGGTGAGGCAGGAGATATTCTTGTTCAGAAAGCGCCTGCCTGTACAATAGAGACTCTTGCAAAAGCAACCGTAGAACTCTTTGATCCAGGTCATGAGGTCAGAGTCATCGGTATACGCCACGGTGAAAAAATGTATGAAACACTGCTTACGAATGAAGAGTGCGCCCATGCATATGATCTGGGTGACTTTTACCGGGTCCCCTGTGACGGAAGAGGCTTAAATTACGATAAGTATTTTACGCAAGGGGATTCCGGGAGAAATATATTAACGGAATTTAACAGTAATAATACAAAATTGATGACAGTAGAAGAAATAAAGAAAAAACTTCTGACACTGGAATATGTACGGCAGGAGTTGGAAGGCTGGGGAAAACATTATGAGGTTTCTGGTAATTGGATGTAATGGTATGGCTGGTCATGTGATCGCACTCTATTTAAAGGAGCAGGGACACCATGTTACAGGATATGCCAGACAGAGATCGGAATTAGTGGAGACAGTGACTGGCGATGCGACGGATTTTCAACTGCTTAGGGAGACGGTCTGGAAAGGAAATTATGACACAGTGATCAATTGCGTAGGGCTGCTGAACCAGTCTGCCGAAGAAGACCATGCCGCTGCGGTACTTCTGAATGGGTATCTTCCGCATTATCTGGTAAAAGTGACGGCAGGGACGGATACCCAGCTGGTCCATATGAGTACAGACTGTGTGTTCTCTGGGAAAACAGGCGGTTATACTGAAGAAGCATTTCCCGATGGCGCATTATTTTATGACAGGTCAAAAGCAATCGGCGAGGTTGAAGACCAGAAGAATCTTACGCTGCGTAATTCCATCGTCGGCCCGGATATGAAAGCAGACGGAATCGGGCTGCTGAACTGGTTTATGCAGAAAAAAGATTTTGTTAATGGGTATACCAGAGCAATCTGGACGGGACAGACCACGCTCCAGCTTGCAAAAACGATGGAGCAGGCGGCAAAAATCCGTGCATACGGTCTTTATCATATGGTTCCGGACGAATCCATCAGTAAATATGAGCTGCTGAAGCTGTTTAATCTTTATATCCGCCGTACACCTGTTGAAATAAAACCAATGGACCGGTTTGTGACAGACAAGTCACTGGTGAGAACCCGGTTTAAGGGGTTTAATTATAAAATTCCAGATTATGAGACGATGATAAGCGAGCTGGGAGAATGGATGCGGCTGCATAGAGAGTTATATCCGCATTACGGTCTATAATAGCAGAGGAGATAGTAAGATGGGAGCAGCAAAGAAATTGCGTCTGATGACCATAGTAGGTACAAGACCGGAAATTGTAAAGATGTCTGAAATTATAAAAAAATGTGATCAGTATTTTGACCATGTTCTTGTTCATACAGGACAGAATTATGATTACGCATTGAATGAGGTGTTTTTTAAGGATCTTGGACTTCGTACCCCGGACTATAATCTGGGTGTTGCAGGAGATAATACCGGCGCTACAATGGGGAATGTGATTACGAAATCATATGAGTTAATGGCTGATATTAAGCCGGATGCCGTGGTTGTCCTGGGGGATACGAATTCGTGCCTTTCCGTGATATCCGCAAAGAGATTAAAGATTCCGGTATTCCATATGGAGGCCGGAAACCGTTGTAAGGATGAAAATCTTCCCGAGGAGGTGATCCGCAGAATCGTTGATGTGACCAGTGATATAAACCTCTGCTATTCTGAGGATGCAAGACGGTACATACTGGACAGCGGCGTAAGACCCGAGTATACATTTGTGGTGGGTTCGCCTATGTCAGAGGTTCTGGATTTTAATCTTGGTAAAATCAGAAAAAGCAAGGTACTCGAAGAACTTGGACTGACAGAAGGCAGGTATATTCTGCTTTCAGCCCACCGCGAAGAAAATATTGATATTGAAAGCAATTTTACTTCATTAATGAATGCGGTGAATGAAATGGCAGCGGCATATGATATGCCGGTATTGTACTCCTGCCATCCCAGAAGTGAGAAGTATATTAATCTTCGCAGATTTATGTTTGACAGAAGAGTGATCCGGCATAAGCCGCTGGGATTTTCTGATTATAACAGGCTGCAGAAGAGTGCGTTCTGTGTTGTTTCTGACAGCGGTACGCTTCCAGAGGAAAGCGCATATTTTAAATTTCCGGCTGTTTCAATCCGTACATCCACAGAAAGGCCGGAAGCTATGGAAAAAGGCGTATTTACAGCAGGCTCCATTACATCCGGGCAGATTCTTCAGGCAGTAGATCTTGCGGTAAGGATGCATGCAAACGGTGACGATGGAAGTGATGTTCCGGCATACGGTGATCATCATGTGTCATCAAAAGTTGTGAAGATCATTCAGAGTTATGTCGGGATTATCAATAGAATGATATGGAGAAAGTGATAAAGCTGAAGGAATCAGTGTGTTGCTTAAGGAGACTGCCATGAATATAGCTGTAGTGGATGTTGCTGCCGAGAGCGGCGGAGCGGCGTCTGTCCTGGAATATTTTTATGAACAGCACAGACGGGATAAGAAGAATCATTATGTTTACCTGCTTTCAACGTATCACCTGGATGAAACAGAAAACATCACGGTGGTAAATGTTCCATGGGTGAAAAAGGGATGGGGCAGCCGACTGTATTTTGATTTCTTTGGTGTAAACAGGTATTTAAAGCAATATGGGATAAACGAAGTTTTATCACTGCAGAATACGGTTCTTCCGGGATTTAAGGGAAAACAGACAGTGTATGAGCATAACGCCCTGCCATTTTCCGAATATAAATTTTCACTGTTTGAGGACAGACGGATGTGGATTTACCAGAATGTGATTGGAAAATTTATACTTTACGCAATCCGGCGCGCAGACCATGTGATCGTGCAGACGGAATGGATGAAGCGTGCGGTTACGGAGAGAATACCGGGATCAGAAAATAAGACAGAGGTCTGTTTCCCGTATGTAATGATACCAGAGATTTATAAATATCAGAGTATGGGAAAGAAACTATTCTTTTATCCTGCAAACAGTTCAAGATTTAAAAACCATCGGCTTATCATTGATGCCTGCCGGATTTTGAAAAACGATGGATATCAGGATTATTCTGTAATATTTACTTTGTATGGGAATGAAACAAAGGAGATATCAGAACTGCATAGAATGTCACGGGAAGAGGAGTTAAATATAGAGTGGGCCGGACCGTTACCGTCAGAAAACGTTTATAAGTTATATGAGAGATCAGTGCTGGTGTTTCCTTCCTACATAGAAACAATCGGACTTCCTCTCTATGAAGCTTCCGTAATTGGCAGTCCCATTCTGGCGGCGGACTGTCAGTATGCAAGAGATTTATTAAAGGATTATGATAAGGTGTTCTTTTTTGATTATAGAGATAAGGATAAACTTACAGAATATATGGAATTACTGATGAAAGCGGATAAATAAGAAGAAAGGATTTAAAAGTATGCAGTTACAAAATAAATTGGATGCATATCCTGAGATAAAGAAAGTTTATCTGATTGTAAGAAGATATATTTACTTCATATGTATCAATCCTTTTCTGCAGTTCGGCCAGCTTCGGCGTAAGCTGCATCTGAGTAGTAAATATAAATCACTCAGAAATTTGAAAAACCAGTATTGTAATAAAAAAGTCTTTATTATAGCCACTGGACCAAGCCTTACGAAAGAAGATTACCTTGGTCTGAAAGATCAGTATACAATAGGCGTAAATGCTATCTGTAAATGGTTTGGAGAGACAGGAGTAAAGACGGACTGGCTGGTGGTCTCTGACCCTAAGGCATATAAGACTTTGCTGCCATATATGCCGGATACCGGTGAAGTTTTTACTTCTGACAACAGGCAGAATAAAAAGAACGGGGCCGGATATAAAAACCATAGGCGTATTCCTGTTGATATTACAAATAATTATAGAAAAGATTCTGCACCCAGAAGGATTTCTAATGATATAGAAGTGTGTGCATATAATGGAAATACAGTGGTTTTGCTCGCAATTCAGATCGCAATATATATGGGATTCAAAGAGATCTATCTGGTAGGAACGGATTGCAACTATGATAAAAATGCAAAAAACTGGTATTCGGTGAATCATGGGATTATTGATAAAAATAACGTTACAGCAGGCGAAAGAATGATCCGGGATTATACGGTGGCACATAAATGGGCAGAAATATATGGAGTCAATATTTATAATGCGACAAGAGGCGGAATGTTAGAGGTATTTCCTCGTGTTAATTTAGATGCATTTATTGGATTGGAAGGATAGGGCATGATAGTTACAAAAAGAGGAATATCTGGCTTAATAGTAGAAATTATTATATGTATGGTATTGCACTTCTGGATTGAGTCCGGCAGTTCAGGCTATTCAGCCTGGATCGTGCAGATTAATGTTGTAATCTTGGTTTTAGCGATACAGCAAATTGCTGTAATGAAATTTTCAACGGGGAAATTACTTCACTTTTCGAGTATTTTTATCGGTTTTGCATACCTTTTTCTGCTTTCTTACCAGTATCTGATTTTAATTTCATATGACTTTGGAAGTATGTCATATGGGATCCCCACCGCCCGTTATGGTATTGATACTTATATGTGGGCATGTAACTTTGCAACGGAAGCAATCCAGTTTCTGTATACAGGAATTTTGTTTGGAATATGTGTAAAGGGAAAAGAGAAAAGCGGTAAAAGTATGATAAACACTGATTCCCGGATTTGTGCATTAAGATTTCAAAGATTTGGAAGGGTATTATTAATTCTGGCTTTTATTGCCAATATATATCAGCTTTATTATGGATTATCGAATAACATATATCAAGGTACAGGTGCTTTAGATTCAACAGGTATTCTCATTACACTGGTAAACTATATTGCATATACGTTATTGCCGGCATGTATGCTGCTGGTTTATCAGAATCGTAATTACGTTCTGTATAGAAATACTCTTTCGTCTGTTTATATAGTTTTTGAGATTATTTTAATGATGACAGGCGTCAGGGCGCAACATATTATTAATATCATTATATTTATATATTTTTATTATTCAGCCGTACAGAAACTCAGATTGCGTACAATCCTTCTGGGAGTCATAGCTGCTTTCTGCATGTTGTATGTGATTACTGTGATCCGGTATGGGAGATCTTCCGGGAATTATGTATTGGCATTATCTTCCGCTGGCGGTAACATTCTGTTGAATACTATGAGTGAATTTGGATTCACTATTAACACCTTATGTATTGCAAAGCAGGCTGGATTTGAACATATGACAGGCGGTCAGTTTTTATTTTCTATATTGTCTGTCATTCCAAAGTCAAAGACATTGTGGAATGAATTTGCTCTGAATAATAATGTATATGATGCTCTGAATCTATATCGCTATGGAAGTTCGTTTGTGACGGATATATATTTTGATTTTGCTGAATATGCCAGTATCATCTTTGTGATATATGGTCTTTTCGTTCAGAAATTAACGGGATTTTTTGAAAGAAATCTTGCGAATGGAAATATATTGAGGGTGGTGCTGATTGCTCCTTTTTTAACGAGAGTATTATTTACGGTAAGAACTTCGTGTGTCAATCTTCCCCGGCTGTTTGTGTGGATCCTGGTCTATATGTTGTTTATATTTCTGGTTTCTAAAAGAATAAAGTTCGGAAATTACTGAGGAGAAAGTTTATGGAAGACAAATCTGTTGTTAAGAAAGCATTTAAGGGATTCCTATTTACCTTGCTTGCACAGATTATTGTACTTTTGCTGAGTATAGCCAGATCAATGATATTACCTAAGGTTTTATCAGTTCCGGATTACGGATACTGGCAGATTTATGTCCTTTATTCTTCGTATGTGGGGATTTTTTCTATAGGATATAGCGATGGAATATATTTGAAATACGGTAAATACCAGTATGATGAATTACCATTTCCCAGACTTCGGACTGCTACCAGATATTATATGGCAGTTCTGGCAGTGTTTACGGTATCTTCTATGATGTTCTGTCTGCTGATTTCAGATGTAAACCGGCAGTTTTCTATGTTTGGAGTGTGTATTGACATTTTTCTGATGGGCATGAATGGTTTGCTGATCTATATATTACAGATTACAAATCAGATGAAAGCATACAGTTTCTATTCGGTGATTGATAAAGTGGTTCTTCTGGCTGCCGTTATTATAATCAGCATGGCTCCTGACCGGGTTTTCAGCTGGGTAGTAATGGCTGATGTGTTTTCCAGAGTTGTCGTTACCTTGCTGCTGTTCATTCGTTTTAAAGATCTTTTTACTGGTCCGGGAGTTCCAGGGAAGACCGGGTGGATAGAATTTTCTGATGACATAAAGATTGGTATCAATCTGATGACCGCTAATCTGATGGGAATGTTTGTAACAGGAATCGGACGGTTTATCGTTGATCTGTTTGGTGATATTACAGAATATGCATATTATTCTTTTGGGATCACAATTACTAATCTGGTAATGGTCTTTATTACCGCGGTGAGCCTGGTTCTTTACCCGACATTGAAAAGACTGCCGGAATCAGATTATGGGGAATATTTTGAGAGATTAAATATAGCCGTTATTTTATTTAATTTTATTGCCTTATTTGCATATTTCCCGGCAATGATATTTATTCAGTTTTTTTTGCCACAGTATTTTCCGATATCCGCATATATTCACTTTTTGTTCGGAGTGATTGTACTTCAGGCAAAAATGCAGATGCTGATTAACACATTTTATAAAGTTCTCCGCGAGGAAAAAGCTCTGCTTAAAGCAAATCTGTCATGTGTAGTCGTGTTTTTGTTTATGGCTGTGAGCTCCTTTTACTATACGAAGAAGGTTACTGCAATTGCCATATGTACGTTTATCGCTATGATCTATAGATGTTATGCATCAGAATTTTTTGTAAGAAGAAAAATGGGATTAAGAATATCGAAGGATATGTTGTTTGAAATGACATATATAATCGTGTTTGTGCTGGTTATCAGTTTTAATGATTTTGTACCGGCATTGCTGATTGATATCATTATGTTTGCCGGGTACCTGGTTTATTCTGTTCCAAAGTACAAAAAATATGGATTCAGACTGAAAGTGCGGTGATGAAATGAAACATATTGTTTTTCTGGTAGGAAGTTATTATCCCAATTATTCAGCTGTTGCAAGATGCCAGGGAAATCTGGCTGAGGAATTCGTGGTACAAGGGTACAAGGTTACGATTATTACACGTCGGACCACCACCTGGGAACCAGAGGAAGAATGGCTGGAAGGTCAGCATATCATAAGAATAATGCCCCGGGATGATTACAATGATTTATTCTGCCGTGAAAAAATGAAGGAAGGAATGAAAGGATATTACTTCAGACATAAATATTTTCAGATAAAAAGAGTGCTGAAAGCTGTATGTTCCAGGAACAGTCTGAATCAGCCCGACATTAAAATTTATTTAAAAACTTTGAATGAACTGGATTTATCCATAGATATGATTATTCCTACCTGTCTTCCTTTTGATACGGTCAGAGCGGCTTTATTATATAAGCAGACACATGAATGCAGGGTGATTCCCGTACTGTATGATATGTTTGCGGAAAGTCAGAGACTACAGCGGTTTAAATGGAATAAAAAGTTAAAAATGCGTGCGAATCTGAAGCTGGAGGAGGAAATGCTGAAGCAGAGTGACAGGGTTCTTCATATGCCTTCATGGACAGAACATTTTGAACTGCACTGGCCAGAGCTGAAAGAAAAAAGACGGGAGATTGAACATCCTCTTATCGTCAGACCTGAAAGAACAAAACTGGAAGGCTATGATCAGGATAAAATTCATATCGCTTATACCGGAGTGGTAGACAGCGTGGTACGGAATCCTCAATTTGTCTTGAATTTTATCTCCGGGGAAATATTTACGGATATCGTATTTCATTTTTATTCGCTGGGATCTGCCCAGAGCCTTGTTGAAAAAGCTGCCCAGAGCAGGAAAAATCTGTTCAGTCATGGACAGGTATCCGGCAGTATAGCGCATCAAGTAATGAACACAGCAGATTTATTGCTCTCTATCGGAAATAATGATAATACGCAAATGCCAAGTAAAATATTTGAATACATGAGCACGGGGAAGCCAATTCTGCATTTCGCCCAGGTTCCGGATGACAGGACTGTACGGATATTAAAACGTTATCCTATGGCGCATATCGTCTTTCGGGATTCCGGCAATACAGAATATCAGAGAAGAGAAGCGTATCGTTTTATTTCAGATAACCGAAAAAAACAGATTGGATTTGATGAAATAAGAACCTGTTTTCAAGAGGCAGACGTAAAAAATATAGTTTCAGAATTTTTCATGGGGGGGGGGGTATAAATTAATATATGCCGGCTCCTTGATCAGCAGTTATATTGAGCCGGATTATCTGCTTAAACTATTAAGTGTATCGTCAAAGAAACTGCGGATAGATTTTTATAGCGCCGGAACTGCGTGCGGTAATATTTCAGATTATAAGGAGGTGCGCTCATATCTTCATGGCTGGGTTTCCCATGATGAATTAGTGAATCTGTTATATGAGGCTGATATATTTGTTAATATTGCAGAAAAATCCGGACGGCAGATATCCAGTAAAATATTTGAATATATGAGTATGGGGAAACCCATTCTTCACATTTATAAATCAGATACAGATGTAAATCTTCGTTATCTGATGAAGTATCCTTTAGCATTATGCTTAAAAGCGGATGATATGCTGATTGAAAAAAACTGTGGTCTGTTTGATCAATGGTGTTGTTCAGAGGCTGTATGGAATCTTACGTTTGAGGAAGTCCGTCAACGCTACTCTGAAATGACGCCGGACTATATAACGGGCAGCATCATATGAAAATAACAGTAGGAGGAGAATATGAAAATAATTGCAATGATTCCATCCAGATATGGTTCTGTAAGATTTCCGGGAAAGCCACTGGCCCTTATCAAAGGGAAACCGATGATTCAGTATGTTTATGAAAATGTAAAGAAGGTTTCTGTTGTTGATGCCGTCTATGTGGCAACTGATGACAGAAGGATTTCTGAGGCTGTTCATGCATTTGGCGGGAAGGCTCTTATGACATCTTCGGATCATACCTGCGGGACGGATAGGCTGGCTGAATGTGTACGGATTCTGCAGTTGGATGAGGCGGATCTTGTACTGAATATCCAGGGTGACGAGCCTTTAATCAGACGGGAAATGATTCTGGATTTAATAAGCTGCTTTGATGATGAAGATGTATACATGGGTACTTTGAAGAAGAAAATTACGGCTGCTGATGAACTGGATAATCCGAATGTTGTAAAAGTGATAAGTGATAAAAAGGATGATGCCATCTATTTTTCACGGTATTGTCTGCCTTACGAAAGAGATGGCAAGAAAGAAACACATTATAAACATATCGGAGTATATGGATATAAGGTCTGGTTTCTTACGAAACTCAGTAGAATGAAAAGAACAGGACTTGAAGCAGCCGAATCTCTGGAACAGTTAAGAGTGATTGAAAATGGTTACAGGATCAGAGTGAAAGAAACGAAGTTTCAGTCAATCGGTGTTGATACACCAGAACAGCTTGAAAAAGTTGAATATATGATGGAGGTATAGTATGGGTAAATTTACATTAATTGCAGGGCCCTGTGTGATTGAGTCAGAAGAAAATGCAATACATATTGCCAGGGAGGTAAAGGGGATAGCAGAAAGACTGGATCTGGATTATTACTTTAAAGCTTCCTTTGATAAAGCGAACAGGACAAGTATATCTTCTTATCGCGGACCAGGAATTGAAGAAGGTATTCGGATTCTTAAGAATATAAAGAAAACATTGAACTTAAAAATATGCACGGATGTTCACGAACCCTGGCAGGCGGCTGAAGCTGCTGAAGCTGCAGATCTTCTGCAGATACCGGCTTTCTTATGCCGCCAGACAGATTTGTTAACTGCGGCCGCCAGAACAGGTAAGATGATCAATGTTAAAAAAGCGCAGTTTCTCGCACCCTGGGATATGGAAAATGTAATCAGAAAAATTGAGGAAGCGGGTAATCGTAATATTATGCTATGCGAACGGGGAACGGCTTTTGGATACAATACTCTTGTGGTTGATATGACGGGGATCGTTGAAATGAAAAAGTTTGGTTACCCTGTTGTCATGGATGCAACCCATAGTGTTCAGAAGCCTGGAGGGAAAGGAATGGTTTCCGGAGGGAACCGGACGTATGTAGAACCTTTGGCCAGAGCTGCTGTTGCGGCTGGGGCAGACGCACTTTTTTTTGAAGTACATCCAGATCCGGAGGCTGCATTATCTGATGGCCCTAATATGATCCGGCTTGATGAATTTGAAGCTTTGCTGGAGAGAGTGATACGAGTGTATGAAGCAGTACATTGATGGATGAGGTGTGGTATGATCGATAAGTTAGCTGAAGGAAAAAGAGTTTTTGATATTGAGATTGCGGCTCTGGAGAAAACAAGAGATTCTTTAGATCAGACTTTTAATGAGATTCTTGATCTGATTACAAATTGCGAAGGAAAAGTAATTGTAACAGGTATGGGTAAGCCGGGGCATATTGCGGAAAAAGTGGCGGCAACGTTCGCAAGTCTGGGGACGCCGGCTTTTCGTTTACATCCTGCAGAAGCTATGCATGGTGACCTTGGGATGGTTTCTCATGATGATATTGTCATAGCTATCAGTTTCAGTGGTGAATCGGATGAAATTGTCAGAATTATACCTAACATTAAAATGATTGGCGCTATATTAGTAGGGATTACAGGTAATGCTGATTCATTACTGGCACAGGCAGCTGATATTGTTCAGATTCTTCCTGGGTTCGAGGAGGCCTGTTATCTGGGGCTGGCTCCTACTTCAAGTACCACGGCGGTTTTATGTTATGGTGATGCGTTGGCAGTTGTAGCCAGTGAGATGTATGGTTTTAAGGATGCTGATTTTGGTAAATTTCATCCGGCCGGTTCATTAGGGAAGAAGCTGATTCTGAAGGTCCGTGATCTGATGGCTCGTGAAAATGAGATTCCTGCAGTCCAATCTGGCACTCTGCTGATGGAGGCGATCCCTGTCATGTCGGAAATGGGGCTGGGAATCGTATCTGTGGTAGATGAGGAAAATCATCTCATGGGTATTATCTGTGACGGAGATCTTCGTAGAATTATTGAAAAAAAGATAGATATATATACTGTTACAGTTGATCGTGTGATGATCAGGAATCCGAAAACAGTAAGGAAAGAAAGACTTGCCGTTGACGCCCTTCGTGAAATTAAGCGGTATAGTATTAATAATCTGCCGGTGATTGATGAGAATCGGGTTCTTGTCGGTACGATTACCTGGCAACAGATTGTAAAGGCAGGTATTGTGGTGTGATTGAGTATTTCGTAATGGATGTGGATGGAACTTTAACAGATGGAAAGCTTTATATGGGTAACCAAGGTGAGGTGATGAAAGCATTCGATATTAAAGATGGATGCGGAATTCATGAAATTTTACCTGAGCTTGGTATTCTTCCTGTGATCATTACAGGAAGAACTTCGGAGATTGTTTCTAACAGGTGTAAAGAATTAAGGATTCCATATTATTTTCAAGGGGTATCCGATAAACTGAGTAAACTGGTCGAGATTACAGGAGATATGAAACATCTTTCCCGGGTGGCATACATAGGTGATGACAGGAATGATCTGCGCTGTATGAGAGCAGTACGGAAACAGGGCGGTCTCGTTGGATGCCCGGCAGATGCCATTCGGGAAGTGGTAGAAGTGTCAGATTTTGTTTCTGAATTCAAGGGCGGCGCCGGCGCCGTAAGAGACTTTATTGAATACATCTGTAAAACGATACCTTAATGGATGAATTCCACCTGCCCGGAGGGCGTGCATTACGGTATGCCCTTGGGTATCAATGAATAGAGGCAGGAAAAATTAATGATTTCCGGTCTGATGTTATAGGAAGGAGAAAAAATGGATCATGTAATTTTAAAACAGGGGGAGACTGTCCGAAAACTAATAAGTTGATGAATAAAACTAATAGGTAGAT
>CAJULU010000033.1:0-761 GCA_910587575.1 uncultured Dorea sp.
AACTGCATCAGATAGTTATTCTTCGTAGGCCCCCCGTCTACCCGCAGTTCACTGACCTTAATCCCGGCATCTTTACTCATCGCTTCCATCACATCCCGGATCTGATAGGCAATGCACTCAAGTCCCGCCCTTACCATCTCCGCCCTGCCCGTTGTCCGTGTCATTCCGGTAAACATGGCTGTTGCCCTGCTGTCCCAGTAAGGCGCTCCCAGACCGGAAAATGCAGGGACAAGATACAGAGAATCCTCTGCTGTGGCCTGTTCTGCCAGGTCTTCTGTCTCCGCCGGGCTTCCGATCATCTGCAGATCATCTTTCATCCAGGTAATCACAGCCCCCGTATAATTCAAGTTTCCTTCCAGCACATAATTCACCTTTCCGCTCATACGGAAAGCCAGAGACGTCACAACTCCATGAGTGCTTAGAACCGGCTCCTCACCGATATTCATCATAATCGAGGATCCTGTACCATAGGTTGATTTCATCATCCCCCGGCTCAGACACCCCTGGGCAAAAAGAGCGCCGTGGGAATCTCCCAGCACTCCATGGATGGGAACCTTATGGGGAAGCAGTCCCTCTAAATCCGTTTCTCCGAAATCAGCATCCGAATCGCAAACTTCTGCCAGATTCGCGGTATCAATCCCAAACCGATTGCAGATCTCCTCATCCCATCTCAGATCAAAAATATTGAAAAGCTGGGTCCGGGAAGCATTCGAATAATCCGTTTTGTATGATTTCCCGCCGGTCAGCCGATAGATCAGCCA
>CAJULU010000033.1:771-20801 GCA_910587575.1 uncultured Dorea sp.
CCAGCTGTCCATGGTGCCATGGCAGAGTTCCTTTGCCTCTGCCAGTTCCCTGGCGCCTTCCACATTCCTGAGAATCCAGGCAATCTTTGAGGCCGGAAAATAAGGCGACAGATTCATTCCTGTCTTCTGGCGGATCTTTTCCGCCCACCCATCGCCGGCCGCCTGGTCGCAGATGTCTGCGGCACGGGCACACTGCCACACGACAGCCTGCCCCACCGGTTCCCCTGTCATCCGGTTCCATGCAAGAGATGTCTCCCGCTGGTTACTGATTCCGATTCCTGCCACTTCTTCCTTGTTAATGCCGGATTCTTCCAGCAGCCGAGCCGTCACTTCGATTACATTGCGGTAAATCTCGGCAGGATCATGGGAAACCCATCCCTTCTCATTAATAATCTGCCTGTGGGACTGATCTCTTCTGCCAATCAGACTGCCGGAAGAATCAAATAACAACGCCTTGGTTCCCTGGGTACTCTGATCTATACTGATAATATACTGTCTGGGCATTTACTCTTTCCCTCCTCTGCCTGCTCTTACTTCTACCCGCCAGATATTCCCTGACAAGAACATCCCTGTTCTTGTCAGTATCTGTCTGCACCGTCTGGCATTTTCAGTCTAATGCTTCCAGCACCGTCTTCCGAATGCCTTCTGCATTCAATCCATAATAATCAAACACTTCTTTCGACGTCCCGGTAATCACCGGTGCATCCGGCAGCGCCAGGTTCACCACCTTCTTCGGGCACTCACTGGCAACCACCTGGCTCACCATGGAGCCTAATCCGCCGAAAGGCGAATGCTCCTCTACCGTGATCACTGCCCTGGCATTTTCTGCAGCCTTTACAACCGCCTCTTTATCCAGAGGTTTCACACAGTACATATCCACCACCGATACATGAATCCCTTTTTCCTCCAGAAGCTTTGCCGCCTCTGCTGCCGGCTTCACCATCTCGCCGCAGGCAATAATCGCAGCATCCGTCCCTTCCTTCACTACCGTGGCCTTATCAAGCTCAAAAGGAACCTGCCCTTCTTCATATACGTCTTCCACGGCATTGCGGCCTACCCGGATGTATGCCGGTTTCTCATCTTCTAATAACGCCTTCATCAGACATTCCGTCTGCAGCCGGTCACTTGGAAGATAGACCCTCATATTCGGAATCGCACACATGGCCGCAAGATCCTGTGCAGAATGGTGGCTCATTCCAAGAGCGCCGTAGCTCACTCCGCCGCTGATTCCGATCAGCTTGACATTGGTATTGGAATATGACACGTCAACCTTACACTGCTCATAACTTCTGGTACTTAAGAAACTGGCCGGCGAGGCTGCGTAAGGCTTCTTGCCGCATTTGGCAAGCCCGGCGGAAATGCTGACCAGATTCTGCTCTGCAATCCCTACTTCCACAAACTGCTCCGGAAACGTATCTGCAAATCTGGCCAGGGACGCACTGCCTCTGGAATCACTGCACAGTACCACAATGTCCTTATCTTCCTTCGCCTTTTCCAGTAACACATCACAAATCACCTGTCTGTTCGCAATTTTACTCAACCGAAAGCGCCTCCTTTCTCTCCTTCAGATCTTTTCTGATCTGTGCCAGTTCTTCTTCACTGGGAACTTTATGATGCCAGTTCGCCTTGTTCTCCATCACCGACGATCCCTTTCCCTTTACGGTATTGGCAATCAGCACGCTTGGCTTTCCTTTTGTCTCCCTGGCTTCCTCGAACGCAGCCTTTAACTGCCCAATGTCATTTCCATCCTTCACATCAATGACATGCCAGTGAAACGCACGGAATCTCTCATGCAGGTCATCATGAGCCATAACGTCCTCCGTATTTCCGGAAATCTGAAGCCGGTTGCGGTCCACCACAGCACAGAGATTGTCAAGCTTGTAATGGCTGGCCGCCATTGTGCCTTCCCACACAGAGCCTTCTGCCAGTTCCCCGTCACCCATCACAGTGTAGACCCTGCATTTCTGCCCATTCATCTTTGCTGCCAGCGCCATCCCCACACAGACCGGAAGCCCGTGCCCCAGGGAGCCGGAATTCATCTCGATTCCCGGCAGCTTGTTGTTGGGATGCCCGATATACTGGGAACCAAATTGACTGAACTGCGACACAACCTCTTCCTGGGAGAAGAAGCCTTTCCTGGCAAGAACCGCATAATAAGCTTCCACAGAATGGCCTTTGCTCATTACAAATTTATCCCGGTCCGGATCCTCCATATTCTCCGGGCTGATATTCATCTGGTCAAAATAGAGTTCCGTCAGAATCTCCATAACACTCATGTCGCCGCCGATATGCCCGGCCTTTCCGCTCATGATAATATCCAAGGTATGTTCCCGCAGTTCATAGGCCAGCGCTTTCAGATTACTCATAATGTAACATCCTCCCCTCTCAGATATGCTTTTACGTCTTCTTCTACCGGGTCATACAGATCCGGCGTAATCCCCAGATATTTACATGCCTCATACAGCACAGGAACCAGATTGCCATGGATTCCTACACAGTGGTGGATATAGGGTCCCTCCACCAGCTTCGCTTCCAGGCGCTTGATATTCTCCACTTCCACCCAGAGATAGGTTCCCATCCCTTTCGGCCCGTCAATCCCTTTCGCATTGCCAAGAAGCATGGAATACTCTCCATGGTCTCCGTCAAACCTTACCAGAGTCACCTCGCCGTGCTGCGCCTCTGCCGTAATGCTGCCCGGATGTTCGAAGGCCAAAGGATAGGTCAGCTTCGGCGTCTCCTTTGCCACGGAAACCGGCCACGGTCCGCAGTGCTGTAAGAGCTCCCCGTTTTCAACGTCCGGATGGCGGATTGTCCAGTCTGCGAAGAAACTCCTCTTCTGTCCCATTCCCGCCGCTTCTGCAAGAAGCGCCGTAACCGCACCGTGAATATCCGTCTCACACACCACCGGAATCCCTTCTTCGTTCAGCAGTGCATTTGCCGCACAGGGCATGATGCCAATCTCTGACTGAAGCTGGTTCCAGCACTGGATTGCAGCGGCCTGGCAGCCATATTTTGTAATCAGCCGTTTCATGGCAACCTTTAAGGCAGCAACATTCTCAAGTTCCTCATCCTTGATACAGATCTCCATATTCTCACGGCAGTATGCCATCACTTCCGCCACTTCGCTGCCTTCCTTTTTCGCTTTCTTCATCTCGTCCGTCAGTTCCGGCATGGGCACTGGAGCAAGCTGGATGTTGAATTTCTCCAGAAGTTCTCCTTCATTGCACATGGTAGACCAGAACTCAAAGGGCCTGGTTGAGATCTGTAAAATCCGGATGTTCCGGAAAGTCTTTACCACATTGCACACTGCCAGGAAGTCCCTAAGCCCTCTCTCAAAAACAGGGTCATTCAGACGGCAGTTGGTCATATAGGTAAACGGCACGTTAAACCGGCGCAGTACCTTCCCTGTGGCAAACAGCCCGCACTGGGTATCCCGAAGCCTGGTCCCGTCCGCCTCCGGCCTTTCATCCAGCGGCCCCCACAAAAGAACGGGGACGTCCAGATCCTTCGCAAGCCTTGCGCACTCAAATTCTGTCCCGAAATTACAGTGAGGAAGGAACAGACCGTCTACCTTTTCCTTCTTGAATTTCTCCGCAATCCGAATCCGGTCTCCATCATCATAGAGCAGTCCCTCATCGTTAATGTCCGTAATATCCACAAAATCAATCTCCAGTTCCTTCAGACGCTCCGCCGTCAGTCCACGGTATTTTACCGCATCCGGAGCGCTGAAGATACTTCTTCTTGTAGGTGCAAAACCAATCTTAATCCTTGACATAGCACACTTCCTCCATTTCCTGTTCCTATCTGTTCAATGATCTAATGTCCCTGTTTCTTCAGCATTTTCTCCTTCCGGTACTGGTCGCGCAGGGCATACATCGCCTCATCCACCGTATCCTCGGGCAGATCCTCTTTTCGGGTAAATCTGCGGAATGCACGGTAGAACATGCTGCTGCACAGATGACCCGTCAGCGCAAATCCGATCAGCAGCCAGACCGCCAGAGCCGCCATTATGGACGCATAGGTCTGGATACTGGCAATCACCGCTGCCGCCAGAACCAGAAAGATGACAACCGTATATGGGAAACTCATAATCCCCATGATAAATGCCTTAACCACCGTATCCAGCCAGCCGTTTTCGAATCTTGCCAGAACCGCAAAACTATACAGAACCGTCATCACCATCACCGCCAGAATGGCTCCGAACCCGATCATGATCTGACTGCGTCCTGCCGTGTCTGCACCGGCCACAATGGCAACATTCAATCCCCATGCAGACACGAACACCAGAAAAATCAGCCAGATTATCGTACTGTTCTTGAAGTTCGCTTTAAAGTCACGGATATATTCTCTTCTTACATCATCCGTCCTTTTTTCTTTTCTCTTAAAAAGAACGGAATTCAACGCCGTAACCGATGCCCCGATGGTCACAACCGGGATGGAAGTCACGATGAACAACAGGTTCAGTAAAGCCATATCTCCCACATAGTCAAAAAAACGCCATAATTTTGAATCCATACTGAAAGAAAATTTCATCAAATCAATCCCTTTTCATATATTCTCACGGCAATATACTGTTTTGCCGGAAGCTGTACCTTGAATTTTCCCTTAAATGTACCATACTTTGTAACCGTCATTTCCCAGGTATCCAGAACCTCAACTTCATATTCCTTCTCATCGTCAAAATGATATTCTTTGAAAGCCGGGCAGCGGAAACCATAGTAGAACAGGTAATACGGTATGGGCTGCAGACTGTCCACGGTTGCCATCAGATCTTCCGAGAACGGGGTAAGCTGTGTCTGTTTCAGACCTAACCCTGGTGTCTCTTTCAGAATCTTCAGGAGGAAATGGAATCTTTCGGGACTCGTTCCCTTTAACACACCGCCGTGGGACCACCAAAGGATTCCATCCTCTGCCAGATAGGTTTCCCCATGTCCCGGATAGCCGCCCCGCAGGGCTCCTTCCCAGAATCTGCGGTTCATCTCTTCCCCGGGAATATTCCCCCAGTTCCATTCAATATTTCCTTCATATACAATCTCATCCAGGACCACCGGCTTCTGATAGCGTTCCCGCCACTCGGTCACCAGTTCCCCCGACAGATACGGGTCAATACGCTGTACGGAACAGTGTGTCACCCATGGTCTGGTGAAATCATAGATTTTTTTACAGTTATGTATGGAACGCAGGTGTCCGTATACATCCTTTTCGCATAGGATAGACGCATACCGTTCCCAGTCTGCAATGGATTTCTGGGGCATCAGATCATACTCATTTGCCAGAGACCACCAGACGTTCCGGAAAGCCGAACACCTTGCCACCAGATACTTCCAGTAGAGATCATCCTCCTCTTTGGACATTAACGAGAAGCCCCACCGGTCATAAGGGTGCATAACGATGATATCTGCCTCAATCCCAAGATCCATCAGGTTCCGGATACGCTTCTCCAGATGTTCAAAATGCTTTGGATTGAACCTCTGGTAATCCCAGTGGTTCCCTTCCGGCCGTCCCACATATTCCATAAAATTGTCTCTGGTAAGACCCGAACTGTCTACCGGCGTTCCCTCATACGGATAACTGTACGGCTCGTTAAAATTGTAATCATAATGCTTCGGGAATACGCAGAAACGTATCTTATTAAAAGCGCTCTCCTTAAGGGTCCGAAGGGTCTGCTCCTGCAGTTCCTCTGACTGCAGCGTCCACACATAGCAGGTGGTTCCGATGGAATAATAGGGCGTCCCGTCTTCATAGGCAAAATGAAAGGTATCTGCAACTCTGACCGGCCCGTGATTTCCTTCTGAAGCAGGCTCCACTTCAAAGGTTCCTTCACATCCGTCCTGCTCTGCATAAGTTCCATATACCCGGAACCGGTAAGTTTCCTCAAATGACGGCATAAAACGGACCTTGTAGATTCCATTGCCGTCATAGAATCCGTCTACCGTCTTTTTCTCATTTTCACAGGAGAATTCTGCCTTGATCTCATAATCTGTAAAGGGATTACCGCCGCACTTTCCTTCCAGTGCAATCTCAAAAATTCCCCATTTTTCTACTTTCTGCGTACAATGTACGATGTTGCTCATTCTTTTTGTTCCTCTCTTCCTGAATATTACAGTTATTTCACCGCACCGGCCATACCTTCTACGAAGTATCTCTGGAAGATCAGATATACTGCCATGACCGGAATCACCGAGATCAGCACTCCGGCACACAGATAACCGTAATCCGTTCCATGCTCGCCCACAAAGGTCATCAGTCCTACCGGCACTGTCTTAAGCTTATTGTCATTGATGATGACAGAAGCCAGCAGATACTCATTCCATGTAGATAAAAAATCTGTGATAAACAACGTTGCAATGGCTGGTTTACAGATGGGCAGGATAATGTGGAAAAAGTTCTGCCACTTATTCGCACCGTCAATATAGGCCGCCTCATCAATGGCAAAATCGATTCCCTTCATGAATCCATGCATGATCAGAATCATGAAAGAGACACCGAAACCAATGTAGATATAGAACAGGCCGAAATAGGTATTGATCAGTCCCAGCTTATTATAAATAATGCTGATCGGAACCAGCGCAATCTGCATGGGCAGCATCATTCCCAGAAGCAGGAACACAAACCAGGCTGTAGCATGCTTTAATTTCGTTCTCGTCAGCGCAAAAGCTGCCATAGAAGAAATGAATATTCCAAGCGGCACCTTCAGAAGACAGATAATCAGGTCATTCTTCATATACAGGAATAACCGCCCCTGGGTCATGGCATTCGCAAAGTTCTCCCAGGCAAGCCTTTCCGGTATTTCGAACAACCCCAGGCCGCTGATAAAATCAGATTTGGCCTTGATCGCCGTCAGAAACAGCGTCACAATCGGGACGATCCAGAGAACCGCCAGAATGATCAGAACGAGATAGCGCAGTGTTGATTTTGCATGTTTCTTTGCTTTTCCTTCCATAATAGCCGCCCTCCTATTCTTTCTTCGCCGTAAATGACATGTACGGGATGATGACAAGCAGCATCATCAGTACCATGATGATGGCAATCGCCGTGCCGTACCCTACATTGTTATATTGGAACACCTGGTTATACATATAAGAAGCAAGTACCTGGGTCGCATTGTTGGGACCGCCGTCCGTAAGACCTTTCACAATGTCATATACCTTCATGGCAGCAATCAGCAGCGTGGAGATGACCATAATGAAAGTATCCTTCATCAGCGGAATCGTAATATGGAAAAATGTCTGTACTCCATTGGCGCCGTCAATGGATGCCGCCTCCAGCACATCCGGGGAAATGCCGCCAAGCCCTGCCAGAAACAGAATCATCGGCTGTCCGATCGCCTGCCAGAGCGCCGCAATAAATAAAGCAATTAATGCCGTGTTCGGCGTGGAGATCCAGGTCTGCGTAAAATCCAGTCCCAGCATTTTTGCAAACTGATTAATGAACCCGATCTGGGGATTGTAGATCCATCTCCAGATAATCGCCACCGCAATCGCCGAGATGACACTCGGGAAATAGAAAAACGCACGGAAAAACGTTCTTCCTCTGAATTTCTGGTTCATCAGAACCGCCAGCATCAAAGATACCGTTGTGGTAACAAGAACCGTAAGTACAATCCAGATGATCGTATGCCTGAATGACATCCAGAATACTTCATCATGAATAAGCTGCGCATAATTCTTCAGACCGACAAATTCCATGCTGCCGATACCCGTACCGCTCTGAAAACTGATCCAGAGGGAGTAGAATACCGGAAAAATAATGACAGACAGATAAATAATCAATGCCGGTAACATAAAAAGATAGGGCGCCGTCTTATTTTCTTTCATTCTCTGTCAACCTCCTCTTCTCTTTTCTTTTTGTCTGATTTTTCTCTGACATTCCTTATAAAAATTCCACCTGTGTGGTTTGCTGCCCCACAGGTGGAAACCAACTTCTGTTTATTCAAAGGTTATTTAGACTGATAGGATTCAATCGCCTTCTGGATTGCCGCTGCAGCATCCGCAGGCGTTGTCTCACCGTTTGCAATTGCATCCTGGTTATTGAAGAGAACATCCGCAACCTCGGTGGGGAATGCCTGGTCTGTGATGGTAAATGTTCCATTCTCAGATGAAGTATCCAGCATATCCTGTACGTTCGGATTGACCGCCGGATCCACCGGGTCTGCATCGGTTCTTGGCAGAGGCAGGTTGTAGTAAGTCGGATAAATCTTTGCCGCCTCGTTGCTGAACAGGAAGTTGGTGTAGGCAATGGCTGCCTCAAGTTCTTCGTCTGACAGATCCTTGTTAAACTGGTTCATCTCAACAAACGCAGACATTCTGCCTGTCTCATTGGGGAATGGGAACCAGCTTACATTGTCAAGAGTCACCTCGTTATTCTGAAGCACGGAATCATACCACTGTCCCTGGATGTCCATAGCTGCCGTCCCCATACCGAAGGCCATGTAGGTATCGTCTGGATTGGCCGTGATGAATCCGTCCGGGAAGTATCCTTCCTCACAATATTTCTCGTATCTTTCCAGACCCTTTTTCACTGCATCGCAGTCCCAGCTTGTGCTTAATGACTGGAGCTGGTCATGGGTGTCTGCGCCTGCCTCATACTCGATGAACTGTTCGATCCAGCGCATCACATGCCATCCGTTCAGTCCTGCCGCATCCATCGGAGTAATGCCATTCTCTTTTAAGGCTGCACAGACAGACTCAAACTCTTCGATGGTTGTCGGCACTTCCAGGTTATACTGTTCAAAAAGGTCTGTACGGTAATAAACGCCGATAACGTTATAGGATGTCGGAATACCGGAAACCTGTCCTCCCAGAGTCACAAGGTTCATAGCGCCTGAGGTATAAAGGTCTCCCCAGCCATTTTCCTCTCCGTAAGCTGTCAGATCGTAGGTAACACCATTGTCCACATAATACTGCCCCAGAGCGCCGCCCCAGTTAAACCACATGCTCGGCATAGAACCGGACTGTGCCGCCGTCTTGCAGGCATCTTTGATTCCGTCCGTATCATAATAGGATACGGTTACATTAATGTTCGGATTTGCCTTGTTGAAGACCTCGGTCAGTACATCCGTACCTTCCTGCCTGGTCTGCAGATACCAGAAAGACAGTTCAATGGGATCTCCTTCGTAGCCAATATCTGCGATTCCTTCTACTCCGGACAGATCCACCCCGCTGTCACTGGCCTCCTTGCCAGATTTGGAACTTCCAGAGTCATCTGAGCCGCCATCGCTCCCAGAAGAACCGCCGCAGCCTGCAAGCAGGCTTGCCGTCATCGTTCCGACCAGAACTGCTGACAAAAACTTTTTCACTGATTTTCCTTTCATTTTTTTGCTCCTCCTTACACATTGTTTTTTATATCAAGGCTCTTACTCCGCCTGATATTCCATTCCTGCCTTCATCCTTTCTGAATCTGCTTCCAGGAAATATTCCATTCCCTCTTTCATCCTCTCTGCGTTCGGACAGTTCCGCATCACGCCTGCCACATAACCGCCAAAGACTTCATCCTTGAGATAAATCCCATAGCATGCACTGTTCTTCGTCACCTCATGGGGACGGAACGGAAGATCCCTGACTGCCCCGCTCTCACTGTAATCCACAGCTTCTGCATAAAACAGATCTTCTTTCTCATAAGCTTCTTCCCACTCTTCCAGAGCACAATCCTTAAGCGGCCTCAGATACCCGGTAGATGCGTATCTGTTAAACTGATCCTCCGGCGCAATGAGTACATCTACCCTTCCCGAACGCAGATAGGCCGAAACGGTTGCCTCACTCTGCATATTGGCGCCGCCGGAATACCCTGCTTCGATACGGCACTTCCCGGCCTCCCGGGAAACGCCCAGCGCTTCCGAAAGTTCCTGCTCCATTCTCCCGGCAGCCTCCTCTGGCAGTTCCAGATCAATTACCATGACAGAAAAAGCGTCTTCTCTCTTCTCTTTACAGACATCACTAATCAGAAAAATAATGATGATGATGGAAGCTATGGCTGCCCCGACCGCCGCTCCGTAATAAGAAGCAATATACTTTCCTTTCTCTGCCAGCGACAGTCCGGGCCATTTCTGATAAATCATATTCCTGTCCCGGTCTCTCTCGGGACGTTCTCTCTTCTTCATAGGTTCTTACCTTTTTATGTGAATGTTTTTAAATTTCTTTTGAAATTTGTTTAAATTATATTTTAAATGTTCAAGCAATATATGTCAATACTTTTGCTATTTTTAAATAAAATTTAGCTATTATTTACAAAAACCTTCTTTTCACCATTCTCTGAAACTTTTTCCAACATTTTCCTAAACCCTTCTATTTTCAAGGTTTTCTGATTCATTTAAATTTATTTTTTGCACATCGGAATCTTCATTTTTTGTTGAATTCGACAATTGTCTTTTGCTTGACACAGATGTAGACACTTCTGTAAAATTTAAAATATATATTTGAAATTCAAATTTATAATTCAAATTAAAGGAGGTCTTTTATGTTAATTGAAAAGTGGGGAATATTTGAACAGTCGTTCCACGGGAAAAGTGACGGGAATCCATTTACCGATTATGAAATCCACGGCACATTTACCCATGAGAAAGAATCACTGACTGTAGACGGCTTCTATGACGGAGAGGGAATCTACAGAATCCGTTTCATGCCGTCATACGAGGGAGAATACCATTACCAGGTTTCCGGCACGTTCTCTGAGGAAATCTATACCGGCGCCTTTACCGCAGGAGCCCCTTCGGGGAATAACCATGGCCCTGTACATGTGTACGGGCAGTACCAGCTTGCCTATGCGGACGGCACGCCTCATTATTCTCTCGGCACCACATGCTATACCTTTGACCTGCAGAAAGAGTCTGTTGTAGAAGAAACCTTTGCAGAACTGGAAAAAGGTTACTTTAACAAGATGCGTTTCTGTATTATGCCGAAGCATTATGACTTCTGTCTTCACGACCCGGCTGCATTTCCCTTCGAAGGTACACCTGTGGATACCAGTGCACTGACAAGGGATAATTTCAGTCAGTATAACGGAAATCCCCCGGGAAATGACTGGGACTTCACCCGCTTCAACCCTGTGTTTTTCCAGATTCATGACAGGGCAGTCCAGCGGCTCATGGAACTTGGCATAGAGGCCGATCTGATTCTTTTCCATGCCTACGACCGCTGGGGATTCTCCCAGATGCCCATGAAGGACAATCTGCGGTACATCCGGTACATGACCGCCCGGTACGGCGCCTACCGTAACGTGTGGTGGGCGCTGGCCAATGAGTATGAGCTTCTGGGCAACCTGTCTTCAGAGGACTGGGAGCAGATGGCTGCCGTTCTCACTGCCAGCGATCCCTATGGCCATCTGCGCTCGATCCATAACTGCGAGACCTTTTATGATTACTCGAAACCATGGATCACTCATTGCAGCTGCCAGCGCTGCGACCATTATAAGACCACGGAGACCACTTCGGAACTCCGGAAGCTTTATGGCAAACCCGTGGTCTGGGACGAGGTGGGGTATGAAGGAGACTTTCCCCACTGCTGGGGCAATTTTACTGCAGAAGAGCTGACACGCCGGGCCTGGGAAGCCTTAATCCGGGGCGGATACTGCGGACATGGGGAAACCTTCTTAAGCAGTGACAACATTATCTGGTGGTGCCATGGCGGAAGGCTGAAAGGAGAGTGCGCACCCCGCTTCCGGTTTATGATGGAATTTTTAAAGGATGTACCGGGACATGGGCTGAAAGAAGGGAATGTGAGAGACGATTTACATTTCCAATGGGATGACAAGGTGGCAGTGCCGGAGGAGGACTCCTATGAGGGCGAGTATTACTTCTTGTATTTCAGTATCTGGCGTCCGCCGTTCCGGCAGATCTATGTGGATGACGATACCTGGTATGATGCGGAGATTATTGATACCTGGAACATGACCGTGACTCCGGCGGGACGGCATAAAGGGAAATATGAACTGAAACTTCCCGGCACCCAGTATATCGGTATCCGGCTGAAGAAATGCAAAGACTAAGACGAAACAGCAAAAAGGCCAGACCATAGGAAAATTCTACATCATCCTATGGTCTGGCCTGATTCTTCCGGCCTGTGCATCCATTTTCATATCCCGTCACACACAAAGATACCGATTATTCATTCCTCTTTTACATCCAGCACACTTTCCCTGCACACCAGTGCGGTCTGAAGGGCAATCTTCATCTTTCCGTGTTTCTCTCCATTCATCCGGGTCAGCAGACACTTTACCGCCGTACGTCCTAACTGCCTTTTATCCACCCTCATGGTAGAAAGAGGCGGATTCATAATGTCGCACAAGGGCATATCGTCAAAACCCACAATGGAAATATCTTCTGGAACCCTGTACCCGTATTCCCGGAACGCCTTCATGGCCGCCGCCGCAATAATGTCATTATCTGCAAAATACGCATCTGCCAGTTCTGGCTTCTGCTCCAGAATCCGAACCATATCCTGGTAGCCCTGGGCTGACATCGGAGACAGCCGGAGCACATATCGTTCCTCCACGGAAATACCATAAGCCTCCAGAGCCTTCTGGTATCCTGCCGCACGTTCCGCAAAATTACTGATGGAAACCGAGGAATGCAGATAGCCGATCCTGCGGTGTCCCATTCTGACCAGGTAATCTGCGGCACAGTAAGCCCCCTGGCTGTTATTGATGACGACACAGTCATAATCCAGGTCATCATAATAGCAGTCCAGGACCACCACTGGAACCTCCAGCCCTTGCAATATGTTAAAATCCTCCCTGCTCATCTCCGTTGCCAGCAGAATCATGCCGTCCCCGGACATGGAACTTAAGTTTTTAATCTGCTGCTGTACATCCGAAGATCCGGTGAGATAACTGATATTCACGATTCCGTTCTTTTCACTGCATTCCTGGGTAACTCCTTCAATCACCTGTAAAAAAAAGGGGGTATCTGACACAACCATGGCATGCTTCTGATAGATTACTAATTGAATGGCCCACTTTCCCAGGGCCGATGTCTTTGACGGGACATAGTCATACTTTTTCGCAGCTTCCAGGACAATCTTCTTCGTTGCCTCGCTGACCCCCGACCTGTTATTGAACACCATGGAAACCGTTGCCGGCGACAGATGAATCTTCGCCGCCAGCTCCTTTGCTGAAATACTCATATTGATAACACCTTTTTACTGCCTTTTCTTTACAAATTCTCTCGGACTTCGCCTCTCCGGGCAGAGAAACCGAAAATCTTACCATATTTTAGCAAAATATTGGTAAGGTGTCAATAAATCAGCTTAATTTTGTTTAAATTTCTTTAAAATTTTTTAAATTTTAAAATGTCACTTTCCTGTCACATTGGACTGTTACCATGTCATTATTCAAAAAAGCAGCAATAAAGAAAGGATAAGACAAACCATGGACATACTTCGCTGTACCAATCTGACGAAAACTTACGGCCGGGGCGGGGGGATGATTACCGCCCTTGACCACGTCTCCCTCTCCCTGGAACGGGGGAGTTTCACCGCTGTTGTGGGAGCCTCCGGTTCGGGAAAATCCACGCTCCTTCACCTGCTTGGCGGCGTAGACCGGCCAACAGAGGGCAGTATCTATATTGAGGACACGGACATCTCGACTCTGACCCTGGAACAGCTTGCCATCTTCCGCCGCAGAAAGGTAGGGATCGTCTACCAGTTCTATAATTTAATTCCGACTCTGAACGTACGGAAGAACATCCTCCTCCCCATTCTTCTGGACGGGGAAAAACCGGATGAAGCCCGGTTTGAGAAACTGGCAGCAACTCTCGGGCTTTCCGACCGTCTCACCCATTACCCTCGGGAACTGTCCGGCGGACAGCAGCAGCGTGTGGCCATTGCCAGAAGCCTGATCTATCAGCCGGCCATTCTCCTGGCAGACGAGCCCACCGGCAACCTGGACCGGAAGAACTCGGATGAGACCATGGAACTTCTGCAGCTGTCCAACCATCAATACGGGCAGACCGTGCTTCTGATTACCCATGATGAAAAGACGGCTTTAAAAGCGGATCGCATCATCACGCTGGAAGACGGAAAAATGATCGGGGATGAGGTGACAAAGCGATGAAAATATTACGGGAATTTGTATGGGACACTCTGCGGCAGAACAAACGCTCCGCCGTGATCATCATGACCGCTCTGTTTCTCATGACAAGTCTCATGTCCTGTTTCTGCGGCCTGGTCTATACCATGTGGACGGATGCCGTGGTCTTAGAGAAATGGCATAACGGGGACTGGCACGGAGAACTCTTCGGCGGCGCCAGCGGTGAGTCCCTTGAACAGATTAAAAATTATGCTTCCGTTTCCGCCGTCCTGATCAAAGGCACGTGGGAGACGGCAAAACTGGATACTGATATTGAATCTGACAGCAGGCGCAATCCCAGGCTCTATCTGATCTGCCGGGGCGCAAACAAAGAATACTGGGATTCCATGCCGGAAAAGGACAGCATTATAAAAGGGCGCATTCCTTCTTCTGAGACGGAAATCGTACTTTCCAAACAGTATTTTGAAGACTACCCGGATACCAGAATCGGCGACACACTCACCCTCCCGGTGGGACAGCGTACCTATGACGGACAGGTCTGCATGGACACGGAACTTTTCCGGGAAGAGGAATCATTCCGGCAGACCGGTACAAAGACCTACACCATCGTCGGCGTCATGGATGTCACCACCTCTTCAGCCGTGCCTGCATATACCGGCATGACCGGGCTTAACGAGGACTCCATCCGTCCCGAAGACCAGCTTGCCGTCTATCTGCGCTTCTCACCGATGCGGGCCACCTACCGGGAACTGCCCGCCCTTGCCAGGGCAATCGGCTATGAAGCGGACGAATACGGAGAGTATACCCTGCGCTACAATACCGGTCTTCTTTCCACCTACGGCATTTTTGCCCCCACGGCAAAGGGCCTGCCCATCCACTTAAGCGATCTTGCCATACCCTTGATGTTCCTTACATTTACGGCATTTCTGGTGGGTGTGTTCGTACTGGTGATCCACAACGCCTTCATCATGTCCGTCAATGAAAAACTGATTCAGCTGGGAACCCTTGCCGGTGTCGGCGCTACTCCGAAACAGATCAGAAAAACGGTCCAGTCTGAAGCGCTGCTTCTGACCGCCGTCCCTCTTCCTCTTGGACTTTTTACCGGATGGTTTCTGGTTCTGAAACTGTTCCAGCTCATCAACGCCAGTAACGACCTGGGACGGGAAGCGCCGGACATTGCCGTGACCTTCGGACTGCCCGCCATCCTTCCCGCCATCTTCCTGTCACTGCTGACTGCATGGCTTTCGGCAAGGATTCCGGCGAAAAAGGCTGCAAAAATGCTGCCTGTTGAAATTCTGAAACAGGAAGGTTCTCAGGGACAGAAAGGTAAAAAGCGGAAAAAAGACAGACGGCGTCTTCATTTTCCCGGCATTACAGGGGAACTTGCTGCAAACGCCGTTTCCGCCAGAAGCCGCTCTTACCGGATGGCAACCATTTCCTTGTGCATGTCATTTCTCCTGCTTACGATTTTCCAGTATATCATAACGGTACAGGAGGCAAATGACCACATTTTCCGGACAGACCCGTCAGAAGCAGGGCATATTTTCCTCAACATCAGTGACGGACGCCCGCCGGATCCGGAAGCCATCCAGAAGCTTACGGCAATTCCCGGGGTCTCCCAGGCCTTGATTCGAAATTCCCTGCCCTGTGCGGTCTGGATTGAACGGGACGATGTGGCAGAAGAGATCAATACGCATCTGGGCGGCATGGATGAGATCATTGCCAGAAAAAAATATTCTCCCATTCAGCGGGACGGGAAATACCGGATCCAGTCTGTCATCTATGGGCTGGAAGAGGGATGTTTCCGGGATTACTGTGAAAAAATGGGGATCTCACCCCAGCCTTATTTCGATGATCCCCACAAGGCGCTGGTCTGTAACTATACCAAAGACCCAGTGAACAGCACACGAAGGAAGGTCATTTACAGAGAACTGCTGAACATTCAGGAAGGACAGGAACTGACCTTTACCGAGAAAAACCAGGATGAGATTGAAGGGAATTTTGAATTTACCATCCAGATGGGGGACATGGTAGAGGAACTGCCCATGGGGATACAGGGGCTTTCCAACTTTACGGTGGCTATGGTCATGCCCATGGAGCATGTGTTGCAACTAGGGGAATCCTGCTGTCAGCGGCGGAGAAATTCTGCGCAGGCAGTCAACGGGGTATTCTGGACCGAAACCGTTGAAACCGGCAATTCCAGGGAAGCCAAAGATGATACGGATGCCCTGGCTGATCCGGATAGCCTGGCAGGTACGGATGAACCGGCAATATACCCGGCAATCAAGGAAACTACCCGGAAGATAGAGGAAACGATTGCCAGCTATTATGGAAGCGGCGATTATCTTCTGACGAACATTGCAGAGGAGGCAGAACTGAACCAGAACGCCCAGAATGTCATGAACCTTGTGATTACGTTTCTGACGGCATTTCTGGCTGTAATCGGACTTTCCAACGTATGGGCGAGCATTTCCGGTAATCTGAGGCAGCGGCGCCAGGAATTCGCTATGCTGAAATCAGTGGGGCTCTCTCCACGGCAGTTATGGAAAATGCTGCTTCTGGAAGGACTGACGCTGGGGTTGAAGCCTTTGCTTTACTCCCTTCCAGTCCAGGGGACGGTACTGGCGGTAATGCTTACGTTTTCTGAGATCTCTCTGCCGGAATATCTGCCTTTCGCCCCATATGGGATTCTGACCGGGTATACCGCTCTGGTGCTTCTGGCGATCGTGGGCGCTTATGCCATTGGCGGACGGAAGCTACAGAATGAGAATATTATTACTATGATAAGGGATGGCACGTTATAGACTGCCATCCCTTAACTTGTCACCCTTAACTTGTCAGGAACTGCCAACTTGTCAGAAATCAATATGTGTCGTATAATGTAGAATAAACAATAACTGATAAAATCCTTAAAGTTCAAGCAGGGAGGGGGATGTATTGAAAAAATATCTAACACTTATCACAGCCAACCTGACTATCGCAGTCATTGCGGTCGTCCTGTATTCGCCGGGCCTCGTAAACCTGCGCCTGTCCGATTACAGTATTTTCCGGGCGGGAATGTCCATTATCGCAGCCTTGCTGCTCATTCTGGCCTTCTTCCTGGTCAACATCCGGCTTCTTAAGGAGCCTGACCGAAGGCCCGTCACACTGGAGGACGTCCATGATCTTGACAAGGCCAAAGACATCCTGCGAAGCCACTGTGAAGGCAGATACTTCGGCAGTCTGGCAAGGACTGCCGCCGGTCAGCTTGACCGGATCTTCCAGTGCAGGCAGCGGCTTTCCGGTATTCTGGAACAGAAGTTCACCAGGGGCACCATGAGTTTCCAGAAGTTCGACAGTGTGGCGGCAGCGGCTGAATCCTCTGCCATCAAGAACGTTGTTGCCATGGCGAACCGGATGCGGCTCTTTGACGAGAAGGAATATGCCAGACTTCAGCATTACCGGGAAGACGATATCCCGGACGACATCCAGGAAGAACAGCTCCGGCTGTATCAGAAGAATTTCGACAACGTCCGTTCCACCATCGCCCTCAATGAGAAGATCCTGCTGAAACTGGATGCACTGGCAATGGAGATTTCTTCCTCAGCATCCAGTGATGATGCTGATCTGAACAATGGACTGATCGAAGAGATCGAGCATCTGATTGAAGAAACCAGATACTATGAGTAATATTTTAGGAGGACACACATATGAACAAGAAAACCATAGGGATATTAGCCTGCGTCATCATCCTCGTATGCGCCGCCGTATTCGGCGGAATCTACGTCACACGCAACATTGGGAAATCCGAAAAAGTGATTTCAGAGGAAAGCGCCGAAAAACGTCTTGCCAGAATGGTGGATAAGATTAACCCCGAGACCGGTACCCCCGTCAAATCACCGATCGAATACGATTCCGCCGAGGACGAAGCCGATGAACTGCCGGATATCGACACCTGCGAGGTAGGAGTCGAGGCACAGACCAGCCTTTACGCCGAGATCTTCTCCTCCCCGGAGAAGGCCGGAAGCGGGACAGACGGCTGGCTCTGCGAGATGGCAGCGGAATTCAATGACCAGGGCTTTGAGGTGGACGGCCAGAAGGTGTCTGTCCAGATCCGCAATGTGAACAGCGGACAGGCTGTAGATTACATTGCCACCGGAAAAGCCGTACCGGAAGGGTTCGCTCCTTCCAGCATACTCTGGATAGACATGCTGAATGCAAAAGGCACTTCCACGGAAACCGTTTCTGAAAGCCTGGCAGGCAACGTTGCCGGTATCCTGCTTTCTTCCAAAACCAATGAAAAGATTGTGGAAAAGTACGGAAGCGTAGACCTGAAAGCCATCACAGAGGCTACCGAGGCAGGCGAATTCGCAATGGGGTATACCAATCCATTTGCCAGCAGCGCAGGCTTAAATTTCCTGATCTGCACTCTGGAGCGGTACGATCTGGACAACCCGCTGTCCGAGACGGCAACGGCCGGTTTCCAGAAATTCCAGAAAAATGTGCCTTTCGTTGCACTGACCACCATGCAGATGCGGGAAGCTGCAGAGAACGGCTCTCTGGACGGTTTCATTATGGAGTATCAGTCATATGCAAATGACAGCCTGCTGTCCAGTAATTACACTTTTACCCCTTACGGTTACCGCCATGACAACCCCCTTGTCAGCATAGATTCCACAAGCCCGGAGAAGAAAGAGATTCTGAAGCTTTTCGCCGAATACTGCGCAACGGACAAAGCAAAGGCGCGGGCAACGGAATACGGCTTTAACGGCATGAACGAATACACCTGCGAATACGAACCTGTTTCCGGCGATATTCTGACTGCTGCCCAGAAACTTTACAAGACTAACAAAGATAACGGAAGGCCGGTCATCGGAGTCTTTGTGACGGATGTTTCCGGAAGCATGGACGGCGAGCCGCTGATTGCCCTTCAGACTTCGCTGATCAACAGCATGAAATACATCAACCCGGAAAATTATATCGGGCTGGTAAGTTATGCGGATGACGTAACCATTGAGCTTCCTATCGGCCAGTTTAACCTGGAACAGCAGACCTATTTCAAAGGAAGCGTGGAAAATCTTTACGCCTCCGGCGGCACGGCCACCTTTGACGCAATCTGCGTGGCCCTGGACATGATCCGCAGTCAGATGGAAGAATACCCGGACGCAAAGCCAATGCTGTTCGTATTAAGCGACGGCGAAACCAATGTGGGCTACAATCTGAACGATGTCCGTCATGTCTTAAGCGGACTTAAGATACCGGTATATACCATCGGCTATAATGCTGATCTGTCAGCCCTTCAGAGCATCAGCTCCGTAAACGAGGCGGCAAGCATCGATGCATCAACGGATGACGTGGTCTACCAGCTGAAGACATTATTCAATGCAAATATGTAGCAACTACAAACGAACATAGTAAGGAGGAACTTAGATATGAGTGGTTTTACACTGGATTTACCCAATACCAAAGAGAGCGCCGGCGGATTTTCACTGGATCTGCCGGACACCAACGCCATCAAAGAAGAAGTCGCCGCAGAACTGGCTCCCACTCCCGAGGAGAAGACGGTCATTACCAATGCGGTGAAAGACAAGGCCGACCAGATTATGGCCGTTGACCTGGATTCCCTGGCACAGCGCCGGGAATTCGTCCAGGTGGTCGAGACCTTCGGTGCAGACCTTATGCGTCAGTCCCAGTCCAAGAACAATATCCTGCAGAAACGGATGGGAGAGTTCAGCCGCGCTGGCGGCGAGTCCGGAGAGATTGCCCAGGGGCTTGAGGATCTGTCGATTAAAATGCGGGATCTGGATCCTTCCGGTCTGGATTTCACCAAGACGGGATTTCTCGGGAAGGTGTTCAATCCCATCCGCAGGTACTTTGAGAAATTCAAGACTGCCGATGCGGAAATCGCAGGTATTGTAAAAACACTGGAAAAGGGACGGAAGATTCTGAAAAATGATAACACGACCCTGGAGATTGAACGGGCTGCCATGCGGGATCTGACAAAGCAGCTGACACAGAAGATTGAACTT
>CAJULU010000033.1:20854-52923 GCA_910587575.1 uncultured Dorea sp.
ATTCTCTTTCCCCTTAGGCAGAGGCTGATGGATTTCCAGCAATTACTGGTGGTAAACCAGCAGGGAATCATTGCCATGGAAGTCATACGGAAGAATAACCTGGAACTGATCCGCGCCGTTGACCGTGCGCAGATGGTAACGGTATCCGCCCTCCGGGTGGCAGTCACGGTAGCCGGCGCCTTATATAACCAGAAGATTGTACTGGAAAAGGTGCAGCTTCTCAATGAGACTACCAACAACATGATCAGCGCCACATCACGGATGCTGAAAGAACAGGGCACTGCCATCCAGAGGGAAGCCGTAGAGGCCAGCGTTTCCCCGGATACACTGAAACAGGCATTTGCCGATACCTTGTCTGCACTGGATGACATCAGCACTTACAAGGCCAAGGCGCTACCGCAGATGGCCCAGACCATCCAGGATTTCCGTACCATTGCAGAGGAAGGCGAACGTCAGCTTACTAAGATGGAGAAAGGACAGAACGTAGGCTTCTGATCCCGGGGAGGTATGGCATGAAGAAAGATACTTCCGACACCCTTAAACGTGCAGAACATTTTCAGATCGTACTGATCGGAGAAGGGCTGGTTGTGGGCGGCATTGCGGGATTGGTTATCGTCCTCTACCGTATGTTTCTGGAATATGCAGGGAAGTGGCTTGAGATGATTCTTGCATTCTGCAGACAACATCCTCTGCGGATAGCCGGATGGTTTGTGATTCTGGTTCTGCTGGCCTGGCTTGTGGGAAGGCTTCTGAAGTATGAACCCATGATATCCGGCAGCGGAATCCCCCAGCTTGAAGGGGAGATGACGGGAAAGCTGAACCAGCGGTGGTGGCGGGTTCTTCCCGCAAAATTTCTCGGCGGATTCTTGTGTCTCTTAGGCGGCCTGGCCCTTGGACGGGAAGGCCCCTCCATCCAGCTTGGCGCTATGGTGGGAAAAGGCGTCTCCAAAGGCATGGAGCGGGGCGTAACCGAGGAGAAATACCTTCTGACCTGCGGCGCCAGCGCAGGACTTTCGGCGGCATTCCATGCCCCTCTGGCAGGAGTCATGTTCTCGCTGGAAGAGGTGCATAAGAATTTCTCCGTATCCGTCCTGGTATCTGTCATGACGGCTTCTCTGTCGGCTGATTTCATGGCTTCTGCCGTCATGGGGGCTGAGCCGGTGTTTCAGTTCCAGATTATTCAAACCCTGCCGCCGGAATATTACTGGATGATTCTGCTGCTGGGGATTGTGCTGGGGGTTCTGGGTGCATTTTATAACTGGTTTACCTTGAAAGTACAGTCTCTGTACCGGAATGCCCGGAACTTAAGTGTAACGAAGAAACTGATGATTCCTTTTTTGTGTGCCGGAGTGCTGGGATTTACCATGCCGGAATTCCTGGGCAGCGGCCACGCACTGCTGGACTATCTGACCACGGAAGACGTACTGATGGGGACGATCTTGTTTATCCTGATCGGGCGGTTTTTCTTCTCCGCCGTCTGCTTCGGCTCCGGCGCACCGGGCGGTATCTTCTTTCCGCTGCTGGTGCTGGGCGGGTTCATCGGCGGCGCTTTCGCCACGGCAGGCGTGCAGTATATGGGACTGGACATTATGTATATCAATAATTTCGTGGTACTGGCCATGGCAGGGTATTTTGCGGCAATTGTCCGCGCGCCGCTGACGGGGATTATTCTGATCTTCGAGATGACCGGATCCCTGAACCAGATGCTGTCCTTGTCCATTGTCTCAATCGTATCTTACATGGTAGCAACGCTCCTTCGCTCCAGGCCTATTTATGAGAGTCTTCTGGAAAGAATCCTGGAACAGCAGAATGGGGAAACCGCAGTGGATCACGGGGAAAAGGTATTGCAGAATTTTGTGGTGCTTCAAGGCTCCCGGCTTGCAGATGCGATGATTAAGGAAGTAGAATGGCCGGGGAATTGTCTGATTGTAGCAATCCAGCGAGGGTCTGATGAGATTCTCCCGAAAGGGGGCACGAGGCTGCAGACCGGGGATGTGATTGTGGCCATGACAAACGAGAGGGATGTGCCGGTTGTGCATGACGGGATGGAGATGTTGTGCAGGGAGATGTTCTGATACGGCTTCTGATGTGGAAAATATTGTATTGCAAATAAAGAATAAGCACACATGAATGAGCCAACAGCTTTCATGTGTGCTTACTTTATGGTGAAATCTACTTAAAAATTATGATAAACCTGTTCCAGATCCATTGCAGCAGATTTTCTTCCGGCATTTTTTAGCAGAGTACTTTAATAGCAAACGCATAGCAATCGGCCGGACAGAATTACTGAGCGCAGCTTACCCGGCAAAAGGATAATTCATCGTAAACGTAGTGCCGGAAATGTTATTATAAAAGATCTCATCATGATTTCCATACTGCCCCGTGTTATAGAGTTCGCCAAGCCCGTATACGTCTAATAATTTATTCGCATAAAGTTCGCCTTCATCCCTGTATTTAAAATAGAGATGATAATCCTTACCGATATACTCATAGTATCCTTCCCCATTGTAATGTGCAATATGCTCATTAAAAATCGTTTCCTCACTGAAATTTCCGTCCGCACCATCCTGTACCGCTCTTGTCAGGTGAAATTTAAAATTAGCATCATCAATGTTCTCAACATATATGACAATACATTCCTGGGGATTGTCTTTATCATATGCTGTAAATGGACAGTCATTTAAAGGCGGGGCGGGGCAGGGAATACTTCCAATATAATCCCCCGTCATATCCACCGCTTCATTCTGGGTTTCTGTTTCTTGTCCCGTCTGCCCGTCAGAGGCAACATCCGTCATGATATTATTCCATGCAACGTTTATCGGGTCGCCTAATGCTGCTATCTTTGAGTCAAACCGTGCCTGGGTCATCTGTTCGTTTTCATTATAGTAGGGTTCATACGGATAAGTCCATCCGTCTTGCCTGTAGAATTCGTACAGCACCATCGCATAGCTCGGCTGATCCAGCTTATAGAAATAAGCTCCGCCATACTGTGCCCCGCCTGAGGAATATTTATAAATCGTCCCATCTTTATATATTTTCGTAGGCGAACGCTCTGCCATGGTATCGTCATACATCAGTTTCCTTGCAATGCTTCCGTCGTAGGCATAGATATCCATGACTGTCATATCCGAACCACTGTAATCATACCCGATCAGCAGTTCTTCCGTTCCGTCAGAATTAATGTCATAAAATCCATAGGAAATTTTATCACTGGAATATCCGCTAAGCACAATTCCCAGTTTGTTCACATCAAGGAACTGAGTTTCTGAGGCCGTATTGCCCGCTGCAATCGCTTCCCGGTATTCCGTAATAATGCCGTTATATGCGTCGCGAACCGTCTGGGCGTCGGCTTCCTGCTTTTTCGTATAATCCAGGCAGTCCCAGTACTGCATCCCTTCACTGCCCGCCCATACAGACCTTAGGCGGAATACGTCGGAAACTCCTTTACGTTTTTCTGAAAAGCCAAAATCATAGGGAAGCGGAAGGCTTCCGCCATACTCCGATGCTTCCATATTGTACAAATCAGAATTGAAATAGACAGATAAAAGATCTCCCAAATCCACATATTGTTTCACTTCATTTTCAAACGACTCTATCAATCCTCTATACCAGGTGTCTATATTGTTCAAATTAGATGGATCTGTCTGATAAAGTATATTTCCTTGTGCAGTTCCCTGCGCAAAAGCTTCTTCCAACGACAGATCTGTGGTATCATAAATCTCAGTACAACCCATTGTGACCGATTTTTTGCAAACAATCGCATTTCCCTCTATCTGCATAATATCCATATACATCTCATATTGAAACTGAGACACCGAACGTCTTGTACAATTTAGTACACATAGAAATTTAGCACCATTTTCTTCTTTTACAAAGACATTCAGATTTCCAGACTCCTTCATCTGCATAATACCATACTTCATAACCCTTTTTGGCTGCTCCAGTTCAATCACTTGATCTCCATCTTTCTTGAAAACCTGTACATAAAGATGTTCATAATACATATGCCTGGCTGGTTGGCCATCTGTGACACTCCTAACAGTAATCAGTTCTGAAACTCCGTCTCCATCCAGATCTGTCTCCATTGCCGAAAGAAGTCCAAAGGCTTCCGGCGGTTTCTGCACGCCATATAGGCCGTTATCCCCCTCCAGAGAGTAATCAAAGGCAACCCCAAACCGTCCGCCTTTGGAACTTCCATATGCAGGAATCAGCGTCTGCTCTATGTAATCCGCAAATGCCGGGCCGAATTGCGACTCCGAGCTGTCTTCCCCTTCCCCATTTTCAGTTCCATTTCCCGCCGTGGTATTCTGCTTCACCGTCTCTTCCACTTTCTGGTACTTCTTCTTTACTTTCTTGCTCTTCGTCTTGGTTCCGGCTTCCTTCAGAACTTCTAACGCCATTTCGGGCTGTCCCTGTGCCGTATATACGTCCGCAAGTTCCAGATACGCCGTATCCCTTTTAGGTCTGATGGTAATGGAATCCCTATAAATCGTGATGGCGTCATCATACTTTTCCTGCTGTACGCACTCTCTTGCTTCTTCTATTTTCCTATCGTATTTATTGTCTTTAATCTTTGCATTTACAAAAAATCCCGATGCTCCTGCCGCAATACATACGCCCACGATAACGGCGGCAATCCATTTCCATTTTCTTCTCTTCGGCGGCGCATTCTCCTCTTCAAGATAATCATCCTCGTATTCTTCTTCCCATTCCGGCTCTGTTTCCTGCATATTCCGAACAGGTGCGCCGCAGTTGGGACAGAACTGGATCCCCTCTCTGATCTTCTTTCCGCAATTCTGACAGTGCACATTCCTCATCTCCCTTCCTCATCTGTATCTACTCTTTCTAATTCTACGGTTCCGCTTCTTCCATAGAAGCGCCCTGAAAACGTGTCTCCTAAATCAATGGTCAACGTATCCCCTTTTAATTTAAAAGGCATCTTGCCACTGACTGAATTCTCTGGAAATGCCTCTTCAAGTATTAAAACATCACCCTTCACAGTATAATCAAATACCCAGAAATTAAAAGTCAGTCTCTCCGTTTCTATTTCTAAGATCTGACCGGGGCCCGCTTCCCATGTACCCATCAGTTTTTCCTGCTGGTTTACAAAAAATTTTTTATAAACCACCACACAAACCAGGATTGCCAGCAGCAGTATTAGTATTTTTTTCATGTTACCGACCTGGTTCCCGGCTTTTCCCTGTCCGACCGGCCTTTGCCTCCCTGTTTCCACTCTTCTTACCGGCATACTGGATGCCGCCGTATGAGCCATTCTTCTCTCACCAAGGGGCGCACCGCAGGCAGGACAGAATTTACCACCTTGCTTTATCGCTTTTCCGCAGGTAGGACAGAATCTCTGGTCTGATTTATCGTTTTGTCTGCCTCTCCCATCATTCATAAGCCTCTCCTTCCCTTACTCTTTAATAATTACAGAGTATCGTCCACTCTCCCTCAAAATTGGCCACTCTGAAATCAACTTTTTGTGTATCCCGGCCTTCTGATCCTTTTATTTTCAATTTTGTTTCTACTCTATAAACTTCCACATCAATTCCGTATTCCGGATAAAAGATTATTTCACTTTTCCAGTTTCCTAAAAGGTCTTCCTCGTATATCTCTTCTTTTTCTGATATCTCATATTCTATCTGAAAATCTGTTCCGAATTCTTCCATAAAGTCATCCCGCAACTCTTCCATCGGCGCATAAAAAGCAGCTTCAAAAAACTCCTCGCTGGATTCATCAATGTATTCATCAACACTGTCATACGATGCAATCACTTCAGGTAAAATCTCATCCCCTTTATAAAATTCCTGTCTTACTTTCTTACATGCCTTTACAGGAATGATTTCCTCTATATAATCCGTATCACCGGTATTCATATACTCGCAAAAATATTTAACCGGCATTTTGTATCCATTTACCTTGGTCTTAACGATCCAGATACCCGCTGTCACGATTATTAAAATCACAAGAACCGCCGGTATCATCACAAAAACCTTTTTATTTTTCCCCTTCTCCCTTTTCTTTCTGCTTACAGGGTACATTGGCAAGGCTTCAGCTTTGCCCCAGCCATTCCCCATATCCGGTACGTTTCCTCTCCTTGTACCTTCTACCGGATTTCCGCATGAAACGCAGAACTTACATCCTGGTTCCAGTACTTTCCCGCACTTACCGCAATATTTCGCCACCGCTTTTCCCATCCCTTCTCTTTTTCCTTCGTATTCCCCACTCCTGATTCATCTTTTCTGTATACTGTCTGCTCTGTATCAGCCCTTTTCTATATTTTTTCATAAGTGTCAATCTCCCAGGCCTCTTCATTCCACACAAACCGGATTCTGGACTGGCCGGTCCAGGAATTGCTTTTCATGGATCCAGAACCATCCGAGTATTGTGACACTCCGCTATACTCCAGGCTTGTTTCCATATAGATCCGCCCATGTTCCTCATACGGATTTTCGGGAATAATGTCAAAATCAGAAAACGTGACCTGATAAATCACATAATAGTCCGTCCCCCCTATGGATTCATAATCTTCTCTGACAGAGGATGAAATCTGATAAGATAACCCCAGAGACGATAACTCATTGTGATTGATCGCAGCCGTACACAGTTCCTCCAACGCATTTTTCCCTTTTTCCCTTATGTCCTCCAGCATGTCTTCCTTAAATACCAGCATGTCCTCGCTGACTTCTATATAAGAATCATAGGTTTCAAGTGTAATCTCTTTCTGGATTTCTTCATAAAAGTCAGAAGTGATCCCTAACGGATATACACCAGTAAATAGTTCCGGGATTACATAATAATCCTTCAGTTCCTCCGTATAGGTATTGTCCTGGTATTTTTCCGGTATCTCTATTCCGCCTAATGTAACGACTGCGCCTGCCGGAACGGAAATACCCACCTGTTGGGCGGTAAAACCTTCTGTTGATATCTTCCACTTACGAAAAAACAGCCATTTCTTTTCATTCTGGAGTTCCACCTGCAGGTCACGCTTCGAGATACGCTGGTCTTTTATCATTTTCTCAAACTGCGGCTCCGTCAGCCACTCGTTTTCCTCAATGGCAAGCATCTGATAAGCCTTTTCATACTTGTGTTTTTCCAGATAAGACAGAAACTGCTGTTTTACAACACCTACATTTTCACTTCTTTTACCTAAATTAATAAATACCGTGATTCCCAGTATCAGTACGCCCAGAACGGCTATGACTGCAATCACATATTTCGGTATTTTCTTCTTTTTCGGAACTGGCACAGCTTTCGCTTTTTTCGGGCTGCTCAGCTTCATTCCGCATTCACGGCAAAACATACTGTTATTGCCATTCTCTGCTCCGCATCTTGGACAGTACATCTTTATTTTCCCCCTCATTTGTTATAGAAAAAATTCTTGTCCGTCAGTTCTTCTCTCTCCCTTTAGCCAGGGTATTCTTGAAACTCAAACTCCTCATCAGCAAGCTTCACAAGATCTCCATTCACTAATCCCCGATCCTCATTGGCAGGAATTCTTTCACCATTTATAAATGTCCCATTTGCCGAACCAAGATCCCGGATATAATACTTCTGCCTCTGCCAGGTAATCTGTGCATGTTTCCGGCTCACAGAAGGATTCCCTTCAATAACAATATCTGCTTTTGTCCCACTTTTTCCTATGCTCATACCTTGTTTTCCAATTTCCATAGATTCTCCTACTTTTAATCGTACCAGCATCGCCTTTTTATCACCCGCCGAAAAAGTACTCCCGCTGTCATTGAATACGGTTGTTTCATTAAAAGCCCTCGTTTCCTCTTCCAATACGGAAGTCCCTGTTTCGTTTGTGATTCGTTCAGAATGAATTGGTTTTCTGATATTTTGCTTCGACACTGCAGCTTTTTCTTTCCTGTATGCAAGGAATATACATAGAAACCAGATCAACAGCAGAACGTTTAATATACCAAGCCCTATCATTACTTTTTCTTTTATGGGCATCTTTTCCCGAAGCTTTTCTATTGCCGTCTCAAGTTCTGCCACTGCATTCTTCACTTGCTCTTCCGAAATTTCTGCCTGATTTTTTATTTCATCCACTTGCTGCATTGCATTTTCTAACTCTGCCAGAGAACTCTTCTTATACTTTCCACTCTTATATTTTTTCTTACCTTCCTCATACAGAGAATCCATTTCCTTTTCTGCCGCCGCTCTTTGTATACTATAGTAATCGATATCATAGTTGTCCAACACTTCCCTGATTTCATTAATTGGGAAAGAAAAATAGAGTCCCTCCTCCGCTCTGCTCTTTGACGAATTGTTTATTCCTATCACGTATCCCTCTGTATTTAAAAGCGGCCCGCCCGAATTTCCACTTGATATGATCGCAGAATGCTGCTGATAAATACAGCCCTCCTGCCTTGATTCCACATTCTGGATTGTTCCCTCCCGGACCGACACATCAACAGCCGTAAATTCTGCCCCGTTTGCAGCCGCATCATCTTCAAAACCCATGGCGTATACCGTCATACCAGTTGTAAGCTCATCGCTGTTTCCAAGTCTTAACGGAATTTTCTCATTAATTACACTCGAAGTTCTTAATACACAATAATCACTCTCGGTACTCTGTGCCAGAATGGACGCTTCCGATGTCACATCATCCTTTACTACGACTTTTACCCGGTTCTGTACATTCGTAAGATCTATTTCCAGTGCTTTGCCGGTACAGAAATCTGTTTTTTCCTGATCCGTTACCGATGCACAGAAATTTGTAGTGAGCAGATAAGTTTCGCCCTCTGTATTGTCTATTACAAACCCACTTCCTGACTTGACACAGTAAAATTCCCCCTTAGAGTCTGTAAAGCCGGACATAATCTCGACAATTCCATTTTTAGCTTCGGCCAGTCTGTCTTCTGATGCATATGCCTCCATCCCAAGTAGTAGTAAAGCCATCGCACCTATTACTAATGCACAGTGTATAACTATCTTTTTACATTTACACATCATCAATTCCTCATATCAATTTTGAAATAAAATTGATTCTTTTCTCTTTTTTTGTTATACTTTTATGAAAGAAATCATGTATTTAAGAGGAGGTTACTATGTTCTTTAAAAAGAAAAAACGCAGTCCTGTTTCCTGCCCTGTTTCTGTTCTTTTTGAAATAATCCAGGCTGATCTTGATATGGAAATCTGTTGCAGTATAGACTTTATCTATAAAGATATAAAACATACGACAGGAGTATGGGGTGATAACGGAGAAACCCGAAAAAATATAAAATACTACCTTGATAAGGAAGAATTTCTTACTATCAATGATCTTCAGCAATGCAGGTCAATTGACAACATTCCTTTCTTTTCTCTGACGGAGAACGTTACAGTTACAGAGTGCGATGCCTGTTATCCATACTGTACACCGCAATTACAGCCATATTGTAAAGAATAATGATTTAACAGGGGAGGATTTTCACTATCGTTCCAATTCTCCCCCACTTAGGGACTGTCATGTGAGATACACTTTCATAAAACAGTTTCTTATCTTCCTAACCTCCTGTTGTACACGCTGCGCTTCGGTGGTCTCCGCCCAAAGCACTCCTTATTCCATCTATTACTTTATCTCCTATCAAATCCTTGATCTTTTTCTTTCCTTTCTGCCATATTTCATCCAGCAAATGGATTCCGCCATAGGCCACAAGTCCTTTTCCGATTGTTTTCCAAGAGATGTCATGAATCAGTCCCTTTTGAGCTTTTGTCATTACTTGTTTCCACACTGCTTGAAAACTTCCGCGACCTTTATTGATACCAGGGATCTTAACGAACTTTCCTGCCTGACCAAAAATATATCCTGTCGCTGCCCCAGAAACTCCGCTCGTTATTGTATTTGCGGCAAGGTTTTTCCAAGAATATCCATCTTCCGCACGGTATCCCTCTGCTCCCGTCAACATACTAAGTCCTTCTGTGGCGAACGTCTCGACTGCACCTGATGCTGCTCCGGCAATTTTTATATTTCCTCCTGTGGCAACTAATGTTGTTCCATAGGTAAAGCCTCCCGCCGCAGTGCCCACATAACTCTGCCACGAACTGACATGCACATCCCCTGTAGCAACAGATTCTACCACATCCCCGGCAATCTTGGTCACCACATTAACCACAGTACCCACAATTCCAGCGGCAAGCCATGCCACAACCATTCCTGTCGGGTCATAACGATTCACAGGATCTCCCAACGCATAGGAATATGCATTCAATGTAAGTGGCAGCGTGATCATTCCCGGAATCAAATCCCGGCTAATAAATCTCCCTTTTTTCGCATCATACTCCCGGGCATTTACATAGGAAAAACCACTGACAGGATCTGGACGGTATCCCGCATATCCAAACACTTCCGCCCCCGTTCCAGTTCCCTCTGACTGGTTTCCAAAGCTGTCATAACTCATAGAGGCCGCAATTTTTCCATCCCGGATAATTCTCAGAGGAGACATCCTCTCATCATTGATATAGTACTGTGATTTCTTCTCATCTGCCGATGCAAGGATTCCGCCATCCCAGATTACATTCGTATAGCTTCCCCGTTCCTTAATACCTAGCAGGTGATTAAAGGGTTTTGAAATATCATACAGATATTTCTGTTCTTCCAGAATCTTTGTCCCGTCTGTTACACTTCTTCCTATCCTGTCCCCAAATCCGTTATACTGATAAGCAACTGTTCTTCCCGCCTGTTTAACATTCTCCAGAAGTCCCTGTGCATTAAATATCAGATTCTTTACCTGCACACCATTCAACTGTTCTGCAATCATATTGCCCATATGGTCATATGAATAAGTATGTTTTCCATTCATATCCTCCATATTTACAAGCTGATCCAGGCAGTTATAGGTATACTCCGCACGGCTTCCGCCTATATCCGAAAAAATACGGTTTCCAAACGCATCATATTCATATCTTTCTTCTTCTTTTCCATTCTTTAAAACAGCTATCAGACTTCCAACTGCGTTATACTGATATTCATAAATACCGTGGTCTTCCATCCCGGAACGCTCTCTTAGTATCTGACTCTTACGGCCATTTGCATCATAACGGTATTGCAGACGGTCAACCTTTTCTCCGCTTCTTAGATGACAGATTTCTGAAATATGTCCTGCCCCATTATACTGATACAAAATCCTTGCTTGATCTGGCATTATCTTTTCTTTTAGTTTTCCACCGGGATAGTATCCATATGAGACTGTATCCTTTCCAAAACTACATTTTGACAGCCGTCTTGCCTCATCATACTCATAAGATACTGCCGTACCATCTGGATAAACGATTGCCTTTTGTTCACCGCATATTCCCCACTCATAGGCCGTTCTTTCTCCATCCGGCGCAATGACCTGTTTCGGACGCCCCATGCCATCTGGTTCAATATGCGTTATGCCAAGCCAGTCTTCCATCTGAATCAGCTGCTTCAATGGATTATATGACATTTTTACATCCTTACCGTCTGCAAAATGATAGGAACGGATCGTGCCGTCCGGATTATATTCGCAGCATGTCCTGCCTCCATCTTCGTCTGTTCTGGAAAGAATCCGGTTATTACCATCGTAGGTATAGAATACCCTATTTCCATCCGGGTCTATACTTTCAATAATATTTCCTTTTTGATCATAGTGGTAATCCGTAATACGGAGTTCCTGTTGATTCCGGTTAAAACGGTTGATCTCAGCCGCATCTATCTGTCCCTTTCCACACTGAACCATGCGTACCATCCTGCCGCAATGGTCATAGGAAAAATAGGTTCCATTCCCAAGCCCGTCAATCACAGAAGCTATATCACTGCCATGATAACTATATGACGTTTTTACTCCATTACCGTCAATCACGGCCGTAATGTTGCCCAGGGCATCATATTCATAAGATTCCGCAATTCCTTGATCCTGAACGGCAGCCGTCACTCTTCCCAGACAGTCATAGGTAAAGTTCCACTCATTTCCATCCTGGTTTACAATTCTTACCACATTCTCATTACAGTCATAATAAAAAATACGTTTACTTCCATCCACAAGCTGTTCTGATTCCAATAAACCGCCGGGATAATAGGTATATTCCTCTAATACACCATCCAGATCTGATATGGTCTTAAGATTTCCAAGAATGTCATATTCATAGAATCTCTGGTATCCCGCCCTGTCCTCTGACATGGTTACACGGCTCATCCGATCATATGTAAATCGTTCTGTCCTGCCATCGGGATATAAAATTTCCGTTACATTGCCTAACTCATCATACTTTGCAGATCTCTTTACACCAGCCGGATCGCAGACATAATTAGGGCGGTTTAACTCATCATATCCTAACTGATAAATTCCGCCGTCCGGATCCTCCCGGCGGATCATGTTTCCGCATGGATCATATTGCATTTGATTCGTACCGCCATCGGGATCTTCCACACACACCAGATTCTGGTTCTGATCGTATCGGTATGTTGTCTTTCCGCCATCTGGATTTGTGACGCACGCTATATTCCACATGGCATCATATTCATACAACATACTGCTGCCATCCGGTCTGATTACCTGTTCCGGCAGATTCATTGCATTATACTTTGTAATGGTTTCAGCGCCGCTTACATCAGTCATCCGCACTACATTTCCGCATTCATCATAAACGTAACTCTGGACATTTCCGGCAGCGTCCTTTACCCACACCAGTTCATCTGCGTCATTATAACCATACGACGTTTCATTCCCTAACCCATCAATGGTCTTCACCACATGGTTGCGGCTGTTATATTCGTACCGGGTACATCCTCCGGCACTATTCGTTATGGATGATAAATTTCCTTTTTCATCATACGTCAGCTTTACCTTGCTTCCATCCGCTTTTTCCCAAAGTACCGGCTGTCCATAATCATCATATTCATATCTGTCAACTGCACCAGCCGCATTTTCCGTACGAATCTGAAGATTTCTGTCATTATAGTCCGAGCGCTGCATCAGCTCTCCGTTTAACCTGACTTCGCAGATCTGTCTCTTCACCGTATAGGAAAAGGATACTTCGTCTCCAAGGGCGTTGCGGAAACTCTTAAGATTCCCCTTATTATCATAGACATAATAACTGGTATTCCCCCGCTTGTCCGTTATAGATGTGCGGTTATTATTCTCGTCATAGGTCGAATACTCTTCCCCATCTGAATATATGACATGCGTATTACGCATATATCCGTCATGCTCATAGATGATTTCATTTCCATTCTGTTCCGTCAGCACAACCTGTCCCAGATCATCCAGATAACGATATCTCATCTTTCCGCCATCCGGAAAGCTCTGGCTCAAGGTTCTTCCCTGTTCATCATAGGTATTAACCAGACAGGAGATTCCATTTCCGTTAATCAGTTCTGTAAGCCGCCCTTGTGAGTCATACCGATACGACGTTTTCCTTTTCTGCGGATCAAGAATTGCCGCCAGCCTCCCATGCTGCCAGACAATGGCCACCTCCCGATCCGCAGAATCTGTGACCTTCTGCAGTCTTCCGTCTGCGTCATGAGTAAATGCAAGATAATTTCCCCTCCGGTCTGTCACACGGTTCAGAACGCCGCTTTCGTCATATTGTAATGTAACATAAGATCCTGCCAGGTTTTCTACCCGTTGTAAACGTCCGGCATGATTAAAAAAATACGAGATTCCATTCTGATCCGTAACAATATCCTGTTCCTCCCGGCTGCAAAAAGATGCGGAAGTACCTGGTGCTGCCCGGTACTCCCCGTCTTCATACAGGAAAACATATCTGGAATAATCGTCCCGTATCATACTGGCCATTTCCGCCGTCCGTTCAAGCATAACCTCCCACGTATGGATCCAGCCCTGTCCAAGACTCCCAGCCCTGTCATTCTGTATGTTATAAAAAATACGAAACTGCATCTCTATTTCTGTATTCAACTCCATACAGACTTTTTCATAAACGTAGTTTCCATTACACAGGTTAACCGGATCTTTGGAGTATTCCGCATTCCGGTCCATCCCCCAGCCTTCCGATATCTCTCTAATACGCTCCAGTACATCCTGAGCTTTCTTTCGCAGGCCGTCTTTGATCACCGGATGATCTGCATGGCTGTCAGCAATCTCCTTTTCTGTTGACTGATACAAATCCAGAACTTCCCGCAATGTCGAAGACATAACATCCAGTTTCTGTCTGGCACTTGTAACATTCTGGAGATTGCGTCTCAATGCGTTTCGGATACTGGCTGCTTCCGGGAAACTGATTGCAGAAGCCATGATGATCTGATTGACTTCAGTTTCCATCTGTTTTAATTTTCTGGCCGCAGTTTCTTCATCCTGGGCCGCCTGTCTCATTCCTTGGAATGATGATTCAAATTCTGCCATCTGACATATTCTCCAAATTAACTGATCACATTTGATGCAAGCGCACTGGCCGTAGCCGCATTACTTGCCTCTGCCTTCTCGAATTCCTGTGCCATCTGCTGCAGATCCGCAGCATGCTCATTGATCATTGCAATCACCCGGTTGATATCCGACTGCAGACCTTTCAGCTTTGATGTATACTGGGTCGCCGCATCGCCGCTCCATACTTCTCCCGAGAGCGCTGACGCAATCGCTACCATCTGATTTGTAGTATTTTTCACCTGTGATCCAATGCTTGAAAATGATGATGCAGTTGATGTTAATTTACTTGTGCTTACCTTGATTGTTCCTGTCATTTGTACGTCCTCTCCTTTTTGTCATTCCATGTAAAATAGTTTTTAATAGTTTCTGGTAGATGCTGTATTGATATTTGCATTTTCTGCTTTCTCATACATTTTGACAATTTCATCCAGACTGGAAATATACTTTTCAATCGTTGTATGGAAATTATTCATCTGCGTAATATCCTTCTGGAACTCCCGGTGGAAAGTCTGCCTGGACTCCCCTTCCCACATGGAATTCAGACTGCTCTCTGTGGATACCAGATTCTGCACTTGAGACTTGAAACTGTTATTCAGAGTCTTAAGTTCCGCCATCTTACCAGCTACCGTTCCTGTGTTGACCGTAATGTTGTTTGCCATTTTTAATTTCCTCCTTAAAATGAATCTTCTTATCTTGTTCTTCTCATCTCTGCAATTCTGATTGCCCGCAGTTCTGCTTCATAAGTCCTCTTCGCAATTTTGCGGATGCTGTCTGCTGCATTTTGTACATTTGAAGCAGTCGTTTTAATATCCCTCTGTACTACCTTCCCCTTATTCAGATAAGCATTTGCACTATCTCCTTTCCAGCTTGACTGTAACTGGCTGAAACTGCCATTTAGCTGGTGATCCGCCACATTCGTCAGAGTTCTTGCTATCTCGTCCAGTTTTTGTGCCTGTCTTCTGGCAGCATCATAGTTTAACTGTATGGTAGCCCTTGTTTTTGCCATAACCGTCTCCTTACCGCTAACTGATTACATCCTGCGGAAGCGAAGAGGCCTTGCTCTGGATTGTCCTTTCTGTCTCGGTATACACATCCGCCATCTTTAAAAGTTCATCCGGATGCTCCCTCAGCCTTTTTAACACCTTATCTCCCGCTTCTTCCAGCTGCTTAAAATTCTTCTGATGGACGTCACTTGCCTCGCCCTGCCAGTAAATCTTTGTATTGTTCACAAGATTCTTCATTTTATTCCAGTTTCTTTCAATAGTGGCAATCTGTTCGGATATCTCTCCCGCTTTATTCACCATCACATCTGTAGAAACCTTTAGCCGTATTGCCATAAAACTATGAAACCTCCTTATACCCGAATTCCGGAAACCAGGCCGCTCACCTTATTTTCACAGCTGTCATATTTCTTTTTCGCCTCCATTTCACGCTGCTGGAATTTTTCTAAAGACGTGATTACCTCTGCAAGAAGATCCCTGTCTTCTTTGAACACACCTTTAAACGCCTCGCTGCTTTCCCCCTCCCACATGGAATCCAGCTGGCCTGCACTTGCCTCCATTCTGCCCATCTCAGACTTCATCGCACGGATGCATTCACTGATCTGGTTACTGTCAGAATTCAATCTTGACGTATTCACTTTTACCTTTCCTGCCATAGCTTCAGTTCCTCCTCACATTGCCCATAAGCTTCCCAGACCTGTTCCAGGCAAAGACAGAGTTCCTTTATCTTTCTGCTGTCCTCTGCCGTATTCTGCTGATATCGGCTTAGCCGTTTTTGCATCTCATATCCTGCCTCGCCGGCCATACAGCTTTCCATCAATGTCAGAACACCTGACAATTCTTCTGCGCAGTTCCGGACAGTACGCCAGCAGGTATTTAATCCTTCTTTTGTCTGCCACAGTATCTGCAATGAAAGTTCCAGTTCCACGTTCCCCCCGCCTCTCTGCCGGATTTCTTATACCAGTAATAACCTGCTTCCATCCGCCACATGGTTCATGGCCAGAGATTTTCCCAAATCAAGCATTGACCCCGTATAAATGGAATACAGCCGGAAATCCCTGTCCGTATTAGCTGACGGCTCTTTCATCTTCCTGGATATCATCCCACTGACTTCGGCAATCACTTCCCTGGCCGGTACGTTCTCATCCAGCTTAAAATCATAACTGGCGTCTACTGCCGGAATATATATATCTATCAGGATCATCTCCTCAACTCCTCACACATTTATTTTCTTGCAAGCGGCACCACCACTTTCTTCGCCGCCTTTTCATCTGCTGACGATGGAAGTATTCCAATTCCCGGCTTTTCGGCTTTCCCTTGTTCCACGAATGACAGATAATCAAAGTTCAGTACCTGGTTATCAGAAACCTTTCCGCCAAAATGAATTCCCGTCTTGTATCCGCTGAATAGTTCATATACCTGATATCCTGTGATCATATGCCGCTTTTCCATGGACACTGACGACAGGAAAAAGATATTATGATATTGACCCTTTTCAATAATTGTTTCCAGAAAGCCTCTCATGTCCAGTTCTGCATTGTAAATCAACGGAACGAACCAGGTTAAATCCGAAATAAAGATAAAATGCGGTTTTTCCTCTTCCGCCATGACATCAAAGATTTCTTCACCTTCCAGTCCCTTTGCCTCAAGTTCATGCTTCTTTTTGTTTCTTTCTACAAATGTAGGAGTCAGCTCCTGGAAGTAGTCAAATATCCCCTGCTCATCTGTGACATAGCGGATCCGACTGGAATCCGAGTATCCGATAAAGTCGTGGGACGGATCATCTATCACACAGATTTCACAGTCTTTATCCATAACCGCCTGCAGGCATACTCTCATAAAATTCGTCTTTCCCGAATGCGGACCGCCATAGACTGCGTAGCAATAGGTATCTTTTAAGCTGATACTGAATATTTCTGCACTATCCGCATTATACCCCACCGGAATGTGTGTTCTGTCCTTTATGGAGTTCTGATACTCCTCCAGTTTTATATATTCTGACCACACTGGTTTTTCCGGAATTTCCGGGATCTTTCTTGCACAGGGACCATTCCACGCTTCCTTCATTTCCTGGCAGATTTCTTTCATACGTGCCATACGCATATAATCATCATCTGCTTCTATTGAAAGTGCGGTCTGAAACTCCAGAACCCTCTTTCCATAGGCTGCAAGGCCGCGCCCCTTCACCCCTGCTTCCGGAAGCATTTCAATCTGCGAATTGTGCAGCAGATCTCTATATGCATATTTATCCTGCAGGGCAAGGCAGAGAACCGTATTAATGTTTTCTCCTACACGGAGCGTAATATCATTCATCCCGAATCCAACACCATTTACTACCAGAAAGATTCCATGGCTGACCCCTTCTTTGGAAATCTGTATGAGAATTTCTTCATAGGCTTCACCAGTTTTTTCTTTCATAGAAAAATAGTTATCAATAAACAGCACGATCGCCGGAAGCGTAACCCCATTCACCTTTACATACTCGCTGTAATTGCCTCCCTGGAACAACCCTTTCCTCTCCTCCAGCATTCCCGTCAGCATATGGAAAAATTTCCCGATCTTATCCAGGTTATTCTCACACATGACTCCGCCCACATGAGGAGCTTCTTCAAATGCCCGCATCATTTTGCTGCTGAAGTCGATTGCATATACATTTACCATCTCCGGGCTGTATTTCTGGATCAAGGCATATACCATGGTCTGCATCATCGTGCTTTTGCCGGATACAATATTTCCACAGATTGCAATATGCCCCTCTTCAGAAAAGTCGACAGTCAATGGCATCTGGTTCTGGTTCTCCGGGTCGTCCATTTTACCGATAATAACAGATAACTCCCAGGCTCCTTCCCGCCGCTTCCATCTGCCGTCCGTAAATTTCTCTGACCTGTATTCCTCAAATTCATCCAGATAAATATGATCCGGAATAACAGGCATCCACAACTGCTGCTGATAGGTGTATCCGTTTTCTGATGCTACCAGTGCCAGATGTTCTTTCATTGCGTCCAGTTGTGTCTTTTCTTTCATCTGGGGCAGTTTTATCTTTTCTTCCCCCACACATTCAATAATTTTCTGAGCCGCGGCATTATCATGATCCAGATACTGTGGCTCATATCTCTGATAAAGGCGGATGAAATCTTTTAACCGGTCTGTATTATAACGGCTCTTTGCATAATCCAGTTTTTTTCTCTCCATTGCCTGATACATGGCATCTGCCAGGCTGTCTTCTTCCAGAACGTTACCCGCTTCTTCACACTCTTTCTTAGCGGTTCTAAAACAGGAAATCAGATTTTCAATCCATATGGATTCTGCCTTCTTTTTCTGAATCTGCTTTACGGAATTACCCGTCATTTCAACCTTTCCTGACAGTGTAAGCATCTTGGCGATATCTGCTGACGATGCCATTGCATCTTTATCGTAGATCGCCCCGCTGTAACCGGACTGGAACAGTTCATATACTTCGTCACTTCCCACCTGCAGATAGCATCGTCCTGCCTGTGTAATATACGCCGCATCCGGTTTGTGCAGCATATCCATGCTGTCCTGACGGTCCTGCACACGCAGGCAGAGCCGGAACTTGGAATTGCTCCAGATATTGTCATCAACCGTACCGCTGGGCTTCTGGGTTGCCAGTACCAGGTGCACGCCAAGACTCCGCCCGACCTGCGCAACACTGATCAGTTCTCTCATGAACTCGGGCTCCTCCCGCTTAAGTTCTGCGAACTCATCAATAATAATAAATAAATGAGGGACTGGAACGGCAGCTTCGCCGTTTTTATACAGTTTCGTATAAAGATTGATGTTATTTACCCCGTTCTCCGTGAAAATACGCTGTCTCCTGCGGTTTTCACTCTTAATAGAAATCATAGCCCGTCTGACCTGATTGCCCGACAGATTGGAAATCTGTCCGATCAGGTGCGGCAGCCCGTCAAAAAGATTGGCCATACCGCCGCCTTTATAATCAATCACGAAAAAACCGATATCATCCGGGCTGTAGTTGACTGCCAGAGACAGGATATATGTCTGCAGGGTCTCGCTCTTTCCAGATCCAGTCGTCCCCGCTACCAGTCCATGGGGGCCATGGTATTTCTCATGGACATCCAGATAACAGGGAACTCCTCCCTGTTTCTGCCCAATCATTCCCTTGATATTTTCATAAATCCGGTTTTTAGCCCAGTATTCCTTTACTGGAAGATCGGATGGTTTCTGTATCTCCAGCATCTCAAAAAATGTAAGTGACGCAGGAATCTCTCCCCCTTCTTCCACCTCCATAACCTGCAAGGCGGACAGGTGTCTCGTAAACTTCTCCACATCTTTTTCAGATACCTTGTCAAATTCTATTTTCTGCCTTTTTCCCGCCCGGTCAAAAACATTGTACATTCCTTTGAAAGTCTCTGTATTTTCTATAATGAAGTCGCAGTTATTCGGAAGTTCTTCATATCTTTCCGTCAGCAAAACCGTAGTAAGACCTAATTCTTTTTCTTTTGAAAATACATATTTTGCAAACAGCTCACCTTCTAATGCGGATACATCTGAAATAAAGATGACATAATATGGCTTTGGAATCTTCGTTTCAGATGTAAATGCAGCCGCTTCATCCAGACGGGCCCGCAGTGTATTGGCAAGCTCATAAAAAACATCGCTCACCTGTTCTTTGTCAGAAGCCACAAATCTCGTCTTTTTATCTTCCGACCATACATGGGGCAGCCATTTTACAAATTCCCACTTTTCCTGATCAGCATCAGCTTCTTTATTATAGACATACCCAAGTTTTACATCCGTATAGCAATTATTGGCGGCTATCTGCATACTCAGTGCAGTGACCATTTCCATAGCGCCGGTTCTTCCTTCACCCCCGACCACTCCGATCAGGTTATGTTCTAGCAGATCCAGTGTCACCGGCACGCCATACAAAAACTCATAATTTTTCTTAATGTAATCTGGTTTTTCCTCTAATTCATCTTTCGACAAGGTAAACCGTTTCTGTGGAATCCTGACCGGTATCTGGAATGGAATGTCTCCGATTCCCAGCCTGTGCGTCAAAAAATCTTCGTGTGTCCGATTGCGGTTCCACAGTGTTCCCTTTTCTTCATCATAGCAAAGACATTCTGCTGCTGACGGATATCTGGCCAGAAGCATACGGGCTGTTTCTTCATACTTTTTCCTGATGGTATCCGTTTTCTCCATCAGATAATCACTATATCTCTGAAACCGGTATTCTTCCTGCTCCTTTTCCTCTTTCTTCTGCTGCCTGATGTTTGCCAATGCCCACGCAACGCCGATGATTGCGGAAGACAAGGACATGATAAGTCCAGAGTACATATAGAGGCCCGAACTTCCTCCCGATGCATTGGCAGCATACATCATAAGCATACTCCCCAGAAGCATCGGTAGAGCCATGGTTACGGAAGGACCGATCAGCATAAAGAGCGGCTGCTGTTTCGTTTTATTCAATGCGGGCGGAGCTTCAATTTCAATCTCTTCCGTATCCGGTGTTTCATAGCTCCTGGGGGCACGATGATACAAAATCTTCCCTGCAGATACCTGCGCTTTCTGATCTGTATCGGACGGTTTACCGTCTTCTTCCAGCCGCCGTAATGCCGTGTCTCTGACAGTGGCTTTGCTTCCTTTTGCATCTATGGCAATCACATCACCTAAGTAAACCATGTGGAGTCCAAGAATATTAATATAATCTCCAAACGCAAGGACTGTCTCCCTTTTTACTCTGGCAGCATTTACATAAGTTCCGTTCTTCCCGATACTGACTAATTTGCATTGATTCTCCCGCACTACTATTTGCGCATGCTGCCGTGAAACCATCTTCTGATAATCGTAGACAATGTCATTGTCCTCATCTTTTCCGATAGAGATGGAAGTCCCGCAGCTAAGGCAGAACTTATCATAGCTATGGAATACAGCAGAAACTTCTTTCATGATAATGGTGAGCGCTTCCCCAAATGCCGTCGTGATTCCCAGAATATCCCCGTCTCTTAATATCCTGTCAAACTGAGCCGACTTATTTTTCTTAATCTGATAAGATTCATCCAAAAGAATTTTCCATCTTTCATCTATAATCTCCAGCCGGACTCTGACGTCATTTTTAATATTGAAAAACTCCCTGTGCAATACAAGCGAATAGTCTGCATTATTCAAGGAAGGCAGTAAATACTCCTTAAATGCGTCTCCCGCATAAACAGAAGCCACAAAACTCATGCTGCTCCTCACCTCCTCCTGCTGTTTTTCAGCATTTCATCCAAGGCGTTTCTTTGCATCTGCTCCTGCCGTACCTTGTTATCTTCACGCAGCTTTTTTAGTTTTCCCGACATGACGATATTTCCCGCCAGCAGTCCGATTCCCATGCAGCTTTCCACCGCCAGGACTGCGATATCCACTCCGGTCATGATATTATGTCCCCAATCCTCTTTTTACGTCTTATTATAATTGCCAGTGCAGAAACCCCGGCCACACCAATCACTCCGGCCGCCGATCCCCACAGCAGCATCTTATTAGCCACAAACCGTACAAAGAAATCCGTAGATACCGTCACAGACCTGTTGAAAGCAAACGCACTTTCAAACTGATCCGAATCCGTATCCGTCACATTCCCCGCCAGGTCTTCCACCACAAGCCTGACCGCCTGCGCAGAATCCTTCTCGGACACCTGGAAGCTTCCGTCATAATTGTTGAGGTCTTCTTTAAAGTCCGTAACCGTTTCCACTTCTTTTCCGTTCACATAAGTCTTCACAGATGCCAGTCCAATCGTATCATAAACCACATATTTCGCCGTCACATCCGTGGCGTTGATAATTTTTTCCTCAAATCCCGTTATACTTTCAATCTCCGGCGGCGTGGCGTCTACCCGGAACAGGATGTTCTTATCCTTATAATTTGCCGTTTCCGGTGCATTCCCCGTCGCATCCTTTGAGGACACTGCGATCTTGTAGATACCGTCAGACTCGAAATTATCCTTGTCTATCCTGTATTCATACTGATACCATCCGCTGCTTCCCACGGATACCTGGTCATTCACCTGCTGCGATGTCTCATAATCCGGTTCATCCATCGGCTTTCCATCCTTTGAAATCTCGATATCCAGAGAATCCTCTACCAGACGGTCGGCATTGTATTCTGTAATGAACAGATTTTCCTCAATCTCCTGTACATAGGCGCCGCCTTCTTTAATCAGCGAGATCAGATAATCACTGTACTCATACACCGAACCAAAACGGTTCACGGTAAATGTGGCAGAAGTATCAATGGAATGTCCGGCCTTGTCCGCCATGGTCACCGTCATCGTATAAATACCGTCTACGTCCTGCTCCTTTGCAAATGTGTCAAAGCTTCCGCTTCCGCCGTTCTCCGTAAGACTGACGCCTCCGCCCATGAACTGTTCGGTAACATCTACGTCCTTCTCGTGATACCGTGTCCTGGTCAGATGGATCTCATAACTTTCAAAATTAATATCATCAAAACTTACTGCCGGAACCATGTCGTCTTTGAATGCCTTTCCGTTGGCCTCTTCCCCGTTTACCGTAATGACCGGAGCCACGATCTCGGTATCAACGGTAAGCTGTTCCGAACTGTAGGCAGCCATCTGGTTGGTTGATTTATCTGTATAGCTGATCGCTACCGTATAGTCTCCGTCTTCACTGAGCGTAAACGTGCCCACATGTACATCCGCACTGCTGTCGCTCCAGCTTGGAGTTACCGGATAGGAGCCGCCGTCTCTGGTAACCGATACCTGGACATCCTCTGCATAGAAGTTTGCCTCATTCACAGTCACTGTCGCATTCACCGGGCCGTCATAGTAAGCAATTCCGTTAGCTGTCTGTACCGGTGTACTATAAGTTACCGTAGATGTGGGTGAAATATTATCTACCACAATCCTTCTGTCATCTCTTAACTGCCCCGATTCATTACCCGCTCTGTCAGTAGCCGTAAACGCCACATTGCCGTTAAACTGATCGCCGCCGCCCAGTGCGCCCCTTGGGATACTGAACTGCGTCGTTGCCGTCCTGCGGCTGTCGGAGTAGGTAATGCCTGCTTCGTCAATGGCCTGTCCGATCAGTTCCGTGTTGACCAGGCTGACTCCTTCTGCCCTGGTGCAGTCATACTGGAAACTGCGTACGCCTGCCGCACTGTCATCTGCCGTGATCGTTACCTCCACCGGAGCGTTATAAAACCCGAAAGAGATTCCTTCAAGAATCGTATCCAGGATACTGGTACTGTAGGAAACATTCAGGCTGTCCGGCGCTGTCTTATCTACGGTAAAATAATCCTCCCGGTAATCAGCCGCTTTGTTTGTGGCAAGGTCTGTATAGTCAATGTCAAAATAGTAATTCGCATCCCCCGGATAAGTAATCGTCAAGACGTGCCTGTCTCCGCTGGTGCTCCAGGAACTCTTACTGTTCAGGCTGTCCGCATTCAGTTCTCTTCCTGCGGAATCCTTCGCACGGATTCTGAACTCTACTTCATCTGCATCAAAATTGTGCTCTGTGACCGTAACCGTTGCCGACTGCGTGGTACGGAAATACTTCCTTGCATGGTTTTCCGTATCCGTCAGAGTATTGACAGGGTTCTGATCCCTGTATTCTACATGGATCACGGGCTGAATGGTATCCACCGTAATCGTATCGGAGATATATTCCGTCATTTCATTACTGCTCCGGTCCGTATATTTCACCCGGAATCTGTAATCACCGTCGCCGGAATGATCCGCAGGCGCTGCAATGGTACAGGTGCCTATATGAAGATCAGCGGAAAGATTTCTCCATGCCGGTGATACGGGCAGGAATTCCTCACCATTCTTTGAAACTTCCACAACCACGTCCTCGGCATAGAAATTTGCCTCTGTAACGGTAAACGTTGCCGTCATTTCCTTATTGTAATACATCGTGCTTCCCACGGTTCTTGAGGCTTGTGTATAATCAGCCGTCATCTGCGGGGCAATGGTATCCACGACGATCACATGATCCGTGTCGGTCTTTTTATCACTCGTATTGCTATATTCATCCACGGCCTGGAACGCAACGTTACCCCGTAACTGCCCGCCGTCTTCCTTCGGCATTCTGACAGAAGCGGTGAACTTCGCCTTATCTTTCTCATCCCGTTCGGCCATAAGTTTTTCGTTTTCATATGACTGCACGTTCGTATCGCTGGCTTTCTCCTCTTTGCTGTACGACCAGATGAAATAAGCTCCCCCGGAAATCTCATCCCTTGCTTCAAACGTCACGATTACATCCGGGTTATAGTATCCGAACGTAATGGCCGACAGGATTTTTTCCATGACAGGCTCTGAATAACTGATTTTCATGTCCGAAATGTCCGGCGCCTTATGGTCAACGATAAATTCTCCCGTCTCCTTCGTTTCTGCAGACCTAAGAGCCAGGTCTTTATAGTCAAAGGTAAGATGATAAATCCCATCCAGCAGTTCTTCGGAAAGCGTGGTTGTATATATATCTCCCTCCTGTTCCCATGCCGCATTCCTCAAACTCTCCTGAAGTTTGTTCTCGTTCTCCTCAAGTTTGACGTTATTAATATCTCTTGCAGCCACTTTTGCTTGCAGGTCGCTGGCCCGGAAGTTATGTTCTTTGATCTGAATCGTTGCTATCTGTTCCTGCCCTTTCGGCGCTGACGTATGATTTTCATTCGTATAATGGAATGTAATCTCTGGATCTGTCTTGTCAATCGTTACCGTCTCTGATACATAGGCCTCCACTACGCCTTCTGTATAATGTCCTTCCTCATCCAGTCCTCCTGCATAATGTCCTTCCTCATGAGCCATGCGCTCCTTATAGTCCATGATAACGACATAGTCTCCCTCATCTGTAAGCTCATGTTTTGCAGTATGAAAATCCCCGCTGTCTATCCACTCCAGATCCTTTACTTCTGTTGCCGGTTCTCCATTCTTAAATACCTTGACCACTACGTCCTCCGGGAAGAAATTAGCTTCCTCCACGGTAAATGTGAATTCCACAGCGCCCGAAAAATAATGCTGTTTCCCTACAGTCTGGGATGTGCCTTCTTCTTTCAGCTGGTAATTCACTTCCTGAGTCGGGCTGATGGTATCAATGATAATCGTTTTCCCCTCGTCCGATTTATAATCGCTGGCCAACCCGGCCTGGTCAACGGCGCTGACAGAAAACTGCCCTCTGAGCTGGTCTGCCTCGGACTTAGGCAGTGTAATTTCACCCACATATTTCGTAAGTCCGCTTTCTGCATCCGTTTCGCTGCGTACCTTTGTTACAGTTCCTTCATCCTTCTCTTTCAACGAATGGCTGGCTTCGGGATCTCTCATATATTTCCAAAGGAAATAATCAATCCCCGAAGTCTCATCATATGCCGTGACTTCAATCGTCACCGGGAAGTCATAGAACCATTCCAAAAACCGGTCCCCAAATCTGGATTCCGGATATTTAACCAGGATCTGATTGCTGTCCGGTCTGATACTGTCCAATTTTTCTATACCGGTGTCCACCAGAGCGGTGATGCCGTTGGTGGCCTTATTTCTGAAATAAACCTTTCTTTCATCCTTCCCCTGGTCATTGAATTTTACGCTTTCTTCAAATGAAAGCTCCGGCGCATCGTCTCCTGCGAATGCAACGGAATATCCGTTGTCTGACGGAACCACCATAACCGCCGTGTTAAACCATCCGTCCTCTCCATTCGCCTCCGTCAGTACATTTCCGTCCGGATCCCTTAACTGGCAGATCCCCGCAGGCGTCTCTTCAAAAGAAATGGCAATCTCATAAGTAATCTCGCATTCCTGGTACAGGACGACTTCCGTGCCGTCCACACGTTTCTTGGTTCCCTCTGCTTTATGGGCCGTAACCACAGCCGTCAGCGCATTCCCATTCTTAGCCAGCGTACTGCATAAGTCTTTGTAGTTTGTCACCGTTACCTTTCCCGTGGCCTTATCAATGGCAATTCCGGAATCCTTTCCGGTGGAAATGGTATAGCTGACTGTCCCTCTGTCATGGGGTTCATATACTTTATGGGCGGCCTGGTCTGAGATAACATCTCTGGTTCCCGCCACGTAGGATACAGAAGCCTGGTCAAAAGTAAGCAGATTTGTATCCCTGCTGGGAATGGACACATGGCACTCTGTCATCCCTTCATTATAATTGGAATCTCCCTCGACCGTGGCAGTAACCTTGATATTGAACCCAGCCTGTTTCACCGTCAGTTTACCACTGTTTTCATCAATCTCTGCGATCTCTCCAATCTCCGTGTCAGCCTCTTCGGAGTCATTTTCTACAGAGTAATGGATCTTTGGATCCGTCAGTTCTCCTCCCTCTGCCGAGAAATCAAATTCATTCTGCCCGGGGTCGCCTGAGTTGAACACAAGTTCTGTTTCTCTCTGCCGATACTCTTCGTTTTTAAACTGTAGTGTCTGCACTCCCTTTTCCACAACCACGGTTGCCGGCGGCAGTTCCGTTATGTCTTTATAGTTCGGATCCGGCGGATCCAATGTTCTTTTTACTCTGACGCCGATGGTATAGGTTCCTGCTTCTTTTACCAGGGGAATGTCCTTAGACCATGCCTCATCATTTTTCCTGTATTCTTTCACATCCCCCTGTATGGTTCCATCCACCTTCAGAACGGCCTCGTGTTCCTCTCCGTCATATCTCCCTGTAAAATATTCCACAGACAGTCCGTCTATATCGGCAGGTCCGATCTCTGCCGTGTAAGTCTGGGAGAAATCATTATAATTGTCATTTCTATGTACCTTGACCGTCACTGGATACTGGCCCGCATTTTCAATCAACGGGATTTTCTTTGTGGTTTCACCGTTTAATTCATAGGTATCTGTATCGACGCCTTCTCTTAATCCTTCTACAATAACGGCGGCCTCCGACTTCCCTTTCTGATAGTCTCTCTTAAGGGGCGTTACTGTAAGGTTAATATCCGCCTTAGCAATTTTGGCTGTTACGTCTTCCGTATAAGCCGCATATCCGTCACGCTCCACTTTTACGGTAACCGGATAGTCTCCCGCATTGCTGATCCTGGGTAAATCTTTCAGTTCATACTCCTCGCCGTCCATGGTGCAGGTGATACGGTCATCCTCCAGAAGACCGTTTACGGCAACAGCCTCGTGTTCTGCTGCGATTCCTTCCTCATTTTCTGAAAATACCACATTCGCAGGAACTACGGATACTCCCATACTGGCAATATTGACGATCTGGTCTTCCTCTACCGCCTTGATTTCTTCCCGGTTAATGGTTTCTATCCGATAGCCCGCCTTAGAGACCCGGGCGCTGATACTGTCGCCTGCCGCATAATCGGAAGACGCCAGAACCTCCGCCGTTCCATCGGCATCCGTCGTAACCGTTTCCGCCTTCTTGGGACTCGTCCCGTCCAGGGCATAGATCTGATAATCCACCGTTGCCTGGGACAGCGGATTCCCTTTTTCATCCTTTACCGTAACTGTTACTGCGTCCGGATGTTCCGCTGTTGCCGCCAGAACAGATACCGGCAGCAGATTCACCGCCAGCATGACGGATAAGATGACAGAACAGATCCGGTTTGCAGTCTGATTCCTCTCAGTTCTTTTCATTCCTCTTTCTCCTTCGTTATTTTTATTGAACATGCTCTCCATCTGACCCTTCTTCACCGAAGAGTTTCGTCTGAATGGATCAGCATGATTTCTTCCAGAATCTCTATGGCAATCCCACCCGCAGATCTGCCAGCAGAGTCCTCCTGTGCTCCCAGAGGAGCCGTCTCATACGATTCCCCCTGTGCTCCCAGAGGAGCCGTCTCATACACATCCAGGGGGCTTGTACCGGACTCCTGTTCATCTGACGGTAAGGTAATTTCATTTTCTTTCAGCAGCTCTGTTTTTGCGGCATCCTCTTTCCTCATGCTCTTCGAATACCGGGGTACTTTTCTTTTCCGGCTCTCAGCACTGCCATTCTTCTCATTGTTCTTTCTTGTCTGTACAATGGATCTTCTGGCGGTTCTTCCCGTCAGATCACCGATCACGGAAGGAATCTGAAACCAGAAAAACAGAATGACTGTCACAACCAGACTGACCGCCGCTCCAATAAAGGAAACCAAAGATATTAAGGATAGTGTCTCAGCCATTATTCCTTCTCCTTTTCTGCCTCAAACCCTGCCCGCTCTTCTGCATTGGTGTATGCACGGTCGATAGCTTCTGTGTAGTCATCATAATTCTCCAGAATCTCTCTCTGCAGTTTCTGGGACTGTTCTTTCTGCACGGTCAGCGTGCCGGCTTTCTGGTACACGGTTTCCAGAAGCCCCAGAACCGAATCCTTGTCCACGTTTACCTGTACCATGCTGCTTCTCTGGTCGTAGAGCAGCATAAATATTCCATTATATAAGGTAAGCTGATCGTATGCACCAGCGTCTTCCACGTCCAAAAGAGCTTCCTCCACCGTTGCCAGCAGTTCTTCGTAATTGTCCTTTGACGCCTCTTCTACCGTTGCAGAACTTAAGATATATCTCTTATAAAAATAGCAGATTCTGTAGTAGCAGTCCGAAAGGCTCTTATATGCAAATTCTGGCGAAATTTCTTCATTCTCGTAATTCGCCGCAAAGAAAGAATAGGCTTTCTGGACACGGTTGGAAAAGCTGTAGCTTCCGTCCTCGTTGGTGTAATAATTGAAATACATCATACCGGTCTGATAATTCAGATCGGCATATTCCACACTTGAGACGTCAAATCTGTCTTTGTGGGCATTGTATAAGGCAAGGAATTCATCGTTTTCTTCCTTACCAAAACGCCCCTCGTCTTCATAAGCTTCCAGCATGAGGGAATAGGCTTCCAACCGGTCCGGGTAAATGCCGATTGCACGTTTATAACTACTCACCTTGTCTTCCAGTGACGTAGCCTCCGACGGCGATACAAGTGCGTCATACTGATTGTTGTTCACCCTGGTTGCCGCCAGATTACACGCAATCCCGGTAATGGCCAGAACCGCTGTCAGCGAGGCCATTACTACGAATGCTGTTAATTTTCTCTTTTGTTTTTTCTTATACCCTATCGTGATCAGTTCCGGATGATTCAGATCATATAAAAGGTCAGCGCAGCTCTGATACCGGTTCTCCGCAGCAGGCTGCACGCATTTGTCGATAATCAGTTCAATTCCTTCCGACAACTCCGGATTCCACTCTCTGACAGGGGCGTAGGGGTCTTCCCCCTGGGGATCCACTCCCGTAAGCAGATAATGCATGGTCATGCCCAGCGCATAGATATCGGATCTGGCATCCGTCTGTCCGCAATACTGTTCCGGCGGTGCGTACCCTCTGGTTCCAAGTACCGTCGTATCCTTCTGTTTCTCTTCTTTATACTCTCTTGCAATACCGAAATCAAAGAGCTTGATATTTCCCTCTGGTTTCAGCATGACATTAGGTGGTTTCATATCCCTGTAGATAATGGGCGGCTTCTGGGAGTGCAGGTATGACAAAGCGTCACATAGCTGCTTCGCCCATTCAAGCACCAGTTCCTCTGGCTGCGACCCGTATTCTTTCAATACATGCTCCAGGGTCTCACCCTCGATATAATCCATTACAATATAAATTGTCTCGCTGTTCTCAATAATATCAACAATCCTGGGCAGCGCCGGATGATCCAGACGTTTCATTAAGTTTGCTTCCGCCATCAAGCTGTTGATCACCATCTGATCATTTTCTTTAACGCCTTTTCTTCGAATTTCTTTTACTGCCCACTGTTTATTCAGACGTACAGCCCTTGCCAGATAGACGAATGACATCCCTCCAGAGCCGATCTGTGTCAGTATTTTATATTTTCCATCTATTATGGATCCGATTTTCGCCATCCAGCTTCACCTTTCTCAGACCACATTCACCAATATTACCGAGATGTTATCTTTCTCTTTTCTGTTCTTCACCCGTTCGATCAGATTTCTCACGTTATAGCGCATAGATTCCCTGCCAGACAGCCTCTTAGGACTGAGTGCCTCATAAATCTCCTCCTCTGAGATCTTATGACGGAATCCATCGGAACAGAGAAGATACGCCCCCTTTTTCACCACTCCCGTCAGGATCTCCGGTTCAATCTTTTCGGATGCTCCGATACACTGCAGGAGCATATTCCGGCGTTTATCCGTTTCGGCCTGTGCAGGGGTGAGATTCCCCTTTCTCACTTCCCTTGCCACGAATGTCTGATCTGCAGTCAGCTGCTTCAGTGCCTTATCCAGACGGTAAAACCTTGTATCTCCCACATGTACGGCCACATACCGGCCTTCTGCAAACAATACCCCGGTAAAGGTGGTGCCAAGCTTTGCGCCCTGCTTTTTTCCATACAAAGCAATCTTCCTGTTGAGATCTTTCAACAGCAGGGACCATTTGTCAGCGATAACCCTCAAGTCTAACTGTTCCAGCTCATAGGGCAGTTCTTCCTCGAACCACCTGGCAAATTCCCGGATTACGGCGGCGCTTGCCACCTCGCCTTTCTCAAGCCCTCCCATCCCGTCGCAGACGACGGCCAGAAGCACTTCTCCTTTTACACACTTTCCATACTTGATCAGCACACCGTCCTGATTGGTCTGTTTTGCGATACCGGTATCAGTATCTGCGATCGCTATGTAATGCATTCTTATCCCCCATCCGGCTTCTATAAGTATAAAATAAATTCCTCATCTGCCAGTTTCAGACTGTCCCCATCATAAATTTCCGTTTCCAGACGGGGCGGAATCATCCTGCCGTTGATATACGTCTTGTTCATGGAATCCAGATCTCTGATGAAGCATCTCTCTTCCCGCCGGATGACCTCTGCATGATTACGGCTTACTGCCTGGTTATTGTCAACAGAATAGTCCGCATCTCCCCGTTTTGTCCCGATTCGGAAAACGGACTTCTGAATGCGGATCTTTTCCTCTGTTGAAACTCTGTACAATATGGGCTGGTTCTCCTGCTGATCCTCATTCAGCAGTACGGTTCCTTCCTCTTCCTCAACCAGAAGCGTGGTTGCTTCCCCGTCTCCCAGAATGGTGGTTGCTTCTTCATCCCCGTTGTAATGGGCGTAATAATCTCTTGGCTTATCGGTCATAAAACCGCTCTGTCCCGTATGTCGTGTTTTTATGGTATCTACAACCTCTTTGTCTTCTTTTCTAATAAATCTCTCAATCTGTTCCGCATCGAATCCATCCAACCCTTCCAGAAAATATAAAAACCGGGTAATATATCTTGAATCCTCATCCGGCACAGGAACTACGGAATGAATCACTCTGTCCACAAACCCAACCAGACTGGTCTGGTTTCCCGTCTTTTCAAAAGGCATATAGATAAACTGCATCTCACGGGTTATGTCATTGATGTAAACGTGCTGAATATCCCAGATAATATGGCTCGGGGACAGCCCATTCTTCCGAAGCTTCTGAAACATATCCACAATCTGCTCCATAATGAAATAAAAATCATGCCTTTCCACAGGTTCTTTTAACCGCTCGTAAAGACTGATTCCCTTTGGACCGCTATACTCTATGGATGTGCCGCCCAGTCTGTTTCTGATTTTTGCTCTCAGCAGACCTCTTATACGCCTGTATGCGAAAAAATCCATCGCTCTCTCATCAATTTTTTCCTTTGACGAAAGTTTTACTTTTACGATCAGCTGGCAGTCTTTTATTTTGCTCTTATACTTGGCCATGATTATGCGTCCCTCTAGATACAATGTTCCAGTATTTTCTATATGTCCCATTTTACCCCCCCCCCAGACTGTCCGAAAATTACATCAATCCAACAATTAAATTTGAATTT
>CAJULU010000034.1 GCA_910587575.1 uncultured Dorea sp.
CTTGAAATTTGGAGGAAATGCAAAAAAACTTTTCCGGTTTATCCGGGTTAGGTGGAATATGTGACGCTTCTGCATTTTTGGGGACGGCAGGTATATTAAATAATGTAGTCCATACAAGTAATGATTTGAATGATTTAAAACAATGGGCAGGGGCTGATTACACTGGAGAAGCCAATTATATTGCGAAACAGGCAGTTTGTAATAAAGGCGTAATAACAGCTAATGGTACTGCAGCTTTAGAATTTGCAAAAGAGATTTTGCTTGCATTACATGTAGCTGATGAAAAAACAATTGCTGATTGGTACAACTTTCACAAATTAGGCGTCTATACCGCTCCATTGCCTGAAATGTAAATTGGGATTGGCGAGGATGTTTGGATGTTAAAAAAATATAAGATAGGATTTGATATTTGGGGTGCATTGCTGTTCTTAATTGTTATGATACCTAATTTTATTTGGTTTGTAGTTCCTGCGCCAAACGATATACTAAGAGCGGAATCTATTACAGAAACCGTTGATACAGTAGCTTTTGTATGTCAAATATTGATGATTGCCGCTTTATGTATTTTTAGAAACAAGGGGAGCAAAAAGTTGTGCATAACTCCTGCTATTATTATAGCGGCGGTTTGCTATTTGCTGTATGTGGCAAGCTGGACATCTTACTATAATGGCATGGTAAATGTGATTGTAATATTAGGATTGACCATTCCTCCTTGTTTGGCATTTTTATTCTTTGCGATTGATAGAAAAAATGGAATAGCCTTAATTCCCATTTCAATTTTTACGATTTGTCATCTGATATATGGTGTAGTGAATTTTATAATCTGATAAATTCATATAATTATTGGATGTAAATTATACCCAAGCCGCTTTTTCCAAAGTCAGTAGTTTCACTTTCTTGTCTATTCCTCCGGCATAACCCGTAAGGCTTCCGTTTGTCCCGATTACTCTGTGGCAGGGGACGATAATAGAGATTTTATTGTGTCCTACTGCACCGCCTACTGCCTGTGCGGACATCCGGGACAGTCCTTTTTGTTCTGCGATTTCCTTTGCGATTTCCCCGTAAGTGACAGTTTTTCCGTAGGGTATTTTTTGCAGGGTTTTCCAGACGGAAAGCTGAAAAGGAGTGCCGGTCATATGGACGGGCGGATAAAATTGCGGCTCTCTGCCCGAAAAATAGACTGTCAGCCATTCTTTCGTCTGTTCAAGGATGGGCGTGTCTTTTTCTTCATGTTCCGGGTCAAGGTGGTCTGCGTAGTATTTTGCCCCGTCAAACCATAACCCTGTAAGGCCTGTTTCATCAGCGGCAAGCAGAATACCGCCGATAGGCGATTGATAATGAGATATAAATTGCATTTGGTACACCCTTTCATTGTAAGTTAAAGTATTTCAGGGGAAGATAAATGATGTTTCGTGGTTTCAGTATATAAGCTGAACGGAGTAATTCTTACAGCGATTTGTTTAATAATGTATATGAGTTAAAATATTGTACGACACATATATCGGAAAGTCAATGAAAAAGAGCGGAATTTTTTCTCCTGGACATCAATTTAGCTCGGGAATTGAAAAATTCCATACTTACATATATAATCAGATAAGAAGAACAGTAATTGAAAGTGGGAGGGATATTGACAATGAAATTAAAGAATATTTTGATTGTTGTGAAAGATATTGAAAAATCGAAACAATTTTATCACGACTTGTTTGGCCTTGAGGCTATACTTGACAATGATGGCAATATGATTTTAACAGAAGGCCTTGTACTCCAGGATGAAAAGATCTGGAGGAAGTTTTTGGAAAAGGATATTATCCCGAAAAGTAATTCCTGTGAACTATATTTTGAAGAACCGGATATAGAAGCATTTATCGAAAAGCTGGAAAAAAGATATCCCGGTGTTCAGTATGTCAATCGGCTTATGACCCATAGCTGGGGACAAAAGGTAATCCGTTTTTACGATTTAGACGGTAATCTGATTGAGGTAGGCACACCTATGTAATGCGAAGAAGGAAATGCTGGAACAGGTCTTGAAAAAGGAGAGAAAGCAATGGCAAATTTAATGTTAAAAAAAACAATACTGGGAGTGGTTGATAATCAGTTGAAAGCAAAGGATCCGCTGTGTACCTGGGAGACTTATGAAAAATTGCTGGAAGCAGGATATTCAAAGTCAGAAGCAAAAGATAAAATCGGTGCAGTAGTATTGACGGAAATATATGATATTTTAAAAGCGGGACAGCCCTTTGATGAAGAAAGGTACAAAGACGGTCTTGAAGAAATGCTGATGCAGAGCGTGGATTATGAGGATAATCACCATATAGAAACAGAATGGGATGAATGGGATGATCTGGTTCAGAAGGGATACGAATCTTTTGAAAAGAAAAAAGAGGAAGAAGGTCTTGGTTTCTGGCAGGATGCATGGAATGTATTCTGTTCCGTTTTAGAGCAGAATACGGAGACAGAGACGCTTTATGGATTGATGGAAGAACTGGACTATAAATATTCCATTGATGGCTGGCTTCAGGATTATGATATGGAATTAGGGAATGCCAGGAACTATGAGAAACGGATTGCATTCTGCCGGAAAGTATTGGAAATGTTTGACTGGGAGGAAACAGATGACAGTTGTTACAGATGTGGAATCGGCGAGTCTCTCTTTGGGGAAGGAAAGAAAGAAGAAGCATACGGGTATTATGAAAACTGGCTGGCAGAGGATCCCCAGAATGAAAACGGAATCAATAGTTACAGCTGGGTTCTTTTTGCGAATGGAGAGACTGAGAAAGCGTATGAAGTAATAAGAAGAGTCATCTGGGGTGTTCCCTGTTCTATGGATAATTCTCTGCTCTTTATGCGGGCCAGAGAACTGGCAGACCATATGGGCAAAAAGGATGAGAGTAAATGGTATCAGGAGCAGATGGATCAGTTTGAGGAATCCATTGGGAAATGGGAACTGGACGAGGATGATTTTTTGATGAATTTACGGTGCCGAAGCAGGCACCGGTTGTAAAAGAAAAGAAGATATATCCCAATGATCCCTGTCCATGCGGCAGCGGGAAGAAATATAAGAAATGCTGTGGAAAGAAGTAGCTTAGGGAGGCTTACTACATATGGAAAATCTGATATTCAGCCTAAACGCAACGGTTCCGGTATTCTTAATGATGATTCTTGGAGTCCTGCTTCACAAAATCGGATGGATTGACGATGCATTCGCATCCAAAATGAACCAGTTTGTATTCCGGGTTCCTCTGCCGCTTCTCCTGTTCGGAGATCTTGCAGCGGTAGATTTTGTAAAAGTATGGAATCCCAGATTCGTACTCTTCTGTTTTCTGGTAACCGTAATCAGTATTGCTGCCTCGGCAGCGCTGTCATTCCTATGGAAAGACAAGTCCATAAGAGGAGAATTCATTCAGGCGTCCTATCGCAGCAGCGCAGCGATTCTTGGAATCGCTTTCATCCAGAATATCTACGGTACTTCGGGAATGGCGCCGCTGATGATTATCGGAAGCGTTCCCCTCTATAATATCATGGCGGTTCTTGTCCTGTCCCTGTTCAGACCGGGACAGAGCAGAATGGACCGCACGGTGCTTAAGAAAACTGCAAAGGGAATTATAACCAATCCTATCATCCTTGGAATTGCGTCAGGTCTTCTATGGTCGGCTCTGGGCATTCCCATGCCCGGGATTGCGGACAAAATGGTAACAAGCGTTGCAGGAATGACGACGCCTATGGGACTGATTGCAATGGGGGCGGCCTTTGATATCCGAAAAGCATTTGCGAAAATGAAACCGGCAGTCACGGCATCTTTGATCAAACTGGTGGGATTCTGCGGGATTTTTCTTCCTGTTGCGGTGCGGTCAGGGTTTCGCAGGGAAGAACTGGTGGCAATCCTGGTGATGCTGGGCTCCGCTACAACGGTGAGCTGTTACGTCATGGCAAAGAATATGGGTCATGAAGGAGTGCTCTCTTCCAGTGTGGTCATGCTGACCACGTTGTTCAGTGCATTTACCCTGACAGGATGGCTGTATGTGCTTCGCAGTCTGAATTACATATAAAAAGCTGTATCTCTTCGAAACGGTATTCCGCTGTCAGATATGGGACAATATCAGAGAATCCTTCTCTCTGAATTACTGTAGGATATACAGGATTTCCAGGCGAAAGATAAATATATGACAAATATGGTATAGTGTGGTAAAATAGGAATATACGAAAGCATAGTGTCATCCTTTGGAGAGCAGGGGGATAGGAGATAAAGTATGAGAAAATGGGTTGAGTATGCCGTAGAGAATTATAAGGGGAAGAATACATTTGGATTTCAGCTTGCAAAGGATTTGAAGGAGAGGCAGATTGAGCGGGCAATTGAACGGTACGCAAGGGGTGTGCGGCCGGAAGAAGTGGCGGCAATTCTGGATACGTCTGCGTTCAGATCCGGTAAGACGGGTTTTTTGCTGACGGACCGCTATCTGTATAGTGATAAATGTAAGGAAGAAGGGCCCATTGGCCTTATGTATCTGAAAAGCGTTTCTGTAAAACCGGAGAATAACAGCTGCTGTGTACTCACATTTGAGGATGACAGTACAAGGGAAATTGATGTGTCTGTGTTTCTGGATGTTGCGGATGTGCTGGAGCTGATTATTGAGCAGAGACAGAAAGCGGAAGCGGAAGAAAAAGAGAGAGAACAGACGTCTGTTTCTGTCCCGGCGGGGACAGAGGGAACAGACGAAGCGTCAGGGGAAGCTGACAGTATAAAAGAAATTATGAGTATTATGAATCAAGGCGGGCAGGAGTCAAGGGTAGAGTTCGAAGATTCGGACGGGACGGCGGAGATTGTGAGCTCTTCCGGGGAAGACCGCCGGGATGGGCTGGAAGAAGACGGGAGTTCTTCCGATGGAGACCGCCGGGATGGGCTGGCGGAAGACGGGAGTTCCCCGAATGAAGATTTCCAGGAATCTGCTCATTTCGAAAGTTTAGACAAAGGGGAGCGTTTCGAAGGGGAAAAATTGACCGGGATGCGAAGCCGGAAGATTCCTGAGGCGCCGGAGAATGGGCGCCATGAGATGGCCGGACCTAATGCAGACGAGCCGGGAACAAAAGGGATGGCCATTGAGATCGTGGGAATCGAAGATCTTGCAGATCCGGCAGAATCCGAGGAAGCGAGGGAGATGCGCTGGCTTGCAGACTTTATCCAGTCCGAAGAAGGGGACTGGGGAGACGATACAGGTACTTTGGAGACAGGACAGCCGGAGAAGGACTGGATGGACGAAGTGGACATAAAGCCAATAGAATCTTCCCGGGAGCAGAGCGAACCGGGACAGGAGGAAGCTGCGAAAGAAGAGGAGTCCAGGAAAGAAGCGGAGTATGAGGAACTTCTTGGAAAGGCAGAGGATGGAGATCCGGCGGCAATGTTTGAGGTGGCAGAACTCAGCTATCACGGGGAGCAGACGGTGAAGGATCATAAGCAGGCTCTGCGCTGGTTCCGGGAATCGGCGAAAGCAGAGTATGTTCCTGCAATGCTTCAGATGATGCGCTTTTACGAAAAAGGCGAACTGGTAAAGCGGAATTTAAAGCTTAGTATGAGCTGGGTGAAGAAAGCGGCGGCAACAGGTGAGGCCCAGGGCCGGTATGCGCTTGCCGAGGCATATATCTATGGAAGTACAGGAAAACAGGACGTGGAGGAGGGCCTGCGGATTCTGGACGAGATGGCGGCCGATGGCGATGAGACGGCTCTGGCGAAATCCGAAGAGATCCGCCGGAAGGTCAGACGGGCGAAAGAGAGGTTTGACGAGGGAATCCGGCAGCCGACTACAGCCTCTGGCTATTACGAGATGGGATTATACTGCCAGACCGGGGACGGATTCTATACATATCCGAAAGAAGCCGTTCAGTATTTCCAGAAAGCGGCTGAAAAAGAGCACGTTCATGCGCAGTACCAGCTTGCCCTTGCATACCATACCGGCGAGGGAACGAAGAAGAGCGAGGACGAGTGCGTAAAGTGGCTTAAGAAAGCGGCGGCCAAGAGCCATAAGGAGGCAACGGAACTGCTGGATGAGATTCTGGAAAAGCAGCGGATTAAGCAGGAAAAGACGGATTTCAAGAACCATCTCAGACAGGCGGAGAAGGGAGATGCCTATGCGCAGGCGAAGGTTGCAGAGCTATATCTGGAAGGAACCGGAGTAAAAGCGGATATAGAGAAAGGAATCGAGTGGTACGAGAAAGCCAGCGAGACGGACGAGGGATATGCGGCCCGTCAGCTTGCCAGGATCTACAGCGAAGGAAAATATGTACCGGAAGACGGTGAGAAAGCGGCTTACTGGAGAATGATCGGCGGGGTTCTGGACGAATTATAAGTGTGACAATAAGTCCTTAAGACTTTCTGAAAATTCCCTAAACTCCTTGACAAACGACTTTTGTGTGTCTATAATCCTGTTTAAAGTTCATAGAACCAAAAAGTTTATAGCACAAAGGCGTTGAAGAAGAGGAGTATGCATAAGATCGTTCTGACAGAGAGAGTGCCCGAAAGGGACTGAAGGTGAGAAGCGGTACGCCGTAGATTTTTATTTGCGGCGGACTGGTATGAGACCCTGAGGTCCAGGGGCTGAGAGGCGCTTAAGGACTGAGATGCAGAAGGTAGCTTCGGAGCCGGATGACTGAAATCGGACGAAAGGCTATGTTTATCTGCCATAGGTCATCCCGGAGTCGTTCCCGTTAAAGAATAAGATGAGATATAGAAGAGTTCCTTCTATATGAAATAAAGGTGGTACCGCGATTAGGTCTGTTTAATCGCCCTTTACAGTGTAAAGGGCGGTTTTTTTAATATCTGACAGTAAACGCCCTTGGATGGATCCTGTGTAAGGCCGGATGATGTCCGGACATCATGACGCCTGCCTGGTGGATCCCGATACGAAAAGGAAAGAGAGGAAACGTACATGAGCCAGAATCTGGAGACAACCTACAATCCCAAAGAGATTGAACCCAAATTATATGAAAAATGGTGTGAGAACAAGTATTTTCATGCCGAGGTGGACCGAAGCAGGAAACCGTTTACAACAGTGATGCCGCCGCCGAATATTACGGGGAAACTGCATATGGGCCATGCCCTTGATAATACTATGCAGGACATTATAATCCGTTATAAGAGAATGCAGGGATTTAATGCTTTATGGGTGCCGGGAACAGACCACGCAGCTATTTCCACGGAAGTAAAGGTTACGAACCAGCTGAAAGAAGAGGGCCTTGACAAGAAGGAAATGGGACGGGAGAAGTTTCTTGAGAGAGCATGGCAGTGGAAGGAAGAGTATGCGGGAACCATTGAAGGACAGCTTAAAAAGTTAGGGGTTTCCTGCGACTGGGACAGAGAACGGTTTACCATGGACGAGGGCTGTTCGAAAGCGGTGGAAGAGGTATTCATAAGTCTGTACGAAAAAGGATATATTTACAAAGGATCCAGGATTATCAACTGGTGTCCGGTCTGCAAGACTGCCCTTTCAGATGCAGAAGTTGACCATGAAGAACAGGAAGGGTTCTTCTGGCATATCAAGTACCCGATTGTGGGGACAGAAAAGTTTCTGGAGATCGCCACCACCCGTCCGGAAACCATGCTTGGGGATACGGCTATTGCAGTACATCCGGATGACGACAGATACAAAGACATTGTAGGGAAGAAGGCAGTCCTGCCGCTGGTGAACCGGGAGATTCCGATTGTGGCAGACTATTATGTAGATAAAGAATTCGGAACCGGTGCGGTAAAGATTACGCCTGCCCATGACCCCAATGATTTTGAGGTGGGCAAGCGTCACGATCTGCCGGAGATCAACATTATGAATGACGATGCCACCATCAATGAGCAGGGCGGCCGGTATGCCGGGATGGAGCGTTATGAGGCCCGCAAGGCCATCGTCAGGGATCTGGAAGAGCAGGGATATCTTGTAAAAGTTGTTCCCCATTCTCATAATGTAGGAACCCATGAGCGGTGCGGTACGACGGTGGAGCCGCTGATCAAGCAGCAGTGGTTCGTGCGCATGGAGGAACTGGCAAAACCGGCTATAGAGGCAATCCGGAAGGGGGAGCTTCAGTTTGTGCCGGAGCGGTTCGATAAAGTGTATCTGCGCTGGCTTGAGAATATCCGCGACTGGTGTATTTCCCGTCAGATCTGGTGGGGACACCGGATTCCGGCATATTACTGCGACGAGTGCGGGGAGATCGTGGTGTCACGAGGGATGCCGGAAGTATGTCCGAAATGCGGATGTAAACACTTTACCCAGGACGAGGATACCCTGGATACCTGGTTTTCCTCTGCCCTGTGGCCGTTTTCTACTCTGGGATGGCCGGAGCATACGGAAGATCTGGATTATTTCTACCCGACGGATGTGCTGGTTACCGGCTATGATATTATTTTCTTCTGGGTAGTGCGGATGGTATTTTCCGGTTATGCCCACACCGGGAAGTCGCCGTTCCATACCGTGTTCATCCATGGGCTGATCCGGGATTCCCAGGGGCGTAAGATGAGCAAGTCTCTGGGAAATGGAATTGATCCCCTGGAGATTATCGACCAGTATGGTGCAGATGCGCTTCGTATGACGGTGATGACAGGAAATGCGCCTGGTAATGACATGCGTTTCTATTATGAGAGGGTGGAGGCCAGCAGGAATTTCGCCAATAAGGTCTGGAATGCGTCCCGGTTTATTCTTATGAACCTGGGAGACAAGGAACTGACGGAGCCGGAAGATTTCACCCTTCGCCCGGGAGACCGGTGGATTTTATCCAAGTGCAACAATCTGATCCGGGAAGTGACCGAGAACATGGATAAGTTCGAACTGGGGATTGCGCTGTCGAAAATATATGATTTCCTGTGGGATGAATTCTGTGACTGGTATATCGAGATTGCCAAATACCGGATTTATCATGCCGAAGAGGATGCAAAGAGCGCCAATGATGCCCTCTGGACCCTGCGGGAGGTGCTGAAAAAATCTCTGAAGCTGTTACACCCGTATATGCCTTTTGTGACGGAGGAGATTTACAGTAAGCTGGTGCCGGAGGAGGAGTCTCTGATGATGTCCCGGTGGCCGGTATATGAGGAGAAGTATCATTTCCCGATTGCGGAGAATATTGTGGAACATTTCAAGGAGATTATCCGCGGTGTGCGCAATGTACGCGCCGAGATGAATGTCCCCAGTTCCCGGAAGGCAACGGTGTATGTGGTATGTGAGGACCAGCAGCTTTGTTCCGGGCTTCGGTATCTGAATAATGCTACGATTGCCATGGCTTCGGCCAATGAATTTATTATTCAGAAGGATAAGAAAGGAATTGCAGAGGATGCCGTGTCTATCGTTGTCCCGGATGCAACGGTGTATGTTCCGTTAGAGGATCTGGTTGATTTTGCACAGGAGACGGAACGTCTGACCAAGGAAGAGGCAAGGCTTCAGAAAGAGATCGCCCGGGCAGAGGGAATGCTTTGCAACGAAAAATTCGTAAGCAAGGCGCCGGAAGCGAAGGTTCAGGAAGAGCGGGAGAAGCTTGAAAAGTACCGGCAGATGAAGGCCCAGGTAAGTGAGCGGTTAGAGAGCCTGAAGGCGAAGCAGGCGTAAATGGCTCAATGTGACAGCAGTTTAGGTGATGAACCTGTCATCCGTTTGTTCCGGCAGAGGGATGACAGGTTCCCAAGGGGAGATTATGAAGAAGTTTCAAGTTAAGAAGCCAGACATAAAAGGCTCATTTCACAAACTGAAAAATATCAGAAAAGAAGATGTGAAGGCATACTGGAAAGCCAGGAAAGAGCGGCGGGAGAGGATTCTTGAGGAGAGACGTAACAGCGCATTTGCCAGGAAGATGAAGCCGGTGTATCAGTTTATGAACCGGATTTCCCTGCTCCTCCATGGCGTTCTGGCGTGTATCATTAATTTTGTGATCGAGGCGGTCTCCAGGCATTCGGCCGTGGAGGCGTGGGAGTATATGACAGGGACACCGATGGTGTTCCTGTACAATGCGTTTATGATATTTATTACATTTTCCGTAGTCTATCTGGTCAGGCGGAGAATGTTTGTCCGTATTATCATCAGTGTACTGTGGCTTGCCCTGGGCGTGGCGAACGGTTATATGCTGATGAAGAGGGTCACGCCTTTTAACGCCCAGGATTTCAAGGTTGCCAAGGACGGGATTACCTTGATAAATAATTATTTTAACGGTGCGGAACTGGTAGGGCTTGGGATCGGGATTGGCGCAGTGGTGATCTGGGTCATCTCCATGTGGAGGCGCGGCTGCCAGTATAACGGGAAGATCCGCCGGCTGTGGGCGCTGGCCGGCGTTGCGGCCTGTTTTGTCCTGTACGGGTTTGTCTCGGATCTGGCGGTAGAGAAGCGGGTGGTATCCACTTACTTCGGAAATATTGCGTTTGCGTATGAGGATTACGGGCTTCCTTACTGCTTCATGGCCAGTGTGTTCAATACCGGTATTACGGAACCCAATGACTATAATGAAGAGACGATTACAGAGATCAGCAATCAACGGGAGATTACCAGGAGTGAGACGGGACGGTCCGGGGAGGAACTTCCGAATATTATCTTTATCCAGTTAGAATCTTATTTTGATGTGGCGGAGGCAGAATTTTTCACCACCTCAGAGGACGCCTGCCCGAACCTTCATGCCATGTATGAAAACTTTTCTTCCGGGTATTTTAAGGTTCCTTCTATCGGTGCAGGAACTGCCAATACGGAATTTGAGGTACTGACCGGCATGAACCTCAGATATTTCGGACCGGGAGAATATCCGTATAAGACGGTGCTGAAGAACCAGGTGAGCGAGAGTGCGGCGACGGCTCTTGCAAAACTTGGATATGGAACCCATGCGCTCCACAACAACGGAGGAAATTTCTACAGCCGGTCAAGAGTGTTCAACAACGTGGGATTCGACAGTTATACCAGCAAAGAGTTTATGAACATTCTGCAGACGACAGAAAATGGCTGGGCCAAGGATGATATTCTGGTGGAGCACATTTTAGAGGCAATGGACACCACGAAAGGGCAGGATTTCGTGTTCGGGATCAGCGTCCAGGGACACGGAGACTATCCGGAGGAGAAGGTGATTGAGAATCCGAAGATCCTGGTGGAAGGGATTGCGGATGAAGGAACAAAGAATAAGTGGGAATATTATGTCAATCAGGTCTATGAGATGGATCAGTTTGCCGGAAATCTGGTGAAGGCCATGGAAGAGCGGGGAGAACCTACAGTAGTGGTGTTTTACGGCGATCATCTGCCTACCATGGGATTAAAGGCAGAAGACCTGAAAGGGCGTTATCTGTATAATACGAATTATGTGATCTGGGATAATATCGGGCTTCCCAAGGAGGACCGGAACATTCCTTCTTACCAGATCATGGCGGATGTGCTGGGAAGGCTGGATATTCATTCCGGTACGGTGTTTAATTATCACCAGGAGAGGCGGAAGACGAAGAATTATCTGGCAGATCTGGAAATCCTGCAGTATGATATTCTGTATGGGGAGCAGTACGTGTATGACGGGAAGCCGCCGATCGAAAAAGGCCATATGGTGATGGGCGTCCGGGATGTGACGCTTCAGAGTATCATCCCGCATCTGGGCAAAGGCTACAGCCTTTATGGGGAGAATTTTACCAAGTCCAGCAAGGTATTTGTCAATGGCGAGAGGCAGAAGAGTACGTTTCTGAATAATACAAGGATCGATCTGCCGGAAACGGAACTTGGCGAGGGGGATGAGATTGTGGTCGTGCAGATGGGTTCCAGTAATACGGTGTTCCGGAAGTCGGACGCCTATCTCTATGAGAACGGGGAACTTGCGGTGCAGGAAGGAACGGCAACGGATAAGAAGAAATCCTGGGTGGAGCAGTTGGAAGAGGAAGAGTAGAAATGACGTATGAAGAGGCAGCAGCTTATATAGAAAAGATTCCCAGGTTTACGAAAAAACATGGACTGGAGCATACAAAGGAGTTCCTTTCCAGGCTTTTAAATCCTGCCGCAGACAGGAAGATTGTCCATGTGGCAGGAACCAATGGAAAAGGCTCTGTCTGCGCATATCTGGAGGCAGTTCTGATGGCGGAGGGGAAAAAGGTGGGAGTCTTTACCTCTCCTCACCTGGTAAAGATCAATGAGCGGATCCGCATGAATCATATTCCCATTGATGATGAAGGGTTTACCAGAGTTTTTCATGAGGTGCTTCTGGCAGCAGTGCAGATGGAAGAAGAGGGATGGGGGCATCCTTCTTATTTTGAGTTTCTGTTTGGAATGGGGATGAAAGCATTTGCGGAAACGGACGTGGAATATATCATCCTGGAGACAGGGCTTGGCGGGCGGCTGGATGCCACGAATGCGGTGGAACGTCCCGAACTTGCCGTCATAACGTCCATAAGCCTTGACCATACGGAGATTCTTGGCGACACCATCGAGCAGATTGCCGCAGAGAAAGCGGGGATTATTAAACCTGGAATCCCGGTATTCTATGACGGAAGCTGTGAGGCGGCCTCAGTGGTGATTCAGAGAATTGCCCGGGAAAATGAGGCACCCTGTAGAGAAATATCGAATCATGCGTACGAAATTCGAGAAGTTACCAGAAAATATATTGCATTTTCCCGGGTGAATGCGTATGATAAAGATGTTATCTTTCAGATCCCGATCTGTGGCTGTTACCAGGCCATGAATGCAGAACTTGCCCTTTGTGCCGCAGAGTATCTGTTAAGAGGAGAAGAGATTCGGGAGGAACGCTGGCAGGCGGCCTTATCTGCTCTGAAATGGGAAGGAAGGATGGAACGGATCAGTCCTCATCTGGTGATTGACGGGGCGCACAATCCGGCGGCTGTCAAGGCGTTTGTAAAGAGTGTGAAAGCTTATGCGGCAGAATGGGAAAGAGATTCCGTGATTCTGTTTTCGGCAGTGAATGATAAGAACTATAAGCAGATGATTGAATTTTTGTGTGAGAATCTGAACGTGAGGGCCTATGTGGTGACGGAACTTAAGGGGCCAAGGAAAGTCCCGGCCAGGGAACTGGAACGGCTGTTCTGTCAGTTTACCAGGAAGGAAGTCATCTGTGAAGAGAAGATGGAAGAGGCCCTTCGCAAAGCAGAAGCCAGAAGGTGCGGGGATGGAGAGGTCTATTGCCTTGGCTCCTTATATCTGGCCGGAATGATAAAAGAAGCAGTGGAAAGGGGAGACATTTCGTATGCTTGATTTTGAAGAAGAATTAAAGAAATTCCAGCCCAGCCTGGAAGTCGAAGATATAGAGAAGGCGATCTATCAGGAAGACTTGACGGATATGACGGATATCCTGAGAGAAGTGATGGAGAAGGCTAAGTAGAAGAAGAGTAGAGGATCGCATATGGATTATACAACAAAGCTTTCCTACCAGTCCATGTACTGGTATAACGACGGATTGAAGAAAGCAAAGATCCGGGATCTGTCCGGTGCAATCACGTCTTTGAGGAAGAGTTTACAATATAATAGAGGAAACATTGCGTCCAGAAACCTGCTGGGCCTGGTCTATTATGGCAGAGGAGATGTGATGGAGGCGCTGGTGGAGTGGATTTTAAGTAAGAATTTCCAGTCCCATGATAATATTGCGAATTATTATATCCAGAAGGTACGGGAGACGGCAGGAGAGTTAGAGGCGATCAACCAGGCGGTAAAGAGGTACAACCAGTCCCTGGATTACTGCAGGCAGAACGGGGAAGACCTGGCAATCATCCAGCTGAAAAAAGCCGTGACGGTTCACCCGTCTTATGTAAAGGCACATCAGCTTCTGGCGCTGATCTATATGCATACAGAACAGTATACGTTCGCCAGGCAGTCCATCCGTACGGCGTACAAGCTGGACACCACAGACGAATTTTCCCTGCGCTGTATGCACGATCTGAACCAGATCCGCAGAGCAAGAAACGTTAAAATCAAAGAGAAAGAAAAAAAGGACAAGCACACCGTTACATACAATCTCGGAAATGAGACGATCATCCAGCCCGTATCCACCAGTATCAAGGATAATGCCGGCCTGCATACCGTCTTAAACATAGCCATGGGTCTGGTAGTAGGCGTGGCCGTCATGTGGTTTCTGATCATGCCTGCCATCAACGTATCCCGGCAGGAGCGTTCCAACCGGCAGACCGTAGAATTCAGCGACCAGATCGCCACCCAGAACGCCCAGATCAGCGCCTTGAAAAAGGAACTGGAAGAATACCGTTCCACCAGCGAGGAGACGGAAAACGTACAGGCCACAGCCGCCTCAACCCAGGAAAGCTACGAGATCGTACTGAGTATGGCTGAACATTTCCGGGCAGACGACATGAGCGATGCCGCAATGATAGAGGAACTTCTGAAAGTCACTCCGGATTCCCTTGGAATCACAGGGCGGGAACGCTATGACGAAATCACCGGCGAACTCTTCCCCCGGGTATGCGCTTCTCTGTACGGAACATCCCAGGAGAACTATGAAGTTGCCAACTACACCGCCGCAATCGAGAACCTGGAGCAGGTAATGAGAATGGACGAAGGCTATGAAGAAGGAGCCGCCCTGCTCTTACTGGCCCAGTCCTACGAGAAAAGCGGCGACCAGAACCAGGCCAACCTCAAGTACCAGAAACTCACCGAAAGCTACCCCGGCACCGAAGCCGCCGCAACCGCCAAAGAAGCCCTGGATGCCCAGAACGGCTCCGCCAGCGGAGACCCCGGCGACTCCGGTAACTCCGACGGCGGAGAAGCCGGCAGCACCGGTGACGAAGAGTAAATCATCGGATTTGCAGAAAATCCAAAACGATAACACACCAAAGAAAAGGATATGCAGCCCGGCATATCCTTTTCTATACTTTAAATAAAATTACCCGATTAAAAAGGAGGATGGATATGAAATATCAGGTCCAGGAAAACTGCCTGACAGTATTTTTACCCAACGAGCTTGACCACCACAACGCCGAGGAAATCCGCAAGGAATCCGACCACCTGATTGAGCACAACCACATCCGCTACGTGATCTTCGACTTCAAAGAGACCAACTTCATGGACAGTTCCGGAATCGGAGTCATCATGGGACGCTACAAACGGATCTACTTACTAGGCGGAGAAGTGTGCGCCGTCCACACCAATGAAAGAATGAGAAAAATATTAACCATGTCAGGAGTAACGAAAATCATGCAGATATATGAGGAGGAAGAATAGATGGAACATACCAATGAGATGCAGTTAATCTTTGACAGCCGTTCATCCAACGAGTCATTTGCCCGGGTAACGGTTGCCGCATTCATGACCTCGTTGAATCCTACGGTAGAGGAAGTCTCAGACGTGAAGACAGCAGTATCGGAGGCAGTGACGAATGCAATCATCCATGGATATGAAAACGAAGTACATAACATCCACATCCGCTGCCGTACGGAAGGCAGAACACTGTATCTGGAGATTGAAGACAAGGGCAAAGGGATTGAGGATGTGAAACAGGCCATGGAGCCCCTCTTTACCACCAGGCCGGAACTGGACCGCTCGGGAATGGGATTTTCCTTTATGGAAGCATTTATGGATCATCTGGAAGTATTGTCAGCGCCGGGAAAGGGAACCACGGTAAAGATGGAAAAAACAATCGGTAAAGGACGCAGACTATGGACCACACAATCGCTTTGATTCAGAGATCTCACGAAGGGGATGAAAAAGCGAAAGCACAACTGGTAGAGGAAAACACCGGCCTTGTCTGGTGTATTGTCAAAAGATTCTATAACCGGGGCGTGGAGGCAGAAGATCTGTTCCAGGTGGGAAGTATCGGACTGTTAAAAGCCATTGACAAGTTCGACCTTTCCTATGACGTGAAGTTCTCTACCTATGCGGTGCCCATGATTTCCGGTGAGATCAAGCGTTTTCTGAGGGATGACGGAATGATCAAGGTAAGCCGTTCGCTGAAGGAGCTTGCCTACAAAGCCTATCTCTGTCAGGAACGTCTGCAGGAAAAATGGGGACGGGATCCGACGGTGGCAGAGATTGCCGGGGAGCTTGGGGTGGAACAGGAAGAACTGACGCAGGCGCTGGATGCCAGCGGAGACGTTGAATCCCTGCACAAACCCATTTACCAGAAAGAAGGACAGGAAGTGCGGCTGATGGATAAGCTGCAGGAAAAGGAAGGAGAAGAAGAGCAGATTCTGAACCACCTGCTGTTAAAGCAGCTGCTGGCATATCTGAACAAAGAGGAACGGCGTCTGATTTATCTCAGGTATTTTGCGAACCAGACGCAGACGCAGGTAGGGGATACCCTTGGGATCTCGCAGGTTCAGGTGTCAAGAATGGAGAAGAAAATTTTAAAAAATCTGAGAGACCGAATATAACAGGCATACCATGAATATTTTTCTTAAAAATATCCATACTAATCCGCAAAAGGGATAAAGAAGGTGGAAAGTATGGATAATGCAAGAAGAAAACTCAGGGTATGCCTGATCTGCGTCGTGATGGCGGCAGTGGTAATCGGGCTGATTTATTATTTTAATGATATGAGAGACCACGGTAAGATAAATGAAGGAACATTGGTGGAACATAATGCGCCTGCCGGGCAGTGGGAAAGCTGGATGGCAGAGGGCGCATGGGAAAACAATGTGCCGGAAAGCAGAGGATAAACATGGCGAACAGTGAGACGGTATATATCAAAGTGGACAGAAACGTGGAGGTCGTAAAGCCGGAAGTTACGCTGGGAGACGTGGTTCAGATGGAATGCCCGAACCCGGCCATTGTTCCAAGGCTGAAAAGTCTGAAACTGCTGACGTTTCACCATACAGACGATAAACATCAGAACCGTGTTGCAGTGTCCATCTTAAAGGTGATCGAGCGTATCCATGAAGAATGCCCCAATGTGGATGTACAGAATCTTGGGGAGACGGATTTTATCATTACTTATGAGGAGCAGCAGACGGCCGGCGGTGCAGTTTATTACGTGAAGCTGGCAGCAGTGGTAGTGATCAGTTTTATGGGTGCGGCATTTTCGATTATGGCATTCAATAATGACGTGGATACGTCAAAATTATTTTCACAGATCTACGAACTGCTGACTGGGCAGAAGTCGGATGGGTTCACGATTCTGGAACTGACCTATTCCATCGGGCTGGTCATCGGGATTCTGACCTTTTTCAATCATTTTGGCAAAAAGAAATTTACCGTGGATCCGACGCCTATGGAGATTGAGATGCGTCTGTATGAAAATGATATACAGACCACACTGATTGAGACGTATTCCAGAAAGGAGAAGGAACTGGATGTGGGTACAGGTTCTAATGGCGGTCATCGGACTTAGCGCAGGGATGGTTGTGGCAGCAGGGCTTTTCTCGTTCATCAGTGAACTGGGGGTAGTTTCCGATTTTGCGGACCGGACGCACACGGGCGAGCACATTCTTCTCTATGAAAACAGTGTGGCTCTGGGAGGGATTCTGGGAAATATTTTCTTTCTGTATGGAATCCGGATTCCGTTCGGAGCCTGGCTCGTGCCCGTGTTCGGGCTGTTCGGGGGAATCTTTGTGGGGTGCTGGTCCATGGCTCTGGCGGAGATTCTCAATGTGTTTCCGGTCTTCGTGCGCAGAGCAAAGCTTCTGCGGGGGATACAATATCTGATTCTCGGGGTTGCCCTTGGAAAGGGCGTGGGAGCGCTGATCTGCTATTATAACCGGTTTTAGGAGTAAAACGATACGAGGAGGAAGAGAGAAATGGACAAACAGAGGCAGCAGCAGGCATATGAAAATTATGTCAAGAAGAAAACGCCGGTTCATAACCTGCCCATGAACATGGCGAAGGCTTTTGTGGCAGGAGGAGTGATCTGTACGGTGGGGCAGGCCATTCTGAACTATTGTGAGAAACTTGGATTTGACAAGGATGTAAGCGGCGGCTGGACATCTATGGTACTGGTAATTATCAGTGTGGTTCTGACGGGCTTTAACATTTACCCCCGTATTGCAAAATGGGGTGGTGCGGGTACGCTGGTTCCAATCACGGGATTTGCCAATTCTGTTGCGGCACCGGCGATTGAGTACAAGAAAGAGGGCCAGGTGATGGGAATCGGCTGTAAGATCTTTACGATTGCAGGGCCTGTGATCCTGTATGGGATATTTACAAGCTGGGTACTGGGATTCGGGTACTGGCTGCTGAAGGTCAGCGGAATTATTTAACAAAGAAGGCAGGTAGGATAAATGATAAAGGGATTACAAAGTATTGCATTTAAAGAGTCCCCGTATCTGGTCAGCAGCGCTTCCGTTGTGGGGAAGAAGGAGGGGGAAGGCCCTCTGGGAAAAATGTTTGACATGGTGGAGCAGGAAGACCTGTTCGGGGAAAATACATGGGAAGAGGCGGAAAGCACCATGCAGAAGGAAGCGTGTCTTCTGGCTATGGGAAAGGCGCATGTGGAGGCAAAGGATGTGAGATATCTGTTCGGCGGAGATCTTCTGCGCCAGGGCGTGGCTACATCCATGGGTGTGGAAGAACTGGGAATTCCGATGTTCGGGCTGTTCGGCGCCTGCTCCACGTCCGGGGAAGCTCTTGCGCTTGCGTCCATGAGCGTTGCCGCCGGATATGGGGAGTATATGCTTGCCGTTACCTCCAGCCATTTCGGAAGTGCGGAGAAGGAGTTCCGTTTTCCGCTTGGATATGCGAACCAGCGGCCATTGTCCGCCCAGTGGACGGTTACGGGAAGCGGTGCGTTTCTGGTAGGGATGAAACGAAGCCACGTCAGAATCACGGGCGTGACCGTGGGAAAGATCGTGGACTATGGACTGAAGGATTCCCAGAATATGGGGGCGTGTATGGCGCCTGCAGCCTGTGACACCATTATACGGAATCTGGAGGATTTTGGAAGGACTGCAGAGGATTACAACCGGATTGTGACGGGTGATCTGGGATATGTGGGGCAGAGTATTCTCTTCGATCTGATGCGTGGGAAAGGGTATGATATTAAGAAAAATCATATGGACTGCGGGATGACCATTTTCGACCAGGTGTCCCAGGATACCCATGCGGGAGGAAGCGGCTGCGGCTGTGCGGCAACAACGTTGTCGGCATATATTCTGCCGAAGCTTAACAGAGGCGAGTGGAAACGGATTCTGTTCGTTCCGACGGGGGCGCTCATGTCAACGGTAAGCTACAATGAAGGTTCCAGCGTTCCGGGAATCGCCCACGGAATTGTGTTAGAGCATTGTTAAAGGCAGAAGACCAATGCATATCGTTACGGGATGATAAGGAGTGAAGCTATGGATTATATTAATGCATTTTGGATTGGGGGAGTCATCTGTGCCCTGGTACAGATTCTCCTTGACAGAACGAAACTGATGCCGGGCCGTGTGATGGTGCTTCTGGTATGCGCTGGTGCGGTGCTTGGTGCATTGCATATCTATCAGCCTTTCCAGGATTTTGCGGGTGCAGGCGCAAGCGTGCCGCTGACAGGTTTTGGAAATCTCTTGTGGAAAGGCGTGAAAGAGGCGGTAGACAAAGAAGGATTTATCGGAATCTTTATGGGCGGTTTTAAGGCCAGCGCAGTGGGAATATCGGCGGCTCTGGTGTTCAGCTACCTGGCATCGATTGTATTTGAACCGAAAATGAAGAAATAGTAGTTGTTTTCTTTAGGCGTAAATGGTAATGTAAAGGAGAACGTCAGATTTGCAGATCCGGAATTGCTGTGTGTGATTCCGGAGATACATACTACACTTTAGGAGGAGGAAAATAATGAACTACTTAGATATTATCATACCATTTGTGGGCGGACTCGGAATGTTCATATATGGTATGCAGATTATGGCACAGGGTCTGGAGAATGCCGCCGGCAGCAAGATGAAGTCTCTGTTGGAAGTCCTGACAAAGAATAAGCTGATGGGTGTACTCCTGGGAGCGGTGATTACGGCCGTCATCCAGAGTTCCTCTGCAACGACCGTCATGGTAGTGGGATTTGTCAATGCGGGAATTATGAATCTGACACAGGCCATGGGCGTGATTATGGGTGCGAATATTGGTACGACGGTTACGGGCTGGTTAGTGTCTGCGGTAGAATGGGCTAAGTTCTTAAGCCCGTCCAAGCTTGCGCCGATTGCGGTTATGATTGGTGTGATTATTATGCTGACAGGAAAGCGCCGTTCTTCCAAGGAAGTTGCCAGTATCATTGTTGGCTTCGGGCTGCTCTTTATCGGTATTACCACCATGTCATCGGCGGTTGCGCCCCTGCAGGAGTCGGAGAGTTTCTGTAATCTTTTTGTAACCCTTGGGGATAACCCGCTGTTGGGAATCCTTGCCGGTGCGTTCGTGACCGCTGTGATCCAGAGTTCTTCTGCATCGGTTGGTATCCTGCAGAGCCTTGCGGCGGCGGGCCTTGTTCCCTTCAGCGCAGCGGTCTACATTATCATGGGACAGAATATCGGTACTTGTGTGACTGCGATTCTGTCAAGTCTGGGGGCCAAGAAGAACGCCAAGACGGCGGCGCTTATGCATTTGCTGTTCAATGTGATCGGAACCGTGCTGTTCAGTGCGGCGGCGATTATTTATTATGAATTTGTCAACCCTGAGACTGGGTTTGTGTATATTACGCAGACACAGATCAGTATGGTGCATACGGCATTTAATATCGGTACCACGGTGCTGCTCTTCCCTGTTTCCGGCTGGATTATCAAGCTGGCGAAGAAGATCGGCAGAGTGGCTGAGGATGAGCAGGATAAGAGTATTGTTCTTCTGGACGACCGTATCCTGGAGACGCCGGTGATTGCGCTGCAGTCTACCGTGAAGGAAGTGGCCCGGATGGGGCAGATTGTGGAAGATTCTCTGATGGTGGCAAAGGATGTGTTGTTTACCTTGAAAGAAGAGCACATCCGGTTCCTTAAGGAAGAGGAGACCACGGTGGACAAGCTGAGTGCGGGGATTACGGAGTATGCCATTAAGCTTAGTTCTCTGCAGGTCAGCGAGAAGGAGCACCAGGACGTGGCACATCTTCTGCAGATGGTTTCGGATATCGAACGTATCAGTGATTACTGTGAGAATATTTCCGAATTTGCGGAGACTCTTCATGAGAAGAAGGTTTCCTTCTCGGAGGTGGGAACCAGGCAGCTCAGGGAAATGTTCGAGGTGTGTGTGGACAGCTACCGGTATGCATTTGAGGCATTTGCCGAACAGAACAAAGAGAAAGCGCTTATGGTGATTGAGAAGGAGACCCAGGCGGATGATCTGGAGGTCTCTCTTAGGAGTAAGCATATCAAACGCCTGGCGAACAATCAGTGTAATACGGAGGCAGGGATTGTATTCCTGGATACGCTGGTGTGTCTGGAGCGTATCTCAGACCATGCCAGAAATATTGCGGAGGAAGTGCTGGAAGGGTGAGAAATACGGCAATATCCCTTTTATTTTATGGTTGAGCAGATGGCTGGGAAATTATGTTAAGTTGACTTAAGGAATATCCGCATCTGGTCTTTGCTGATCCGTTCCCAGTTGTCGCGGTCTGCTTCGTACCGTTCATTCAGCCAGGTAAGAGCAGCGTCAAGTCCTTCCTGGGTGAAGGGGAATTCTTTCTTTTCCTTCTGCTCATTGGGGGTTGCTTCAAAGCACCAGGGTTCTGGATAGAGATATGCTGTCAGTATGTCGTCTTTTGCAGTTAGATAATAGCGCATACCGCAGTGAGAGCCGGAAAACGGCTCTTTTTTTAAAGCTTTTATGGAGAGTCCGAGTGTTAAAATCATAGGAGTACCTCACAGTCTGTTTGATTTGATAAAAGTAATTATAATACGGTAAGACAGGAGAGGCAAGAGATGAAAGCGGGGAAAACATAGATTGTGCGCAGAATACTAAACCTTTGAATGTTTATAAATAAGAACAAATGTTCTTGACATGAAGGAGGAAACATGATAGTATAAATGAAAAGAAAAGTGCAGAGATATATTTCTGTCAGAAACCTGTCGGTTGGTGACAGAATATGTAACGGGAGGTGAACGGAAGATGTATACGGCGATAGAATTATCCAAATATATTGTATCTAAGTGTGTAGATGAACATTGTCCGATTAGTAATCTGCAGTTACAAAAGATTTTATATTATATTCAAAAGGCATATCTGCAGCAGGAAGACATGGCGTTTCCTGACGATATAGAAGCCTGGCAGTTCGGGCCTGTGGTGCCGAATGTGTATTATCATTTTTGTGGATTCGGCGCCATGCCGATTACGACAGTTTATGATATTTCCATTGATGAGGAAGATGCCGGAAGGATAGACGAGATTGTTGAGAGGAAGAGGGAACTGAAGCCATGGGATCTGGTAGCTGAGACACATAAGCCGGATGGAGCCTGGAGCAGAACGTATCGGGATGGAGCCGGGAACCGCAGCGTAATTTCCAAAGACTTAATTAAAGCAGTGGGGTAGAGAGTTGGATGTAGTGAAAGAAGAACAGCAGCGCAGTCAATTCCGGGAGTTGTTAGCTGACCTTTCGAATTCCCAGGAGATTCTGCAGAGTGCGTCTGAGCGTTCGAAGATATATAAACGATTAGAGGATCTTTACCATACGAAGAATCCGAAAGATACATTCCGGCATTATTATTCTGATATTTTTTCAGTGCTTTCCAGTATACAGCAGGGAGGTCTTTCTGGAAACATAGATGTAAGAAAGATAATTATATTCGCCTTTGGCAGAACATAAGGTTTCTGCCAGGGGCGTTTTTGTATTCCAGAGAACGTTTATTGACGAATTTTATCCGATTTTGTTGAATTTACTCCTTTTATGTGCTAAATTAACATTCAAATAGTTTCCAGAAATTGGTAATTTTTGAAAGGTCGGGAGATGAATATGGTTCGAGAATATTTAGGGCAGAACGTGTACGAGGCGTTCCAGGAGAGGATGCAGTTTATCTTTAAGGAATTTGACAATATCTATGTCTCTTTTTCCGGCGGCAAGGACAGCGGGCTGCTTCTGAACATGGTACTGGATTATCAGCGGAAATATGCCCCTGAGAAAAGGATCGGAGTATTCCATCAGGATTTTGAGGCCCAGTACACGGTGACAACGGAATATGTGGAGCGTACGTTCGAGCGGATTAAAGACGAAGTAGAGCCGTACTGGGTGTGCCTTCCCATGGCCACCCGTACGGCTCTCAGCAGTTATGAGATGTACTGGTATCCGTGGGATGATAAGAAGGAGGAACTCTGGGTCAGAAAGATGCCGAAGAAGAAATACGTGGTGAATCTGAAACATAATCCGGTTACTACATACCGCTACCGGATGCACCAGGAAGATCTGGCGAAGCAGTTTGGCAGATGGTACAGGATTTCCCACGGGAACCAGAAGACGGTGTGTCTTCTGGGCATTCGTGCGGATGAGTCTCTGCAGAGATACAGCGGGTTCCTGAATAAGAAGTTCGGATATAAGGAAAAGTGCTGGATTACGAAGTATTTTAAGGATTTCTGGTGTGCGTCGCCTCTTTATGACTGGACGACGAAGGATGTCTGGCATGCAAATTATACATTTGATTATGATTATAATGGTCTGTATGACCTTTATTATAAAGCCGGGCTGAAGGTTTCCCAGATGAGGGTTGCATCGCCGTTTAATGATTATTCTAAGGATTCTCTGAACCTGTACCGGGTCATTGACCCGGAGATCTGGGTGAAACTGGTAGGCAGGGTGAAGGGTGCAAACTTTGGTGCGATCTACGGAAAGACAAAGGCAATGGGATACCGGAATGTCACGCTGCCAGAAGGGCATACGTGGAAGTCTTATACCATGTTTCTGCTGGATACGCTGCCGGTCCGCCTGCGCAATAATTATGTGAAGAAATTCAACACTTCGATCAAGTTCTGGCACGAGACGGGCGGAGGACTGGATGAGGAAGTGATTGAAGAACTTAAGGAGCATGGATATCAGATTAAGCGTAACGGGGTCTCTAATTATACGCTGAGTAAGAAATCGAGAATTGTGTTTCAAGGGAAGATTCCGGACGATACCGATGATATTAAATCAACGAAGGATATTCCGAGCTGGAAGAGGATGTGCTGCTGCATTTTGAAAAATGACCATATCTGCCGGTCTATGGGATTCGGTATGACCAGGGATCAGCAGAGGCGGATTGATGCGATCCGTCATAAATATAAGAGTGTGGAGGAAATGAGTTATGGAGTATAAAAGCCCTGTCTATCATGTGATTGCTGTTCCGGTTGAAAAGGTGGTTCCGAATTCCTATAACCCGAATGCGGTCGCACCGCCGGAGATGAAGCTGCTCTATGAGAGTATTAAGAATGACGGATATACGATGCCTGTGGTCTGTTATCATGATAAATCGGAGGACAAGTATGTGATTGTGGATGGTTTCCACCGCTATCGGATTATGCTGGAACATGAGGATATTTATGAACGGGAGAAGGGACTGCTCCCGGTGTCTGTGATAGACAAACAGCTGGATCAGAGGATTGCCAGCACGATCCGTCATAACCGTGCCCGGGGGAACCATGATGTGGATCTGATGGGAAATATTGTGAAGGAACTTCATGAACTGGGGCGTTCGGATGCATGGATTTCCAGGCATCTGGGGATGGACAGGGATGAGATTCTGAGACTGAAGCAGATTACGGGGCTTGCGGCATTGTTCCGGGACGTGAAGTTCGGGCAGGCGTGGAGGCCGGCGGAGGATGAGGAAGAAGAGTTTTAAATCCTGCTGGGGCTGCTTAGTTACCATGAGGATGCTGGAAGAAGAAATGTAAAGTAGAAGTCTCTCTCAGTTGAGAGGCATTGCGGATACACTCTGATTCAGTATTGGCATGAACCGATACAGGCTGAATGTAATTAGGGTTTATAGAAGAGAACGAGGAGCTTTAGCAGCCCCTCGTTCTCGAAAATGGCGGTATTTTAATCCTTTAGCCGGAATGTTCCTACCAGATCTTTCATAAGCTGCGACTGGTTGGATAATTCCTGGCTGGCTGCAGCACTCTCTTCTGCGGTTGCGGAATTGGTCTGTACAACGTTGGAAATCTGGTCAATACCCAGCGTAATCTGGGCGATAGCCTCTGCCTGGTTGCCGCTTGCATCGGCAATCTGACTGATGATGCTGGCAACCTCTTCGACTCCTTTTACTGTGTTCATTAAAGAATCGGCAGTCTCATCGGCAATCAAGGTTCCGTTTTCCACGGCTCTTAATGAATTCTCAATGAGAGCAGAGGTATTCTGGGAGGCTTCTGCGCTCTTGCCAGCCAGATTGCGGACTTCATCAGCAACAACTGCGAACCCTTTCCCAGCCTCGCCAGCCCGTGCCGCTTCTACGGCGGCATTCAGTGCAAGAATATTGGTCTGGAAAGCGATATCCTCAATGGTCTTAATAATCTTGCCGATTTCATCCGAGCAGGCGCTGATATTGTTCATTGCCTGAATCATTTCCTGCATCTTCTGATTGCTTTTTTGCATCTCGTTTCCTACATCGCCTGCCATATCATTGGCCTTATGGGCATATTCGGCATTCTGCTGGACCTTCTGTGAAATCTCGTTAATGGAGGCAGAAAGTTCTTCTACAGAGCTTGCCTGTTCGGTAGCGCCCTGGGAGAGAGCCTGCGCCCCGCCCGACACCTGGTTAGAACCACTTGCAACCTGGGCGGAACTCTGACTGATCTGCAGGATGGTATGGTTGAGTTTCTCGGCAATTGCGCGGAAGGAAACCAGAAGAGGCTTAAATCCTCCGATATATTCCTCTTCGCAGATGGAATCCACGGTAAAATCCCCGGAAGCCATACGGGCAAGGAATTTATTTTCATCATCAATAATGACCTGAAGTTTGCGGATCAATTCACGCATCTGTTTAGAGAGAATGCCTAATTCATCCTTGGAAGTATAGGATATCTCGACATCCAGATCCCCCTGCGCCATTCTTGAGGCGGCCTGTTCAATCTCGAGGATGGGGTATTTGATTCCACGTATGATTACTACAAAGAAATAGGTGCCGATCAGGTAAATGATAACCATAACTCCGATTTGAAGGATGATTGCGTCTCTGTAAAGATTTTCGCTGGAAGCATTTTCGTTTTGGCTGCCTTCTTCTGTATAGTTAATGATTTCGTCCAATGCTCCGTTCAGGGATATGTAGAGGTCTACACATTCACCCTCTAAGATTGCCCGGGCACCGTCTATATCTCCCTGTGTTGCCAGCGTCATCAGCCGGTCGTCAGCTTCGCTGTACTTCGTCCAGTTTTCAAAGGCCGTATCGTATAATGCCTTTTCTTCCCCGGTAATCAGTTCTTTGTAGTTTGCAAAAAGTGCATCCATTTCGCCTTTTTCTTTTTCTATATATTGAAGGCTTGTTTCGGTTACTTTGTCTGAAAGGGCTGTGAGATATCTTAATTCATTGAGTCGGACGTTGGAAAGAGAACTGGTCATATCCCGCGCCATGTCTATGCGGGGAAGCCATCCGTCTGAGATTTTGTCGGTCTTATGATTTAATACGCCCATTAAGTAGAACGAGATGCCTCCGATAATAAGCATGCCGCTTAGCGCAACTCCGATAAGAATATAGAGTTTCAGGCTGATTTTCAGGTTTTTAATGCGTGCTGCCATGTAGTGTTTTCTCCTTTCATTTTCAAAGTCTTTTTTTCATTTGACACTTGAGCAAAACTCCGAAAATAATATCGGCATAAAGATGGATATGGATAAGACATTTACGGTTTTTTGCTGTACAAATGATGAAAAATTGAGTATTATATATATTATGTGGATGAAACAGGTCTGATTAAGGTAAATCTGTTTAGAAGCGGCAGAGGCGCAATTGACTATAATGGCAGCAAAGAGAGGAGAAAAATCATGAGGAAACCACAGAATTTTCAATGGAATGAGATTTCACTGGGCACGTGTTATTACCCGGAGCACTGGGACAAAAGCCTGTGGGAAGAAGATCTTGAACGCATGAAAGCCGTCGGGATCAGGACGATCCGGATCGGAGAATTCGCATGGAGCAAGGTAGAACCAAGGGAGGGAGAATTCACCTACGAATTCTTTGACGGATTTCTGGAAGTTGCGTGTAAGGCTGGTATGAAGGTAATCTTCGGAACGCCGACGGCAACGCCGCCTGCATGGCTGACGGAGAAGTACCCGGAAGTATTGAACTGCAGGATGGACGGGGTCAAATTCCGCCACGGTATGCGCAGGCACTATAACTACAATTCGCCGGTATACCAGCGACTCAGTGCGAGGATTGTAGAGAAGTTCGCAGGACATTACGCTTCCCATCCCAGTGTCATCGGCTGGCAGATTGACAATGAGATCAACTGTGAGGTGGACGTATTCTATTCAGAAAGCGACACTCTGGCATTCCGTGAATATCTGAAGAAGAAATATGCAACACTTGACAATTTAAACCAAGAACTGGGAATGATATTCTGGAATCAGGAATATACAGACTGGGAAGAGGTCTATGTACCCCGCACTACGATTCATGACTCTGCCAACCCTCATCTGACGTTGGAGTATTACCGGTTCATATCCGAGAGTGCGGCAGGATTCTGTAAAATGCAGAGTGACATCATCCGTAAATATAAGAAGCCGGGAGATTTCATTACCACAAACGGGATGTTCGGCCATCTGGACAACCATAGGATGATGGATGATGCATTAGATGTCTATACTTATGATTCTTATCCCAATTTTGCCTATTGCCTGGAGGAAGATCCGTTGCATAGCAAGAGTCTGAATGACAGGAAATGGAGTAACCATCTTTCCAGGGTACGTTCCATCTGCCCTCATTTTGGCATTATGGAACAGCAGTCCGGGGCAAATGGGTGGAATACCCGGATGGAAGCTCCTGCGCCAAAGCCGGGGCAGATGCTGCTCTGGGCCATGCAGAGTATCGCCCACGGGGCAGATTATGTCAGCTTCTTCCGCTGGCGTACCTGTACGGTAGGGACGGAGATTTACTGGCACGGGATCCTGGACTATGATAACCGGGACAACCGGAAGCTTCGGGAGGTGACAGAGATTTCCAGGCTCGCAGCGTCAGTGGGGAAACTGGCCGGGGCAGAGTATCAGGCAGGCTTTGGCGTCCTGGAGGATTACGATAATCTCTGGGATGCGGACGTGGATGTATGGCACCGCCGGCTGGAGAAGGCTAGCAAAAAAGAGATTTTCGCTGCGTCGCAGCTGAGCCATACACCGATGGACTATGTACTGTTGTCTGACAACACGGAGTATGATGATCTGAAGAAGTATCCGGTTCTGTTCTATCCTCACGGGCTGATTCTGACGGAAGAGAGAGCAGCTCTTTTGAAAACGTATGTGGAGAAGGGAGGCTGCCTGGTGACCGGCGCACGTACGGGACAGAAGGAAGAGCATGGAAGGTGCGTGATGGCTCCGATGCCGGGACTTCTTTTGGAACTTACGGGGACGGCAGTAGAAGAGTTTACCTTTGTAGGAGCGTTGGATGGAACGGTCTGCATGGAATGGCAGAAGGAACAGCTTGATACAGGCATATTTAATGATGTTCTGGAAACGGTGCGTGAGGATGTGGAAGTGCTTGCGAGGTATACGTCCAGTTATTATGCAGGAAAACCTGCGCTTACACAGCGGAAAGCCGGAGAGGGAAAGGTGCTTCATTTCGGCGGAACATTTACCAGAGAGACCGTGGAGGCCATGCTTCGGTATCTGGGAGTTCTAAGCCCTTATGCGGGTGAGATTGAACTTCCGGGGGAGTGTGAACTGTGTGTCCGGGAGAAGGAGGGAAACCGTTACTTCATTATCTTGAATTATTCGGTAGATGAGCAGAAGGTGGTTCTCAAGCGGGAGATGACAGATCTGGATTCCGGGGAGAAGGTAAGCGGAACCATTCAGGTGAAAGGGTATGGAGTTGTTGTTCTGAGATGAAGATTTTATTGATTGAGGACGATGAGACGATTTCCTTTGGCATCTGTTCGGCGCTGGGCAGAAAGGGATATGAGGTATGCGGCTGTTCCGGTGTGGAAGAGGGGAAGAGGATATTTTCGGAAGAAATCAGCCTGATTCTCCTGGATCTGAATCTGCCCGATGGCAGCGGGTATGATTTCTGCCAATGGGTAAAGGAGAAAAGTAATATTCCGCTTATCTTTCTGACGGTGAGGGACGAGGTAAAGGATATTACCCATGGACTCGACATGGGAGCAGATGATTATATTACGAAACCCTTTCATATTGCCGAACTGGAATCCCGGATTCAGGCCGTTCTAAGGAGAACATCCGGAAGAAGCGTGCCAAAGGATCCATTGGAAGGCGGCGAAGGGGCTGCAGACGTATCCACAGAGAAGGGGGCCGGGGAAACGGGTCATCAGCTTCTTGTCTGCGGTGCGGTTCGTCTGGATAAGAAAACGATGCAGGTGTGGGCAGAGCAAGAGATCGTACCCCTTACTGACCTGGAATACCGGCTGCTTCTGATGCTGATGGAGAATAAGGGCTGCATCCTGCCCCGGGGTCGGATGTTGGAGAAACTGTGGGATGCCAGAGGAAATTTCGTGAATGATAATACCTTGACGGTAGCCATGAAACGATTGCGTGAGAAACTGCACCATACCCCTTGTATTACAACGGTAAGGGGAATCGGATACCGGATGGAGGAAAAAGGATGAGAACAGGAAGAAAGGCAGTGGGGCATTTCCTGTTCTGGTTACTTTTGGGAGTGGCCGCCGGAGTTTTTCTGGCGGCTGTCTTAAGTTATCATGAATACCAGACCATGGAGAAAATAGCAGGTACTGCCATAAAGACGGGATCACTGGCAAGGGGACTGAAGGAACGCTTAAGTGTGGGATCTGAATTTCTGGAAGCGTATGGGTATCGTCCTATGGGAAGCTTTGGAGACTATTTTCCCTTTACTGCGGGAATCAGTGTACTTCTTTTTCTGATTGCGGGACTTGGGGGATTTTGGGGGCAGTATCGGGAAGAAATGAGAATAAAAGGGAGGATCCTTGGACTGACGGAATATCTGAGGGCGGTGAATCTGGGAGAAGGCGCAGCACTGAACCGCTGTGAAGATGAGTTTTCTCATCTGGAGGACGAGATGTATAAGACGGTTATGGAACTATGGAGCACCCGGGAAGCGGCGGTGAAGAACCATGAAGTTCTGGCAGAGCGGATTGCCGACATAGCCCATCAGCTGAAGACGCCTCTTACGTCCATGTCCCTGATGACGGAACTTCTGGAGGAGTACCAGACTGACGAGACGGAGGAGTATTATAGCCGGCTGTCCCGCCAGATTGAGCGGCTGAGGAATCTGGTGGCAGGGCTTCTGGCGCTGGCAAAGCTGGATTCCCATGGTATTGTGTTTCATAGGGAAAGGCTTGCGGTGCCGGATCTTCTGGAATCTGTATCAGAACTGCTGGGTGACATGATGGCAGAGCGGCAGATTTCCCTTGTGGAAGAGGCGTGTTCTTCTGAATGCGTCCTTTATGGGGACCGGCAGTGGACAGAGGAAGCTTTGTTAAATATTTTAAAGAATTGTGTGGAACATACGCCGGATGGGGGAAGAATTCGGGTTACTTACAGTCAGAATCCGATTTATACGGAACTTAGGATGGAAGATGGGGGAGGTGGGTTTGCGAAGAAAGACCTTCCGCATCTATTCGAACGGTTCTATCGGGGAGAGGGTGCGGCGAAGGATCATGCGGGAATCGGACTGGCGCTGGCCAAGTCGGTGCTGGAACGGCAGAATGGGTATCTGTATGCAGAAAACACGGCGGATGGGCATGCGGGGTTTCGGATAAGGTGGTATAGGTAAATGAATATATAGAGAATTGTTCGGATGGATATGCTGGTACACCGAATAATAAGTAACCAGCCATATAAATTGACTGATTTTCCATCTGCGTCGTTGGTCTACACTCCGTTTCTGTCTGCGCTAAACGTGTGCCGATGGCACACAGCGCCATCAATCTGCGCAGCGCCCACTACAAATTCATTTATAGCGCTTCTAAATTTATATCACTGTTCTGTACTTCTGGGACAGAAAGAAAATATAGAACGGTATCATCAAGAACTTTTGGAGAGACCTGAATATGATCCTTCAAACACAACTATCGAGAAATTCATACAATTATGTCAAGAAGCTCTAATTTAATGCTATGGTATTATAAATAAAAATAGTGTATAAATTGTATATTATAAGCGGAATGGAACAAAAGACAGGTGTGAAAGCATTCAGATCCTACTCGAATTTTGTCTATATCAGCCTGGAAGGATATGAGGCCATTGCCCTACTACCAGGCTGTTTGAAGATGGAGGAAAGACACATATGCGCATTACGGTTGGGCCGAAGAAAATCATGGATAAGGCGCTGGCGCTGTTTGATGAAGGATGTGAGAGACAAAAAGCTTAAGCAGCCATTGAATCAGTTTACTAAAGTTGCTATACTGTCAATAACGGAAAAGGGAGGTGCGTTTCATGGGAAAATATCTGAATCCCGGGAATGATGGATTTCGTTCCATACGAAAAGGAGAATACATCGATAAGACGGGATTAATTGAGTATATCAATCACACTTTGGGAACGAAAAAGAAGCTTACATGTGTGAACCGGCCAAGAAGATTTGGGAAATCCTTTGCTGCCCAGATGTTGAGTGCTTATTATGATAAAAGCTGTGATTCAGAAGAACTTTTCCACGACATGCAGATTGCAGGGCTGCCTTCTTACCATACCCATTTAAATAAACACAACATACTATATCTGGATATTACATGGTTTATCTCAACTGCAGGCAATATAAAAGATACGGTCAAAAATCTGCAAAAATCGGTAATCAAGGAGTTGAAGGAGATTTATCCAGAGTACATTGATGCTTCCGAATATTCGCTGCCGGTTGCGTTAGCTGATATTGCCGCAGAATCAGGTTCCAAGATGATGATTATCATTGATGAATGGGATGCATTGTTTAGGGAAGCGAAAGAAGATAAACTCCTGCAGGAGGAATATGTCCAGCTTCTGCGGGGGCTTTTCCGAAGCAGCCTTACCGATAAAATAGTCGAGGCTGCTTATATGACGGGGATTCTGCCCATTAAAAAGTATGGTAATCAGTCTGCGTTAAGTGATTTCTATGAATTTACAATGGTAGATTCTGCACCGATAGAAGAATATGTCGGTTTTACGGAAGAAGAGGTCCGCAGACTGTGTGAACAGTCGGATTTGGATTTTCAAGAGATGCGGCATTGGTACGATGGATATATTCTGGGCGGCCATTTGCATGTATACAGTCCCAAGTCCGTATTAGATGCCATAAGCAGGAAACGATTTGGAAGCTATTGGACGCAGACAGAAACCTATGAATCACTGAAAACCTATATTACTATGAATTTTGACGGCTTGAAGAATGCTATCCTGTCTATGCTTGGCGGCATGAAATGTAAGGTAGACACCAATACCTTTCAGAATGATATGACTACTTTCCGCAGTAAAGATGATGTGCTCACGTTGCTGGTACATCTGGGGTATCTGGCTTATGATGTATCTTCCGAATGTGTATTTATTCCGAACCAGGAGGTAAAGGAGGAATTTCTGCGCACTATAAAAAATACGGACAGTCCGGAATTGATACAGATGATTCGTCAATCGGAACGGCTGTTGGAGGCCACACTGCAAATGGATGAAGAAGCTGTTGCCGGGTTACTGGATAAGATTCACAATGAATATTCCTCACCCTTGTTCTATAATAATGAACAGTCTCTCCGCTCGGTTATTCAACTGGCTTATATCAGCCGGGTGAAGGATTATCTGGAATTCCAGGAACTTCCGGGCGGAAAGGGCTATGCGGATATTGTGTTTCTTCCCAAAAGAGGTTCGGATAAGCCGCTGCTGATAGTGGAATTGAAATGGAACAAATCGGCGGCGGGGGCAATTGAACAGATAAAAAGTAAGCAATATATGCAGGTTGTGGAAGACTTTGGCAGTGAGATTTTACTGGTCGGAATCAACTACGATGAAAAGAGTAAAAAGCATTTCTGCAGAATAGAAAGGCTTTGAATTCGGATATCTATGGCGGCAGATATGTTTGCCGCCTATGATGGCAAGGGATGTGATTCTGCCAGTCTGTTTGCGAGAAAAAAAGTCTATTTTCTGTAAAATCTTTGTCTATTGGATGCCAGGGTAGTAAATAAACCTGTTTATCATTCGTCATATCAACAAAATCGTCAATTTTATAATTCCCATCTTACTAAATATGCCCTTTCTTTATAAGGGGATCGATATGCTGCAAGTATATTATTTCCTGATCCTGGAATTTGCTTGATATAAAATAACTTTTTGAGTAAAATAAAGTTTAACTTTAGACTTATCAGGTACGGCCTGGCATGATCCGGTGTATGAACAGCGCAGTGCGCCCTTCTGTTCATCGAGATCCATAAGGCCGGGAACGAAGGGGACTATGCAGAAAATTTTAATTGTAGAAGATGACCGCAGCCTGAATGAATCCCTCTGTTACGCACTGAAAAAGCAGAACTATCCGGTGGCTTCCGCCTGTTCCATCCAGGAGGCGAAGGAAATGTATGGAAAAGAGACGCCCATGCTGGTGTTGATGGACATTAATCTCCCGGACGGGGAAGGATTCGGACTGTGCCGGTGGATGAAAAGGCAGAAGGATGTGCCGGTCATATTCCTGACCGCACGTGACCTGGAAGAAGACGTGCTTTCCGGCTATGACCTGGGAGCCGAAGACTATGTGACGAAACCATTTTCCATGAAAATACTGCTGCGGAAGATTGAAGTAATTCTGAAGAGAACCAGAACAGAAAGTGAAACCGCATTCCATGACGGCTATCTGGAAGTAGACCTTTGTAATGCCAGGGTCTGTACAGGAGGAAAGGAATGCAGCGTTACGCCTACGGAACTTAGGCTTCTGCGGGAATTTATTTTGAATAAGGGGCAGCTTCTTACCTACAATATCCTGTTGGAACATCTCTGGGATAGCGGCGGACAGTTCGTGGACAGGCATACGCTTGCGGTAAATGTCAACCGTCTCAGAGGCAAGATTGAAGATGAGGAGCACAAATATATTTCAAATGTATACGGGATGGGATATCAATGGATTGGTTAGCGGCAGGAGGGCTTCTGCTTGCAGGAGGGACGGCGGCGGTATCGGTATGGAGAGTCCGGCGTCTGAAGAGAGAAGTTTACCATTTTGTGGATCAGATAGAGAGTGGGCTTGATGAGATAATATCCGGCAAAGGTTTTCAGGAAAGCAGGGAGAGCGAGAAGGATTCCCTGTGGGGACGATGCAGTGAAAAATTGTGGCGGGTGAACCACATCTGGAAGAGCAAAGAAGAGGCGGGCGCAAAGGAAAAGCAGTTAATGAAGGAACTGGTCTCAGACATTTCCCATCAGACCAGGACACCCATTGCCAATATGCGGCTGTATCTGGAATTCCTGCAGGAGGAAGAACTGTCAGAGAAGGGCCGGGAATTTCTGGACCATCTGGAAGGGCAGACGGAGAAGCTTGACTTCCTTCTGGAGAGCATGGTTAAGATGTCCCGGCTGGAAACCGGAATCATACAAATCCATAGGCAGCAGGCAGGACTGTATGAGACGATTGCCGGGGCTGTCGGGGAGATTGTGCCGGCAGCGGCAGGGAAACAGATCCGGCTGTCGGTGGATTGTGAGGAAGGGATACGGGTCAGCCACGACCGGAAATGGACAGAAGAGGCTGTTTTTAACGTGCTGGATAATGCCGTGAAATATACGGAGCCAGGAGGGCGTATTCATGTGATGGTAAAATGCCAGGAGGTATTTACAAAGATCAGCGTGCAGGATACCGGGAAAGGGATTGCGAAGGAGAGGCAGGCTGAGATCTTTACCCGCTTTTACAGAGAGCCGGAGGTTCATGAACAGAGCGGGATCGGAATTGGTCTGTATCTTGCCAGAAAGATCCTGGAACTGCAGGACGGGTATATTGAGGTCCGTTCGCAGGCCGGGGAAGGAGCGGAGTTTTCTTTATACCTGCCGAATGGGGCTTCGGATTTATAGAAAAATCACAGTTTTGTGATTCTTTCCTATTGTGACCGCTTTGTGATTTTTGTCTGATATTCTGATTTTATAAAAGAGATAAGGAGTGAAAAGGATGGAATCATGGATTGTTGAGACAAAAGGACTGAAGAAATATTACAGGCTGGGCGGTCATGTGGTAAAGGCTCTGGACGGTGTGGACTTTACGGTAAAAGAGCAGGAATTTGTGGCGATTATCGGCAAGTCCGGGAGCGGGAAGAGTACACTGCTCCATATGATCGGAGGACTGGACGCCCCTACCCAGGGAGAGGTGGTTGTGGCAGGCAGGAGTCTTTCTGGTCTGTCGAAGGAGGAGCTTGCCGTCTTCCGGCGGCGGAAGGTGGGATTCATTTTTCAGAATTATAATCTTGTGCCGGATCTGAATGTGTATGAAAATATTGTACTTCCGACGGAACTGGATGGAAAGAAGACGGATCATATTTTCGTGGAAGAGATTCTGGATGTTCTGAAGCTCACAGATAAGCAGGAGGCCCTTCCCGGGAACCTGTCGGGCGGGCAGCAGCAGAGGGCGGCGATTGCAAGGGCGATTGCCTCGAAACCTGCAATCATTCTTGCCGACGAACCTACTGGGAACTTAGACACTGCTTCCGGACACGACGTGATGGGGCTGCTGAAGGTTGTGGCAAAACAGTTTCAGCAGACGATTATTCTGATCACCCATGACCAGGATATTGCACAGATGGCAGACCGGATCGTGTGTATCGAGGATGGGAGAATCTGGAAGGGAAGTGACCGTCATGCTTAGAAACAACAATCGGAAGGTCATTTCACGTATGGCGGGAAGGTCGCTGAAAAGTCACAGGTATCGAAGCTTTACGATGATTCTGGCGGTTGTGCTGTCTGCATTTATGCTGTTCAGTGTGATGACGGTAGGCACAACTTATTTTAAAATGCAGAGGCTTCAGAACATCCGCTTAAGCGGCGGAGAATTTGATGCAATCATGTACGGTGTTACAGAGGAACAGAAGGAGAAATGCGAGAAGAATCCGGATATCTTACGAATGGGAATCAGCGCCATGTCGGGATATGTGGAAGAGACGGAATATGACAGTACGCCCAACGTGGTGCTGATGTGGGCGGACGATACCTGGTGGAACGAGATTGCGGCGCCGGCCAGGGAGTCGGTGGAAGGGAAGTATCCCGTAGAAGAAAATGAGGTCATGGTCACAGAAGAGGCGCTGGAAAAATGCGGTTTTAAGGGGTTTCGGCCAGGGGATGAACTGACGGCGGTATACGGAGTGAAGGGTGATAAGAAAGAAATGACCTTCCGTATCTGCGGGATCTGGGACGGATATGGTGATAAGAGCGTATTCTTTGTGTCGGAAAAGTTCTATGAACAGACAGGGCTTTCGCCGGCGGATGTTTCGTCGGGGCGTATGTGCGTAAAATTCCGGCAGAAGCTGATTCCACAGAAGATGCAGGATGAGTTTATCGAGTCCATGAATCTGGGCAAATTACAGCGTCTGTTCTTTACGGCGGATTCTGCGTTCTCGGTACAGATTCTTTCGGGGATTGCAGGACTTGTGCTGGTGACGTGTCTGTGTGCATACCTTCTGATCTATAATATCATGTACCTGTCCGTGGCAGGAAATATCCGCTATTATGGCCTGCTGCAGACCATTGGGATGACAGGGCGCCAGATTCGTTATCTGGTGTGGAGGCAAATGCTTCTGATCGGAGGAATTGGGACGGCTTTTGGTGTGATTCTCGGAGGCGGTGTCTCGTTTCTGGTGGTTCCGTCTGTGGTAAAAGCATTAGGAATCCACATGGGCGGCGGGGGAGAGATCGAGGTGGCATTTCACCCGGCAATCCTGCTGATGACTGTGCTGATCACGGGAATTACTGTTTCGGTTGCCGGCAGGAAGCCTGGGAAACTTGCGGTGATGTGTTCGCCTATGGAGGCTCTGGGCTATCGTCCGGCGGTGAGGGAGAGACGCAGGGGAAAGGAGACATCTGAGAAGGCTTTGAAACATGGGCGCCCTTGTGCCGGGCCGTCGGGGCGGATCTGGCGGATGGCGAAGGACCAGATTCGAAAGGACAGGAAAAAGGCAGGGATTGTCATGCTTTCGCTGGCAGCAGGCATGTCGGTGTTCCTCTGTATGGCAACCCTTCTCATATCCCAGGGAGCAAGGGAGTATAATCCCAATTACAGAGATTTTGACATGGTTCTGAAAAATGATACCATCAAGAAAGAAAACCAGGAGGAACGTGTGCAGATTTTTGACCGGGAAGTGATGGAGAAGCTGAAAGAAATCCCGGGGATTTCGGAAATGGATCCGGTGATTTATACGGAGATTGCCGTGCCGTGGGAGCCTGGATTTGCAGATCAGTGGATGCGGGAATTTTACGAGATGTGGATGACAATTCCCTACGAGGATGAGATTGAGGAATATAAGCAATTTCCGGAAAATTTCGGGTCGTCTCTTGTGGGCATCAGTAAGGCGGATTTTGAGGCCCTGAACGAAATGGCCGAAGAACCTGTGGATGAAGGAGATTTCTTAAGCGGGAAGACCTGCCTGTTATACCGGAATCAGCTGGATCTGGATCAGGAAGACGTAAAGGGCAGGACGGTTACCTGTACAGAGTATGGGAACCGGGAACATGCGCTGACCTTTGAGATTGCAGGGCTCATTGACGAAAATGATTACACGGCTCTTCTGGGGTATCCGCCCACTATCATCGTCAGTAAACAGGTGGTGGAGGAATTCGTAAAGGAACCCGTGACAGGTAAGATGGGGATTCGGTATGCGGCAGAGAATCAGCGGGAGGGAATCTGGAAGCGTATCCTGGGAACCGGCGGATATGAGCCGGCAGAGGCGGAGAAAGCGATAGAGGCTGCCATCCTCTCTGTGATGGAGGAGAGTCCTTACAGTAAGGATTATTCCTATAGTTCCAGGATTGGGATGATGGAAGAGGTCCGAAAGGCCCAGGGAAGCATGATGCAGGTGGGAATCGGGGTGGCTCTGATTCTTGCACTGATCGGAGTGATGAATTATATTAATACATTTATCGGAAATATCCAGAACCGTCGGCTGGAGATCGCCATACTTGAGAGCATTGGAATGACGGGCAGGCAGGTGAAGAAAATGCTGCTGCTGGAGGGTTTCCTGTATGCGGCAGGGGCGTGGGTGATTACGGCAGTTGCGGGAACGGCTGTGACGTATCTGATCTATCAGTCCATGAATTATATGGGGGTTGATTTTATGGTTCCGGTCCTGCCGGTGCTGGGGATGCTGGCGTTGTCTCTTGGAATCTGTATCAGCGTGCCTGCGGCCGCTTACCGTAGGATTGAGAAAGGTGGGATTGTAGAGTATATTGTGACGCCGTGCTGATGCCAGAGCTGGTAAAAATACAGACAGTCCTGACCGGATACAGGTGGTATTCTGTACTGGTACTGCAGAAAGATTTACCAATGAATAAAAGTTGAGAAATAATTGAGATTTGTATGAGATGATATACCCAAGGGCATGCATTGCGGCGTGTCCCTTGGTATCGTTCTGCGAGAGGAGGTACATGTAACATGAGCCAGAAGATTCTCATTGCCGATGATGAACCAGGTATCGTTGCGATCGTTCAAAATTATTTTGAAATGGCAGGCTATCAGGTCATAACCGCATACAATGGGACAGACGCCATGAAACAATTAGGGAAGTCTCCGGATCTTATTTTACTCGACATCAATATGCCGGATCTGGACGGACTGACCGTCTGTCAGAATATCCGTGAACATATCGCCTGCCCGATTCTCTTTCTTACCGCCCGGATGGAAACAGCTGACAAAATCAAGGGATTTTCTGCCGGTGCAGATGATTACATTGTCAAGCCGTTTGACCTGGATGAACTGGGCGCAAGAGTAGCCGCCCATTTAAGACGGGAAGACCGGAAACAGGAACCGTCCAGTCTGCGGTTTTTTGGAGATATGGTAATCGACTATACAAAAAGGGAGATCACGGTGAATCAGAAGCCGGTGATTTTATCCAAAAAAGAATTTGACATCGTGGAATTACTCTCAGTCCATGCAGGACAGGTATTTGACCGGGAACGGATCTACGAACGGATCTGGGGATTGGAGAGCAGCGGAAACAGTGATACCATCATGGAGCATATCCGTAAGATCCGGAGCAAATTTGCCGCCGTAACAATGAACAGCTATATTGAAACCGTCTGGGGAGTGGGATATAAATGGAACGGATGAAGCAAATGAACTTAAAAAAAGCATTATTTACTATCGCATGTATGAATATCACGATTGCTTTGGTTCTGTCCCTTCTTTCCTTCTGGGGCTGTGTGGAGCTGCGTTCGCATTTTGCTGCGGAGAGAACCGTAATTGATATTCAATCTGCACCGTTTCTGCTTACACGGCCGTCAGAACAGTCAGACCAGGCAGAGACAGCCGCTGAAATCATTTCCATCGTTCAGATTGTACTGCCGGTTCTGATCTTTATCACGGCGTTGTTCATGACTGCTTCCATGTTCTACCGGCTGAAGCTGAAAGAACCTCTGGCGGTGCTTGCGGAAGGTGCGGCCCGCATTATAGAGAATGACCTGGATTTTACAATCGGAGCAGAATCCCAGGACGAACTGGGACAGCTTTGTATTGCCTTTGAGACCATGCGGAAAACATTACTGGAAAATAACCGTGAACTATGGAGGCAGGCAGAGGAGCGCAGAAGGCTGAACGCAGCGTTTGCCCATAATCTGCGCAATCCTGTCACGGTTCTGAAAGGCTCTCTGAAACTGGCGGGAAAAGGTGATGGGGATCCTGGGCATTTATCCCTCATGGAAAGCTATACAGACAGGATTGAACGTTATATAGAGACCATGAGCAGTATTCAGAAATTAGAAGAGATTCCGGTTGAACGGGAAGTTGTTCCATGGGAAACACTGATTTGTGAACTTGAGAATATGATACATCTGATTGGAGCAGACAGCAGTAAACAGGTCCGTTTGCGCACATCTGTTCATCCGGAACACAAAACCCGTGCGGTATCAGTTGATCAGTCGATTCTGTTCCAGATTGTGGAAAACCTGCTGTCCAATGCCTTCCGTTTTGCTGCGCAGAATATTGACGTTGAATGTTCCTTGAATGAGGAACGGTTAGAATTATCTGTCACAGACGACGGCAGCGGTTTCCCGGCTGCGCTGCTTAGGAGCGGCATACAGCCATTTCAGAAAGGAAAAGAAGATTCGGAACATTTTGGGATTGGATTATATGTCTGCAGTCTTCTTTGCAAAAAGCACGGCGGCAGCATTTCCGTCAGAAATCGTCATATGGGAGCCAGTGTGTCAGTTTCTTTAAAAATGGAATCATTTTGAGGGATTTTTGAGATTTCCCTTCTATACTCTCCTTATCATCAATTTATCATGAATGAAGGAGAGTTTTTTTATGGAGATTCAGGTAAAAGACATTTCAAAAATTTACGGAACGAAGGAAAGCCAGGTGGCTGCCATTGACCATGCCTCAATGAACATATGCGAGGGTGACTTTATTTCCATCATGGGTCCGTCCGGCAGCGGAAAAAGTACGCTGCTGCATATCATCAGCGGGCTGGACCGGCCGACCGCAGGCAGTGTGTTTTATGGAAATAGGGATATTCACAATGGAAAGGACCGGGAATTATCGGCGTTCCGGCGTCGGAAAATCGGGTTTATTTTTCAGCAGTTTAATCTGCTTCCGGTTCTGACGGCCCGTGAAAACATTATGATGCCCTTGCTTTTAGACAAAAAGAAAGTGGATGACGATTACCTTCAGGAACTGGCGGATTTCCTGGGGCTTAAAAACCGTCTTTCCCATCTGCCTCATGAACTTTCGGGCGGACAGCAGCAAAGAGTGGCAATCGCAAGGGCGTTGATTGCGAAGCCGGACATTATTTTTGCCGATGAACCCACGGGAAACCTTGACAGCAGAAGCGGCAGCGAGGTCATGAAAATGCTCTGCAGTATACGGGAAAAAATGAACAAGACGCTGGTTGTCATTACCCATGATCCCCGTATTGCAGAACTGGCAGACCGTCGTTTTACCATCATTGACGGAGAACTTTCGGAGGTGAACGCTTTATGAAATCCTATTTGTCCCTTGCTTTCAAAGAATTGAAAGCACAAAAACTAATGGCAGTCCTGATACTGACTGCTGTCATCCTTTCCAGTATGATGACCACTGCAATCGGGCAGTCGCTTGGTATTCTGCAGACTATGAGAACAGAGCAGGCAGAATCATTGAACGGCAGCCGCTATGCGACTTTTCATCAGATTACGGAGGAACAGATGAGGCAGTTGACAGAGGATTCCAGGCTGAGCGGCGTGGGGAGTCTCATCAATATCGGGAACATCAAGCTTGGCAGCAGCAGCCTTACGCTGTTCCTGCGCGAATACTTAGGTCACGCATTAGACGCATATCCCTCCATTGGGAAAGTGAAGGAGGGGCGTCTTCCTGCTTCTCCCCTGGAAATCGCCGTTCCTGAAAATGCCCTGCCGTATCTTGGCGAAGAGATCCATGTGGGAGATGTGCTCTCACTGCAGGCAGAAGTATCCTTGATGGACGGCAGCAGGCCCGCTTATCCCTACTCAGCCCGGTTTACTGTCTGCGGGATATTGGAAAGCAACTATCTCGGTTATTCGACAGGGACTCTGTCTGCTGTGGCAGGTGAGGGAACCGCTTGTTTGCTGTTACCAGAAGAGTTTCTGCTGTATTCCACTGATTTTAAAGTAAAAGATTCGTCACAGTTTCAGAAGATTGTGAGGGAACTGGCAGACAGTGTCGGGGTGGAAGAATCACAGATCCAATACAACTGGATTCTGTTAGATGCCCTTGGCATTGCTTATGACGAAGCAGGAACTTCTGATACAGATACTGGATTTTCTTTTATGACATTTGCTTGCATCATCGTTGGGGTTCTTGTTCTGGCTGCGGCAGGACTAGTAATCTACAACATTTTGAAAATAACCATAACCAAACGCATCAAAGACTACGGTACTCTTCGTGCCATTGGAGGAACCCAGGGGCAGATCTACCGGCTGGTGTTACTTCAGCTGCTGATTTTATGCGGCATGGGGATTCCTGTTGGCCTGCTGGCCGGCTCTTTGTCGGCAAAGGGGATTCTGACGGCTGCAACCGGTGTCCTGAATCCGGATCTGTTTCTTGCGGACAACACTGCAGAACTGCATTCCATGATTGAGAACACCGATTCCGGCCATGGGATGATTTACCTGGCCGGCATAGGTGTAACCCTGCTCTTTGCCATGCTGGCGGCTTTTCCGGCTGCGTGGTATGCTTCCCGTGTTTCTCCGGCGGTTGCCATGTCGGGACGGCGCATTAGGATAAAAAGAAGGGTGCGCAGGATAAAAAACATCCGTAATTTTGAAGCCTTTTATGCAAGGCTGAATCTAAAACGGGGACGGGGCAGAACGGTGATTACGATTCTTTCGTTAGTGATGAGTATTACTGTTTTTGTAGCTTTACAGAGTTTTACGGCAATTCTTGATACAAGCAGAGGGGTAAAGGATATGAATCCGGGAGACTATGCCGTTACGAATGAAACCGTTGGAATTGACCCGGAGAGTGTAGAGAAAATCCGCAGAAATGAACTGGTGGAAAATCTGGCAACGACAAAACTGTCCGTCTATTCGCAGGATGAAAACGGAACCCTTCCAGTGGAACTTGATTTTGATCTGCAGTCATGGGAAGTATTCCAGATTGCGGGCATGGATGATATCCGCCTGGCTGCCCATGCAGAGGGGGTATCCGGACAGGATCTGGCAGATCTGGAATCCGGAGCAGCATGCCTGGTAAAAAATCCGATTCCCTTTGCATATGAAGGAAAGACGGTAGAAGCTACGGATTTTGCATACAATGATGTGATATCTGTAAATGGACGCAGGCTGCGCATTGCAGGCGTTACGGAAGCGGCGGTAACGATTAATAATGCCGGCTTTACAAACGGGGTGCAGATTACGGTATGTGACGAAATGTATGATTTGCTGACAGGCAGGGACGGGTATTCGGAAGTCTTCCCCACATTAAAGCAAGGTGCGGACAATGAGCAGTTTGAGGAATTTCTGGATGACTGGTGCGAAGAGAATCCCGGCAGCCACTGGCTTTCCTATCAGCAGACTGCCGGGCAGCTGGAAGAAAGCTTCGGGCAGATTCGTCTGTTGTGCTGGGGGCTGATCTTATTGATCGGGTTCATCGGGATCTTAAATATTATCAATACGGTTTACAGCAATATCCATACCCGTATCTCCGAAATCGGCATGCAGCGCGGGATTGGCATGAGCGTGGGAAGTCTTTATAAGACCTTTTTGTGGGAGGGGGCTTACTATGGGATGGCCGCATCGGTTGTGGGAGGCGTACTGGGATATGTGTGTACCGTGTTCGTAAATGCTGCCATAACGGGCAGACTGCAGTTCGCTGAGGTTCCTTATGGGTCCATTATGGAAGCAGCGGCGGTTTCGGTTGCTGCCTGCCTGCTGGCAACAGCTGTTCCATTGCGGTCTATTGCGAAAATGAATATTGTGGAATCCATTGAAACGACAGAATAACTTGTGATTTGGGAAATAATTTACTATAATGGGGAATAGTAAGGAGGAAGGGCAGATGACAAGAGAAGAGCGGGTCAGGAGTCTGATACATTATCTGAAGAATGAGAGGGAAGGGTATGAGGCGGTGCAGGAGCCGGTGGATGAGGCTGGGAAACGGCGGCTTCTGCGCAGCCTGATGAATGTGCGCTGGCCGGGGGAGGCGGCAGAGGATTTCGTGAAGATGCAGGATGAACTGCTGGCGGAAGAACTGGCGGAGAGAGGGACGGTAAGGATTGAGGATATTCCGGTGATACGGGATGTGTACCCATGTAAGGAAGTAAGGAATGCGGACCGGATTGCCCTGTGGCGGGGGGATATTACGCGAATTGCGGCAGATGCCATCGTGAATGCGGCCAACAGTCAGCTTCTGGGGTGCTTTGTGCCCTGCCATGGGTGTATTGATAATGCCATTCATTCGGCGGCGGGAATCCAGCTTCGCAATGAATGCGCAAAGATTATGGAAGAGCAGGGGCATGAAGAGCCGGCGGGGAAGGCGAAGATTACCAGAGGGTATAATCTTCCGGCCAGATATGTCCTGCACACGGTAGGGCCGGTTGTAGGCCGGCAGGTGACGGAGAGGCAGAAGGAAGAACTGAGATCCTGTTATCTCAGTTGCCTGAAGCTGGCAGAGAAGAAAGGACTTCAGTCGGTGGCGTTCTGCTGTATTTCTACCGGGGAGTTTCATTTTCCTAATAAACTGGCGGCACAGATTGCGGTAGATACTGTAGACCGTTATCTGTCGTCTTCGGCGGTGGAGCGGGTGGTGTTTAATGTGTTTAAGGAAGAGGATGAGAATATTTACAGGAAATTGTTTCAGTGAAGGTTATCATTATTAGGATCAAAATACAACACTCACAGGACTCGTCCTCTTGCTTTTTGTAAAAAGACAAAAATATACCATAAAAAGGCTAATTATTGAGTTGTAACTCTGTAAAAAAGTTGATAAAATGACATTAGTCAATGAATTGCAACGCAAAAACAAGGGAATTCAAGGAGAGAACAGATTATGGAGATTCAGAAGGTAACAGACGCCTCTTTCGGCGCCTACGGAAAAGTTCTGACCGGGTATGACTTTGCCAGACTGCTGGAAACGCTGAAGCAGCAGCCCTGTCCGATGGATGATGTGATCTATGTTCCGTCTGTGGAGGCACTGGAGGTGCTGCCCGTGGCGGAAGATCTGAAGAAGCGTGCCTATGGAGGCCTGCCCATTCAGATTGGATATTGCAATGGGAATAACAGGAAGCTCAATGCCGTGGAGTATCATCGTTCATCCGAGGTAGATATCGCAGAGAACGACCTGATTCTTCTGCTTGGCAGGCAGCAGGATATTGAGGCAGACCATACATACGATACGTCTAAGATTGAAGCGTTCCATCTGCCGGCGGGGATGGCGGTGGAATTATATGCCACAACCCTTCATTATGCGCCGTGCAGTGCAGGAGAAGATGGATTCCGGTGCGTCATCGTACTGCCAAAGGATACGAACCTGGAACTTGACTTCGAGCCTTTGAAAGAGGGTGAAGACAAGCTGATGACAGCCAGAAACAAGTGGCTGATCGCACATGAGGATGCGAAGATTGCCGGGGCATTCTGCGGTCTGAAGGGTGAAAATATTTCGTTATAGAATTTGGTGATGATGCTCAAGGGCACACCGTAATGCATGCCCTTCGGGCGGGTGGACTCCGTCCAGTAATAGTAATGTATAAGATTATAAAAGGAGGAACAACACTATGAACAACATGCCAGAATTGAAGATCGGGGTAGTAGCAGTCAGCCGTGACTGTTTTCCGGAGAGCCTGTCTGTAACCAGAAGGGCGAACCTGATGAAAGCCTATACGGAGAAATACGGGCAGGAAGGCATCTATGAATGTCCGGTCTGCATCGTGGAGAGCGAGATCCATATGGTACAGGCATTAGAAGACATTAAGGCAGCAGGCTGCAATGCCCTGGTCGTATATCTTGGAAACTTCGGACCAGAGATTTCCGAGACTCTGCTTGCAAAGCATTTTGAAGGACCGAAGATGTTTATCGCAGCGGCAGAGGAGCGGGGCGACAATCTGGTACAGGGACGCGGAGATGCATACTGCGGTATGCTCAATGCAAGCTACAATCTTCAGCTTCGTAATGTAAAGGCATATATCCCGGAATATCCGGTAGGAGACGCAGAGGAATGTGCAGACATGATCCACGAGTTTGTCCCGATTGCAAAGGCAATTGTAGGACTGAATAATCTTAAGATCATCAGCTTCGGTCCAAGACCGCTGAACTTCCTTGCGTGTAATGCACCCATCAAGCAGCTGTATAATCTGGGTGTTGAGATTGAGGAGAACTCAGAGCTTGATTTGTTTGAGGCATTTAACAAACATGCGGGAGACGAGAGGATTCCGGCAATCGTAAAAGAGATGGAAGAGGAACTTGGCGCAGGCAATAAGAAGCCGGAGATCCTGGAGAAGCTTGCACAGTATGAACTGACACTGAAAGACTGGGTAAGGGATCACAAGGGATACCGCAAATACGTTGCCCTTGCCGGAAAATGCTGGCCTGCATTCCAGACCCAGTTCGGTTTTGTTCCCTGCTATGTGAACAGCC
>CAJULU010000035.1:0-37093 GCA_910587575.1 uncultured Dorea sp.
ATCACTCACTCCTTTCTGGGTATGAAAAAAGCAGTCAATCCTAAGACTAACTGCTCACTTTATTATCATTTATTTAAAATCTTCAGAGTCTAACACTTTATATCCAGCCTTAATTAAAGCCTGTGCAAATAGACCTTGACCTTTTATCAATCTTCCCGTAAAACTTCCATCATAAATATTCTTTACTGCACAAGTTGGGCTTCTTGATTGCAGAATAACTAAATCTATTTGCATATTTCTTATTTCATTTAGAGCCAACTGTACTGCATGACGGTATTCATTATCAACAATATTTCCATTTGTGTCCACAACAACACCATTTACTATTTCTGCACTAGGACGTGGTGTAGGCATGTTTGCTAATAACTCTGGACAAATTTCGATAACCTCTTTATCTTTTAAAAACTCGACAACTTTTGTATTAAGATTATTCCCACCGTTGTATTTACAGTTTTTTCCCATAATACATGAACTCACTAATACTTTCATAATATAAGCACCTCACAATTTATAAGCATTATATCATTCCGCTATATACCCCACAACACTCAAAAATCATTTAACTCGAAGCCTAACTTCCTTGTATATACGGCTATGAAATTGTAAAACTGAAATTCATCATAATTTCTCCCCTAAAGCAAACTACCTTTTAACCCTTTTTTGAAAACCAATACAGCTCTTTCTGTCCCTAAAAATGACATAGTTATAAGCCGATAACTCTCTTTTTCCATTTCTGATATTTTTTTATTTATTTTATCAGTAACATTTTCAACGGTAATTTCTTCAATCAGTTCTGTTTTATACATCATGCTTCTGCCTCCATAAACTTAAGATTTATCTTATCTCATGTCTATATTATAGCAATTACATATATCTGCTACAATGAAATTCTAAAGTGTTTGCGTCAATTCTTCGCCTATCCCTGCGGGGCATGGTTCTATGGATTGACAAGCTCCATTTAATATGATTATTCATATTTTTTTCCAACGATATAGGTTACAACTAACAGTCCTATCAGTAGAATGACTATAGCTGGATATTTTACAGTATCCCATAATGAAACACCGCCAATTAAAAAACTGATATAGCAGATAATAGGGTATAGAATAGCAATCCCCAATGTAAATACTCTAAATATTGTTAATACATATCCCCAGTTTGCATTATTAAAGGATAACCCTGCCATGTGTATTCTAAAAATTCCTTGTGATACAAAATTAACTTTATCTGTATCATAATATGTTGGTAATAATTCTTCTGCAAAAATGCAAAGCCAACTTGCAAACAAAAGCATTAACAAAGATATATACAAACTATCTCCCATTTGTTCTATGGAAATTCCAGAAACGGTTAATAATATTGCTTCTACAATTACCACACCGATTGAGATAAGAAATGCAAATATCCAATTCTTTTTTCGTTGGCGAATTGTATTACGCAAAGATAAGTCTAACGAATTTACAACAAGGTTTTCCACTTCATCACTATTCAGTGTCTTTTCTTCTCTTAATTTTTCTCCTTTCAAGAGTTCTGTCACTGTTATTCCAAGCACATCAGCAATAGGAATAAGTAGTGTAACATTAGGCATACTGTTTCCTCTCTTTACAACTTTCAATTTATAGAACTTAACTATTCTGTCACTATGAAGTCGACTTACGCACAGTAACCTCTGCACAGACCACACCAGCTAGTTTGATATTCTGGTGCAACTGCCGATAGAAACTCTTTGAACGAACCCTTTTCTTTTGCCATTACCTTTTTCCTCCATCAAATTCAATTAAATATATATTTAGATTTCAATAACATCACCGCAAGACATATAATTCATATTATCCATTTGTTGAGATAGATAATGATATGCCTTTTCACCAGTGCAATGACAAGTATAAAATTCAATATCTTTATACTTTTGTAATTCCATTGCAATACTGTTTAACAATTCTTTTGATACTGTTTTCTTTGTAAGTGGGTTGAACAAATGAAAACCACCAATACAAAAATGTGGTTGATACTTTTCTGCTTCTTCCATGATATTTACAACACCAGCATGCCCACACCCCATAATAACTACTACTTTATTTTCTGAAATAATCAAGTTTTGTTCGTGTACAAAAGTATCTTTGCCCTTTTTATCATAAAGAGCATTATTGGCAGGAGAATAAAATTTATTTGTTTTACTTACTGTAAATAGCGATAATTCTTCATCAATTTTATAATTACCATTCAATAGTTTGATTTGCCTATTAGATTTAAGCTTACTATCAATTCCAACTGGTATTTTAAGAAATAAGGTTTTACTGTAATGTGGTTCAAAGGCTTCCTTTTGCACATAGATATTTGCCACAGAATTAATATTTAAAAATTTTTTCAATGCTCCTCCGTGGTCAAAATGCCCATGAGAAATAATAACAGTATCCACTTTTGAAATATCTATATTTCTTTTCATAGCATTTTCAAATAATGTGCTATCTGAACCTAAATCAAATAGAATTTTATGTGATTTCGTTTCAATATATAAGGAAAGTCCGTGTTTTGTTTTAAGTTCTGACTTAGTCGTATTTTCAACTAATGAAGTTATTCTCATAAAATCTCCTTTACAATTTATCGTTCTCTTTTACAAAAATTATATCATGCTAGAAACGAACAGTCATTCTTTTTCAGTTATCTAATGAAAATTTATTAGATATAGAAAAAGACACTATATTTCAAGTGCCATTCTCTTATACATCAGTATTCTGCAAGCAGGTAAACACAGGTTGTTTCTTAATATCCTTTTGTTTGGGAAACTCCCCGCTCCCATTTTGAAACAGCCTTGTCGCTGACACCTAACTGTCCGGCCAGCTGTAACTGGGTCAGCTGCTTCTCCTTCCGCAGCCTGTAAATGAGCTGCCCGATTTTTACATTATCCATCTTATTTTGCTCCTCCTGATACTATTATAATGCAGAAACTCATAATTACAATCAACGTTCCGTAGAGAAAGCCGGAAGGGAGGCCTGATAATAGGAAGAATAAAGAATATAATCCGCTCTTCACGCCTTAGGTATACGGGTCTTGCCTTAAACTTGGTCTTTATGATCCGAAAATGTTGAAGGACTTTTCAAAATGAAAAAAGAATCGTAAGAAAGCGCAAGAGGTTTAAAAAAAGTTATCAGACATTGAAGTGTTAAATAAAGCGGGAATAACAATTAAGGGAAGAAATTACTAGCAAAATGTATTAACAAGCATTTGACGCTCTATTTATTATATATCGCTTAAATTAGGCAGATTGGATTAACTGTATGAATAATTCCATCGCAGGGCTGACCCATTTGCTGCTGTTATATCCGCACACTGCTGAAAGTTGCGTGTCTGTAAGTTCAGTTTCAATTTCCTCTAATTCTCCGCTCTTCAATTCGTTTTGTATTGAGAAAGCTGGTAAATAAGAAATTCCCATACTGCTTTTTACTAAATTTTTTATTGTAGGTATGCTCCACAATTCGATTGTATGGTCGAGCAATATAGATTTTTTTTGCAGATATTGTTCAAAAATCTGGCGGAAAACACAGGTTGATTCGTTGATGATTAAGGGCAGGGGTATCCTTTGGTTTGGAGTGATGAAATCGGGATATTTCTTTTTTATTTCGGGAGACGCAACCAAAGCCATCGTATAACTCCCGAAAGAGAATAAAGTCAGATTATTTCCCAATCCACCAATATTTTCGTAGAATACGCCTAAATCTAAAGTTCCATTCAGCAATTCATTACGAATATCATAGCAATTCATGGATTGCAAAAATAATCTGGCATTCGGGGCATGCTCATGAAATTTTTTCAAAACAGGCGGGAGCCGGTAACATAATAATGTCTCACCCACGCCAATTCGTAGAATGCCTTTATATTCTGTTAAGTCATTTTTGAAACAATGAAGACGGCTGACAGACGTTAGAACATCATTTACATAAGGATAAAGCTGTTCCCCAGCTTTGGTTAACATCATCCGCCGTCCGACCCGTTCAAACAATTTTATAGACAGCTCCTGTTCTAATTGTCCGACTTGGAACGTAATTGTTGACTGTGTATAATTAAGTTTTTCGGCGGCTTTTGTAAAACTTCCTTCTTCAATAATTGTCTTAAAAGTCTGTAAATATTTGAGTTCCATAATCTTCTCCAATAATTCAATATAATTAAAGTTAAACATCAAAAACATCAATTTGATTTAAGCAATTTACAGTGGTATCATACCATACAGAGGGACAAATTACAATAAGTTCCTAGTACATCATTGCATTAATCTTGAAGTAATAGTGCTCGATATTCGTGTCAGCTGTGCGTCTGCTAACCGACGGTGTAGCGGGCTACATCTAGGTTAGCTGGCGTGCAGATGGCACGGATAGCGAGTGCTGATTACTCAAGTATTAATGCAATGATGTACTAGCCATATAACGCAGGATGATTTTTCATATGCAAGGCGGAGGAATGAGGCGTAGTGGGCGCTGCGCCGATGACGGCGCTGTGTGCCAGTGGCACACGTTTAGCACGGACGGAAACGGAGTGCAGACCAACGACGCAGATGGAAAATCAGACAAGTTATTTTTTAACTCGTAAAGAAAATGAAAAGAAAGAATCTGTGGAGGTAAAACGATGTATACGCTTGAATTAGCAAGATTAAACGATATTGCGTTATGTTATGAAATCATCAGGGAAGGCAGAGCGTTTCAAAAAGAACAAGGCTTTGAACAGTGGACGGAAACATATCCCAATCAAGATACAATTCTAAATGATATACAAAGCCAAAAGGGGTATGTTATTAAATCAAATGGTGACATTGCTGGATATATGTGTATTGATTTTTCTGGTGAACCAGCATATGCGGACATAAAAGGAGAATGGAGAAGAGATACGCCATATGCAGTTGTCCACCGTATGGCGTTTCGTAAGAAGTACCGGGGAACTGGGTTGGCTGGAATAGCTTTTAAACTGATTGAAGAATTATGTGTAAAGAATGATGTGAGAAACATCAGAGTAGATACAGATTTTTCTAATGCGAGAATGCAGCATATTTTAAAAAAGAATGGATTTATTAACTGTGGTGTGATTGTTTTTCAAGGCAGCGAGAAATTGGCGTTCGATAAACTTTTATCTGGCATCTAAAACAGAAAATGGCATATCTGGAAAGAAGCCGAGAAAAATATTGCGGGAGCATAGAGTTGGCGAAAACACCGCCCCGCAAATCCGCACGGACGACAGGGTCGCTGACACCTGACTTTCCGGCCGGCTGTAACTGGGTCAGATATTTCAATCAACGTTCCGTAAAGAAAGCTGGAAGGGAGGCTTGATAATAGGAAGAGTAAAGAATATAATATGATTACAAAGGGGATATGCAGAATTCAGAAGGAGGAGCAGCCTATGTTCTGGGATAAAGTATCTGGTGTTTATGATTTCTTTGAAACAATATACAATGGTAAGGTGTACCGTGGGCTTGGGAAAAGAGTAGCCGAGGAAATCAATAGAAATGACGTTGTATTGGAGTGTGCCTGTGGCACAGGCGCAATCAGCCGGTTTATCGCACCGAAATGCAGGCTGTTAATTGCAACGGATTTCTCGCGGGGAATGTTAAAGCAGACTTCAAAGAATTGTCGGAAATACAGTAATGTCATCATAAAACGTGCAGACATGACGCATCTGAACTGCCGTGATCATAGATTTGATAAGGTAGTTGCCGGAAATGTAATTCATTTACTGGAAGACCCGCATAAAGCAATCAAAGAACTGGAACGAGTATGTAAGCCGGGCGGTAAAATGCTTATTCCCACATACATTAATATGTCCGGTGGGGTGAATCACAAAGCAGTACGCATACTGGAAGCCGCAGGAGTCCATTTTCAGCGGCAGTTTGACCTGGATTCTTACAGAGAATTTTTCGAGAATGCAGGGTATGAGAATGTAGAATATTTTGTCATTGATGGAAGGATGCCCTGTGCTTTGGCAATTATCACGAAGAGATAAAGGATAGCGGTGGATAATCCTGGTATTTACGGAAGATACTCTGCAATCGGGGAGGGGTTGCAGCCCCTCCCTTCCTGTAAATGATATTCAGGCCTTAAATCATACAATCCAACACTGAATGTCTCTGGCAGCAGCGTATTTTTCCAGATAAGCCTTCCCGTATTCCATTGCCTTTTCCAGTTCCTGGTTCTGGGAAAAGGAATAAATCAGTGTGAGGACTTCTTCTGTCTCTTCCGTAATCATGGCACGTTCGGAGTCGCTGGTAGAACTTCCGATTGCACCGTCGTTGTCTGCAAGTACAGGCAGCCCGTCAATCTTGATTTCATCCTTCCCGATACCTTTATAAGTTTCTCCTTCGCTTCCTACACGGAAGATCAGTTCATTCCCAATTCTGGCAGCATCGTAGGAACCGACAGAGAATCCCGACTGGATAGAGATCAGGTTATTGGTGTCCACCACGGTATTCACTTCGTAAAGCCCCTTCCCTTGTCCGATTCTGCGGATCAGTGCTTCGGAGGAGACTCGGTAGCGGCTGGGATCTTTGCCGAATGCTTTGTATGCCTGGCGGGATTCCTTGATGTTGGGAATCTCATTTATGCCGTAATCAAAAATGGAATCCTTCACTTTCCGAAAAATATCCTTCCTGAGATAGTTCCACATCTCTTCATTCTTCTTCCCGACCGTAACCTGGTACTGGAAACAGCCGACCCTTGTTGCGGGACAGCGGGACAACATATTTTGGTCAATTTGTAAATGTTTCATTTTAACTTACCGACTCCTTTTTATAGATTCTATTGTATTGACTTTCAGCGCAGTATGTGTGCTGATGTTTGTGCAGTTTTATGATAAATGCTTTTTTTGATTTGGCAAGTTGTCTTGCTTTTGTTTTTTTATACAGCATGTAATAGTATTGTTTCAGAATTCCCAGGTCAGTTCAATGCTGATGGAAATGTTTTTTTCTATAAAAATAGTAGAGTATCAGCAATACAGCTGTAGCAATCCACGACATCGGATAGCTGACGAGTATCATGGAAAGCTCATGCCGCCGCGGAACCACCAGCAGGATCCAGGGAAGCCGGACGAAACAGACTCCGCCAAGGGTTATCAGAGTCGGGTACAGTACATCGCCGATTCCGCGCAGTGCACCGGACAGGATCTCGATAAACACAAAGACAATATAACTGGGAGTAATGTATCGCAGCATATACACTCCGATATCAACCACGTTGATGTCAGTCGTAAATATATGGAACAGCGGCCGGCAGAAAACGACCAGGAAGATCAGCAGCGTTCCGCATATACCAAGGGACATACCAAGACAGACCCGGACACTTCTGAATACCCGGTCATATCGTCTGGCTCCATAATTCTGTCCGGCAAAGGTGGTGATGGCAATTCCGAATGCTCCGCATACGGTCCAGAAGATAGCGTCCAGTTTGCCGTATGCCGCCCAGGCCGCCGCCGGATCTGTTCCGAATCCATTTACTGCTGCCTGTATGATGATGTTGGTAATTCCATACATACAGGACTGCAGGCCGCTGGGGAAGCCGATGCGAAGTTCGGCTCTCAGCATGGCAGGGGCAATGCGTATGGCGGCAGGAGACAGTTTCAGCGAGTCATAGCCCGTCATCAATGCTCTTGTGACCAGAAACGCACTGACCGACTGTGAGATGACGGTGGCCACGGCCACTCCGGCAATGCCAAGATGGAAGACCAGTACCATAATGACGTCCAATATGATGTTCAGCAGGCAGCAGATGATCAGATAGTACAAGGGGCGCCGGGAATCTCCGATTGCCCGCATAATACCGGAACCCATGTTAAAGATCAGCACAGAGATCATTCCCAGGAAATAAATGCGAAGATAGAGGATGGAATCTGTCAGTACATCTGCTGGTGTCTTCATAATGGTTAAAAGCCAGGGCGTGAGAAACCAGCCCGCAATGGCAACGGCCAGACTTGCCAGGATGGAAAATGCATAGGCTGTGTGAAGGCTTTCGTGGAGATTTCTTGCATTTTTTGCCCCGTAATGCTGTGAAATAATAACGGTTGCCCCGGCGGAAAGTCCGGTAAAAAAACCGATAATCAGATTCGATAATACGGCGGCAGAACCGCCCACGCTTGCCAGGGCCTGCTTTCCCACGAACCGGCCTACGATGACAGCATCTACTGTGTTATACAGCTGCTGGAATAAAGTCCCGATTACAATCGGAAAAAAGAAGATTAATAACTGACGCCAGATTACGCCTTCTGTAATCTGGTTTCTGGTTATCGTTTCATTTGTCATGATATACCCACTCCTTTTTAAGTTTTTTAATCATGTCATCCGTTTCGGAGACATGAGGATGGAGGGTATCTTTAATTTCCCTATAATAGATAGTAAAAAATTTCGTAAAATGCTCATGGGATTATTATGGCAGAAAAAGTAAAAAAAGTAAATCCCCTCAAGCTCTCTCTTTAAATCCCGGCCGAAGGTATACAAAACTAAGATGAAACCGGGAGAGTAATTCGGGGATTGGTTCATTTTGTGGAACATGTGGAGATTAACAATGTTTACCATATGAAAAAGACAGGTGCCTGGAAGCGGTTTTGAGGTTGCGTGCCATGGAATATATGGTATTGCAAAAAAAATATCACGCCAGGGGAAACTCAAAAAATCGCAGAGTATCTTACTCTGCGATTTCTCTTTAAATAGCATATTCATTATACATATCTAAATCCAAGAAATCAATACCCTAATTTTGTTTTGTTAGAATTTGGCTTATTTCTGGCCTCGGAATAAAGAAGAGAAAAAGTGGTGTTTGTCATAATGCCTAATATCTTCTTTAAATTTTAGAGGATTTATGTATAAAACAACAATAAGATTTTCGCAGAGTAAGATACTCTGCGAACCGGGAGGGGATACTATCTGGTATTTGTTAGATTGCTGTGGGCAGGAGGAAGAAAAGATTATGACTCTGTGCAGGGAACGGCTTTCAGATGCGGCAGTGAAAGATGCGTTCATCCTCACATATGACCGTATGCTCCGCTATGCGGGTGCATGGCATATGGAAAGGAGATTATTATTTCCTTCTTATGTATTTTTGGAAAGCAGCCATGAGGAGACTCTTTTTCGCAAGATCCAGGAATGTAACTGCATAGCCGGACAGAAGAACCAGCTGGACAAGGTGGGCTATGAGGAAGAAAGATTCTTGAAAAGACTATGCGGTGAAGGCCGCCATCTGAAGATGTCCAGAGGAATCATCCGTAAAGGTACTACCAAGATCACAGAAGGCCCGCTGAAAGGGATGGAGAACCGGATCCGAAGGATTGACCGGCATAAGAGGCTTGCGAGAGTTGAGACTGCACTGAGGCCGGACGGCCATTTTATTCTGGCAGGCCTTGAGATAACGGAAAAAATCGTGTAAAAATTTACAGGATCTGGCAGGAAGCCAGGAATACTTCTTGAAGCATTGGCACTTGAAGGTATGAATGGCAGATATACAGACAACGGCTGTGGCTGCGTATGCGGGCATGGATGGCGAAGCCATGCATAAAAAGCCTGCCCATAGCCTAAAACAGCAGACGGGAAGCATAGGCTGAAGATGTGCGGAACGTATGGCGATGTATGGGTTGTATTTGTAAAGACGGGGTAGAAATCGGGCTGTAAAGAAAGGAATCAGTGGCAGGATATATGTGGTATGTAATGCAGGTGCATTCTGGCAAAGAAGGGCAGACGGTTCTTCTGGTGGAGAGGATGATCACAAAAGAGATTTTGGAAAGCTGTTTTATCCCCGTGCGCAGACTGAGAAAGAAATACCATGGGGAATGGCATGAGGTAACGGAGAAGCTGTTCCCTGGGTATGTGTTCATGGTCACGGAACAGCCGCAGCCGTTATATGAAGAGTTGAAAAAGATTCCGGCATTGACCCGGATGCTGGGGAGATGGGGGGAATATTTTACCCCGCTGTCAGAAGCGGATGTAAGGATGATGGAAAAGCTGCAGAATGGGTCAGAGGAGAGAGGGGGCCTGGAAGTAGAGATTTCGAAGATTGCGGTGGAAGAGGGACGTCGGATTCGGATTCTGTCCGGGCCTTTGGTGAATCTGGAAGGACAGATTAAAAAGGTGAATCTGCATAAGAGGACGGCAGCTGTGGAGATGGAGTTTATGGGGAGGAAGACAGTGGTTTATCTGGGGGTGGAAATAGTGGAAACGTTGGAATGAAGAAAGACTGGTACGGCTCTTAAGCTGTCCGGCCTTTGAAAACATAAAATATTGGAGAAAAACTAATGATTGATTTCAGATCAGAACCTAGATTCAGTGGTTTAGAGCCATTCAAAACCAAAGTCTGGCTCAGCTCTCCTACTATGCATGGTAACGAACAGCAATGGGTAGATGAAGCAATCCAGACGAACTGGGTTAGTACAGTTGGTGCGAATATTAATGAAGTTGAACGCCTCATCTGCAAATATGTAGGATGCGGGCATGCGGTGGCTTTGAGTGCCGGAACCGCTGCATTACACTTAGCTACGAAACTGGCTGGAGAACGACTCTATGGTCAGGCCAGGTCGAATACAGGTACGCTGGCAGGCCATCAGGTTTTCTGCTCTGACATGACATTCGACGCTTCTATAAATCCCATTGCTTATGAAGATGGCGAGGCTGTATTTATCGACACCGAGAGAGGCACATGGAATATGGATCCGGTAGCGCTTGAAAGAGCTTTCGAGATTTATCCGGATGTCAGGCTTATCATCGTTGCTCATCTCTATGGAACACCAGGACGTATGGAAGAGATAAAAAGAATAGCCGATACTCACGGCGCATTCATAATTGAGGACGCTGCTGAATCTCTGGGCGCTAAGTACAAACTGGGTGATAAATGGTTCGAAACAGGGACGCTTGGTAACTATAACTGTATAAGTTTTAATGGCAATAAGATTATAACCGGGTCAAGCGGAGGGATGTTCCTGACTGATTCCAAAGATGATGCGGATAAGGTACGGAAGTGGTCAACACAGTCGCGCGAGGCCGCACCCTGGTATCAGCATGAGGAGATCGGTTATAACTATAGAATGAGCAATATCATTGCTGGTGTAGTTAGAGGGCAGATCCCTTATCTGGAAGAGCACATTGAGCAGAAAGCTGAGATCTACCGCAGATATAAGGAGGGAGTGGCAGACCTGCCGGTTTCTATGAATCCCTATGACAATGAAAAGTCGGCGCCGAACTTCTGGCTGTCTTGTATGATTATAGATAAGGAGGCCATGGCTCCTCACGTCCGCGGGGAACAAGAAGAACTGTGGAAGAGCGAGAGTGGGAAAAGTTCGCCGGGAGAGATACTGGCGGCACTTGGCGCATTTAATGCGGAAGGCAGGCCGATATGGAAACCGATGCATATGCAGCCAATTTACCGTACCAGCCCGTTTATAACTGCTGAGGGATTTGGTCGTGGTAAGAGTAATGCCTATATTGATGGAACAGGTGTGGATGTTGGCGCAGATATCTTCAGGCGTGGGCTATGCCTGCCAAGTGATAATAAAATGACCGAAGAGCAGCAAAAGATTGTGATTGAGATTATACATAGATGCTTTCTATAAGTTTGGCGGGGGGAGCGTAAATGCGACTTGAAAGAAAAAAAGGATTATATGAGAGGTACATAAAGAGGTTGCTGGATATTATATGCTCTCTTTTATTCATCGTCATATTCTTTTGGCTGTATGCAGTTATAGCCTTGATTGTACGGATTAAGATGGGAAGTCCGGTGATCTTTAAGCAGCCGAGGCCCGGGATTGTGAAGAATGGTAAAGAAACCATCTTTGATATATACAAATTCAGGTCAATGACGGACGAGAGGGATAGGAATGGTAATCTCTTACCTGATAAAGACAGACTGCCGGCATTCGGTAAGATACTGAGAAGCACTTCATTGGATGAACTGCCTGAAGTATTTGGAGTATTACGTGGTGATATGTCGGTTGTAGGTCCGAGACCCCAACTCGTGAAAGACATGGTATTTATGAACGAACAGCAGAGAATGCGTCATACGGCGAAACCGGGTTTGACCGGACTGGCACAGGTAAAAGGACGAAATGCGATTACCTGGGAAGAGAAACTGGATTGGGATCTCAGGTATATAAAGAAAGTCAGCTTCCTGAATGATGTCAAGATTCTCGGGATGACGATTGTGGCCGTGTTTAGAAGATCTGGAATAACAGATGGAGAGAACGCTACGGCTCTTGATTATGGCGATGCATTGTTGAAATCAGGAAAAGTTAGCAAGAAAAAGTATGATGCACTGCAGACGTATACGAGAAATCTGCTCAAGGAACATGAAGGGGAACGGGAATGGAGAAATACAGCGTTTTGATGTCTCTCTATATTAAAGAAAAACCTGATTATCTGCGGCATGCATTAGATTCTATGATAAACCAGACTATAAAGCCGGATGAGATAGTATTGGTAGAAGATGGTCCTTTGACGGATGAGTTGTATGCAGTTGTGGAGGCGTATAAAGATCAGCTTCATCTGATTGTAAATAATACTAATCTTGGACTGGGGCCTGCGCTTAACAGAGGGTTAGAAGCGTGTAAAAACGAACTTGTTGCCCGGATGGATACAGATGATATTGCCGTTTTAGACCGCTGTGAAAAACAGATCCGCTTTTTGGAAGACAATCCCGCAATAACAATCGTTGGCGGTCAGATTGAAGAGTTTATTGATGATCCATCGAATATAACAGGCAGACGTATAGTTCCCGAGACGGACAAAGAGCTGAAAGCATACATGAAGAAGCGTTGTCCATTTAACCATATGACTGTGATGTTTAAGAAGTCGGATGTAATTAAAGCAGGAAACTATCAGGACTGGTTTTGGAATGAAGACTATTTTCTCTGGATAAGACTTGCTTTAGGAGAATTTAAGTTTGCTAATCTTCCTGATATATTAGTTCATACTCGTATCGGAACTGATATGTATAAAAGGCGGGGTGGTGATAAGTACTTTAAAAGTGAGATCGGTATTCAAAAGTTTATGCTTGATAAAAAGATGATTGGGTGTGGGACATATCTTATTAATTGTGGAAAGCGGCTGATGGTAGAAAAACTCATGCCTGATAAATTAAGAGGATGGGTATTTCAAAAGTTTGCGAGGAGTTAATGTAATATGCCAAAGCTTTCTATTATTGTACCTGTATATAATCAACGCAAGTATTTGCAACGGTGTGTTGATAGTTTACTGGAACAGACATTTAATAGTATAGAGATAATTCTTGTTGATGATGGAAGCACCGATGGAAGTTCGGGATTATGTGATGAATATGAGAGCAGGAATGAAAACATCAGAACTATCCATAAAGAGAACGGAGGTCTTAGTTCTGCGAGAAATGCCGGGATACGTTCTGCGTTTGGTGAATATATTTCCTTTATAGACAGCGATGACTGGATAGAAAAAGATACATATGCATACTGCTTTAAACTGATGCAATGTCATGATGCAGAAATAGCAAAAATAAACTATATATATGCATATTCAGAAAATCAGCCAGTTAAAAATAAGAAAGAAAAGATTATAGTTTTAGATGAAAAAGAAATCCTTCAGAACTATATGTATGAAACGACAAGAACTGGAAGTTATGGAGTGTGCTGGTATGTATTACCAAGATCAATTGTTGAAAATGAGTTTTTTCGGGAAAATAAAATCAATGAAGATATAGACTATGTATATCGGATTCTGGCAAAGTGCAGGAAAATTGTTATAAGCAATCAGATAAAATATTTTTATTTTCAAAAACAAGCCAGTCTGTCCACCGGAGGTCTAAAAAGAAAAGATTTTGATTTATATGATGCAGCTGAAGAGCTGTGCAGATTAGCGGATAAAGAGACGTATGGTACAATTAGAAAATTAGCTGAATTGAAAAGAGCAAGAACCCCGTTGTCTTTACTTTGCAAAATTGCTTATTATGGAATTCAAGATGATTCTTTAGATAAGAATACTATAGTCAATAAATTGCAAAGTGAATTGAGAAAATCACTGGGAATGTTAGTAATATCTCCAATTGCTGTCAGTAGAAAAGCACTTGCTATTTTGTTTTCAATAAATTATCCGATGACAGAAAGAATAGTCCGCACGGCAAAGAATAAAATAACCAGAAATCTGTAGAATGAATAAAAAGTGAAGGAACTAGCAATTGATGAAAATATTAGTAGTGGATATTGGTCCGACAAGCGGCGGTGTAGAAAGAATAGTTGACAGTATCTATGACCGTCTTGAAAGGGATAAGTATCATATCGATTTCCTTGTATATGGTGACATGTGTTACCATGAAGAAAAATACGTGAAGAATGGTAATGTTTTTAAAGTGCCAAAAAGGTACTGTCATCCAATACGACATTACAATGAAGTGAAAAAATTCTTTATGATTCATAAAGATTATGATGTTGTTTGGATTCACACTCGGTCTTGCAGTAATATTAATGCCCATAAATTTGCCAGAAAATATACAAATGCCCGGATCATTACGCATTCCCATGCCATTAAGCCGGAGACAAACGGTGTTATCCATAAAACCATAGCCAATGTGCTAATATCAATAAATCAGAAAAAATTACTTGCATATACTGATTATGCGATAGGTTGTTCAAAAGCTGCTTATCAATATATGTTTGGCGCTGGATATAAAGGTGAGGGGAAAGTAATTATTAATGGCATAGATCTGGATGTGTTTAGATTCAATTATTCAGTACGAGATGCTGTCAGAAAAGAATATGGCATCGATGAAGATACTACTGTTATTGGGCATATAGGAAGATTTGTACCGGTTAAGAATCATAAGTTCATTGTAGATATGTTTTCACATCTTATAAAAGTACATCCAAAAACATGTGTAATGTTTGTGGGTGACGGGGCTGAGAGAGAATCTGTAAAAACTTATGTAAAAAAGAACAAACTAGAGAATTCTGTGTTCTTCGTTGGCGAGATTTCAAATACAGAAGCCTATTATTCAGCTTTTGATGTGTTTATGCTCCCGAGTATGTTTGAGGGATTGTCTCTGGTCAGTATAGAAGCACAGGCGGAAGGGTTACAGTCATATATTAGTGATGATGTACCAGAAGACGTTATTGCAACAGATTATATCTATAGACTGAACCTTGTGGAAGGAGCTGAAAAATGGGCTGAAATCATTGCAAATAATTTGAAGTTGTATAAAATAGATAGAAATTTATCGTCGGATAAGCTTAGAAAAACTGCTTTTGATATTGATAATACGGTAGAAGAAATAAAAAGGATTTTTGATATAGGTGAATTATGTCAGTAAGCAATTTTTTCTTATATATTTGTTCATTTATCTTTATATATAACATACCATTTACGCATAGTCCTCTGAGTGGGTCAAAATTAATGATTATATTCATGATTTTCTGGCTGACAATGAGAGGAAAGCATTTTGTAATTAAGAAGCCTGTTTTAAAGCCGGTTTATTGGATGATTGTACTTTTGCTTTATTCTTTGGGGAGTGTGTTTTTACAGCATACAGGGGACTTTGGACTTGTATATGCAGAAGTGCTTTTCCTGTTAAATCATGTATTAGGATGTTTATTACTTATAAATATATTTCAAAATTGTGGAAAAGCTACGATATATGATATTCTTCATATGATGGTGGTGATTGCTTTTGTTCAATCGGTTATCATTATATTGTCAATGCTTATTGCTCCATTTAATGATTTTATTTCCAGCATTGCATTCATAGAGGGAAGAGATGATTTGCAATTTCGTTATGGATATGCCAGGGGATACGGACTTGCTGCTTCGGTAACATATGACCTGGCAGTTTGTCAGGCTTTTGCAATCATGTTTATACCGTATCTAATGGATAAAACATTACAAAAAAAGAAAAAAATATTTTATGTTCTTGCAACGTTTCCAATTCTGTTTTCCATTTTAACATTGGGCAGAACAGGTCTGGTGGGTGTAGGTCTGGCTTTGATTTTTATAGTGAAAGATAATGCAAAAATTAGTTCGAAGACAATAAAAATATCATTGTACTTATTTGCAACAGCTATGATAGGTGCAGCATTTTTGCTTGGAAATGATTCCTTATTAATAAAAAGTATAAATACATATGTATTTGAAGGAGTTGATAAAATTTTTACGATAGGAAAGTTGCAGACGGAAACAGGCGGACACCTTGTTAATATGCTGAAGGGAATAAAAGAATGGTCATCCAAAACCTGGATCTGGGGAGATGCAAGATACTCTGACGATTGGAGGTATTATGGTCATACGGATATTGGTTTTATGAGAGATATATTATATTTCGGATTAATAGGAGCCTTTATACTATTTATAGTATATGTTCATATTTATAAAATCATTCAAAAGAAGACTGAAGATAGAAGATTTCATTTTCTTATGAAACTTTTCTTTATATTTCTATTAGTGGCTCATTTCAAAGGAGAATTTCTTCTTTCCTGCGGAACGGGAATATGTATACTGCTTATGATTGCATTTTCGGTAATTTTTGAAGATTCGGAGGCGACTTTTAGTGAAGACATTTACATTCGTGACCCTTTCATATAATCATAAAGAAGTTATTGCTGAACACTTGGAAAGTATAAAAAAAATCGTCAAAAAATATGGTGATGGATATGCTGTAAATTTTATACTGGGGGATGATGCTTCGAAAGACGGTACAACAAAAGTTGTAAGAGGATGGATTCGGGAGAATGATTTTTTTGATAAAGTAACAATCCTGGATAACAAGGAGAATAAAGGGTTGGTAGCTAATTATATTAATTCGGTTTCATATGTAAAAGAGGGAGATTTTAAGGTTCTTGCTGGTGATGATCTATACGGGGATTTCGATATATTCAGATTATATGAGGAACTGGATAATGATACCCTCTATGTAACTCCTGTAACTCCATATGGCAAATATGCGCAATTAAAATGGGACAATTTAGAATCCGATTATAAACTGCTGATGTATATGGTGAAACATGGTAAAGGAAGGAGTTTAATGCGTATAGATGACTGTATTCCAGCTCCGGGGGTATTCATGAAATCATCACTGATTTTAGATAAGAAAGCACTTGATTATATGAGCCGGTTCAAATTCTGTGATGACTACCCACTGTTTTATTATCTGCTTGAATATAAGGGCGTAAGTCTTCATGTCAGCGGCAGATCGTATATTTATTATCGTATTGGCAGTGGGATGTCAACTGATAATAAATCAAAGATAAGATCGGCTTATATGGATGATGTAAAAAAGATGAGGAAGATTATTGGTGCAAAAGCATATATATTACCTAAATATATAAATCCCTATAGATATTATCTAAAGGTTATGCGTTCCGCTTCCATACGGGATTCATCATTATATATAGAGTACATGAATTGAGTTTTTGGGGGAATTGATATGTTGTTAAAAGAAGTACTTCTTAAAAATGATTTTATAAGGAATGGATACTGGGACTTAAAAACCAATATTTATAATAGACAAGGCAGACACAGGGAAAAAGAAGCCAAACGAAGAATATATAAAAAACTCTGCGACGGTTCAAAGATTAATATAGTACTTATTGCCTCAAGAAAGCAGACATGGTTTTTTGATGAACTTTTCATTCTCCTCTCTGAAAATCAATTATTTAGTGTCACGGTGATTGTCTCTCCTTTTGTGAAGAGCGGTAAAGAAGAAATGATTCACTATGCTATGGAATTGAGCAATGAACTTACAGAAAAGCAGATTCCTTTTTTGGCTGGCTATGATACGGCGGATGATAAATATATTGACCTGTGCGATAGTATTCAACCGGATATAGCGATATTTACAACAAATTGGGAATACCATGCCCATCCATATTTCCATATGAAGCATTTTGATAAATCGCTTAATTATATTGTTTCCTATGCAATGCATGTTGTTGATAATAAAGGGGTTTATGCTTCTCCTGCAAATTATCTTTGCTATAAGGAGTTTTTGCCAGACGGCAGACTGATTGAGGTTGCAGATAAATACAGAAAAACCTCAAAAGGAAATTATGCAGTTACAGGTTCGCCTAAGCTTGACAGATATACACAGGATATACAAGTAAAAAAGGATCCATGGAAAAAAGACCATAAGCACTATAAACGAATTATATGGGCACCACATTTTTCGTTTGAAGACACTGGTGATGTGTATGTTGTGGCGTCCTTTTATGAAATTTGTGATTACATGATTGAACTGGCCCGGGAATACTCAGATAGAGCGGAGTTCGTGTTTAAGCCCCATCCTTTACTTCGACACGAGTTAGAAAAGCATTGGAGCATAGAAAAAATAGACAGCTATTATTGTGAGTGGGACAGCATGGATAACACTCAGTTTTTTAATGGGTCATATGCAGATTTGTTTTTAACATCCGATGCAATGATTTTTGACAGTATTAGTTTTATTGTTGAATATCTTTTTACATTAAAACCAGCGCTTTATACGGTTTGCAAAAATGCAAAATTAACGTTTAATTCTTTTGGCATGGATGCTTTTGACAGACATTATCATACAAAGAACATAAAAGAAGATATTAAACGTTTTATAGATAACGTTATTCTAAATGAAAGTGACCCGTTAATGGATAAAAGAAAAGAATTTGTTTCTCAGTTCTTAAATCAAAACAACAAAAAATCATCGCAAATGATATACGATATTATAAATGACGATTTGAATGATATCAAAAAAGGTACAAAATGAGAAGGGTATCTATTTATGGTTGAGAAATATAAAAGTCTTCCTGTTCAGGTAAAAGCATCTTTCTGGTTTCTGGTCTGTGGTTTCCTGCAGCAAGGGATATCGGTAATTACCACGCCAATATTTACAAGAATACTGAGTACAGAAGAATATGGCCAGTACAGTGTGTTTATGTCCTGGTACAGCATCATTATTTTATTTACAACTTTAAATCTGGCAAATGGAGTTATTACGCAGGGTCTTGTAAAATATGACAGGGAGATGGATAAATTTGCGTCATCACTTTTGGGGTTAATGTGTTTTTGCGTAGCGTGTTTTTTCATCATCTACATTATATCATCTGATTTTTGGAATAATCTCTTTAAAGTTTCAAAGCTCCAAATGTCAATGATGTTTATTATGATGTGGACTACAACATTATTCGGTATCTGGTCAGCCGTACAAAAAGTAAAGTATAAATATAAATCACTTGTTATCGTTACTGTAATAGCGGCTGTATGCAATCCTGCTGTTGGGATCTTAATGGTAATGAATTCAGATGACAAGGTTACTTCAAGGATTATAGGAATAGCTGTTGTGCAGCTTCTCTGCTATTCATGGCTTTTTGCTGATTTAAAAAAAAGAGGGAAAATTCTGTTCTCAAAACAGATTTGGAAATATGCCTTATCATTTAACATTCCATTAATTCCGCATTTCCTTTCTCAAATCATTCTTTCGCTTGCGGATAGAATTATGATAAGAGATATTACTACGTCATCATATGCAGGCATATATAGTCTGGCTTATTCTGTTGCATCGATAATGATGATTTTTCATACAGCGTTAATGTCTACAATAAGCCCATGGATTTATGCAAAAATTCGGAATGATGAAATATCAGGCATAAAGAGTATTGCATATTTCACTTTAATTCTCATGGCAGGAGTAAATCTATTGCTAATCGGTTTTGCACCAGAAGCTATTATTCTCTTTGCACCAGATGCCTATTATGAAGCGATATGGTCTGTTCCGCCTATAGCAATGGGAAGTTATTTTATGTACACATATGATTTGTTTGCAAAGTTTGCATTTTATCATGATCAGACAATATTAATTATGGTTACCAGTGTTTTAGGTGCAGTGCTTAATCTGTGCCTGAATTGGTACTGTATCCATAAATTCGGGTATCTGGCCGCTGCATATACTTCTTTGGTATGTTACATTTTCTATGCTATTGTTCATTTTTTATTGATGAGCAGGGTCTGTGATAAATATCACAATGGAATAAAACCTTACAATTTAAAAATCATTATTATTATATCACTAGTATTTTGCCTGGCCGGTTTTGGGTTAATGATGACATATGCCTGCCCGGTTATCAGATATGGATTGATAACGATAGGTATTGTCTTGGGGATAATATATCGTAAGAAAATAATTATTCTGGTTCAGATGGTTTATCATCTAAGGGAAGAAAAATGAAGGAGAAAGTACATTATGGAAAAAAGTTTTTTAGAGTTTGTGGCATCTGTTTTTAAAGAGGATGTCGGGAGATTATCCTTGGATACGGAATATAAGAGATATGATAAGTGGGACTCTCTTATGATGCTGACACTTGTTATGGAGCTTGAGGCTGAGTATGGTATTTCTATTTCCATTGAGAATCTTGGAAAGATAAATACACTGGCTGACCTTTATGAGTTAGTAAAATAAAATGTATCCCGGTATTTTAGAATACCTGTTTAATGGCTAAAGGGGAGTTTTACTGATGATGGTTGATATTAGGAATGAGAGCCAAACAGATTCGAAGAAAAAGGTAGCACTGCTGTCAAATGTTACGGTTGATTTGATTGCTTGCAGGCTGCGGAGAAAATACGACATTTATTTGCCGGAAGGTTTCGATACCTGGGTACCGGAAGTAATTAATCCGGAGTCTGGGCTATACAGAAAGAATCTTGATTGTATAGTTGTTCTGCTGGATGGCACAGAAGCGAGAAACTGGAAAAGTGCAGAACAAGGAAATGAGCGTATTACCTTGTGGGAACGGGCATTGTCATGTCTTGTAGATAAGATTACTGTTGCGCCGGTCTTTGTTTCTTCTATTGATATACGGGAGAATAGAATCAAGTCTCTTACTGAGAGAAAATTCAGATTTGGACTTGAAAATGACTGGTATCAGTATGTGCAGGGATTAATAGAGAACAAGGATAATATATATCTTTTTGATCTTGCAGATACCATTGCAGAAATTGGCCGGAAACAGTTTTACTCCAATAAAATGTGGTACATGAGCAGTATGCCGTATTCCAGGGACGGACTGACTGCTGTGGCTGCTGAAATTGACAGGGTGATAGGCTCGGCATTTACCGCCCGTAAAAAAATTATCGCTTTAGACCTTGATAATACTCTCTGGGGTGGAGTGATCGGTGAAGACGGTGTGGAAGGTATTGAGCTTTCTGACCATAAGGAAGGTCAGCGGTATTTCGATTTTCAGCGTCAGCTTCTTGAGATGAAGAACAGGGGAATTATATTAGCGGTAAATAGTAAGAATAACGAAGATGATGCAGAAGCTGCGATTCAGGGGCATCCCTCCATGCTTCTGCGGGATGATGATTTTGTAAGCAGAAAGATTAACTGGGAGGACAAGTCAGCCAATCTAAAGACGATGAAAGATGAACTAAGTCTTACGGAGGGCGGCTTCATCTTTATTGATGATAATCCTGTAGAACGGGAAACAGTGAAAGGTGAATGTCCAGAGATATTGGTTCCGGATTTCCCGGCAGATACGTCTGAGTTGTTAGGCTTTGCAGAGGATATCTGGTTTGATTACTGTCGGCCGCTAAGGGTTCTTGGCGAGGATCTGAAAAGAACCCAGATGTATCAAGGGGAGGCAAAACGCAGGCAGGAGATGAGCTATAGCCTCAATCTTGACGAATATATTGCTAAGTTGGAAATAGTTGCGGATATCCACAGAATGCGTCCGGAAGAACTGGAACGGGTAACACAGCTGATTAATAAGACCAACCAGTTTAATGTAACCACAAAACGGTATATGCTGGCTGAAGTTGAAGATATTGCTACGAATCCGGACAATGCCATCTATGTTGTATATATATCTGATAAGTACGGCGACAGTGGTTTAATCAGTGTGATTATCTTGATTGATGACGGGGAGAAGATACGGATTGACACCTTTTTGATGTCTTGCCGCGTCATGGGAAGAAAGCTGGAAGATGTGATTATTAACGAGTTGGCAGCAAAGTATGCAGGTAAGGGATACTTGGTTGGCGAGTTCATTCCTACTGCCAGGAATGCACCAGTAAAAAAACTGTTCGACAGACTGGGGTTCAGTCTGATTTCAGATGATAATGGTCATAAATATTATAAATTGGATGTGACCGATTATCAGAAGAAAACATATGAGTTTTATAAAGAAATAAAGTTTGAGGATTGAGTATATGAAGATTGACCACATAGGATACGCTGTTAAACGAATAGACCGGGCACTGGATTCTTTTGAAAAGCTGGGTTTCACCTTTGAACCTGTTGTTGATGATACTGACAGAAATGTACGGTTATCCTTCGGAACGAAAGACGGATATCGGATTGAACTGGTTGCGCCGCTTGATAAAAAACGGGAATCTCCTGTCGACCAGTATCTAACCAATGTGCCGGGGATGCCTTATCATATCTGCTACGAAAGTGCGGAACTGGAAAAGGATCTGGAGAAACTGAAAAGTCAGGGCTTCAAGGTGATTCTGGAGCCGAGGACGGCTGTGGCATTTGGAGAGAGGCGGGTAGTATTTATGATGAACCTTGGTTTTGGGCTTATGGAAATTGTAGAGAAATGAAGAAGAGGGTGTGTTATGGTACGAACAGATGAGATGGCTGGAAAATATGTAACTTTAAAGTCTGCTGCACTGGAGGATGCTCTTTTTACATCAAAATTACGTGCGGACGAACAACTAATAAAATTCGTTCATAAAGTAGACTGTACTTTAGAAGGGCAAATGAAATATATACAAAGTCAGCGTGAGAAACCAGATGATTTTTATTTCATTATACGGTCTTTAAGAGGCGAGTCTCTGGGAACTATTGCACTATATCACATAAACGATGGTTCTGGTGAGCTGGGAAGGTGGCTTTCTTATGGGAATGCTGCAGAGAACTTAGAGTCTGTAATGCTGCTTCACGATATGGCGTATGAAGAGTTAGGTCTGGATATGGTATATACCTGTACGGATAACGACAATGAAAGGGTTAAAAATTTTTGGAAACACTTTGGCGGGGACGAATGTTTTGTTGAAGAATTGCCTGACCTTACAGTAAGTAAAAATATTATAAAAAAAAGTACTTATTCTGAGTTGATCAGACCCAGAATAGCAGATATGCTTCGATACAAATGATGAATTAACGGAAGGCATATGAATAATAAGTAAATAGAGGAAGAGAAAGATGATGATTATGCAAAATAACCTCGGCAGACAGTATAGTCTTCATGCCGGCGAATACAAGAAAAAAGCCTGTGAGGTTCTGGATTCAGGATGGTATATTCTGGGAAATGAGGTATCGGCTTTTGAAGAAGAATGGGCGGATTATATCGGCTCAAAATACTGCGTTGGGCTTGCATCAGGTCTGGATGCCCTCTGGATCAGCTTCAGGCTTCTTGGAGTAGGAACCGGAGCTGAAGTAATTGTCTGCGCAAATGCTTATATTGCTTGTGTAATGGGGATTTCCATAAATGGAGCCACTCCGGTATTCGTTGAGCCGGATGAGTATGACAATATCGATGCGGATAAGATTGAAGCTGCCATTAATGATAAAACGAAAGCCATACTTGCAGTTCATCTTTATGGGCAGGCTTGCGATATGACAAAGATTATGAATCTTGCCAGAAAGTATGACCTTAAGGTGGTCGAAGACTGTGCGCAGAGCCACGGGAATCACTGGCAAGGGAAAACGGTTGGAAATTTTGGCGACATCGGTTGTTTCAGTTTTTATCCGAGTAAAGGCTGCGGAGCTTTCGGCGATGCCGGCTGCATTGTGACTGATGATGAAAAACTTGCTGAGAAATTCAGAATTTTTCGTAACTATGGTTCCGAGAAACGCTATCACAACATGATCGTAGGAAGTAACAGTCGTCTTGATGAAATGCAGGCAGGACTGCTCAGGGTAAAACTGAATCATCTTGATGAGTTTAACGAGGAGCGTTGCCGGATAGCTGAAAGATACTATGAGTGTATCGAGAATCCATTAATTCAATTTCCCAAAGTCCGTCCGGGTGCAGATTCGACCTGGCATCAGTTCGTGATTCATGTACCTGGTCACCGGAACCAACTGATGGAGTATTTGAAGGATCAAGGGATTGGTACATTAATTCATTATCCCATTCCACCCCATCTTTCAGAAGCCTATGCATATCTTGGTTATAAGAGAGGCGATTTCCCGATTGCTGAGCAGTATGCGGATGAGGTGCTGAGCCTTCCCATGTATAACGGGATGACTGATCAGGAGCAGCAGATGTTGATAGATACGATCAACAATTTTAAAGTAGAGGGAATTACGAATGCATAATATGAATAAAGTCCGGATGCTGGAGTTTCAGCAACGTGGAGATGAACGTGGTCACTTAGTCATAGTTGAAGGAAGTAAAGATATTCCTTTTGACATCAAACGTGCGTTTTATATTTATGGTTCTGATACTGGAGTTGTCAGAGGACGGCATGCAAACAGAGAATCAGAATTTGTTCTGATTAATGTTGCAGGAAAAAGCAAGGTAAAAGTGAAAGATGGCGAAGGAAATGAGGCCATTTATTGTCTGGATCGTCCCCATACAGGAATCTATCTGCCTACAATGGTATGGAAGGACATGTATGACTTTAGCCCGGATTCAGTCTTGCTGGTTTTGGCCAGTACTCATTATAATGCGAATGAATATATTAGGAATTTTGATGATTTTGTGCGTGAAATTCAAAGGGATACATAGTTAAAGACCGGTTTCTTCTGAGAATCAGAAAAACAAAGGTTGATGCTGCAGATGGTAAAGTTGATGGCAGGATAAGAAATACTGTATGGAGGACAATATGAGCAGATACATTCTGGTACTTAATATGGGCATGAAGAGTATCCGCAGCATTGTGTATGATGTCAGCGGAGAAAAGTTAGCCACGGCATCGCTGCCTATTGAAACATATCTTGACAGAGAAAAGGTAACGCAGGATCCGGAGGAGTGGTGGAGAAAGGCGGTATCTGTAATCCGGAATTCTGTCAATGACATAGAAACGAAAAATATAGCTTATCTGACTGTTACCGCTTCCTCGTCATGTCTGGTCTGTGTCGATAAGCATTGTAATGCATTAGAAAAATGTATTATGGTTTCTGACAGGAGAGCCATAGCGGAGGCGGATCAGATCAAGGGCATAAGGGCATTCCGGGATCTGTATGAGAAGTGCGGGGTATCCGTAGACGCCTCTTTGATGCTTCCGAAGATTTTGTGGATTAAGAATAACCAAAGGGAGATATTTGACAGGACATATAAGTTTTTATCGCCGGATGATTTTTTAAATGCAAGGCTGACAGGGCGGTATGTGACCGACTTCTTCAATGCCCGGAAAATCTATTATGACAATAATTTAGGCCGCTATCCGGAAAAATTGCTGCGGGAACTAGGTATAAATGCGGCGCTTTTGCCAGAAGTCCTTGATATGGGGGAAGAAATTGGCTGTCTGACTTCTGCGGCCGCAAAGGATCTTGGATTAAGCAAGGCTGTGAAAGTCATATTGACAACTTATGATGCAATCTGTAATTTTTTTGGAAGCGGTGTTCTGAAAGAGGGAGAAGCAAGCGATGCCTCTGGTACGGTAACAGCTCTGAGAGCCTTATCCTTTAAGAAGGATCTGGCATCTTCATCTCATGCATTTACACTTCCGTATAAAAAATGGAATATGAATATTATCGGTGGCTCGAACAACCTTGGAGGGGGATTGATTGAATGGGTGAAGCAGTGTTATTATCTGAATGAATCGTATCCATATGAGATTATGGAGAAGGATGCTTACGATGCACAGCTTGGAGCGGGAGGGCTGACGTTCCTGCCATATCTTCTTGGAGAACGTATGCCGGTATGGAACAGTGACGCAAGGGGAGTGTTCTTTGGCATAGAGCGGGCACATACCAGAAAAGAAATGACAAGGGCTGTGTTTGAAAGCACGGGATTCATTGATCTTGACATGGTTAATGCGATTGAAGAGACGGGGATGAAAGTGGAATCAATCCGTCTTTCGGGAGGTCTTGCCAGGATTAATCTGATATCACAGATTAAGGCAGATGTTACCGGCAGGGATATTATTGTTCTTGCAGATTTTGAGACTACGGCTGCAGGGGCGGCTTTGCTGGCTCTTGTCGGAACCGGAGAATATCAGAATGTAGAAGAAGCGGCAGGTGCTTTTGTGGATATCCGCATGATTATCCATCCGATTCATGCCAATCACAGAAAGTATATGGAGATATATAAGATTTACAAAGAAACTTATCATAATCTGGAAGAATTGTTTACAGAGCGTGTGAAGATAATGAACAGTATTTATCCAAAGCATGAGATCCGGATTGCAAATATGTAGTAAAACGGAGGACGGAAGATGCGTGCATTCTGTATGGAAATACCAACAAAGATATATTTTGGCAGAAAAACCTGGCGGCAGGCATTAGAAAAAGAGAAGAGTATTCTGGGAGGCAGAGTTCTGGTTGTTACCACGGGTGGAAGTCTTAGACGTCTGGGATATATTGAGGAGTTGGAAACTATGCTGAAGGGTCTGGAAGAAGAGGTGTGTTTCTACGATAAAGTGAGTCCGAATCCTGAATTAGCTGAGATAAAGGAGGCCGTTACACTTGGTAAGGAGTGTGGCGCAGCTTCGGTGATTGGTTTTGGAGGCGGGAGCGCAATAGATGCTGCCAAAGCAGCGGCAGCGGGCCTTGTATGCGGAGAACCGATCGATTCTTACTATTTTAATGGAAATGAACCTAAAGCGTCCTTGCCGGTTATAGCGATTCCCACGACGGCGGGGACGGGCAGTGAACTGAGCAAGGGGGCAATTATTTCAGATGCAAAATCACAGTTAAAGAAAGGAATCAGAGGAACGAACCTTTATCCGAAAGCAGCCATTGTTGACAGCTATTTTACAGAGCATATCCCCTTTAAAGTAACGATGGAAACCGGATTCGATGCGTTTGCCCATGCCATAGAAAGTTTTATATCTGTAAAGGCCAGTCAGTTTTCTGAAATGCTGTCTCTTGAAGCGGTCAGGCTGACAGGAGATAATCTGAGAAGGCTTATGGATAATCTGGACGATATAAAGGCACGTGAAAATATGAGTTATGCCAGCATGATTATGGGAATTAACCTTGGAAACACAGGGACGGCTCTTCCCCACCGTCTGCAGTATCCTGTGGGAGCTGTTACGGGTACGGGCCATGGGGCGGGACTATTGGCATTATATCCCGCATGGCTGGGCATAGAATATAAACATTCCGCTGGAAAGATGGACAGGGTAGCCAGTATTCTTTCAGGAAAGGATTGTCATGGAGAAGAAGAAAGCCTGGGTGAGTTTATGAAATTCATTGAGAAACTTAGTGTCCGGCAGAATTTGAAAGACCTTGGAATAAATGAAGACATGATTGGATGTCTGGCGCAAAGGGTATCCGGCAATATGAAGAATGATCCTGCTTTTAGAGAGGCAGATGTTATTCAGAAGATCTATCGTCAGTCTTATCAGGCTTAATCTATCATAATTAGTCTTAACTAGGAGGTAAATGTATGCAGGCAATTATTATGGCAGCGGGGAGAGGCAGCAGACTGGGGAGTATGACGGAGGCTCAGCCTAAATGCCTTCTGGAAATCCATGGAAAAAAACTGCTTGACATTAATCTTGCGATTCTTCATAAATATGGTATTTGGGATATCACAATTGTTACTGGTTATCAAGATGAGAAGCTGACAGAGGCTACAAGAAAAGTTCCCGGGATACATCTGGTTTATAATCCTTTTTATGAACTGACTAATGTAATCGGCTCCTATTATATGGGGATGGAGAGATTACATGATGACTTTGTTTATCTACATGCTGATACAATTTGTGATATTGCAATTTTTGACGAGTTGTTGAGGGCAGAAGGCGATGTTATACTTCCTGTTGACCGGAAATTTTGTGATGAAGAGGCAATGAAGGTCAGGATTGAAAAGGATAAGATTGTGGAAATCACAAAACAAATGTCAGCCGAAGAGGCGGATGGTGAGTTCATAGGAATCTGTAAAATTAAGCAGAATGTAATCCATGATCTGAACGCAGCCACAGTCGATGTGCTTCGTGACAAGCATTTCTCTGCGTACTTTGAGGGCGCTTTGCAAAAGGTCATTGATAGAAAAAAGTATGATTTTAAGATAATTGATACAAATGGAAGGTTTTGGGGAGAAATTGATTTCCCGGAAGATTATGAAAAAGCCGCAAGGAATATCAGTCCGGAACTTCTGGAATTTTAGCTTTTATTCAGAAATAATGTATGTACTGTTGATTGCTGGACGGTTCATCGTATAAAAACAGGCTGCCGGGAAATGATCTCTTCATCATCTCCCGGCACCCCGTCCGCTTCACAGTATCAGCGAAGTGCCGTGCCTGCTCTCGGCTTAAATTCCTCCGTTCCCATCATAGGAACAATATCTGACTTATTGTCCGGCTTTTTATGATCTTTATATCCCAACCCGTGAAAGCGCTTCTTCTCACATTCCATATTAAAGAAATCCTTCATTTCTTTTTCTGCCTCATCAGATTCAGCAACCCTGGACATAAGATCATAACAGGCATCCTTACAGTTCCAGTATGTCTTAATATTATATTTTTTCCCTCTTTCACCGTCATACACCAGCCAGCTTGGATCATGCTTTTCCAGGCAGACGGCCTCTTCCGCATACTCTCCGATGGAACAGAATTCCTCCGGGATATCAGAGTGTTCGAGAGCCTTCATTAAGACTGTCAGATATAAATCAATCTCTTCTTTTTGTGTGAGTGCCGGTTCACGTAAAATTTTTCCCATTCTTATATCCTTTCCAACATGCCTTTCCTGACGGATTCTCTGATCGTAATGGGATGAAGATACTGGACTGCGCCGCCTTCGCTGTCAAATCCCGGCGCCACAATCCCTTTATCCACAAGACATTTAATACGGACGTTGTCTGCAATTACTTTGTATTCATTATATTCTATGCTTTCCGGAACGTACGGCAATGATAATTGGTCATATGCGGTTCCTTTGGGGGCGGAGAAACGGCCAATCTCGTTTCCGTATCTGATAATGACGCTCCCATAGGGTAAAATAAATTCAACTGTATGCTTTCCGTCTGCCTCTCTGTTTCTGGTATCAAACCCATCGTCGTCGGCATATTTTGATAAATAACTCCAATTTACTGCTGGCTGCCCAAACCGGTTATTTTTTCCAGTGCCATATTCGGGCTTTTTCAGTTGGCGTATTCCGCTGATTGTTTCACCTTTGTAGTTTTTCATGTCATTTTTTCTTTCCAGATTTATTTCTTTTACTGAATTTTATACTCAAAGTATAGCATCAAATGTACTATGTTAATAGATGTTGCATTCTATACTGTAAATAATTATACTGTAAATAAATATTATAAAAATGTTTAATGCATAGGTAATACATATTCTGTCTTAACAGGTGCCGGGAGAAGATGTCTGAAAAGTAAAACAGGCAGTGGAGCAGATAAGTATAGAATAAGTATAAAATAGGTAAGGAACAAAAGTACAGAATAATAGAATTTCAGATAAGTAGAATGTGGCACACTGATGGGCGTAAGAATACGATACAAGGAAATGGGATGCCCCAAAATGATGGCATCCCCTGAATCAATCTGTGTTAATCCATATCGCTCCATATCCGTCCGTAGAAGACATATATTAACAGGTAGCGCCTCCGACAACATTCTTCTCAAGAATCTGTTTCTTGTCAATCCTGCTGTTCAGCAGCTTGTCCTGGACATAACCAAATCCAAGCCTTGCAATCGTATCTGCGAATCTTTCCCCGGAATTTCCTTCATCCCGGAAGAAAAGAATCGCACGTTCCACCACGTCAATTACTTCCTCTTCGGTGGTAAAGATCCGTTCCAGCGCACGCCCTTCGGCAACCTTCTTGCCCCAGCGTCCGCCGATATAGACTTTATATCCGGTTACGGATTCTGTGACGGCGCCGAACGGACATTTATCAATGCAGCGTCCGCAGTGGTTACAGTTCTCTGTTGCAATCCGGATCTTCCCGTCTGCCAGTTCTGCCACCTTGATCGGGCAGCTGTTCTGAACCTGACAGTTCCTGCAGCCCTTACATCTGGACAGGTCAATCTCTGGCCGGCGCTGGCCGATGATACCCAGGTCGTTAAGATCCGGCTTCACGCAGTTATTAGGGCAGCCGCCTACCGCTATCTTAAATTTGTGCGGTAAAGATACGTCATGATAGCCGGTATAATAAAGGTCATGCAGCTTTTCGGAAAGTGCGAATGTGTCAATCAGACCATACTGGCAGGTCGTTCCCTTGCAGGATACCACCGGCCGTACCTTGGAGCCGGTTCCACCGGTCTGAAGTCCTGCTTCTTCCAGAAAAGCGAAGAGAGGTTCCAGATTGTCATAATTGACACCCTGGATCTCCAGTGTCAGACGGGTGGTCATAGTGACTTCGCCGGATCCGAATTTTTCTGCCGCCTCAGCCACCTTGATCTGCTCATTCGTGGTGAGTTTTCCGTTCCGGGTAATGACACGGACGTTAAATACGTCACCGTACCGCTTATCCTGCAGACAGCCAAGCCCCTTCACACGCTTGATTTCTTCGGCGGAAAGGCGGCTTTTGGTGCGGGGAACTTTTACCTCGTTGAAAAATGCGCCACCTTCCAGTACCCTGGTGTTGGTATAGCCATAGGCCTTTAAACGGTTCTGCAGGAAATACCCCCGTTTTCCTTTGGCACAGACCAGGAGAAGTTCTGCGTCTTTTTCAAGTCCTTCGATTGGTCCGTTTACGGTGGAAAGGTCAATCCAGCGGGCATTGGGAACCGATGGTGCGGGCTGTACGTCCAGTACGGTGTATCCCTTGGCTTTTCCGCTGGCATATTCCGCAGGGCTTACAGATTCAAAGATTCCGTCAATCTTATTTTCCAGAACATAACAGGCGGTGACGAAGGGATGGATAGCCGTGGAAAACGGCGGCGCATAGGCAAAATCCAGGGTGTCGAAACCGCTCAGCTTCATATTCTGGGAGATGCCTACAACGGCGATATCGGTCATCTTGTCTACCGTTCCGGCTCCGAACACCTGTAAGCCAAGTAATTTCCCGGTTGCTGTCTCAGCGGTCAGCTTGATGACAAATGAGGACGCACCCGGATAGTAGTGGGCCTTGTCGTCCAGAACGCAGACCACGGAAGTGGCGTCATATCCGGCTGCCGCTGCCTGGGCTTCCGTCAGTCCGGTCCGGCCGCCGTTCAGAGTCGGAAGGAGGCGTACAACACCGGTTCCAAGGCAGCCCTGATAGCCGTCGCCGGCTCCGTTCAGAGACTTGGCCATCGCCCGGGCCGCAAGGTTGGCGGTAGATCCCATGGCGGACCATTGCCCCTGTCCGGTCAGTGCATTTTTTACCATGGCACAGTCACCTGCCGCATAGACATCCGGAAGGTTTGTCTGTAAATGTTCGTCTACCAGAATGGTGCCTTTGAACATTTCAAGGCCGGAATCTGCAAGAAACCCGGTGGCAGGGCGAACACCGATGGCCAGGATTACGATGTCTGCGGCAAATGTGCCGTTATCGGTAACCACTTTCCCGGCTCTTTCGTTTCCTTCAATTCCTGTGAGACTGGTGGAGGTCAGTATGCGCATTCCTGCTTTACGAAGCTGCTTTTTCGCATAGTCGGCCATTTCCTCGTCATAGGCATTGGGCATAATCTGGGGAGCGGCATCGATGACAGTCACCTGAAGCCCCTGGGCCATCAGATTCTCCGCCACTTCAAGGCCAATGAAGCCTGCGCCGCAGACAACGGCTTTCTGGCACTTCTGTTCTTCTATGTAGGCACGTGCCGCCACCGCATCATCCGGGGTGCGTATGCAGAAGACGCCTGGGAGTTCTGTTCCGCTTACCGGCGGAACGAAGGGAACCGCACCGGTAGCAATAATCAGTCTGTCATAGTTCTCTGTAAATGTCCCGCCGGAAGCTTTTTTGAGGGAAACGGTCTTAGCGGCGCTGTCAATGCCGGTTGCCTCACAGCCAGGAAAGACTTCTGCACCGGTCAGACCAGAATAACGGGCAGGCGTGTTCACGATCAGGCTCTCACGATCCGGGATGTCGCCGCCGATATAGTAGGGAAGGCCGCAGCCGGCGTAGGAGATGTCTTCTCCTTTGGTGAAGACTTTCACGTCAGCGTTCCGGTCACAGCGTTTCAGTTTTGCGGCGGCTTTTGTGCCTGCGGCAACACCGCCGAGAATTACATACTTCATGGTTCATCTTCTCCTTTCGTAACAAATCATTCTAAAGAAAAGTATAATATAAAAATGCTGATTTTGCAAAGGATTGAAGAACTGTTCCGGAATCTGTGTTATACTGGATCCAGAGGGCGTACTGCAAAGGAGGAAGTGCCTTGGTATGCCGGTAACAGGAGAAGGAGGACAAATCAATGAAGGAGACAATGAAGTGGACAAGATCCAGATTCCAGCCGAATCTTCCGCTGGGGGAGAATCGGACCAAAGTGACGGAATCGGCGGCACACCTGGCGCTGGCACGCAGAGCCGGAAGGGAGGGGATTGTCCTTTTGAAGAATGACAACCAGATGCTTCCGGTGAAAAAGGGAACCCGTCTTGCATTATTTGGAAAAGGCGTGTTTGACTATGTGAAAGGCGGCGGCGGAAGCGGGGACGTGACGGTTTCCCATGTGCATAATCTCTATGACGGACTGACGAAGCGGGAAGACGGAGTCAGTGTCTTTGAGCCGCTGGCAGGATTCTATCGTGAGAATGTAAAGCAGCAGTACAGGGACGGCACGATTCCGGGTATGGCGCAGGAACCGGAAATTCCGGCAGAACTTCTGGAAGAAGCCAGGCAGAATACGGATATGGCAATCATTGTGCTCAGCCGTTTCTCCGGTGAAGGCTGGGATCGCCAGAGTGTGGAATATGGAAGCCTGGTGCCAAGCGAAGGGAAGCAGGCAGAACAGAGCAGGCGCATTTTTGAAAACGGCGATTATTATCTGACTCTTCGTGAAAAGAAGATGGTGGATACAGTCTGTGCCAGCTTTCAGCAGGTTGCGGTTGTGTTAAATGTGGGCGGCATGGTAGATACGGACTGGTTAGTGAAAGAGGAGCGGATCTCTTCGGTGGTCCTGGCCTGGCAGGGAGGAATGGAAGGCGGCTTTGCGGCGGCAGATATTCTGCTGGGTATGGAGAGTCCGTCAGGGAAGCTTACGGATACCTTTGCCGCCAGTCTCGAAGATTATCCGTCTACGGCTGATTTCCACGAGTCCAAGGATTATGTGGATTATACAGAGGATGTCTATGTGGGCTACCGGTATTTTGAGACGATGGAAAATGGAGCCGGGAGGGTGAATTATCCCTTTGGGTTCGGGCTGTCTTACACTACGTTTCAGATTGAGGTTCTCTGGGCAGGAGAGAAGGACGGGAAGATTGCCGTAGGCGTACAGGTAAAAAATACGGGAAATTATGCGGGGAAGGAGGTTGTGCAGGTGTATTACGGCGCACCCCAGGGGCTTCTTGGGAAACCGGCCAGACAGCTGGCGGCTTATCAGAAGACGGAGGAATTAAAGCCTGGGCAGACACAGGTACTGACCATTGCATTTCCGGTGGAATCCATGGCAAGCTATGATGATCTGGGTAAAGTGGCTGAGGCTGCATATGTTCTGGAAAAGGGCAGTTACCGGTTCTATGTGGGAAATTCTGTTCGGGATGCGAAAGAGACAGACTATACCTATGAACTTCCCAAAGACCGGGTTACACAGCAGCTGTCTCACCGGGCGGCGCCGTCACAGCTTACGGAGCGTATGGTTTCGGACGGTTCCATGGAGAAACTGCCGCTGACACAGCCCAACGACTTTATGGAAAACGGACTGGGATGGAGCGCTGACGAGACGGAAGGCGTGGCGCCGATGGTGCGGGAGGTTCCAAGACATCTTCTGTTCGGTCTGGATAAAGAAACGGTTGGGGATAAGATTCTTCTGGACGATGTTGCGGCCGGGAATTCGGATCTTTCTGCATTTCTGGACCAGTTATCTGACCGTGATCTGGCAGAACTTCTGGGAGGACAGCCCAATACAGGGGTGGCGAATACCTTCGGTTTCGGAAATCTTCCGGAATACGGGGTGCCGAACGTGATGACAGCGGACGGGCCTGCCGGTCTTAGGATTGAGCCGAAGTGCGGGATCTGCACAACGGCGTGGCCGTGTTCCACTATGCTTGCGTCTACCTGGAACCCGCAGCTTGTAAGAGAAGTCGGGGCTGCTGCGGCCAGGGAAGTGAAGGAGAATAACATTGCCGTCTGGCTCGCTCCTGCGATGAATATTCACAGAAGCCCGCTGTGCGGGAGGAATTTTGAATATTATTCGGAGGATCCGGTTCTGACAGGCACCATAGCCGCTGCCATGGTAGAGGGAATCCAGTCCCAGAATATCGGGGCTGCCGTGAAGCATTTTGCCTGCAATAACAAAGAGACGAACCGGAAGAACAGCGACTCCAGGGTTTCCGAGCGTGCCCTTCGGGAGATCTATCTGAAAGGTTTTGAAATCTGTGTGAAACAGTCACAGCCCTGGGTGCTTATGACGTCTTATAATCTGGTAAACGGATTCCGGGCATCCGAGTGTAAGGACCTGCTGGATGGGATTCTTAGGGATGAGTGGGGATTCCAGGGTGTCATTACCACAGACTGGTGGACGAAGGGGGAACATTACAAAGAGATTAAGGCTGGCAATGATATCAAGATGGGAACCGGATATCCGGAACGTGTGCTGACGGCGCTTGAGAAGGGGCTGATTACCAGGGAAGAGATGGAGGTGTGCGCACGCAGGGTACTGGAGATGATTTTGAAGGTAGATTAGGCTGGCCATCTGCTGTCCGAAGCTTTCCCGTCAGCTGTGCCTTCCGCAAATTGGGAGGTGCAGCTGACGGGAATGAATTCCCAGACACGCTCTAAGCCAGCAGTTCGCCAAGACAGCGTAAAAGCCTGTCGTTATCTTCTGGTTTCATGATACAGAACCGTATAAATTCTCCCTTCAGTTCTGCGAAGGAAGAGCAGTCTCTGATCATCATTCCCTGTCTGACGGCATGTTCAAATACGTCAAAAGAGGTAAGCCCCTCTTTCAGAATTTTCAGCAGAATAAAATTCCCGTAAGCTGGATAAACTTTTACATACCGGAAGTCTTTTAAGGCAGTCAGACATTTCTGGCGTTCTGAAAGAATCAGTTCTCTTGTGCGGGTAATATAATCCGTATCCTGCAGCAGCAATTCACCGGCATAAGCGCCGATACTGTTTAATGACCAGGGATTCTGGTGACGCTTCAGGTTATCTAAGAATTCCCTGTTACTGGTAATTCCGTATCCCAGACGCAGTCCGGGGGCGGCGAAGAACTTGGATACGCCCCGCAGAACCATCAGATTTTCGTAATACGCAGTCAGAGGCACCGCAGTAATCGCCTCTACAGAAGGTGCGAATTCTACATAGGTTTCATCAATCATCACGAAGATCCGGCGTTTGCCGCAGAATCTGACCAGCGCATCCAGTTCCTCCCGGGTGAGGGCAGATGAGGTGGGATTGTTCGGATTGCATAGGATCAGAAAATCAACATCATCGGCAAGTGAAGATTTCAGATCATCCAGATGAAAGCAGAAGTCCTGCCGTTCCTCCAGATTGTAATGAGAAATCCGGCCGCCTGTGAGGGACAGTTCCCTTTCATATTCCGAATAAGTAGGCCCGATCACTAAGGCGTGCTTTGCGTGCCGCTGGCTGATCAGTAAGGAGATCAGTTCCGTGGAACCGTTGCCGGTCACCACGTGATTCAAGTCTGTCCCGCAGTAGGAAGCAATTACCTGCCGCAATGACTTGTAGTCCCTGTCCGGGTAGCTGGTGATGATGTCCAGATGTTCTGCAAGGGCCTGGCGCACCGGGGCGGACAGGCCGAGAGGATTTACGTTTGCTCCGAATTTTATAATCGTTTCTTTGGGAATCCCATAGTATTGTTCTATCTTCTCAATATCACTGCCATGAAATGCAGGACGGGTCTGAGTCTTCTCTTTTAACATGATAATAGTACCTTCTTTCTCATTCATATTCCCAGGGCATACTGTGTTTCGGGTGGACTTCTTTCATAATAAAATATACTTTAACATGTTTGGCTGTCTGACTCAATGAATGGGAGGTATTTTTTTCTTTTTTTTCAATTTCACATACATTTCATACCGTTTGAGAAATTTTATGTTAGAATAAGAACTGCTAATACAAAATGGATGCTGCCGTACAATATCTGGATGGGCGGCAGGTGTCAGATAAGAATCCGAAGTACGTCAGCAGGAAAATAGAAAAAATATAGAAAAGAGGTTAGATTATGAGATTCAGAAAGAACGTATTATGTGGTTTACTGGCTGCAGCCATGTGCAGCACACTCGTTTTAAACGGCTGTTCATCCGGGGAAAAGCCTTTATCCGGAGAAAACGGGACGGAGGCAGAGGAGGAACAAGATAAGACTGGAGGGGCGGCCGATGGCTCCGGAGAAGGGAATCTGGGTGATTTCACCATGAAGGATCTGAATGATGAGACTTATACACAGGAAATGTTTGCGGACTATGATCTTACCATGATCAATGTGTTTACGACCTGGTGCACGCCCTGTGTCAGAGAGATCCCGGATCTGGAGAAGATTTACCAGGAAATGAAAGATGACGGGGTCGGCGTAGCCGGCATCGTCCTGGATGCTGCGGATGGTTCTGGTGAGACAGACGGTGAAACGGTAGAGAAAGCAAAGATGCTGGCAGAAAAGACAGGGGTGTCTTATCCGTTTCTGATACCGGACGAGGGCTATCTGAACGGAAGGCTTGCCGGGATTCAGGCTGTACCGGAGACGTTTTTCGTAGACAGGGATGGAAATATCGTTGGAGAGACGTATTCCGGCAGCCGTTCCTTTGAGGATTGGAAAAGTATCATAGAAAAAGAACTGGAAGGGGTTACGAGATGAGTCGTTTCTTACGGCCGCCCTGGGCCGGAATCTGTCTGGCGGCGGCAGGGCTTGGGCTGATGGCATTCGGCATATACCGGGGAGAGATGGCAGTCGTGCTGGAGAAAGCGGTTAATATCTGTATGGAGTGTATTGGAATTGGCTAGTACATCA
>CAJULU010000035.1:37145-45415 GCA_910587575.1 uncultured Dorea sp.
GCTAACCGACGGTGTAGCGGGCTACATCTAGGTTAGCAGGCGTGCAGATGGCGCAGATAGAGAAATGCAATGATGTACTAGGGTGGAGGTCGGACGGAGAATGGAGAAGAAAAGTTCTGATAAGAAGGTAAAGGCCAGAATGGGGAAGGGAAAGAATGAGTGGAGACGCCACAGAGTCCAGGCTCTGTGGGCGCTTCTTACCAACAGTTATCTGCCGGGGATCGTCCAGGGGAAAATCTATAAAGGAAAGATTAAGAATCTCTGCGTTCCGGGGCTTAACTGCTATTCCTGCCCCGGCGCCCTTGGGGCCTGCCCCATCGGAGCGATGCAGGCGGTCATTGGGAACTGGAATTTTAAGTTTGCCTTTTATGCGGCGGGATTTCTGATGTTTACCGGTGCGCTGATGGGACGGTTTGTCTGCGGATGGCTGTGTCCTTTCGGGCTGATCCAGGATCTTCTGCATAAGATTCCGTTTCCTAAGAAGATCGGAACGTTTCGGGGAGACAGGGTGCTGAGGAAACTGAAATATGTGATTCTGGCAGTATTTGTGATTCTTCTGCCCATGTTTCTGGTAGATGTTCTGGGACAGGGAGCGCCTTATTTCTGCAAGCTGATCTGTCCGACCGGCACCCTGGAGGGCGGGCTGCCTCTGGTCTGGATGAATCCGTCTATGCGCAGTGCGCTGGGATGGCTGTATGCGTGGAAGAATGTGCTGCTGGTTGTTACGATTGTACTTTCTATTATGATATACAGGCCGTTTTGCAAGTATATATGCCCGCTTGGGGCAATCTACTCTGTATTTAATCCGATTTCTGTCTTCCGGTACAGGGTTGATCAGGAGAAATGTACGGGGTGCGGCATCTGCGCCAGGGTATGCAAGATGCAGGTAAACCCTGTGGAGAATGCCAATAGTATGGAATGTATCCGGTGCGGGTTGTGCACAAAAGCCTGTCCGGCCCATGCGGTTGGGAATTCACTGGTAAGAAAGGGGGAATGACAGGGCCGCCCGCCCGAAGGGCATGAAAGCTTGAGGAGGATTAGACGATGGAAGACGCTTATGTATTGCAGTTATCGAACCGGAAATTTTCGGAATTATATCTGTCTTTCTGCGGATACAGTAAATGTGAGCCGCTGCACAGCTTCGGGCCTGCGGTCCGGCCGGATTATGTGATCCACTATATTCTGAAGGGAAAGGGCAGGTATCATGTTGGGGATACCCGGTATTTACTGGAGGCGGGACAGGGATTTCTGATTGAGCCTAATGCACTGACTTTTTATCAGGCGGATGCGGACGATCCATGGGAATATCTGTGGGTGGGATTTAACGGGACGAATGTCAGGGAATATCTGCGGGACGTTGGTCTGAACAGTGAGCAGCTTGTTTTCTGCAGTGACCATGGAGCAGAACTGAAGCATACGGTTGTGGAAATGCTGAAGGATCCTACCGGGAGTATCAGCAGTCAGTATATGCGGCAGGGGCTGCTTTATTCCTTCTTTGCGGTTCTGTCAAAAGATATCAATATCAGCGTTCCTTTGGATTCTGATGGGAAAAATATTCATATCATGCGGGCGGTGGAGTATGTCCGCAATAATTATTTTGATTCCATACGTGTGACGGATATTGCAAAATATGTGTGTGTTGACCGTACTTATCTCTACGAACTGTTCCGCAGATATCTGAATGTTTCACCGCAGGAATATCTGACGAATTACCGGCTGACGCGGGCTGCGGAACTTCTGACGCTTACGGATCTGACGATGAACGAGATTGCTCTGTCCTGCGGGTATCAGAATGCATACTCCTTTGGAAAAGCGTTTAAGGCGAAGCGGGGAATCGCACCGGCGAAATACCGGGAGAAAAACCGGAGTGAAAGAAAGGAGTATCTGGAAAGCCATAGGGATACTCTGGAAAAGATATAGCCAACATCTGGACATTTTTACACGACAAACAGGCATATGCAACTTCCCGTTTCTCTCATACAATAATCTCATTAAGGACAGAGTCAGCAAAATCCATGATATTTACCAGGAGGTTTTTTATGAGTATTACATTTAGTGAGAGTACGAAAACATTTCATCTGTACAACCAGGAGATCAGCTATATTATGACGGTTCTTCCCAACGGACATATGGGACAGCTGTTTTTTGGAAAAAGGGTTCATCATAGAGAAGATTTTTCTTATCTGTACGAAACTGCGTTCCGTCCGATGACCTCTTATGTGTATGAGGGAGACAGAAGTCTTTCGCTGGAGCATGTGAAACAGGAATATGGGGTCTATGGAACCACGGATTACCGCCGTCCGGCGATTGAAATCCTGCAGACAGACGGGAGCAGGATCTGTGATTTCAGATATCAGAGACATGTAATCAGCAAAGGTAAGCCGTCTCTTCCCGGGCTACCGGCAACTTATACGGAGAATGAGGATGAGGCAGAGACCCTTTGCATTACGCTGGAAGATGAGGTTACGGGAGCCGTGCTGGAATTACTCTATACGATTTTTGCCAGAGGCGGTATTCTTGCCAGAAGCGCAAGGATTACAAATCTGGGGAAGGAAAGCTTACACCTGACAACGGCCATGAGCCTGTGTATGGATCTGCCGGACTGTGACTATGAGTGGCTGCAGTTTTCCGGCGCATGGGCGAGGGAGCGTCATCTGAAGGTAAGGAGGCTTGAGCAGGGAATCCTGGCGGTAGACAGCCGCAGAGGAAATTCCTCTCATGAGCACAATCCTTTTATTGTACTGAAACGTCCGGATGCCAGTGAGTTCCAGGGCGAGGTGATTGGTTTCAGTCTGATTTACAGCGGTAATTTTCTTGCGCAGGCAGAGGTGGACACGCATGATACCACAAGGGTGCTGATGGGAATCCATCCTATGGGATTCGACTGGCTGCTTGAGAAGGGAGAGAGTTTCCAGACCCCGGAAGCGGTGATGGTCTATTCCGGGCATGGGTTAAACGGAATGAGTCAGACTTTCCACAGGTTATACCGGAAACGTCTTGCCAGAGGATACTGGCGGGACAGGGCGAGGCCGATTTTAAATAACAACTGGGAGGCAACCTATTTTGATTTCACAGAGGATCGTCTGGTGGAGATTGCAGGCAAGGCGAAGGAGTGCGGTGTGGAATTGTTTGTGCTGGATGACGGCTGGTTTGGTGAGCGGAGTAATGACCATGCGGGGCTGGGCGACTGGGTTGCGAATCCGAAGCGGCTTTCCCGCGGGATTACCGGGCTTGCAGAGCGGATTGAGGGACTTGGCATGAAGTTCGGCCTCTGGTTTGAGCCGGAGATGGTGAATAAGGATTCCGATCTCTACCGGAAGCATCCGGACTGGATTCTTTCCACCCCTGGAAGAACTGCGTCCCACGGCAGGAACCAGTACGTGCTGGATTTCTCCCGGAAAGAGGTTGTGGACTGTATTTATGGGATGATGGCTAAGATTCTTGGCGAGGCGAAGGTTTCTTATGTGAAATGGGACATGAACCGGAGTATTACGGAATGCTATTCGACGGCTCTGCCGCCGGAACGGCAGGGGGAGGTGTTCCACCGCTACATTCTGGGTGTGTACGACTTGTATGACCGGCTGAACAGAAATTTCCCGGAGGTGCTCTTTGAATCCTGTGCAAGCGGCGGCGGACGGTTTGATCCGGGCATTCTCTACTATGCGCCTCAGGGATGGGCCAGTGACGATTCGGATGCGGTGGAACGTCTGAAGATCCAGTACGGGACATCCTTTGCCTATCCCATCAGCAGTATCGGAAGCCATGTTTCTGTGACGCCGAATCATCAGGTGTTCCGTAACACGCCCCTGCACACACGGGCAAATGTGGCGTATTTTGGGACTTTCGGATATGAACTGGATCTGAACAAGCTGACGGAAGAAGAACAGGAGACTGTGAAAGAGCAGATTGCATTTATGAAGGAATACAGGGAATTGCTGCAGTCTGGCACATTTTACAGGCTGCTCAGCCCCTTTGAGGGAAATATTACCTGCTGGATGGTGGTGAATGAGGCTCAGACAGAGGCTGTTGTAGGATGGTATCGTACGCTCAGCCATGTGAATATGCCGTATACGAGAGTGCGGCTTCATGGGCTGAACCCGGATTTCTGCTATGAAGATCAGAACTCCAGGAAATCCTATTATGGGGATGAACTGATGAATATCGGGCTGATTACGTCTGACGGCCTGTCCGGGCAGGTGGAGGAAAATACCGGGGAGTACGGTGATTTTGACTCCAGGGTGTATGTTCTGAAAGCAATCCGGTAAAGGCGGCTGCCGTGAAAGCGGATGGGTGGGAAATAACATGCGGCTGTAATGTGAAATGAAAATAACTCTATAGATAGAATATACATTCGACATATAAAATGGAAAACCTGGATTTAATTTCTTGTTCATGTTGTACATTTCCATTCCTGGGAAATTATGATATTATCATTTCGAAAAGGAGAGGTTGTTATGAGCAAAATAACTGTAGTATTTCAGAATCCAGAAGACATCTTAGAGTTTGTGCAGAAGGTGGAAAAGTATCCGTATAACATGGATATGAAACGCGGCAAGTATGTAGTCGATGCGAAATCTCTGCTGGGGTTGATGAATCTCGGTTTCCACAAAGAGATTGAGCTGGAAGTTTACGAAGAGGAATGTGAGGATCTTCGTAAAGACATAGAAGAATTTATTGCTGCGTAGGGTGCCGGATCCGGCGCTCTTAGGTATAGCAGATCAAGGCGTGATGCCGTCTGTTGTACAGGGTAATTTGATACTTGTATAAAAAGGCTCCCCGGCGTATAATATGCGATGGAGGAGTCTTTTGTTATGGATAAAATTACGAAAGTGGACAGGAGCGGTTATCTTTTTGACAACAGATCACTTGTGACGCTGATCATGCCGCTGATTGTCGAACAGCTTCTGGCTGTACTGGTAGGGATGGCGGATTCGATTATGATCGCAAGTGTCGGTGAGGCGGCGGTGTCGGGCGTGTCGCTGGTGGATCAGATCATGGTTCTGCTGATTAATATTTTTGCCGCGCTTGCCACGGGCGGAGCAGTGGTTGCGGGGCAGTATCTGGGTCACGGGCGCAAGGAATCGGCCTGTCAGTCGGCGACGCAGCTTGTCTGGTTTATCACGATCTGCGCCGTTGTGATTACGGCTGTGGTGTATGCCGGGAAAAACTTGATCTTACATGGCGTGTTTGGTCAGATTGAACCGGATGTTATGAGACATGCGGATATTTATCTGATGATCGTGACCATGGCGATTCCGTTTATGGCATTGTATAATGCGGGAGCTGCGGTTTTCAGGGCCATGGGCAATTCTAAGATATCTATGCAGGTTTCTATTATTATGAATGTGATTAATGTGGCGGGAAATGCGGTTCTGATCTATGGTTTCCACAGGGGGACGGAAGGGGTTGCAATTCCGACGCTGGTATCCAGGGTCGTGGCGGCAGTGATTATTATTGTCCTGTTATGTAATGAAAAGCAGATGTTACATATTGAGCGTACCTGGCGGTATCGGGTGGACTGGTCCCATGTGAAGAAGATTCTGAGTGTGGGCGTGCCTAATGGACTGGAGAACAGTATGTTTCAGCTTGGCAAGATTCTGGTGCTGAGTCTGGTTTCTACGTTTGGTACTTATGCCATTGCGGCGAATGCGGTGGGAAATGCCATTGCACTGTTTCAGATTCTTCCCGGCATGGCGATTAATCTGGCGGTCACAACGGTGATTGCCAGATGTGTGGGCGCTGGGGATTATGAGCAGGTGAAGTATTATAACAGGAAACTGATGGTGATTACGCATATCGGAATGGCGGTGATGGTTCTTGGTGTATTTTCCATTCTTCCGCTGATATTGAAGGCGTATCATCTGTCGCCGGAAACGGCTGCGGCTACGAGGCAGATTATTTATTTTCATGGGGTCAGTGCGATTCTGATCTGGCCTGCTTCTTTCACTCTGCCGTCAACGTTCCGGGCGTCCGGGGACGCCAGGGCGTGTATGGTGATCTCTATGGTGTCTATGTGGTTGTTCCGTATTATATTCAGTTATGTGCTGGGAAAATATTTCGGAATGGGCGTGTTTGGCGTCTGGGTGGCGATGGTGATTGACTGGGTGTTCCGTGCGCTGTGTTTTGTGATCCGGTATTACAGAGGGGGATGGAAGAAGCAGGCGCTGGTGTAGTAATTGCTGCCGGTGCATTTGGAGCTTGATTGTGGTAGATAGTAAGAAGATGATTGAGCAGCAGGAGAAGCAGATGGCTTTGTGGGGAAGTATCTGCATTGCTGCAGGCCGTGATGGATGCCCTAGGCACACCGTAATGCAAGACCTGGTGAAATATAATGTGATAAAGTGAAGGACTGTGAAGAGTGGTGGAGGAATTGTAGCGGCTGCCTGTCATATTGAGACGGGGAGAAAATGCAGCGGCTTATGGACTGGCTGCCATGTGCCGGCGATCTGCTGCTTTGGCAGCAGGCGGGTATATGGTTAAGAAGATGATCGAGCAGCAGGAGAAGCAGATGGGTGGGAAATTACATGCGGCTGTAATTGAAAAATAGATGTGAAAAATAGGTGTGGAATTATAGAAGAATCGGGATTGGAAATTCAAGGAGGGATGCAAGTGAAGAGAGAATTGGTGATTGTGTTGGATTTTGGGGGACAGTATAACCAGCTTGTGGCGAGGCGTGTCCGGGAGTGCAATGTGTACTGTGAGATTTATTCTTATAAGACGGAGCTTGAGAAGATTAAGGCGATGAATCCTAAGGGGATTATCCTGACGGGAGGACCGAACAGTTGTTATGAGGCGGATTCTCCGACGTACTCCAGGGATCTTTTTGACATGGGGATTCCTGTTCTGGGGCTTTGTTATGGGGCACAGCTTATGATGCATGTGCTTGGGGGAACCGTGGCGCGTGCGGATGTGCGGGAGTATGGCAAGACGGAGGTTCTGGTGGACAAGAGGGAATCCAGGATTTTCCGGGATGTTTCGGAAAAGACGGTGTGCTGGATGAGCCATTTTGATTCTGTTTTTAAGGTGGCGCCGGGATTTGAGGTTACTGCCCATACGGTGGATTGTCCTGTGGCTGCGGCTGAAAATACGGACGCAGGATTATATGCGATTCAGTTCCACCCGGAGGTGCTGCATACGGAGGAAGGGACGAAGATGCTTTCTAACTTCGTGCTGGATGTATGTGGTTGTGCGGGGGACTGGCGGATGGATTCGTTCGTGGAAGAGTCTGTGCGGCAGATTCGTGACAAGGTGGGAAGCGGAAGAGTGCTCTGTGCGCTGTCGGGCGGGGTGGACTCTTCGGTGGCTGCGGTCTTGCTGTCCAAGGCGGTTGGGGCGCAGCTTACCTGTGTGTTTGTGGATCACGGGCTGCTTCGGAAAAATGAAGGGGATGAAGTGGAGGCTGTGTTTGGACCGGAGGGGGAGTATGACTTGAATTTTATCCGTGTCAATGCGCAGCAGAGATTTTATGATAAGCTGGCGGGGGTGTCTGACCCGGAACAGAAGCGGAAGATGATTGGGGAAGAGTTTATCCGTGTGTTTGAGGAGGAAGCGAAGAAGATCGGCGCGGTGGATTTCCTTGTGCAGGGGACCATTTACCCGGATGTGGTGGAGAGCGGCCTTGGCGGGGAGTCGGCTGTGATCAAGTCCCACCATAATGTGGGCGGATTGCCGGATTATGTGGATTTTAAGGAGATTATTGAGCCGCTTCGGGATTTGTTTAAGGATGAGGTAAGGAAGGCGGGGCTGGAACTGGGGATTCCGGAGTATCTGGTGTTCCGCCAGCCGTTCCCGGGACCGGGGCTTGGCGTGCGGATTGTTGGGGAGGTTACGGAGGAGAAGGTCCGGATTGTGCAGGATGCGGATGCGATTTACCGGGAGGAGATTGAAAATGCGGGGATTGCCCGGGGGATTGGTCAGTATTTTGCGGCGCTTACGAATATGCAGAGTGTCGGGGTCATGGGGGATGAGAGGACTTATGATTATGCGGTGGCGCTTAGGGCGGTGAATACGGTTGACTTTATGACGGCGGAGGCGGCGGAGATTCCGTTTGGGGTGCTTAAAAAGGTTATGGGGAGGATTATTAATGAGGTTAAGGGGGTTAATCGGGTGATGTATGATCTGACGAGTAAGCCGCCGGGGACGATTGAGTTCGAGTAGCGGATAAAATCCCGGAAATGCTGATAAAATGGGCGTTTCCGGGAGTGCTTTATGCCGTTTGGCTCTAAAATGGCTCTAATTATTTGAGGAATACTGGACTTTGGGTGGGTATC
>CAJULU010000036.1:0-26343 GCA_910587575.1 uncultured Dorea sp.
GATGGAAGATAGGATTGGTCTTAGAGAGAGTTTCTTGTGTGCAGTTTTGAAGGTATATGAAAAACATTTGCTATATGAGGTACGAAAGAGTATAATATAGTTAGTGTTTTCTTGGATTAAAAGAATAGAGAATAATCCTCGATAGCTCAATGGTAGAGCACGCGGCTGTTAACCGCGGGGTTGTTGGTTCGAGCCCAACTCGGGGAGTTTAGGGAGACCCGTGAACAGTAGTGTTTGCGGGTTTGGCATATCCGAAGACAAGAGAGAAGAAATTTTGACAGGAATATACTGTTAACCGAAAAAGGTTAGTTTCAATGGCTCAATGAAATAGTAGCACATATGAAAAGCTTAATAATGATTTTATGCAGAATGGTAGATTTTAGTTCTGGTTTGTTTAAAACAAGAATGGTAATTAAGAAAGATTTATAAAAAGAAAAATTATTTACGGGATGTACGAAAACGTAGGTAAAGCTGTGGCTTTCCATGTAATGAAACCTTGTATTGAATTTATGCAGGGTTTCTTTTTTGTATTAATCAATTGAAGATAAACGGGAAATAGATTATAATTTAAAATAACCAGACAAGTGAAAGCAGGAAAGAAAAATGTCAGAGCATCAGGGTGTTGAATGGAAGGAAATTTGGAAAGATGAATATTTGAAATGGATCTGTGGATATGCTAATGCACAGGGCGGAACACTTATTATTGGGAAAGATGATAATGGGGATATAGCAGGGATTCGTAATGCTAAAAAACTATTAGAAGATATTCCAAATAAAATTGTTTCCACGATGAATATTATTGCGGATGTAAACCTTATAGAAGAGAATGGATTAGAATATATAGAAATTATTGTTGACAGTTATCCGTTTCCGGTTAATTATAGGGGAAAATATTATTATCGCAGTGGTAGTACTATGCAGGAAATAAAGGGAATAGAATTATTAAAATTTCTTTATGAAAAGCAAGGGAGAACATGGGATAATGTGCCGATACCAGGAGAAACAGCAGATAGTTTAAGTAAGGAAGCATTACAGGAATTTAGAAAAAAATCTGTTTATAAAAAGCGGTTAAGTAAAATTGCGGCAGAAGTTAACGACAAATTATTGTTAGAGAATTTAAAACTATTTGAGGGAGAAAATCTGATACGGGCAGCAATTTTAATGTTTCACCCCGACCCGGAAAAATGGGTAACAGGTGCATATATAAAAATCGGATATTTCGGAGATTCTGATTCTGATTTAAGATATCAAGATGAAGTTCACGGACCATTAATTTTACAAGCGGATAAAGCGATAGAGTTGATTTATACAAAGTATATGAAGGCGTTGATTGATTACGAGGGTTTGCAAAGAATAGAAACGTATATGTTTCCGATGGAGGGATTTCGTGAGATACTGCTGAATGCCATTAATCACAAGGATTATAGTACGGGAATTCCTATTCAAATTAGCATTTATGAAGATAAAATATATGTATGGAACGATGGAAAATGGCCAGAAAATTTACCAGTAGATGAAATATATAAGAAACATTCTTCAATACCGTACAATCCGAAAATGGCAGATGTCTTCTACAAAGCTGGGGAGATTGAATCTTGGGGAAGAGGCTTTGATAAGATTATGGAGGTATGTGAAAGAGAAAGGGCACCCTATCCGGTTATTGATGCTAATGCCAGAGGAGTTATGGTATTGTGTAAGCCTTGTGAACAGTATAATAGATTATTGAAGGATAGACGTGGAAAAGAATTTTTGCCTAATGTGCGATCAGAAAGATTGTCACAAGAAGAACAAGATCGCATGGCTCCGATATTGAAGTATCTGGATGATAATTCAATAATTACTAATGCGATAGGCCGTGATTTGTTGGGAAAATCAGTAGCAACGACAAAACGTTATCTCAATAGATTGTGTGAAATTGGAATTTTGGAACAGAAAGGCGCTGGCAGGAGTTCATATTATGAACGGAAATGAGCCGATTAATGAGCTGATTAATGAGCCGATTAATGTTCGGAAATTGATAGCTATGAAAAAAATGATACAGAAGATATACAGTTTTATTTCGGGTTCTCTGGAATTAACACAAAATAGAGAATGAGTTTGAAGTAGATAATAAAATAGTTTGGAGGAATAGAGTATGGATATAAAACCGAACACAATGACAATTACTCAATTACTATCATCGAGATGTCAATTCTTAATTCCAAGATTTCAGAGGGAATATTCATGGGAAAAAAGAAATTATCAGGAATTTTTTGATGATATGCTCGGCTGTTTGAAGATAAATCCGAATGGTAGACTTTTTGATATGCCATATTTTTTAGGGACTATGCTTTTTATTGGGAATCTTGAAATGGCTGGTCAGACTTTAAATGTTGTAGATGGTCAACAGAGATTAACAATTATTACAATATTATTTTCAGCTATTTCAGATCATTTCCGTGAAATAGGAAATAGTAAGTTAAGTGAGCGTATTTTTCAATATATTATGACGGAAGATGATAATGGTGAATCGGTTAGAGTTTTACAAAGTAAAACACATTATCCCTTTTTCGCGTACTATATTCAGGATATAAAAAAGGAAATAAGGGAGGATGCAAATTCTGAAGAAGAAATATGCATCCAGGAAACCTATGATTATTTATATCAAAGAACATCTGAAAGTAGTTTAAGGAGTAGCCTATATAAGCTACATGGAAAAAATCATGTAGATAATATTGTTTATGAGGATATTTTAAAAGCAATTAGAGATTAGGTTCTGAAAAGTCTTGTTGTTATAATCACAACATCGGAACAGAAAGACGCGAATTCAATTTTTGAAATATTGAATGCAAAAGGAAAACGGTTAGCCAGTGTTGATTTAATTAAGAATCAGATATTCTCTGTAGCAACAACTACAGAGCCAGCAGACTTTGCAGATATTACTTGGAATAAAATAAAAGATATATTATATAGCGGAAATGAAAGAGTTGGAATGGCTACATTTTTTAGGCATTATTGGATTTCGAGATACTCGCAAAGTTCAGAGAAAAAACTATATGATAAATTTATGAGTGAGATTAAGCCAGCTACTGATGAAGCATATAAGAAATTTCTTCAAGATATGGAAAAAAACGCAAAATATTATATGCAAATAGTTAATCCTTCTAGAAGAGATTATCGAAATAGAAAGCAATATTTTTGGTTGATTCAAAGCCTTGATTATTTATCTGATAAATTTAATATTGTACAAATTCGTATTTTATTGATGGCTATATTAGAGGTTAATGAACGTAAACTTATTGCAATGAATAAATTAAAAAATTTAGTTCAGTATTTAGAAGGATTCCATTTTATTTATAACGCTATACTTTCAAGAAGAGCTAATGTTGTAGATTCTCCCTATGCTAGTTCTGCTCGAAAATTAAGAAAATGTCAGACAAAAGAACAGGTGGATAAATGTATAGAGGATTTAAAGAATAAATTGAATAAACAATACCCATCGTATAGTGATTTTAAAAATAAATTTATTCAACTTAAATATTCAAAGCAGGAATCGCCAGATAATATGAAAGTAAAATATATTATTAACAAAATGCATTGTTTTTTTTCAAATGGAAAAGAAGAAGTTTTTCCGGATAACGGTAGCATTGAACATATATATCCTGAAAGCGCCGGAGAATGGGCAATGAACATTGGCAATCTAATTTTATTAGAAATTAACTTAAATAATGATGCTGGTCAGGCCGAATACGTTGATAAAAAACAGATGTATTATTCAAAATCTAATTATGATTGGGTCAAACATTTTATTAATGAACATATGTCTTGGACAAAAAAGGATATTCTTACTAGAACGGAAGATATGGCAGATATATATTATCACAAAATTTTGGAAAGAGATTAGAGAAAATGGAAATTAAAGAGTGTTAAGAACTAAAACAAATAAAAGAGTGAATGTAATTATGCAGATTTATTAAAACTTCGGTGTGCGACAGCACCCGTTGGTAGAGCATGCGGCTGTTAACCGCGGGGTTGTTGGTTCGAGCCCAACTCGGGGAGTTTGAAAAACCTTGTAAACGTCGGCGTTTGCAAGGTTTTTGTTACTGATTGTTCCAGTTTACAAGCAAGGAGGTTAGCGAAACATGTATTTCAATTACGGCAACGAAGAAATAGCACAAGCTACGGGAAGCTTCCCCGCACACAGGGTGAAAAAGCGGTAGCCCCTGAAATGTAAGCCAGAGCTGCTTTTTCACAGTTTCATTTAAATTGAGTAATAATTGTATTAAAATATAAAAAATTGGAGGTTGGCATGAAGTATAATGAAAAACATATTTTTCGTAAATCAAGTATTGACCGTGTCGCCTCTCCCGATCAGCTAAATGATTATATCCGCGTATCCAACCCGAGCGTATGGATGATACTGGCAGCGGTGGTTGTTTTGCTGGCGGGAGTATGCGTATGGGGAGTTTTCGGGCGTCTTGAAAGCAAGGTCTGTTCCGCGGGGACGTGCGAAAACGGCGTGTTTATCTGCTATGTGACTGAGGAAGACGCCGATAAGGTTACAACGGGAATGCCGGTAAAGGTAGACGGGAATGAATTCGCTGTTTCAGAAATTTCCGAACGGCCGATTGCTGCAACTGAGGATATGGATTCCTATTTGATGCATCTCGGAGGTTTTTCCGAGGGTGAGTGGATGTATGAGATAATTGCAGATGCGGATATCCCAGATGGTACATACAAGGCTGAAATCGTTACAGAAAGCGTATCGCCGATGTCGTTTATACTGAATTGAGAGGTGATCCTGAAGATGGATACGAAAAAGATAAAACAGCCTGTCAGAAACGGTAAGGCGAAAGTTCCTGTGGTAATGCAGATGGAAGCGCTGGAATGCGGCGCGGCTTCTCTCACGATGATCCTTGCATATTACGGGAAATGGATACCGCTTGAGCAGGTACGGGCTGACTGCGGCGTATCACGTGACGGTTCCAACGCAAAAAACATCCTAAAAGCAGCGCGCAGCTATGGTTTGGCAGCAAAGGGCTATCGTTATGAGCCGGAGGGTTTAAAAGAGAATGGAAAATTTCCCTGTATCATTCATTGGAATTTCAATCATTTTGTCGTGCTGGACGGCTTCAAGGGCGGCAAGGCATACCTTAACGACCCTGCAAAAGGGAATTATTCCGTGCCGATGGAAATATTTGACAAGTCTTTTACCGGGATTTGCCTGATGTTCGAGCCTTCGGAGAGCTTCGAGCCGGGCGGAAGCCCCAAAAGCATAATGAGGTTTGCAAAAAAACGGCTGAAAGAGGCCAAAACAGCAATGGTGTTTGTGGCGTTGACAACGCTGATTACCGCTCTGTTGGGAATTATCACCCCGGCATTCTCACGGATTTTCCTGGATAGGCTGCTTACCGGTGAAAACCCTGAATGGTTTTTGCCATTTATTTTTGCGTTTGGAGGAATAAGCGTGATACAGCTTATTGTGGAATGGATGAAAGCTGTGTATTCGCTGAAAATAAACGGTCAGCTTTCGGCGGTCGGAAGCGCCGATTATATGTGGAAGGTTCTTCGTATGCCGATGGAATTTTTCTCGCAGCGTATGGCGGGGGATATTCAGCAGAGGCAGAGAATGAACGCTTCGGTTGCGCAGTCATTGGTAGAGACTTTCGCGCCGTTGGCGTTAAACACGGTAATGCTGGTGTTTTATTTTGTTGTAATGCTCCGCTACAGCCCGATTCTGACGCTGGTGGGGGTGGCCTCCATCGCAATCAACCTTATGGTCTCAAAGATTATATCCAATAAGCGCATTAACATTACCCGAGTACAGATGCGTGATGCGGGAAAACTCGCAGGAGCTACCGTGGCGGGGATTGAAATGGTCGAAACCATCAAGGCCAGCGGAGCAGAGAATGGATTTTTTGAGAAGTGGGCGGGCTATCAGGCGAGCGTAAATACCCAGCAGGTGCGTTTTGAACGCCTGAATCAGTATCTTGGCATGATTCCTGAGCTTGTGTCGTCACTGGCGAATATCGCCGTACTGATACTCGGAGTTTATTTTACTATAAATGGAAAGTTTACAGTGGGCATGATCATGGCGTTCCAGGGCTTTTTAGGTTCTTTTACGGAACCTGCGCAGACGTTGATTTCGGCGGGGCAGACGCTCCAGGAAATGCGCACGCAGATGGAGCGCGTTGAAGATGTGATGGAATATCCAACGGATGTGAATTGCAGAAGAGATGGGGGTTCAGAGGATGCAAAGTACAGCAAATTATCGGGCAGCGTGGAACTTAAAAACGTCACGTTCGGTTATTCGCGTCTTGCCAATCCTCTGATCAGGGACTTTAATTTAACGCTTAAAACCGGAAGCCGCGTGGCGTTTGTCGGCACGTCAGGCTGCGGAAAATCCACACTGTCGAAGCTGATTTCGGGGCTTTACAAGCCCTGGGAAGGCGAAATCTTATTTGACGGAAAACCCATAGAAGAAATCGACAGAAGCGTTTTTACCGGATCGTTGGCGGTGGTTGACCAGGATATTATTTTGTTTGAGGATACAATCGCAAACAATATCAAAATGTGGGATGATTCGATAGAGGATTTTGAGATAATCATGGCGGCGCGGGATGCGCAGCTCCATGAGGATATTATGCGGCGTGATGGCGGCTACAGTTACAAAATCACTGAGGGAGGCAAGGACTTTTCGGGCGGCCAGCGGCAGCGAATGGAGATTGCCCGTGTGTTAGCCCAAGATCCGACCATCATCATTCTTGACGAGGCAACTTCAGCGCTGGATGCAAAAACGGAATTTGAGGTTGTAAGATCCATAAAAGACCGCGGGATTACCTGTATTGTTGTGGCGCATAGGTTATCGACCATACGCGACTGCGATGAAATCATCGTGCTTGACAATGGAGAGGTTGTAGAACGCGGGACACATGATGAGCTGTATGCAAGAGGCGGCGTTTACACACAGCTTGTAACAAACGAATAAATAGGGTGGAAATAGGATAATGGGATGGTTTGACGAACAAATAAAGCAGCGTAAACAAAACGATCAGGATGTTTTTACAGACGCCTTTATCAACATTGCCGGCGCAGTGATGGGCAGCCGTGTTTCAGCCGCGCTGAATGACGAGCGGCAGCAGACGAAAAACGCCTTTGACGAGATATTAAGATTTTATCATATAAATACGAAAGATATTCCCGACAATATCACGGACAGAAATGAACAGCTTGAATATTTGCTCCGCCCCCATGGAATCATGCGCCGCACGGTAACGCTCTCGAAAGGCTGGTATAAAGATGCAATCGGAGCAATGCTGGGAATACGTAAAAGCGACGGGATGGTTATGGCGCTTATCCCTACGGGGTTTTCTGGCTATAGTTATAGGGATATGGAAACCGGAAAATATGTGAAAATAAACGGCAAAAACCAGGAGCTTTTTGAGGAAGAAGCGATAGCTTTTTACAAGCCGCTGCCGCTGAAAGAGATTGGGATTTCGGATTTGATGCGGTATATTCTGGGAACGCTTTCTCCCGCTGATTTTGTGATGACGGGTGCGTCAGCGCTGGCGGTAACGTTGATCGGAATGCTATCGCCGAAGCTTAATAACCTGTTGTTTTCACGTGTTATCGAGGATGGCAGCACACAGATTTTGCTTGCGATTACTGTGTTTATGATTTGCGTGACGCTCAGTTCCTTGCTGATAAACGGCGTGAAGTCGTTGATTATAGCGCGGATAAACACCAAAATGAGTATTTCGGTTCAGGCTGCAGTCATGTCTCGTTTAATGTCGCTGCCCGCAGGGTTTTTCAAGAATTACAGTTCAGGAGAATTATCCGCGCGGGTGCAGTGCAGCAATTCGCTGTGCGAGATGCTGGTATCTGTAGCGCTGACGACAGGGCTTACGTCTGTATTTTCACTTGTATACATATCGCAGATCTTTGTGTACGCGCCCGCGCTGGTGATACCATCGCTTATCATTACGCTTGCTACGGTGGTGTTTACAGTCGTATCGGCATTTGTACAGATGAAGGTCAGCAAAAAAGAGATGGAGTTGTCCTCAAAAGAGAGCGGAATGTCCTATGCGTTGATATCGGGCGTGCAGAAGATTAAGCTTTCGGGAGCGGAAATGCGTGCGTTCGCACGATGGGGAAACCTTTATGCCGAAGAAGCGCGGCTTGCCTACAACCCTCCGATGTTCCTGAAAATAAACAGCGTTATTTCAAGCGCCATCTCGCTTGCAGGAACGCTTATGATGTATTGGGTCGCGGTATCGTCAGGAGTGTCCGTAGCGGACTACTATGCATTCAATACCGCTTACGGAATGATTTCGGGGGCATTTATCTCGCTTGCGGGAATCGCGTTGACTGTGGCGCAGATTAAGCCGATTATGGATATGGTAAAGCCGATTTTGGAGGCTGTCCCTGAAATTTCCGAGGGAAAGCAGATGATTACGCGGCTTTCGGGCAGCATCGAACTGGATAACGTTTCTTTCCGTTACAACGAAAATATGCCGCTTGTGATTGATGATCTGTCGCTGAAAATCCGTCCGGGGCAGTATGTGGCAATCGTGGGCGCAACCGGGTGCGGGAAGTCTACGCTTTTGCGGCTTATGCTGGGCTTTGAATCGCCGCAGAAGGGCGCCGTTTACGTTGATGGTAAAGATATTGAGGTGGTGGACTTAAAGTCTTTAAGACGCAATATCGGCGTGGTAATGCAAAATGGCAAGCTGTTTACGGGGGATATTTTCTCGAATATTACCATATCTGCACCGTGGCTTACTATGGATGAAGCCTGGCATGCCGCCGAATTGTCCGGCATTGCAGAGGATATCCGCCGTATGCCGATGGGAATGCACACGATGATTTCCGAGGGCAGCGGCGGAATTTCGGGCGGGCAGCGGCAGCGGCTGATGATTGCCCGTGCCATCGCGCCAAAACCAAAAGTGCTGATGTTTGACGAGGCGACTTCAGCCCTTGATAATATAACGCAGAAAACGGTTTCAGAATCGCTGGACAGTCTGAAATGCACGAGGATTGTTATCGCGCATAGGCTATCTACCATCAAACAGTGCGACAGGATCCTGGTGCTTGATAAGGGAAAGATTATCGAAGACGGGACATATGACGAGTTGATACAAAGGGGAGGTTTTTTCGCAGAACTAGTGGCCAGACAAAGGGTTGACGATATCACAGAATTGAGGGCCTGAAAATTTTTTTAAAATTTATTAGCTCTCGGCGGTTTTGATTCGTATAAAAGAACAAAGGCGCGAATCACGTCTGTGATTATCAGTTTTTATACTGTAATCTGTAACAAAATGTAAAAGTAACTTAATATTAGGAGGAAAGCGCTATGGAAAAAAAGACCTTATTGCAAATGCAGCACAGACAAAATTTGACGAAGAACTTATTGCAAAGGCAAAACAGGCAAACTCTGTCGAAGAGCTTATGGCTCTCGCAAAGGAAAATGATTATCCGCTGAACGAGAAGGATGCAGAAATTTATTTTGAAAAGCTTCACAAGACGGGCGAGTTATCGGATGATGAGCTTGGCAATGTAGCAGGAGGCGGATGCCGTCCCAATCGTTGTAAGTTCTGCGGAGGCGACCTTGACGCCGTAAAATCACGCTCTTCTTTCAAAACTTTGTGTTGCCCCTACTGCGGTAATTGGAGCAATAACTAAGCCATGGTGTGAAGGGAAGCGGCAATTCTTTGGCTTGCCCATACTGCGGTCCGTTTAAGTGCTAAGACAGATAAAATTCGTATTTTGCGGCAGTTTCCGCAAATAATTATAAGGAGTGAATTGAGATGGGCCGGTATATATTAAATCCAGACATCGCCCTGCGCTCATGGTGGCTGGTGCCGTATGCGTATTACAGAAAGGGTGTCCGTTACGCCAAAGGATTGAAAAAGGAAGAGTTTGAATTCCTTTTGAAGTGCGACGGTAAAACGGAGCTTTCGGGTGAACTGCCGCTTGCGGAAAAATTTTTGGATATGGGATTTATTGCTCATGCAAAGGATGAAGGGATTCTGTCTGAATGGCAAAAACACCTCGACTGTGACAACCGATATTTTCCTGCAATGAGCTGGATGATAACAGGGAAATGCAATTATAGCTGCCTGCACTGTTTCAACGCTGCCGATAACGCTCCCATAATGAGTGAGTGGACGCTTGAGGAAGCAAAGAGGCTGATTGAGCAGGCGCAAAAATGTGGAATCAATGCGTTTACGATTACAGGCGGCGAGCCTATGCTCCATAAGAATTTTTTGAGATTGTGGAGAGTATTTACGAGCACGGAATGTACATTGAGGATTTGAACACGAATGGTTCTTTCCTTGACCAGGCAGCATTGGAGCAATTTCGGAAAATCGGCTGTAATCCGTTGATTAAAATATCCTTTGATGGAATCGGGCATCACGACTGGCTCAGAAACCGCAAGGGGGCGGAGGAGGACGCGCTTCGGGCAATCCGCCTTTGCGTGGAGAAGGGCTTCTGTGTAAAAGTGCAGACGAACGTCCATCGGCTTAATATCGAATCCATGTTACCTACAGCGGAAATGTTAGACGAAATGGGCGTGGATGAAATGCGGGTGATCCGTACTTCAGAATCACCGCGCTGGAAGGAAAATGCAGATGGTTCCTGTTTAGAGGTTGAGGAATATTACGAAAGAATGTTGGATTTTGCCGACAGATATATCAAAAAGAGCCACAATATGACAATAGATATCTGGCAGTTTCTCACGATGTTTCCACAAACAGAATCTTACCGCATGCGCCCCGTTGAATACGTTGCCGGAGAGTACCGGGACAGTATGCCTGTGTGCCGTGGGAACAGGGGGATGGTTGCGGTTGCAGCAGACGGAAATGTCTACCCTTGTATGCAGATGTCAGGGTATTTTAGCGTGAAGAACAATTTCCTGGGCAGCGTTAAAAAAGAGGGACTGCAGCCAATTCTGCAAAAAGGGAGATATCTGAATGAGGTCTGCGCTACACTGGGGCAGTTGTCGGAGAACAATGAAACCTGCGCTGTGTGCCCTTATTTTAAACACTGTGGGGGTGGCTGCCGTGCACTGGCGCTCGCTATTACAGGTGATAAATTTGGCGTTGATCCCGCAAAATGTCTATTTTTCCAAAAAGGTTGGCACAGGAAAATCAAGGAAACACTCCGGGGTTGGAAAGATATAGCGCCTATGGAGGGTGAATGATGGAAGAGGAATTACGGCGGCTGTTTGACTTTCAGAAGTTTTCGGAGAATCTGCGTCTTGCTGAAATATTGGATGAAACTGAAAAACGTTACGGCGAGGCGCTTTCAGATGAAGAACTGGAACAGGTGAATGCCGCGGGCGAATTTGCCCCGTTTGAAAGCCGGGAGGATAATTCCGATGACTGAACTGTACAAAAACACCGAATTTGAGCATATTTATGCTAAGTTCAAGGATAAGGTGGCGCGATATATATATATGGGAAAATACCGAACGAACAGGATGCGGAGGATTTGACCTCGGACGTGTTTGTCAAGGTTTTTAAAGGGCTTTCAGGATTTGATGAGACAAAGGCTTCCCTGTCAACATGGATCTATAGGATAACACAGAATGCCGTTATTGACTATTATCGGACGGCGAAATCTGTTTACGGGCTGCCAGAGGAACTTTGCTTTGAGGGAAACATTGATGAGGAAATGCTTAACGAGGAAATGCTCAAAAGCCTTGCAGACGCTCTCGGGCAACTCCCCCAGCGGGAACGTGATATCATTATCCTGCATTATTATAGCGGGAAAACATTAAAAAGTATCGCAGAAATAATGGATATTTCATACAGCTATGTAAAGCTGCTTCATACAAAGGCCCTGAAAGTTCTGCGTGAAATAATATAGGCTCAAACATTCTGACAGACATACTTCTAGTATGATAAAGGCACTTGACGGTATTGAATACCATCAGATGTCTTTTTCTTTTTGCGTATTGTCTGGTATAGCGCCCTCGCGGCTTTTGCTATCAGGCCCGGTTATCCTTGCTGTCTTGAAAGTATTATACGACAACGATATGTTGGATACCATTGACAAACTGGCCAAATAAATGGGATGCGTTTATTCTGGATAACTTTGTCTTTTTCGGCGAGTCAGGTAAACGGGGTGATTGAAAAGATACAGTCGATAATTATTGATATATTTTTCGGATTGTGTTATTATAATAAAGCACCACTAATGAAAGAGGCAGAAAGTAAAGGGTGACAGATATGACGGAAGCTCAATTGGTAATGGAGAATTTTATGAAAAAGTTGGCTGCAGTCAGGAATTATTGATGCGGTACTGAATGAGTAGAGGTGGTAGTTTTTATGCTGGATACGAAGCAGGAGCGGAAAAGTTTTGTAAAGAATTTAATATATCTGATGAGCAGTTCAGAAATTCCCGGTTAAACTGGGAAGAATTGAAAAAAATTGCAGATGATTTTGATCTAAAGAAGAATGAACATCAGAACACAGTAAAGCAGTATGCAGAAATGGTACGAAAGTGTTCTTATGTTCATTCTTTAAATTATAGGGTAAAAAAGGGATGTGATGAAAAGTATATATATGTGAATGAAAGATTTGCATTAACGATTCTTTTACAAGCAATCACCTTAAATACAGGAACACGAATCCCCAAACCCTAGAGTTATTTTTGATTGGAATGGATACTGGAAGAAGAACACATTTTTGAATAAGAAGGTGTGTCAAATATTTATATATATTTGTGAGAGGAGAGATTTCATTGAAACGATTAACAGACAAGGATTATGAACTGATTGCTGAGGCGCAGAAAGTAATTCATTTAAACTATGATGAGGTAAACGAAAACCATACGGTAGGAGCCGCAATTCGATGTAAGAACGGGAAAATATATGTGGGAGTAAATGTCTATTCCTTACATGGAGCATGTGGGGAGCAGGTTGCCATAGGAACAGCGATTGCAAATGGAGAAAGAGAATTCGAGGCGATTGTTGCCGTCAGAGGAAGAGAAGGCGAGGAAATCATACCGCTATGCGGAAACTGCCGCCAGATCCTGCATGATTATATGCCGGAATGTGAAGTGATTCTGAACGTAAACGGAGAAAACAGAAAAGTCAGAGCAAAAGAACTGCTGCCTTATTCTTATGATGTTGAGTGACAGCATTTTCATAAAGTAAAGAGCGGGAAATGATAAGCAGGTGAAAAACGAGAGGGATTAAGGGTATGCTTGGAGATAAAAGAGGAAGAAAGCAGGACAGGTACGTGAAGGATTACGTGGTGTTCGACCTGGAGACAACAGGGATCAGTACTGTGAATGATGCTGTGATAGAGATATCGGCGATCAGGGTACAGGGAGGGAAAGCGGCAGAGACCTTTTCCACACTGGTGAATCCTCAGAGGCCGATTCCGTATGGTGCGTCACGGGTGAATCACATTTATGATGATATGGTAAAGGAGGCGCCGGTGTTTGAGAAAGCGCTGTCAGATTTTAACGACTTTGTCGGTGAACATTTCCTGGTAGGGCATAATATCCATACATTTGATATGAAATTTATCTGGCGGGATGCAGAAGAATACTGGGGCAGGACAATTACCAATGACTACATAGATACACTCTCCCTGGCAAAGCAGTGCCTGCCGCAGCTGACCCATTACAAACTGGCAGATCTGGCTTCCCATTATCACATTTCCACGGACGGAGCACATCGTGCGCTTGCCGACTGCGGGATGAATCAGAAGGTGTTCGAGAAGCTGGGGGAGGAACTGGCTTCACCGGAGATGATGGAGAAGATGAAGGTCTGCCCCAGATGCGGACAGTTTCTAAAGAAACGCAGCGGAAGGTTTGGGGAGTTCTGGGGGTGCAGCGGGTATCCTGCCTGCAGGTATACGGAGAATTTATAGAAGGTATTAAAAAAAGTACTTTTTTTAAATATTGGTCTGTGATAAAATGAAGAAGATATATTAAAATGATTGCAAATCAAGGAGTGAGAACATGGGAGAAAGGAAAAGGCGGTTAAAACGGCTGATGGCTGTGGCATTATCGCTGGCAGTGATCGGAGGTTCTGCGAATCTGCCTGCTGTGACATCGTTTGCAGAGGATGGAAAGCCCGGCGAAGTGGGGACGTCTGAGACCGGAACGGACAAGGATCCATATGAAACTGGTGAGAATGACAAAAAGCCGGAAGAACTCTCTGGAGCGTCAGATGATAAGAATCCGGCGGACAAAGGGCAGGATTCTTCCCAAACTAAGAAACCAGAAGATAAAAAGGCGGAAGAATCCCAGGGATCTTCAGAGAATGGGACTGAAAAAGAGAAAGAACAGGAAGACGAGATTTTCGAAGAAACGGCAGACCTTGGAGATTACATTTATCAGTGCGGCGGCCTTGGCACAATTGATATGCCGATGGTGCTTTCGCTGGACGGGGAGGAAAGAGCCCGTGCAGTAAGCGGCACGGAAGCTGCTAAGAAAGGGATCCTGGAAGGCCTGACGGCCTGGAAAGCCAAGATTGATGTAAGTCCGTATCAGATATCCCCGGATCAGGCAAAAGTATTGTTTGCCGAAGTTGTGAATGAGAATCCGGAGTTGTTCTATGTGACGGGAGCCGCATCTTATAGCTATACCGAGACTACGGCAATCAGCATTAGTCCGGAATATAATTCTGCATATACACAGCAGAGCGTTCAGACATACAATAGTGCGTTTAATAAAGCTTATAATGAAGCGTTACCGGATCCGGCAGGTATGAGCAAAGTACAGATTGCCAGGGCATTGCATGATTATCTGGCCCAGCATGTAAGTTATGATGAAAGCTTAGAAAAATATGATGCATATACCGCTTTTGTGGAAGGATCGGCGGTCTGCCAGGGATACAGCCTTGCTTATGGAGCCATGCTGAAAAAGGCGGGAATTCCGTTTGAGTATGCGAAAAGCACAGCTATGAATCATATGTGGAATGTGATTCAGATTGACGGCAAGTGGTATCATGTTGATGTGACATGGGATGATCCTGTAAAGGACAGGCTGGGTTATGTAGGCTATCAGAATTTCCTGGCAAGCGATACGGAGATCACCCGTCAGGGACATCATGACTGGACTACAGTACCGGTATGTGATTCAGCAACCTATGACAGCGCATACTGGAAGAGCGGCGTATCCGCAATCTTTACAGTCGGCGGTAAAGAATACTATCTGAAGTATCCGGCAAGCGGATTCAATCATCAGATGGTCAGCAGATCGGGGGATAAAGAAGAGACGCTGTTTACATTCAGCGCACAATGGAATTCGGCAGGCGGAGGTTATTGGGAGGGCAGTTATTCCAGACTTTCTTATTATGACGGAAAACTTTACTTTAACGATTCCAGGAACGTTTACCGGGCAGATCCGAAAGCCGCTTCTGTGGGGGACAGTAAAAAGACCGTTTATACCTATACTGATAATGACGGAGATCTATATGGATCTCTGGTATGTGACAATATGATTAAATATGCAGTGTCAACCAGTCCGAATGATGCGGGAACCCGGAAAGAAGAACCGCTGCCTACAGGAGCGATTCAGAGTGTGGTTGTAACGATCGAACCATCCAGTATCCAATATGGATATACCGAAGCGCCGAAGATGAAAGCGGCTGTTAAGGGAAACGGTGAACTGGGTGATGTGACTTATGCATGGTATAACATTACAGACGGCAAGGAAACGCTGCTGCCCTCAACAGGTGCAGAGTGTGAGGCAGATTCGCAGCTGCCGGCTGGAACCTATACTTATCGTGTGAAAGTTACCTGCAGCGACGGCGAAGCTTCTGCAAATGCCACGCTGACGGTGCTTCCGAAAAAAATAACGCCGGAAGTGACCGTGACAGGAGAATATTTCTATGATGAGACGGGTGCGGCGGTTATACCGCAGTATCATGTGATCGTTAAGGCGGAAAATGCAGGCGGTATTGATGAAACGCTTGCAGAAGACAAAGATTATACGGCTGTGTTCCAGGATAACACGAATGCTGGAACGGCTAAGATGATTATCACTGTAAAAGAAGGCTGTAACTATACCTGGGATCCGTTGACGGTTCCATTTACAATTAATAAAATTGACAAGACTGAAGGCAGCGTTGAAGAATATGACACCAAAGAAATGTATGGGAATACCGGATCCTACGATTTAGATCTTCCGGAAGGGGCGGTTTTAGGACAGATTAAGACCGAAGATCCGGATCAGATTCTTACCGGGCTCCCGGTTGTGACGGAAGGCAGATTATCCTTTGCACTGGCAGATGTCAGTGAGAACGTGGACAAGAAAGCAGTTGTTATAGTTCCGGTCACTTCATCAACGAACTATAACGCTTACGATATAAAACTGACCATTACGGTTTGCGAGAAACTGCCCCAGACGGAGTTTACTTTTGTTAATTCCACCGAGAACAGGGATTATGGAGAGCCGGACTTTACTGCAGGAACCACTGGTTCGGCAAAAGGCAGCAAGGTAACATACAGTATTGAGAATACAGAGATTGCGACCGTGGACGATAGCGGCAAGGTGCATATTAAAAAAGCAGGAAAGACCAGAATTGTTGCGGTGGCTTCTTCTACAGATGATTATGCACAAGGGTATGCATATTGTGACCTGATCGTTGCAAAGGCTTTGCTTGGCTGGGATACAGGCGAACTGGGAGCGGCAGACAAGGCGGACAATGAAGCCGGAGACGCAAAGAAGGATGCCAGGGCAACTCTTTATGGCAGGTTGAAGGTCAGAGGTGTGATTGGGTCCGATGACGTAAAGTTTGAGTGTGGGGCAGATCAGCTGACCGGAACCTACCGGAATCTTAAGGCTGGAAAACAGGAAGTAAGCCTGACATGGAAAGACGGAACGCCGGTGGAACTGACAGGTGCAGATGCAGATAACTATAGATGTCCGGAAGCTTTGCCGGTAATTACAGGGATTATTACCAGGACAACTATTCTGGACGTGGAAGTTGAGGGCGGAGAATCTGATGTAGAGTATAAGCTGAAGAAAGAAAGCGGTATTACGTCTGTACCAGAGGGATTGAAAGATCAGTTTGAATCTCCGGTGGCAATCACGAATCATATGAGCACAAGTACAATTTCCAGAATTGGCGAGATGTTCGGAATCAGTTCCGCAGAGACGGCTGGGGTAGAAGTTTATGATATCACATTGTGTATGGTAGACAAAGACGGAAATCTGGTGGAAGTAGACGATAAGAATTTCCCCAAAGACGGCTTAGTGGTGAAACTGGAGTATCCTGAAGGAACAGGAAAAGGCACCCACAACTTTGTAGTGGCGCATATGATTACCATTGATACGAAGAGTCTGAAGGCAGGGGAAATAGAATTTCCTGCTGTTACAAAGACGGACAGCGGCATTGAATTTAAGGTAAACAGTTTATCTCCGATTGCGCTTGGATGGTCTGGGATTCAGCCAGCAGGCGGAAACGGCGATAAGGGAGACGGCGGAAATGGTGGCAGCAGCAACGGCAGCAGTACCGGTAACAATAAAAAGCCGGCCGCTCCGAAGACTGGTGATTCCAATATAATTCTGCTCTATGTTCTCTTTATGATGTCAGGGGCGGCAGGCATTATATGCACGATGAAACGCAGGACTATGCGGTAAAAAGGCTTATAGATAATCTTGATAAATGCCGCTTATACATGAAAAAAAGTGATTGGAATTCGCAGCCTGGGACAGATATACTTAAGACAGTATCTACAAGAAAAGAGGAGGTAATCAGTATGTCTATTACAGCGGAAACCGCAAAAGCCCATGCAAACGATCCGGCAGTCCTGTGCTGCCGGGCAGAGGGAGGTATCACCATCGAGGCTGCGAATCTGGAGGATCCGGCAATCTTTGATGAACTGGTTGATTCAGGCCTGCTGAATCTGGACGGATGTCTGACAATCGGACAGGTATTAGGGGCAAAGCTTACAAAGACCAGTGATTCCCTGTGTCCATTGACGGTGGACAACGTGGAAGGTTTCAAAGAGGCATCAGAAGGAGAAGCAGAGGAAACAGAAGGGGAAGCTGACACTCCGGCTGCAGCAGTGGAAATGAATGTGCAGGGGGCGGTTACTACGGTAAAGAGCGGTAAGGTGGTTATTTCTATCAAGGAAGGAAAAGATATCTATCTGGAGCTTCCTGTCTAAGAAGCTGGAACCCTTGTTACATGATGAAGGCAGAGGACCTAATAATCCTCTGCCTTTATTTTTTTCAATATTTTATCCGCAAATACCTTCGCATGCTCCAGATCCAGGCTGTCGGGGTGAGTCAGCGCTTCATCAAAATTACGCAGGCACAGATTGATGCGGGAGGCATTTTCGTCTGTCCGCAAGGCCTCATATTTCTGGCGGACACGCTGGGGCATCTTGCCCTGGCAGATGAATGCACCCAGATAGTCGTTATCAGACTCGATCCATGCATTGGCACGGTGTTCGATAGCGCTGTAATATTCCGGGGAGTCACCCATGCCACAGGTTCCGAACAGAGCAATCCGCTTACCGCTTAAGTCGCTGAGAAAATCACTGACCGCCATACTGCAGGATCCCTGATGGACACAGAAGCCGATGAAATAAATCCGGGCTTCTGGAATCGTCTTGTCTGTCATGATGTCGATCAGGTCTTTGGAAGTTCCGGGAAGATGAGAAAAAATCGTTGCGGCTATTTTCTTTGTGTTCCCGGACTCACTCTGATATAGTACAAGATATTCCAGCATGGCTGCCGCTCCTTTCTATACTTTAATGGACGGTTGGGTATACCAATTTCGGTTTTGTTGTCTGATGGATCAGATGTATCCGCCCGGCATTCCGCCTCCGCCGCAGCAGAAACCACTGCCGCAGCACATATTACAGATTATATTGGCAATACAGAGTTTCGTACACCAGTCACCGCCGCCTGAAAATGTAGTCTGGTAGGGGCCCTGCTGCTGATGATACCAGGTTCCGCCGCTTTCGAAACGTTGTACAAGGAACTGATACTGCAGATTGCCAGGTTCCAGGCGGCAGGCTTCCTGTGCATGCTGCAGGCCGATGGCGTTATTGCCGATGCCGGAATTGGCCAGTGCGCTGTAATAATACCAGCGGGCATTCCGCTCCCGGATTCCATTCAGCAGGTTCAGCGCTTCCCGGTAATGGCGGCTGTTGATAAAGTTGGCGGCGGCCTTCATATGAAGGTCTTCTTCCGTCTCGGCGCCGCCGGATGCGGCCTGCTGATACTGGGCGTTAAAGCCGCGGAAATTCCCGAAACCGCCGTAGGAATCAGAATCTCCGTATTCCCGTTCCTGCATAATCTGCTGATAAGCCTGCTGGACTTCCTTGAAACGGGCTTCTGCCTGGTCTTTATTGGGATTGTTAATATTGGCATCCGGATGATATTTACGGCTTAAGTTCCGGTATGCTTTCTTTATCTCTTCGTCAGAGGCGCCCCGGGGAATCCCCAGAACGCTGTATGGATCGGTCATGTCTCTTCTCCTGAATCTGAATGATTATGCCTGGGTATATCGGCCCCAGACACCAGAATATAGTATATTACGAAGAATGTCAGTATGCAAGAGGATTGGCAGTTTTTCAAATTCCCTGGAACATTCGGCCATCATCATCGTCAGAAGTTTGCGGCAGTTTTCAGAGAAATCCGGGTCATTCTGGTATGCTTCTCTGAAAGGATTGTAACTGCCGGACTGCAGATCTCTGGTCACGTCCTCATAGGCATCCATCAAGTAAATGAATTTGCCCAGAAAGAATCCGATCTTTCGAAGCGCTGTCTCCCATTCATCCTTGCGGTATACGAAAAGTTCTGCCATAATATTTCCAAACAGTCCTGCCATCAGATCAATATTCTGTTCATTCTCCTGTTCCAGATGGGACAGACGTTTTAAGTTGGATGAAACGGCGGCAACTTTTGACGGATATTGCTGACGGATCTTTTTCATCTCCGGCGTCAGAAGCCTGGCGGCAATATATCCTTTCCGGCTGCGTTCATCGTCCCAGTCGTCTTTGCATTTGTAATAGGATAAGATGAGGTTGACGGCGGCAGCGTACTCTGTAAATTCATTCATCCTTGCAGTATGCTTTTCCAGCGGGTGTGCGGCACAGCGAACCGCTTTTTGGCAGGTTTCCGGCTCATAAAGTCCGGTCAGGAGTACAATCAGAAATGTCATGTCAAATGACAGAGTCATCTGTCCGCAGATTCCGTAACGCTCTTTCAGACATTTGCAGAGGCCGCAGTAGTAGGAGTGGTACACGTCATAATCCTTAAATTTCATTTCTGCCTTGTTAATTGCAATATATCCAAACATGAAAAACCTCGTCTGTTCTTTTAACTGTTTTTAATAAATGTGGAACTGCACTTCGGACACCGGATTTCGATACGCCCCTTGCCTTTCGGAATGCGGATCTTCTGGCGGCAGGCCGGACATTTGTAGATGTGGTGGGTCCTGCGCTGTATCATTAAGTTCTTCTGTTTATAAAAGGCAGTCCTTACCTTGTAAGTCTTATTGAGATACCACTGGTTTTCCGAAGAACGTTTGTAGATATTCCGGGAAAACATACGGAAATAAGAATAAATGATACAGGCCCAGGATAAAAGGGACAGGATCATGCTGTTGTTCCATCCCGCCAGAATCATGACGATCAGTCCGGCGATTATCGTAAATCTGCCAAGAGAATCCATACCGTAACGGCCGTACATTAATCGAATCAGTTTTTCTTTCACGTTGATCAACCTCCTAAACATACCCTTTCAGTTTAATTCCATGATACGCCGTATAAGGGGAAAGTCAATAAATTGGAGATAAAAAATATATAAAGTTTTTAAATGCTTTCATAGAAAGAAGGTTCGTGATATAATACATTACCAGGGAACTTTATCCGGTAAGACATACCCAAGGGCACACCGTGATGCATGCCCTCCGGGCGGGTGGACTCCGTCCAATAAGGTATACCCAAGGGCACACCGTGATGCATGCCCTCCGGGCGGAAGCTGTCCAATAATCAGTAAATAAGGCGGAAGAATCATTATGAAGGAACTGACCAGATTAATCAGAGAAGATATGAAACCGGCTCTTGGCGTGACGGAGCCGGGAGCCATTGCGTTTGCGGCTGCAAGTGCGAGAGCCCACGTGCAGGGGGAGATAACGAAGGTGAAAGTTGCGCTGAATTCGGGAATGTATAAGAATGCATATACCTGTGGGATCCCTGATTCGCTGCATTTCGGCAATCTGTATGCGGCGGCGCTGGGGGCGGTGGCGGCAGATGCAAAGAAGGGGCTCCAGTCTCTTGCGGATATTACGGATGAGGATGATGCGAAAGCGGCCAGAATGGTGGAATGCGGGATGGTTGAGGCGGTTCTGGATCATATCGGTTCAGAGATTACGATTGACGCAACGGTGGAGACGGAGCAGGATCGCTGTACCGTACACATCCGGGACAGTCATACTCATATTGTCTGTGTGGAAAAGAATGGTGAGAAGATTTATGAAGAAGAGGTTGGGAAGAAGACGGCCGGGGAGACGGAGTCTTCCGGGGAAGTACCTGTGATACATCGTTATTCTCTGCATGAAATACTGGGTTACGTCAGAGAAGTGCCGGCAGAGGAGATTTCTTTCATCCGTGAGGCGTTTTCCATGAACCAGGAACTTCTGGAAGAGGGGATCGGGTCTGACCGGGCGGTGATGACCCAGTGCCTTCTGAAAGATAACGGAGGCGGTATTGTTTCAAAGGACGCACTGAAAACGGCCCAGTTAATGTGCAACGGTGCAATCGAGGCCAGGGTGCTGGGCTTTGGCAGACCTGCTATGAGCATTACCGGAAGCGGGGCACATGGCATTATTGCGACCATGCCGCTGCTGGCCTGGTATCAAGCGGCTGGAAACGGGATGGATGAGGCAGAACTTCTGCGGGCTGCTGCGCTTAGTTATCTGATTACCATGTATATCAAGGAATATTCGGGAAGGCTGTCGGCGTTCTGCGGCTGCGGGATTGCGGCCGGTACAGGAATGGCCTGCGGTCTTGCGTTCATGAGAGGCGCAGACGAAGAAGCGGTTGGCAGAGTGATCCGGAACATGGCCAGCGGTCTGACGGGGATGATCTGTGACGGAGGAAACCACGGATGTACCATGAAAGGGATTGTGGCGGTGGATGCGGCGTTCCGGGCAGTGGAACTGGCTCTGGAAGGCGCCTGCATCGGAAGTATTCATGGAATCAACGGGAAGACCCCGGAGGATACCATGCGGCATATGGGAATGATCGCCTCACCGGGAATGGTGGGGACGGAGAAGACGATCGTGGAGATTATGGAACAGAAGTAAGAGATCGTGATACATGCCCGGAGGGAGGACTTCGTCCGGCAAGGGATAGAGGAGCAGGATATGGAAGAAATTAAGATGAAGAATAAAGGCGGCAGAGGACCGGAGGGCCGGAATGCTGCCCGCCGGAGTGCAGACGGCAGAAGTATCCGGAGCAGAAGTACGGGAGAGAGGCCGGGAGAAAGCAGAAGCGCTGCCCGCCGGAGTGCAGACGGCAGGAGTATCCGGAGCAGAAGTACAGGAGAGGGGCCGGAAGAAAGCGGAAATGCTGCCCGCCGGAGTACGGACGGTAAGAGTATCCGGGGCAGAAGCGGGGGAAGAAGGATGACCGATGAGAACAGGAGTGACGGAAGAAGACGGCCCGGCAGTGAAAGCCGCAGCAAAACTGCGGGAATCACAGGGGCGGACGGTAAGAGTATCCGTGATCCGGAGATGTCTGCCCGCCGGGAAAAGGGGGACGGACACAGAGGCAGAAGAAGAAGGAAGCAGAAAAATCTGGCGGCGAATATCGTCATGGTCATTGCCTTTGCAGTATTCTGTATATCTGCCTTTCAGCTGATCAAGATCTGTAAGGGATACTATGATGGAAGAAGCGAGTACGACAAGATCCGGGATCTTGCCCTTGAGAATGAGAAAAAAGGAAAAGAGAACGGCCCCAGATTCCAGGTGAATTTTGATGAACTTCTTGCCCTGAATCCGGACACCGTTGCATGGATCCGGTTTGACCCGGAACCTGCGGCCATTAATTATCCTGTGGTACAGGGAAAGGATAATGAAGAGTATCTGCACAAGACGTTTTCCGCAAACGAGAACACGCTGGGCACGATTTTTCTAAATGTAGACAACAGTGCGGGATTTCTGGATGAGAACTCGATTCTGTACGGCCATTATATGAATGACGGTTCCATGTTCCGGCATCTGGAAGACTATAAGGATCAGGCATTCTGGGAGGCAAACCCGTATTTTTACATCTATACGCCGGATGGCCAGGAACTGGTTTATCATATCTATTCTGTGGGGGAAGTGCTGGACACGTCAGATACTTATCTGACAGATTTCCCGACGAACGATGATTATCAGAAGTTCCTAAATATGACGAAGGAAGTGGCGATGTATGACACTGGGATCGAAGTGACGACGGGTGACACGATTGTGACGCTGTCCACCTGTACCAGTGCGAATAATGACCACCGTTTTGTAGTCCGGGGAGTGAAAGTAAGAGAGGGAAATGAATGATGAGAAAAGATTACATGTATGAGGTCGGGGACGTGGTAACGCTGAAAAAACAGCACCCCTGCGGAAGCAGGGAGTGGGAGATCTTAAGGGTCGGGGCGGATTTCCGTCTGAAATGCGCAGGCTGCGGCCATCAGATCATGATTGCCAGGAAACTTGTGGAAAAAAACACAAAGGATTTGCGGAAAAAGGCTTGAAACAAGCTTTGGATTATGATATTATAGTAATCCGTGATACAATGAATCTGTCAGTCACAGACGGCAGATATCCTTGCTCCTGCATAGAGGACTGCCAGGACAGTTCCTGAAAGAGCGGGGGCCAGAAGACCAGAAGGAGGTGCAGAGACGACATGAACAAGTATGAATTAGCTGTTGTTGTCAGTGCAAAGATCGAAGATGACGAGAGAGCACAGGTAGTCGAGAAGGTGAAAGCGTTAGTAGAACGCTTCGGCGGCCAGATCTCTGATGTCGATGAATGGGGTAAGAGAAGATTAGCTTACGAGATTCAGAAGATGAGAGAAGCATACTACTATTTCATCCACTTCGATGCTGAGGCTGATGTCCCGGGCGAGATTGAACAGAGAATCCGCATTATGGACAACGTGATCAGATATTTGTGCGTCAGACAGGATGCATAAGCAGGAAGTAGAGGTATTTATATGAATAAAGTAATTTTGATGGGACGTCTGACAAGAGATCCGGAAGTGAGATATTCACAGGGAGAGAATTCACTTGCAATTGCAAGATATACTCTTGCCGTTGACCGCAGGTTCAAGAGGGACGGAGAAGCGACCGCAGACTTTATCAATTGCGTGGCATTTGGGAAAGCGGCGGAACATGCGGAGAGATTTTACCGTCAGGGACTTAAGATCGTAATTACCGGACGGATCCAGACGGGAAGCTATACGAACAAGGATGGCGTGAAGGTCTACACGACAGAGGTCGTTGTGGAAGAGCAGGAATTTGCCGAGAGCAAGGCGGTGAGTGATGCGAATGCCGGAGGTTTCCGTTCAGCTCCATCACCGGCACCTGCACCGGCTCCAGTTTCGGATGCGGGTGACGGCTTCATGAATATTCCGGATGGAATTGATGAAGAATTACCGTTTAATTAGGTTCTGAGAAAGGAGAGGATTATCATGGCTTACGATAAAGGCAATCGTCCTGAAGGCGGCTTCAAGAGAAGAGGCGGCGGACGCAGAAGAAAGAAAGTGTGTGTATTCTGCGGTAAGGAGAATAACGAGATTGATTACAAGGATGTAGCGAAGTTGAGAAAGTATATCTCTGAGAGAGGTAAGATTCTTCCGAGAAGAATCACAGGTAACTGCGCTAAACATCAGAGAGCTCTTACGGTAGCGATCAAGAGAGCGCGTCATATTGCATTGATGCCATATGTACAGGAGTAATATGCAGGCTGTCGGGAACTTTGGTTTCTGACAGCTTTTTTTATACCTTATTGGACGGAGTCCACCCGCCCGGAGGGCATGCATCACGGTGTGCCCTTGGGCATACCTTATTGGCATGATTGTTGCTTTTTCTTGTATTAATGTATATTTGCAGCTGCCTGGCCTTGCGCTTGCAGCTGTTTTTTGGTACATTATGTGTAAGGGCCTGCGGGAAGGATCGGAAGTTGTAACTGAAATGAGAGAGATGAGAGGATGATCTATGTTAGTTGAAGTAATCGGCAGTAAAAGAGAGCTGGAAAATGTGGAGCCGTTCCGTGTGGAGCAGCTTTTGTGGGGGACGGAATCTATTCCCGAGACATATGGATATCTGGGATTTGTTCCGGATGAGGGATTCTATCTGAAAATGGTCTGTGAGGAGAAGGATCCTCTCCGTACCTATGTGAACGTTCTGGATCCTGTTTACAAGGACAGTGCAATGGAGGCTTTTTTCCAGTTTGAGACGAATGGTGATGTGCAGGGAGACGGGGTTTATCTGAATTTTGAAGTGAATGCAAATGGAGCATTGCTGGCCGAGCATGGCAGCGGGCGGACATACCGGACTTTTTTTGCGAAAGAGGAACTGGAAGCGTTTGCGTGCAGCGCAAGACTGGAAGAGGAACGCTGGAGTATCAGTCTTCACATTCCCCTCCGGATATTAGACGGAGTCTACGGGCCGCTGCATCTGGGTAGAGGAAGCAGATTTACCTGTAATTTCTATAAGATCTCAGAGTCAGAGGAGATTGAACATTATGCCTCATGCTTTCCGATCCGGTCAGAGATTCCCAATTTCCATATGCCGGAATATTTTGGGGAGGCAGTAATCGGAGAGCGATGATTCGGTCAGATATCTTTGTTTCCGGATATGCGGAAGATGGAAAGACGGTATATTTCCCTCTTGTATGAGGGTAGATATAGAAAAACAAAATTGATCAGGAGGGTATTTCGATGAAAATTTACAAGGCGGCAGACTACAAAGAGATGAGCAGAAAAGCGGCAAACGTGATTGCGGCACAGGTGATTATGAAGCCGGACTGTATCCTGGGGCTGGCAACGGGTTCCACGCCAATCGGCACTTATGAGCATCTGGTTGAAATGAACAAAGCGGGAGACCTGGATTTTTCTGAGGTGAAGACAGTGAATCTGGATGAGTACAAGGGACTTCCCCGTACGAATGACCAGAGTTATTATTATTTCATGCATGAACATCTCTTTGATAAGGTTAATATTGATCCTAAGAATACACATCTGCCGGACGGAACGAAAGAAGACAGCGTAAAAGAGTGTGCAGCGTATGAGGAAGTGATCCGCGCTCTCGGAGGGGTTGACCTGCAGCTTCTGGGGCTGGGACACAACGGGCATATCGGGTTCAATGAGCCGGCAGAGGCATTTGATAAGGAGACCC
>CAJULU010000036.1:26356-45383 GCA_910587575.1 uncultured Dorea sp.
TGAGGCGAACAAGAGATTCTTTGCTTCTGCAGATGATGTTCCGAGACAGGCATATACCATGGGAATCGGCACGATCATGCGGGCGAAGAAGATTCTGGTAGTAGTAAGCGGGGAAGACAAAGCGGAGATTGTGGCAAAGGCTTTCTTCGGACCTGTGACTCCGTCCGTTCCGGCTTCTATTCTTCAAATGCATAATGATGTGACAATTGTTGCAGATGCGGCGGCATTGTCAAAGATTCCGCAGTAAACGGAATGTGCGGTAATGCGTGAGATATAAGGAGAGAATATGAGCGACTGTATGAGAGGCCGGGTTACCATCCCGACAGATGTAGATGTGGTTCCAGAGACACTGGAACTTGTGAAACGCTGGGGAGCGGATGCGATCCGTGACTGTGACGGAACGGAGTATCCGGAAGAGTTAAGAAATGTGGATGCCAAGGTTTATTCCACCTATTATACCACCAGGAAGGATAATGAATGGGCGAAAGCGCATCCGGAGGAGATCCAGCAGATGTATATTATGACACCATTTTATAATGCGGTGGGGGATAGTCTGCGTATTCATCTGATGAACCATTTGTATCCGGATATGCTTGCGGTAAATGCGAGGGATGACATCAAAAAATGGTGGGAAGTCATTGACCGGACCACAGGGGAAGTGGTGCCGCCCCAGGGAATAGGCTGCGGCGGACGGGAAGGGGAGATTATTCCCCAGGAAGAGTGGTATTATGAAGAGGAGTCCGGCGATGTGGTAATCGCAGGGGCAAGGGAGTTCCATGACTATACAGTTAGCTTCCTTGCCTATATTATGTGGGACCCGGTGCATATGTACAATGCGGTAACGAACGACTGGAAGGGTGTGGAGAAGCAGATTACCTTCGATGTACGTCAGCCTAAGACGAGAGAGTTCTCCATGGAGCGTCTGCGGAAATATATTGCGGCGAACCCGCATATTGACGTCATCCGTTACACCACGTTTTTCCATCAGTTTACCCTGATTTTTGACGAGTTTGCCCGTGAAAAGTATGTGGACTGGTACGGATACTCTGCTTCCGTAAGCCCCTATATTTTAGAGCAGTTCGAGCGGGAAGTGGGATACCCGTTCCGTCCGGAGTATATCATTGACCAGGGATATATGAATAATACCTACCGTGTGCCGTCGAAAGAGTTCCGTGATTTCCAGAATTTCCAGAGAAGGGAAGTTGCGAAACTGGCGAAAGAGATGGTGGATGTCACCCATGAGTGCGGGAAAGAAGCGATGATGTTCCTTGGGGATCACTGGATTGGCATGGAGCCGTTTATGGATGAATTCAAGAGTATCGGGCTGGACGCGGTGGTCGGAAGTGTGGGCAATGGGGCCACTCTCAGGCTGATCAGTGATATTGAAGGGGTTAAATACACGGAAGGGCGTTTCCTGCCTTATTTCTTCCCGGATACGTTCCATGAGGGAGGCGACCCGGTGAAAGAGGCGAAGGTGAACTGGGTGACGGCGAGACGGGCGATCTTACGCAAGCCGATTGACCGGATTGGCTACGGCGGGTATCTGAAGCTGGCCATGGAGTTCCCGGAGTTTATCGACTATGTGGAGGAGGTCTGTCAGGAATTCCGTGTCCTGTACGAGAATATCAAGGGGACGACGCCTCACTGCGTCAAGAAGGTAGCGGTTCTGAACAGTTGGGGACGCATGCGGGCATGGGGCAACCATATGGTCCATCATGCTTTGTATTATAAGCAGAATTATTCTTATGCGGGGATTATTGAGGCGTTGAGCGGCGCGCCCTTTGACGTGAAGTTCATTAGTTTTGACGATATCCGGACGAACCCGGCTGTGCTGGATGATATCGATGTAATCCTGAATGTGGGGGACGCATATACGGCGTACACGGGCGGAGAGAATTGGAAGGATGAAAGAATCTTAACGGCTGTGAAGCGGTTTGTACACCAGGGCGGCGGTTTCATCGGAGTCGGTGAACCGGCGGCGTACCAGTGGCAGGGAAGATTCTTCCAGTTGTCGGGAGTCCTTGGCGTGGAGGAAGAGACGGGATTTACGCTGAATGTGGATAAGTATAACTGGGACGAGCATGCCCATTTTATTACCGAGGACTGTAAGGGGCGGATTGACTTTGGCGAGGGCAAGAAGAATATCTTCGCATTGGACGGGACAACCGTAATCTGCCAGCGGGATAAGGAAGTACAGCTTGCGGCGAATACCTTCGGCGAAGGGCGCGGCGTGTATATCAGCGGGCTTCCGTACAGTTTCGAGAACAGCAGGCTTTTGTACCGGGCAATTTTGTGGGCTTCTGGTGCGGAAGATGAACTGAAGCAATGGTTTTCCAGTAATTATAACGTGGAGGTTCATGCTTATATTAAGAACGGGAAGTACTGCGTAGTGAATAATACTTATGAGCCTCAGAGTACGACGGTGTATAAGGGCGACGGGTCGAGTTTTGAACTTGACATGCAGGCAAATGAGATTATCTGGTATGAGATTTAATTGAGTCTGTTGCAATATGGCGGAGGAGAGCTTAGAAGCTCCCCTCCGCCATTGCTTTAATCGAAAGGGCATATTCCGAAGGAGTCATGCCGGTCGATTTCTTAAACTGCCGTGAAAAATAGTGGATGGAGGAATACCCTAGCTGCTCGGAAATCTGCGTGAAGTTCAGGTGTCCCGTCCGTATCATTTCTTTTGCAGCGTTGATCTTCAGCAGGGTAAAATACTCGATAATCCCCATACCGCACCGTTCTTTGAAAATCTTCTGCAGCTGTGACCTCCCCACCAGATTGTCCCGGCAGATCTGTTCGATGGAGACGGCGGCGTTAATCCGAAGTGCAAGGTATTCGGTTACACGGCTGAATATCTCGGCGTCGCTCTTGCTCTTGGTGGACTTGAGGGGGGCGGCCTTCACAATTTCCCCCCGAATGGCAAGGGGATTGGAGTAGCGGCGGACCAGGTGGATTAAGAGCTGTTCCAGATAGAGGCAGATTAACTGTTCGGCGCCGAACATGTCCGGTTCTTTGCGGGGCATATTCTGGAGATAGGGGTCGTCCAGCCGGCAGTCGAAGCAGCGTCTTGCCTCAATAATGATGCTGGCAAGAATGTTGCGCTCCGTCTCATCGATTTTGAGTGTCTTCTCACGGAAAAATGCCATGGCTTCGTCTTCGCAGTGGAAGGAAATGACGACCAGATTCGGGGCAATCTTTCCGGTTGCCTGTACGCTGTGAAACTCATTTGGCTGGTGAAATGCGATATCCCCCCGTTTCAGTACGGCAGTCTCACTGCCTGCGGTCACGTTCACTTCTCCCTTGTCTACACAGATAAACTCCCAGAAATCATGGGTTTCTCCCTCAAAAGAAAAATTGCTCATATATTCAAAATAGTGGATGCTGTAGATTTTGCTGATTGATATTGATTTTTTTAATATAACTCCGTTGTATCCCATAACTTAACCTCTGTATACTTAGTTTATAAAATATTTTAGCGTATATTTTGGAAAAAGAAAAGAGCATAAATGTCGATTGTGCAAATCAAGAATCATATAGTACAAAGATTTTCCTGCCTTGTTGTACTACAATAAATACAGATGAAGCAATCAAATATACGGATATCAGAATGATGGAGGTAAGAAAATGGATAAACCGGTATTAGTAATCATGGCAGCAGGCATGGGCAGCCGTTACGGCGGGTTGAAGCAGATTGACCCGGTGGATAACGAGGGCCATATCATCATGGATTTTTCCCTGTTTGATGCCAGAAAGGCAGGATTTGAGAAGGTAATCTTTATCATCAAACGGGAAAATGAAGCTGATTTCAGAGAAGCGATCGGCGACCGTGTGGGGAAATATATGGAAGTGTCTTATGCATTCCAGGAGATTGGAAATGTTCCGGAAGGATATGAAGTTCCGGAGGGACGGGTGAAACCATGGGGAACGGCCCATGCGGTTTTAAGCTGTATCGACCAGGTGGACGGACCCTTTGCCGTGATCAATGCGGACGACTATTACGGAAGGGAAGCATTCGCATTGATCTACAATTATCTGGCCGAGCACAAGGACGACGAGAAATACCGCTACACCATGGTGGGATATCTGCTTGCGAATACCGTGACGGATAACGGTCATGTGGCACGGGGAATCTGCGAAATGAACAAAGACGGGGAACTGGTAGGCATTACGGAGAGAACCAAGATTGAGAAACGTGACGGCGGGATTGCATTTACGGAGGATGACGGGGAGACCTGGACAGCTGTTGACAGCGGATCCATTGTTTCTATGAACATGTGGGGATTTACTCACAGCATTCTGAAGGAGATTCGTGACCGTTTTGCGGCCTTTCTGGATCAGGGACTTAAGAGTAATCCGATGAAGTGTGAGTATTTCCTGCCAGCGGTTGTCAGCGATCTGCTGGGGGAAGAGCGTGCTTCGGTGGCGGTGCTTAAGTCGGCGGATAAATGGTATGGTGTTACTTATAAAGAGGATAAGCCGGTGGTCGTTGCGGCAATCCAGAAGATGAAGGATGAAGGGGTTTACCCGGAACATTTATGGGAGGAAGTATAATAATGGGAGAAGCATCACCAATACAGATTGCGGAAGCGATTGGGAATTTTCAGTTTAACGGAAGACTTATGAGAGGCTGTGCCTATGGAAACGGGCATATCAATGATACCTATCTTCTGACGTTCCAGATTTCCGGCATGGGAAATATCAAGGTCATCCTGCAGAAGATGAATAAGGATGTATTTAAGCAGCCGGAGGAACTGATGGCGAATGTCATGGGGGTTACGGCCTACTTGAGGGAACAGATCATTAAGAATGGCGGGGATCCGGAGAGGGAGACGCTGAACGTAATCCCTGCTTATGACGGGAAGCCCTATTACCGGGATTCTTACGGGGAATACTGGCGTTCTTACAAGTTCATTACGGACGCTACCAGCTATGACGTGGTGGAGAAGCCGGAGCATTTCTATCAGAGTGCGGTTGCGTTCGGTAACTTCCAGTGTATGCTGGCGGATTATCCGGCTGATACGCTGAATGAGACCATTGTCGGATTCCATGACACACGGGCCAGGTTTGCGGTGTTTAAGGAGGCCGTGAAAGAGGACGTGATGGACAGGGCGGCTTCCGTGAAGGAAGAGATCCAGTTCGTTCTTGACCGGGAGGATGTGGCCAACTGCTTTTCAGAGCTTCAGGACAAGGGCGAACTGCCTCTTCGGGTTACACATAATGACACGAAGCTGAATAATATCATGATTGACAACAAGACCGGGAAGGGAATCTGTGTCATTGATCTGGATACGGTTATGCCGGGGCTTGCCATGAATGATTTCGGGGATTCGATCCGCTTTGGTGCGAGTACGGCGGCGGAGGATGAGAGGGATCTGTCGAAGGTGTCCTGCAGCATGGATTTGTTTGACCTGTATACCAAGGGGTTCATCGAAGGATGTGCGGGCAGGCTTACCAGTAAGGAACTGGAACTGCTTCCTATGGGGGCGAAGGTCATGACGTTTGAGTGCGGGATGCGTTTTCTGACGGATTATCTCCAGGGAGACCGGTATTTTAAGATTCACAGAGAGGATCATAATCTGGACCGGTGCCGGACGCAGTTCAAGCTGGTGGCGGATATGGAAGCAAAATGGGATACGATGGAAGGGATTGTGAAGAAGTATAGCCAGGGGACGGTATGATAGATAAGGTACGGGATTCATGGAAGGATGCGGGAAGCCAGTTCGAGCAGGGCTTCCCGCATTTTCTATATGGGTATATTCTCTGATGATTCTCTAAAGTATTGGCTGTGGGTTTACTTAAAAAAATCTTGGACAGGGATGTCTAATACCTGTGATAATCCGTACAATTCAATATCTGTCACAGTGCGGCTGCCGTCCTCAATCCTTGAGATGGATCCCCGGCAAATGTATATGGCGTGGGTTTCCAGCCTGTCTGACAGCTGCTGCTGGCTGAGTTTTTTTGCTTTCCGAAGTTTCTTCAGTTTTTCTCCGATCAGATTCTTTTGTGTACCGTCGATGATTCTTGCCATAGGAGTTCCTTTCTATGTTGAAATGGTATGTCTCAAATGCTATACTATTTTTTGTAGAAGAATGTCTTGTTAAAGGACAATAAATGGAATTGGATGACAAAATATGTCTATGTTGCCGTGTATAATGCTATTTGCAGAAATTCAATAAAGATGAGTGATAAAATTTTCCAGGGTGACACGATTTGTCCAGGTCTTTTTTTATAATAGTGGAAGAAAGCGCACAGGAGGCAGAGTGAGATGGAGAACCATTCAGAAGATAAGGCAAAGCGGATTTTGGAGATGTATACGTTGCTTAGACAAGGAAAAATTTTACGCAAGGTGGAAATGAGCGATAATTATGGGGTGTCACCCAGAACAATCCAGAGAGATATAGCAGATATCCAGTGTTTTCTGCAGGAACAGCGCACGGTAACGGGGAGCATTCAAGAGGTTATATTTGATAAAAAGGAAGGAGGGTATTTGCTTTCGGCGAGTCAGAACAGACATCAATATCAGGGCCAGAGCCTGAGTGAGAGAGAAATACTGGTTGTCTGCCGGATACTTCTTGGAAGCAGGGCTTTGATGAAAGAGGAATTATTTCCGATTATACAGAGAATGATTGCCGTGTGCAGTGATGTGGGAAAGGTATTTGGAGTAAAAAAAATATTACAGAATGGTATGCGGGAGTATACAGAGCCAGAGCACAACAGGAAGCTTATTGATCTTTTATGGAATCTGGAGCAGGCGGTGAAAGGGCGGAGGTATATAGAAATCCGTTATCATGCCTTGGAAGAAGACGGACAGGCGGCATGGAAAGTGAGGCCAATGCAGGTGATGTTTCTGGAATCTAAATTTTACCTTGTTGCTGCTATTTTAGGCGACAGTAAATTAAGTGGGGATGAAAGGAAGGGGGATAGGAAAAACGGTGGAGAACCGGTAGTATACCAAGTAGATAGAATTGAAGAATGTGTAGTTTCTGAATAGAAAGGATGAGAATATGTTAAACGCTGGCTACAAAAAAGAAGCTCTTAAGAAATGTGAGGAAGCAGCAAATGTATATAAGAAGGAGTATGACAGTACGGTAGCGGGAAGCAATTTGCTTTATCACAAAAAAGAAGAAGCAATTGATATTTTAAAAATAGTAGATGAATATGTACATTCATTATCTAACAAACCCAAGGAGATTGAAAAGATAGCTACTGAAATTTGTATCAGAAGAAGAGCTGTTGAAAATGAAATTGAGAATCTGAAAATTGAATGTAAAAAAGCAGATAACGTTGGAAAGGGAGTCGCAGGAGCGGGAGTATTAGCCGGGGCGGGCGTTGCCGCATTTGGACCGACTGCGGCAATGGGAATCGCCACTACATTTGGGACGGCTTCTACGGGTACAGCAATTGCAACCTTAAGTGGTATTGTGCAGACAAATGCGGCCCTGGCCTGGTTAGGCGGCGGTGCATTGGCGGCCGGAGGAGGAGGGATGTCTGCTGGAACGGCTTTTCTGGCGATGGCTGGTCCGGTTGGCTGGGCTATCGGAGGAACGGCTTTGCTTGGCGGCGGTCTGATGGCCAACAGCAAAAATAAAAAAGTAGCAGAAAAAGCAGAGCAGCAGGCAAAAGAGATTAAGGATGAAACATATAAGGTTCAAGGGATAAAAATAATGGTAGAGGCAGAAATCAAAGCAATTACGCCTCTTAATAGCGGCGTATCCAGTGACGTAAAGAGGCTGAAGCGGATAGGAAAGAAAGATTACAGCTGTTTTACAGAAGAAGAGAAAAATTATTTATGGAAACTGATGAATTCAGCAAATGCTTTGTCTGAGTGTATTGGGAAGAAGGTTTCATGATGGATGAAAAACAAAAGGTTCCGGTATATGCGTGTGCAGACGACTGGTCTAAGGCGAAATGCGACAAGTATGACTATATGATTGCCGCGTTTTGCGGTGGCGTAGCGGGCCTTGTGGATGTGTTCTTTGTTGGAGATCCATTAACGAGTCTTTTAGGAAAACATGTGGATGATATTGCAGACGGTTTTGTAAAAAAAGCAGCCCAGTTTTTTTGGAAGAACGACCAGAGAACAACAGGGAAAAATAAAAAAATGCCTCAGACGTTAGAGCAATGCATTTCTTACTTAGAACAGGCATTCCCTGTAAATTATGATGCGAGATATGCAAAAGACTTGGTGGCTGAAGATGGGGTTTTAAGTGGGATGCGTCCATTAAACCATCATTTAATGTCGTTAGCACATAGCCCGGATCCGATTGGATTAATTTTTTCTATTATAGACCAGTTAATGGGCTATGCAACTTTTGTTGACCATGGGAAGTTAATTCATGTTCTTCCAAAGAAAACGTCAGGGGCGGTTCCATACATGCAGGGCAGTAATCTGCCATCCATGTTGTTCTGTGGCTTTGTGAATTGGATTGGCCATCTGCTTTCAGATCTGGCAGGCTCTTCGTCAACCAGAAGAGCAGGAATGACAGGAAGAGGAGCGGGAATACCAATGCCATTTTATGAACTTTTTCTGTTCTGCGATTTTGGCGATTTTGATGGAAAGACTTTTGCCGAAACAATGATATCCGTTTTTGAACAGGGATATGATCTGAGATTTGGCGTAACTATGGCGATTCCTGTAATCATGGAAGAATTGATGATAAAATCTATCTGGATGATACGTCAAAAATTTATTCGTAAGAGATCGTGGAAGGAGAGTTTTCCAACGAGTCAGCATGCGGATTTGAGAATTATGCTTATTGTTGGAAATAGTACATTATGTCTGATTGACAGTGCAGATGCAGCGGTTCATGGTGTGGCAGGAGGAAATGTTGTAAGTTTTATCTGCCATCTGAATTTAGTCGGATGGGTAAGATTGATACTTTTGGTTCTGAAAGAATTGAAAATACGCTTTGGTTCAGTGATAAGCGATGCGGTAGTCAGGTTTGTCGATGAAGTGTTCACGGATATGCAGACTCCGGCAGAAAAAGAGAGAATACAGGATTTCTGCAGAAGGCTGGAAATATATGACAGACATCTGACAGAATTACTGGCTGAGTTTGTTGTAAATGTTGAAAAGGAATATCAGGAGTTATACTCTGAAATAAATGCCACTTTTGATGTAACTAAAAATAGTTTGGAGCAGGCGTCTCACTCAGTAAGACTGGCAGAAATCTCTGGCGTGGAAGAAGATAGAATTATAAGAAGCAGAAAAGATCTGGATGATTTATTTGGATAGGAGGATTAAGATGTTTTTAAAGGTTATGAATCAAGAGGAAAAAGAGAAGTTTTTAGAATTGATTTATAAGGTTGCAAATATTGATGGTGAATATGCCGAAGAGGAAGAAGAAATTATAGACAATTATAAAATTGAATTGGGAATTAAGAACATGGAAGAAACAGCTTCTCTTGAAGAGCTTGTGGATTATTTTGGTATAAAGAATTCCTCATTAAAGAAAATTGTATTTTTTGAAACAGTTGGACTGGTTAATGCAGATGATAAATTTGAAAAAGCAGAAGAAGAAGTGCTTTTATTGATGCATAAAAAGTTTGGTTTTGATGACCGTGAATATGAGAAAATCATTAATATTGCAAAGAAATTGCAAAGCGTCTATGATGAAGTGTTTGAGTTGATTTTTGGTTAGAGTTGGTATGGACTGAATAAAAAGGAGACGAATAATCCTGTATAATCAGAGATAGATGATATTTTAGAAATAGATTCATAAAGGAGAGAAAATCAGTGGACGGGCAGGATAAAACAATCAGGGTCTTGGACATCTACATGAGGCTTTGTGAAGGCCATATTATCAATAAGGCGGAGGAATCTCAGCGTTTTGGGGTCAGCGAGCGTTCCATCCAGCGCGATATCAAAGATATCCGCACATTTCTCGAGAAGAAAAGGGATCTGGAATGTTCTGACGTCCGTGATATTGATCAGGAACAGATGGGATACTTTATGACGGGACTTGAGAATACGATGATGACCAACAGTGAGGTTCTCGCTGTAAGCAAGATTCTGCTTGAGAGCAGAGCGTTTACCAGGGACGAGATCAGCGGGATTCTGGACAAGATGGTAAGCGGCTGTGTTCCGAAGAATCATATGAAGCTGGTCGCTGATCTGATCTCCAATGAGAAGTTCCACTATGTAGAGATTCATCATAAATCCTATATCAAAGACAAACTGTGGGAGATTGGTTCGGAGATCAGACAGTGCAATGTCCTGGAAATTGTTTACCAGAAGCAGGCAATGGACGAGAAGCCTGTGGTGCGGATGATCCAGCCCCTGGCGCTGCTGTTTTCAGAATACTATTTTTATCTGAACGCTTATATTGTGGAGCCGGACGGGAATGGTGAATATGTGCAGAAGTACGATTACCCGGCAGTTTTCAGAGTTGACAGGATCATAACATATAAGAATCTGGGCAGGAAATTCAAGATTCCTTACAGCAGCCGGTTTGAGGAAGGGGAGTTTCGTAAGCGCATCCAGTTTATGTATATGGGGCGTCTGGTCAGGCTGCAGTTTAAGTATACGGGAAGAAGTCTTGCTTCTGTTCTGGAAAGGCTGCCGACTGCAAAGGTGGTGTCAGAGGATGAGGAAGGATGGACGATAGAGGCGGAAGTTTACGGAAGAGGCGTTCTCATGTGGCTTCTGACCCAGGGGAGCATGGTGGAAGTGCTTCGGCCCGAGAAGATGCGGGCGGAGATGAAGAGGATGCTGGTGGAGATGCTGGCAAAGTATGAGTAGGTTTAAGAAATAAAAATTTCGAATGTCCAAAATCCTGTCAAGATTTCTCTGGCTTTACAGGATTCTGGACATTCGACAGAATCAGAAATAGGGGGACTGTACAATATTCAGACATATTATTCTTTTCCTATCTGCATAGATACCCTGCATTTCTTTTTCCAGCATGCAATCCCGTATTTTATGATAGTTGTCATGCCGTCCTCCAGCAAAATGGTATCATATGCCTTATCCTCAATCTGTTTTAAAGCCGCTGCACACTGTGGTTCCAGATTTCCGTCTTCGGCATATTTTATTTCGATCACAATACCGATTCCATTATCTTCGATTTCTATAAGAATGTCACTGAAGCCGTCTCCGGATTCCGCATTAGAGCGGATATCCCAGTCTTCACGGTAGGCGAGCAGTCCAAGAAGAATTCCATGATAAAAGTTTTCTTTTTTTACTTTCTGTACAGCAGTATCCCGGATACTGATTGTTTTCTTTAAATAAGCGTTGAACTGTGCCTCCACTGCAGGAGCATCTGCATGGGCAAATGCTTCACAGAAGTTACTCAGTATCTCAGTATTTTTCCGGGCTTCTGACTGGAACCATTCCTGAATCTGTTCCAGAAATATCTTGCGTATCTCAAGATTGGGGATTGCAAGATGATACACATCATCCGCCATCTTTCCTCGCATAGTCAGATAACCCGTGGTGAAAAGAACACTCCAGAGATTATCTGCATTTTCATACAGTTCCCGGTAGGTAAGATCCTGTCTGATATTTTTCGGAATGCTCTTTCCGTCAATCAACTGTTCGATTTCCCGTCTCGTACTTTGCTTTGCCACCTTTAAAAAAGTCCGTATGACATCATTGCTGCTTGTATTGATCCAGAAAGCCTGCGGACTGGCCTGCGGTTCTGAGAGCAACAGGTCAACATAGTTGATTACGTCCCAGGGGCAGTATACGTCGGTATTTCCGATTCGATAACCATCATACCACTCTTTTATTGAGGAATAGGCCTGCTGGAGTCCATAAAATTCCAGCATTTCCCGTACTTCCTTGTCTGAAAATCCAAAGTACTCGTCAAAACGGGCATTGGTAACCGAATATATTTTAAAGTTATTCAGACCCGTAAATATGCTTTCTTTTGCGATACGCAGACAGCCTGTCAGAACGGCAAACTGAAGACAATCATTACCTTTCAGAACCCGGCTCAAAAGACTTCGTATCAAATAAACCATTTCGTCATAGTATCCGAAATAATGCGCCTTATCCAGAGGTACGTCATATTCATCAATTAACAGGATTACCTTCTGGCCATAGTGTTTCTTCAGGAGTGATGTCAGGGTCAGCAGACTGTCTTTTAGTGTTTCGTCTGAAATAATAAATTTCTGATGATTATCCAGATCAATCTTAATCAGTTGGGAATACTGCAGTTTCTCATGAGCTGTAATCTGGCTGCTGTCTGACAGAAATTGAAAACGAAGCGCTTCATTTCCAATAATGGTACATAGAGCAGCTCTGGCACCTTCATAATCTGAGGCGTCGATATCTTTAAAAGAGATGGAAATCACTGGGAATTGCCCCATATATTTTTCGCACAGTTCTTTTTCTGACGATATTTCCAGTCCGTCAAAAAATCTGTAATCACATCCATATTCAAAAAAGGTCTTGAGCATACTCATATTCAAAGACTTACCAAATCTTCTGGGTCGGGTAAAGAGATTTACCTGGCTCCAGTAACGTAATAATTGCCGGATTAATCCGGTTTTATCAATATAGTAGAAATTATCTGTACACATTTTGGAGAAATCTTCTATTCCAACGGGTAATTTTCTTACGATATTCAAAATGGTCTGCTCCTTCCTGATTTTTTGATTTTTTATACCCAAGGGCACACCATAACGCATGCCCTGCGGGCGGGTGGACTCCGTCCAATAAGGTATACCCAAGGGCACACCGTAACGAATGCCCTGCGGGCGGGTGGACTCCGTCCAATAAGGTATATGATATGATCAAGGCAGGTTCTGTGAATATTTACTTTATCTTACTATCATTTTCCCGGGAATTCAATGATTTCTGTGCATTTGTCTGGAATTTACCTCAATGAAAGGTATATCTGTTGCCAGAATGGATATTGCCGTGTCAAGAAAGCTGCAGAGAAAACAAAGGGTGGTTGCGGGCGGGGGATTATGACTGTATAATAAAACTATATGATTGGGAAAGGAGCCGGCAGATGGCAAAGTATTTTAATGTAAATGGAGCCTGTTATCAGGGTGAGCATTATATGGTTAACTTAAAACCAAGACTTGCTGAGATTAAGGCAATGACAGATGCGGGTAAGTTTTTTTCAATTACGAAAGCAAGACAGTATGGAAAAACAACGATATTGCGGGCCTTGGCGGATTTTTTACAGGGTGATTATATTGTCGTCAGTATTGACTTTCAGAATATTGAATCCGATGAGTTTGCAGACGGCAGTTCCTTTGTCCATGCATTTGCCAGAGAGATTAACAGGAAAATCTGCAGATATAAGGAGATTCCGGATGAAATCAAGAAATCTTTTATCATGCTGTCAGATCATCGTGTGCAGAATACACGGCTGGCAGAGCTGTTCTGCTGCTTTAGCGATTGGTGCCGGCAGTCTGTCAGACCCATCATTCTCATCATAGATGAAGTGGATTATGATTCGAATAACCAGGTATTCCTTGACTTCCTTGCGCAGCTGCGGGCGGCGTATCTGGACAGATACGAGACAGCCACCTTCCAGTCAGTGATTCTTGCAGGAGTCTATGATATACGGAGCATTAAGAGCAAGATCCAGGCGGATGAAGATCAGTTGGAAAACAGTCCCTGGAATATTGCGGCAGATTTCCTTGTGGATATGAGTTTTTCTGTTGGTGATATTGTAGGGATGTTGGAAGAGTATGAAATGGATTACCATACTGGTATGGATATGAACCGGATTGCAGGTCTGATTTATGAATATACGTCTGGTTATCCGTATCTGGTATCCCGTCTCTGCAATTTGATGGATGAACGGATTCCTGGTTTGGAGAAATATTCTGGCAGGGACAGTGCGTGGACGGAGTGTGGATTTTATGAGGCTGAGAGGATCATTGTGAAGGAGGATCATACATTGTATCAGTCTCTGATACGGAAGCTGAAGATCTATCCGAAGCTTAGGGCGATGGTGTATGAATTATTGTTTACAGGAAAGCCGATTCCATATGTGGCAACCAACAGCTATATTAAGGATGGGGTTATGCTGGGATTTTTCCGGAATGAGAATGACACGGCAGTCATATCAAACCGTATTTTTGAAACGGTGCTTTACAATTATTTTATTGGCGAGGAGTTTGCTGAAAGCAGAATGTATCATGTGGGAGTCCGGGAGAGAAACCAGTTTATTACCGGCGGGCATCTGGATGTTAAGAAAATACTTGAGAAATTCGTAGAAACTTTTGATTATCTGTATGGAGATGAGAATGAGACTTTCCTTGAGGAGGTAGGGAGACGTTATTTTCTCTTGTTTCTTAAGCCGATTATCAATGGGATTGGGAACTATAGTATAGAATCGAGAACCAGGAATCATGAACGTATGGATTTGGTGATATACTATCATGGTGAGCAAAGTGTGATTGAAATCAAAGTCTGGCGTGGAAATGCATATCATGAGCGGGGGGAAGAACAGCTTTCTGGGTATCTTGAATATTTTCATCTTACAAAAGGGTATATGCTCAGTTTTAACTTTAATTCGGAAGAAGGAGATTGGGGTGAAGGAGATAAGAGTTGGGGATAAGATATTGATTGAGGCGGTTGTTTAGATTTTAGAGGGGCTGTGACTACATTGGCCACAGCTCCCGTTATTTTAGACTAGTCGTGACCTCTCCCGTTATACAATCGCTTCGATCACGGTTTTGTCTCCAATTACAATCTCCTGTACGCCCACCTTCTTTTTCTTATTGAAACAAAAACTCAGCATATAACCTTTACTCTTATGGTAATCCTCCAGATAGCCAATAATCTGCTGTTCCCCGCGGTTATGATATTCCTGTCCCCTCCAGATTTTCATTTCGATTCCTGTCCCAAAGTGAAGATCTGTAAATATCATTTGACTGTAGTTCCTCTAAAGACAAATAGCGGTTATATAGCCTGTCTCAAAGATACGATTCGCAACAACAATACTGCCATTCTCATTCTTTATAAAACCGAACATAGTCGCAACAGAAACAGCCGGGTTGTCATAAGAGTATGCGATATTCTTTCCGGTAAATAGCACTGTAAATAGAATATCATTCAGCTTGGGATATCGTTCAAGCTTCTCCGTAAGGGATTCAAACAAAGAATTTTCCTCCGCTAACAATATCCGCACAGCTTCTAATATTCCGTCTTTTGTCCAGGCATAACTTCTGGACGGGAAATTCACACTTCCAGCAATCTGCTCATCCGCAAGTTTGCAGATTCGGGAAACAAGAAATGGATATCCGGAAGTATAACTGAAGATCATGGAGGCAATAGACGAAATATCCATCCCCGTATGATAATCATCCTCATAATCTGTAAGCATCCTGACAATCCCCTGTTCTGACAGACTCATATCCACATTAAAATCTGCGGCAATATTCCATGGGCTGTTGAGTCTGTGCTCTATTTCTGACCGAATTTTATGCTTTACATTTTTGATATCATAAACTCCTGCAAGGATGACAGAACGAAATGTTGCAGTAGTCGTCCGGGCCAGATAATCTGCGCGGAGCTGAGCCAGAAAATCGACAAACACCTGGTAGTTTGAGGCGCTGTCTACTTTGTCAATGATTAAAACCACTGGCTTTTCTGTTGCTGCGCAAATCGAATTCAGGCAGCCGAATAATTCAAATAATGTAAAGCTCTTTGGCTGTTCCTCTACAATCTGTTGTAAGCGTGCACATTCTTCCTTGATACCATCTGGGTATTCCGGCAAATGCGCTCTTGTTTTCAATGAACGCAGAAAATAGGCGGCAAATGCCAGTGAAAAGACATTTCCGTCCATAAATTTTGCGGAATCCAATCTCTGAAAATCCATACTGACCACAAGGTAATCATCCTTCAGATAATCTTTTAATGCATATAATGTTGTCGTTTTGCCGTATTGCCGTGCCCGATTGATAATAAAATATCTGCCTTTCACAACATACTCTTTGATTTCTGCCAGCTTTCCTGTGATATCAACCATATAGTGAAATTCTGGCAGGCATGCGCCGGTAACATTAAATTCTTTCCGGATAAACTCTCTTGTTTTCTGAACCGCCTGACACATATTGCCGTTTCCTTCCTCGTATTATAATAGATTATATGTTAACATCATTATACTATAAAGAAAAATCCTTCTTCAAGCCTTATGTTATTTTCCTTAGTGACAGAATACAGATTGCTATTTATGCAGATTCTGAGGTATACTAAGAATACGATGAATCAGCCAGGATGAAGGTGGTGAAAATGTTATGAAGGAGAAAGGGAAGACCGGCAGACTGCATCAGCCTGTCATTGTAAAAATACTGGCAGGACTGTTTATCGCCTGTGTGATCTGTATCGCAGGCTATATCATCTATATGCAGATGAATTACTATCGGATTGAAGACCATACGGCATTAGAGACCGGGAACAACCAGGAACAGATTTTAAAGCCAGGGGAGACGTACACGGCTGTAACCTGTAATATCGGTTTCGGCGCCTATGGACCGGATTACAGTTTCTTTATGGACACTGGCGAGATGGAGGACGGCACCCGGACGGCGGGAAAGTATGGAAGGGCCATCAGCAAGGAGTCGGTGGAGACGAATATGGAGAAGGCGGCAGAGGCGCTTGAGAAGCTGAATGCCGATTTCATGCTGCTTCAGGAAGTGGATGTGGACGCTGACCGGAGTTACCATATCAATCAGAAAGAGACACTGATGAAACGTTTTGGGGATTATGGGAACGTATTTGCAAATAACTTTCACTCTGCATACCTGTTTTATCCATTTTCGGATCCTCACGGTGCAGTAGAGGCAGGGCTTTTGAATTTCAGCCGCTACGAGATCGCAGAGGCGGAACGAAGAAGTTATCCGGTGGACAACAGCTTTGTCACAAAATTCACGGATCTGGACCGGTGTTTTTCTGTGATGAGGCTTCCCGTGGAAGGAGGGAAACAGCTGGTTCTGGTTAATAATCATATGTCGGCTTATGACGAGGGCGGTCTGATCCGGGCGCAGCAGCTTGAACTGTTGAATTCGGTGATGGAAGAGGAATATGAGGCAGGGAATTATGTGATTGTGGGAGGAGATTTTAATCATGCGCTGGGGGAAGCAGTGGCAGAAGGATTTCCCTCAAAGCAGAAATTTCCGGCCTGGGTGTCCATACTGACACAGGAGGAGATGGCGGAGGGAATCCGTATCGTACAGGCGGAAAACGAGCTTGAGGTACCTACCTGCCGGGGTGCGGATATTCCATATACGAAAGGCGTGAATTTTACCACGGTGGTGGACGGTTTCCTGGTGTCTGATAATGTGAAGGCAGCGGCGGAGAATGTAGATACGGATTTCGGGTACAGCGACCATAATCCGGTTCTGCTGCGGTTTGAACTGGTGAATTAGTGGAATCATCACTGTTTCTATATTATGATTTGCGTAGTCAGAAGAATCCATTTAAAAAGAGACCGGTATCATTCGATAATAGTGGAACAGTCTATGGAATGATTTTTGCAGGATTAAATTTTATAAATTGCATTTTAAAACGGATAAATCATGTTTGCTGGCTTGATGAAAGAGAAAATGAAAGAAAAATGGAATAAAAATGCAGAAACATATTGACTTTTTGCCGGATAATCCGTAAAATAACATTGCCCTTTCAAATGGGCAGACGATTATACAGACTGGAAAGGCGGAAGAGATCCGCCACGGTTTATAAAAACAGGAGGGAGTTTCGATATGGCACCGTACAGCAAGTTAAGCAAGGAGAAGTTAAAGAATCTGAAAGTTGATCTTGAAAAGCAGTTCGAAGAGGTTAAGAAAAAAGGTCTTCATCTGGATATGTCCCGCGGGAAGCCGTCTAAAGCGCAGCTTGACATTGGAATCGGGATGATGGATGTTCTGACCAGTGAGTCGGATCTGGTAAGTTCCGATGGCTGGGACTGCAGGAACTACGGTGTACTGGACGGGATCAGCGATGCGAGAAAGCTGCTTGCGGATCTGTCTGAGGTGCCGGAACGCAGTGTGATTATCTACGGGAATTCCAGCCTGAACGTGATGTTTGACACCGTATCCCGCGCCATGACCCACGGATTCATGGGCAATACGCCGTGGGGGAAGCTTGACCGGGTGAAGTTCTTATGTCCGGTACCGGGCTACGACAGGCATTTTGCAATTACAGAGTTCTTCGGCATTGAGATGATCAATGTACCGCTTCTTGAGACCGGGCCGGATATGGACATGGTGGAAGAACTGGTGTCAAAGGATGCCGCTATCAAGGGAATCTGGTGTGTACCCAAGTATTCGAATCCCACCGGAATCTCTTATTCCGACGAAACGGTCAGGAGATTTGCAAGGCTAAAGCCTGCGGCGAAGGATTTCCGTATTTTCTGGGATAATGCCTATTCCATTCATCATCTGTATGATGACAAGCGTACGGTTGTTCTGGAACTGCTGAATGAATGTATTAAGGTGGGGAACCCGGATATTGTAATTAAATTTATCTCTACGTCAAAGGTGTCCTTCCCAGGTTCTGGAATCGCTGCGCTGGCGGCGTCAAGGGGGAACCTTGAAGATGCCAGACGGTATATGAAGTATCAGACCATCGGGCATGACAAGCTAAACCAGCTCCGCCATGTGCGGTATTTTAAAGATATGCTGGGAGTCTATGAGCATATGAGGAAGCATGCGGCGATTCTGAGGCCGAAGTTCGAGAAGGTGGATGAGGTGCTGACAAAGGAACTTGGCGGGCTTGGGATCGGGACCTGGACGAAGCCGTTGGGCGGATATTTTATCTCCTTCGACTCTATGGAAGGATGTGCGAAGGCCATCGTGGCAAAGGCGAAAGAGGCTGGGCTTGTGATGACGGACGCCGGAGCGACCTATCCGTATGGTAAGGACCCGAAAGACAGTAATATCCGTATTGCGCCATCCTTCCCGACTGTGGAGGAATTAGAGATTGCTTCTAAGATATTCGTTCTCAGCGTGAAGCTGGTGAGCATTGAGAAACTGCTGAACGAATAATTTTCAAACACGCTCCAGGGGGAGACTGTCCGAAAACTAATAAGTTGATGAATAAAACTAATAGGTAGAT
>CAJULU010000037.1:0-19381 GCA_910587575.1 uncultured Dorea sp.
CGGCATTGTTCGGTGAGAAGTATGGCGATATCGTGCGGGTTGTCAGTATGGGGGACTTTTCCATTGAATTCTGCGGCGGTACTCATGTAGAAAATACCGGCGCAATCACGGCTTTTAAGATTCTGTCAGAGACGGGTGTTGCGGCCGGCGTGCGCAGGATAGAGGCGCTGACATCAAAGGGACTGATGGACTATTACCATGAGCTGGAACAGAAGCTTCTGGAGGCCGCAAAACTTGTCAGGGCAACGCCGGATAACCTGGCAGACAAGATTACCCATCTTCTTTCGGAGAACAAGGCCCTGCACAGCGAGGTGGAAAGCTTAAAGAGCAGACTTGCAAAGGATGCTGCAAAGGATATTCTGGGACAGGTGACAGAAGTGAAGGGTGTGAAACTCCTTGCAACGAGTGTAGAAGGCATGGATATGAACGGACTGCGCGATCTCGGAGACCAGCTGAAGGAGAAGCTTGGCGAGGGCGTGATTGTACTGGCATCTGCGGCAGAGGGCAAGGTAAGCTTGGTATCCATGGCTACAAAGGAAGCCATGGAGCAGGGAGCCCATGCCGGGAATCTGATCAAGGCTGCAGCGGCTCTGGTGGGCGGCGGCGGCGGCGGACGTCCTGGCATGGCCCAGGCAGGCGGAAAGAACCCGTCAGGAATCAAAGATGCCTTGAAAAAAGCGGCAGAAGTGCTTGCAGATCAGTTAAAATAATGAAATTCCCGAAAAAAATATTGACGTTATGGAAATATGTGTTATAATCTTATGTAGTGCAAGAAAAATACCCGATCAGTCGTATAATGCACAATATAGACTGGAGGGGAGGTTAGGTGTGAGAGTATGTCAAATGTAATCGTTAAAGAAAACGAGACGTTAGATAGCGCTTTACGCAGATTCAAAAGAAACTGTGCGAAGGCTGGTATTCAGCAGGAGATTCGTAAGAGAGAGCATTACGAAAAGCCAAGCGTAAGACGTAAGAAGAAGTCTGAGGCTGCTAGAAAACGCAAATATAACTAATTATGTGCAATAAGCAGAGTGTCTTAGGACACTCTGTTTTTTTCTTGGAGGAGAATATCATGAGAATACAGGAGAAGTGTATCCCGTGTATGGTCAGCCAGGCAATCAAGGTGGCCGATATGGCGGGATTAGAAGAGAAAGATGAATTATTGAGAAAAGTGTTTTCTTATCTGAGCAAGGTTGATTTTAAGAGGTCTTCCACGCCGGAACTGACGGGAGAGATTTTTTCACTGCTAAAGAAAGAAACGGGAAATGACGACCCGTATAAAGAAACCAGGACACATTATAATCAGATGTTTTTAGAACAGCTTCCCAGACTGGAGCAGGAGATTGACAGATCAGAACATCCATTTCTTCAGAGCGTTAAGTATGCAATCATTGGAAATATCATTGATTTTAATCCTGTCCATGCACTACCGGCGGCAGATATAGAAGCCTGCTTTGAACGGTTAAAATGCGAAGAATTGGAGGTGGACGATACCCAGCTTTTAGGCCGGGAGATCTGCAAGGCGGATACACTGCTTTATCTGGGAGATAATTGCGGGGAAATCTGTCTGGATATGATTCTGATAAAAAAGATTCAGAGAATCAATCCCCGTTGCCATATCTTTTTTGCTGTAAGAGGAGAGGCGGTTGTGAATGATTCCGTGGAAGCGGATGCCTATGCGGTAGGGATGGATACTTATGCGACAATCGTCAGCAACGGGGATTCTTCCTTAGGAACTGTTCTGCACAGAACTTCCAGGGAGTTCCGGGAGATTTATGAGAAAGCGGATATCATCATAGCAAAGGGGCAGGCAAATTATGAATGTCTGAGTGAAGAGAAGAAGAATATTTTTTTCCTTCTTATGACGAAATGCAGAGTCATTGCAGAGGATATAGGTGTCCCGGAAATGAAGATGATCTGTATGAAAAGAATCTGACTGACAATAGAACAGGGGACAGGATAGAATATCGGATATAGTAGTTCGGAATAGAAATACTTCTTCCTGCAAAATCCTGCGTTTTTTTATTTTGATATTTATTTGACAATATAGTGGTATTTTCTGGAAACAATACAAGAACTGGACAAACATCTGCTCTATATACTAGATATATAAGAGAATAGAGGAAACGGAAGGAAATTACGATATGTCTGATTTAGGAAATTCCAATGATATACTGGAACTGATTCAGAAAATGGGCGGTTATATAGATGAAAACGGGATGCTTCAGCTGAAAAACGGATTCTGTGTAGGAGAGAAGATTCCGCCGCACGGAAAATTTTTTCGTGATGTAGCAGTGAATGTGGAAAAAACATACGGGGAAACCGGACTTGGAGAACCGGAGGATTTGAACGGGCGGATGATTCATCAGTTTCGGATGTATATTGATAGGCATAATCTTGCTTATATACGAAAGAATTTTAAGAAAGAGGGAATGACGGATGAAGAGGCGCTGGCGGCGTATGTACAGGCTTCCAGGGAATGCGGGGGACTGGGGGGAGAGAAAATGCTGCGGGAACCGGCCAGATTTCATAATAAATATCCGGCAGGATCAAGCTACCGGAAGTATCAGAAGGGCCACGAGAATAAAAAGCGGCTGACGCCGGATTTTCATGCGGAATTTATTATAGACCGGAACGGGGGATTTGTAAGCCAGTGGAATGTTCTTGAGGAGGATGGGGATGGGAGAATTATCAGTGATTTCAAGTATTACAGGGAAAAATATCTGGAACAGGGGGAGGAAGCCTGGGAAGAGGCGCAGAGGCAGATTATGGATACGGAATCTTTTAATTATGCTTCCAAAAATGACAAGATTCATCAGAGGCTTGATATCCAGCCGCCGGGGGTTTTTGATTCGGATTTGAGGCGGCAGATTGCAGAAGAATGGGTAAGCCCCTGCAGGCATGCAAGGGCTCTGAAAGAGCTGAAAAACCGTTACTGTTATGGTTCAGACAAAGGGGATGCGTTCTCGGCAAGTAGCTCCTGATAGAGACGACAGACAGGGAGCCCTACCACATTGTTATAATCCCCGCTGATACACTTTACATGAATCGCAAATGGCCCCTGTATTCCATAGGCGCCCGCCTTATCCAGCGGGTCGCCTGTCTCTACATAGGCATGCAGGTCCTCACGGCTGACAGGAAGGTAACATCCGTTGACTCATAGAAAGTCCTGGTATGCACCTGTCCATTTCGGAAAATAACCAAAGACACGCCTGTATAAACCTGGTGGGTGCGATCCGCAAGCATTGAAAGCATATCGTATGCCTCGGCTTTATCAGAAGGCTTCCCCAGAATCTCATCCCGGTAGACAACAATCGTATCCGCACCAATTACACAGCAGTCTTTTTTACCATACTGCCGAAACACATCCTCAGCCTTCCGGGCTGCCAGTTCCATCACGATTTCAGAAGGAACCGTTCTGGTAATCTTTTCTTCTATGGAAGAGGGAATGACTTCGAATTCAAAACCCGCCTGTGCCAGTAATTCCCTTCTTCTTGGTGAAGCGGACGCAAGTATATATTTCATAATATTATTCTCCTGTCTGAAGTTCTTCTTCCAGCAGCCGGAGTCCCGCCGTACTGGTAACCGGAAGAGAAAAGATAATTCCGCCTGCAGGGCTTTTTGTTCCCGCCTGTTCCATGATTGCCTTCATAATCGTATTCTTCTGGCGGCTTTGCACCACGATAAAAATCATCTCTTTTTCCTCTGCCAGAGAAATCCCAAGGAAACGCTTGGCATGTTCCGCTCCGGTGCCCTTGGCATGGATGACCGTGCCGCCTGGCGCCTTGGCGCTTCTTGCCGCATCCATGATTGTCTCGATATATCCGGCATTGGCAATCGTAATCAAAAGTTCATAATCAGTGTTCTGCAACGTGCTTTCCTCCTCTATCGAAAGTTCCTGACCCACGGTAATATACTGAAGCCTTTTCTTCCCTCCCACGCTGCTTAAGGGAATCAGAAATGCGATTCCCCGGCCAGGGGCGTCAATCCTGACCTGGGCGTACAGATCCCTTTTCAGCAGTTTCCAGGTATCCCAGGTGACGAAAGCGAAATAGAGCGTCTTCCCGGTTGCCTCCATACCCAGGTAATCCAGGATTGCACTGTTGGCAGTGCCTTCTCCCAGAACGGTAAGCGTCACATGGATATTGTGAAGTTTAAAAAATTGTATGAATTTCTCCCGCATTCCTCTGTTGGTAATGATACCAAGCATATAGACTGCATTCATATCATGTCCTCCTTATGACCTATAACTCTATAATATCATCATCTGCCAGGATATCAAGATAAGAAATTGTTTCTGGCTGCTGCTGGGCACCTTTTCCGGTGCGGAATTTGTAGACGGCGCCCTGTATCTGGATTGCGATCAGGGGGGTCATGGCAACCATGGCAACGATTCCAAAGGCATCTCTTACGATGTTTCCCTCCACTGCCTGGCATGCGCCTATGGCAAAGGGAAGGAGAAATGTGGCCGTCATGGGACCGGAGGCAACCCCGCCGGAGTCAAAGGCAATGGCTGTAAAGATCTTGGGTACGGAGAATGACAGGCAGATTGCGATCACATATCCTGGAAGAATGAACCAGAAGATGGGAATCCCTGTCAGTACCCGGGTCATGGCAAGGCCTACGGATACCGCAACCCCAAGGGAGAGGCTTAGTCCCATGGAAGCGCCGGAGATAGCGCCGGAGGTGATTTCTTCCACCTGTTCCATCAGTACATAGACCGCAGGTTCTGCCTTGACGATAAAATAGCCGATGATCATGCCGATGGGGATCAGAATCCACCGGTAGGGCAGAGCGGCAATCATCTGGCCCAGATGATTGCCGGCCGGCATAAATCCCACGTTTACCCCAGTCAGAAACAGTACCAGCCCGATATAGGTATATGCAACGCCAATGGTAATTTTTAAGATGGTTTTCTTCTTCAGTTTCAGTGAAACCATCTGGAATACTCCGAAAAAAACGGCAATGGGAAGCAGCGATATCATAATTTCTTTCATATATTCCGGGAACCCTCTGGCAAAATGCTGCCACAGTTCCACGGAATCCTTTAGTTCGGGCAGTTCTTCCGGCAGATAGACCGCATCGCCGGGATGGTATAAAAGACCGAGAAGAAGCACTGCCAGGATGGGACCGATGGAACAGAGCGCAACCAGACCGAAGCTGTCGTCCTCTGCATGTCTGTCGCTTCGTACGGCGGCGAAGCCCACGCCCATAGACATGATGAAAGGAACCGTCATAGGACCGGTGGTGACGCCCCCGGAATCGAAAGCCACTGCCAGAAAATCTTTCGGTACAAAGAAAGCAAGTGCGAATACCAGGATGTAGCAGACGATCAGCAGTGAGGGCAGTGACCGGGAGAAAAGCATACGCAGCATGGCGATTACAAGAAATAATCCCACGCCAGAGGCGACTGCCAGGATCAGAGTCATATTGGGGATGGACGGAACCTGTTCTGCCAGTACCTGAAGGTCCGGTTCTGAGATTGTAATTACAAGTCCCAGGAAAAAGCACAGGCAGAATACAATCCAGAGTCTTCCGGAACTGGCCATCTTCGTACCCACCTTTTCTCCCATAAGGGTCATGGAAAGTTCCGCACCCAGGGTAAAGAACATCATGCCAATGATAAGGAGCACTGCGCCGAACAGGAACAGAAGCAGGATGCTCGGCGGAAGCGGCGCAATGGTAAAGCTCAGAAGCAGTACCAGTCCGATGATGGGAAGCACTGCTTTCAATGATTCTTCTAATTTTTCAGCGAATTTAGTCTGGTAGAATTCCATGAAATGTATTATCCTTTCTAAAGAAACACGTTTTCAGATGTATTCACTTTAACATGATTTCAGAAATCACCGCAATGAAATCTTTTCTTTTTAACAGGTTCTTAACGTTATTTATTTACAGTTTCCGAATGTTTCGTTATAATGTTAGGGAATCATAAAGATGATAATGGATGGAGGAAGATAAAAATGTATATCAGCGAGATCAGGACATCGGCGCCAACGGATGAGCGGATGCCGCTGGAAAGAAAGATGTATGACACATTGGATAAATTAAAGATCCCTTATGAGCAGGTGGACAATGATCCGGCAGCGTCCATGGAAGAGTGTGCGGCCGTTGACGTGGCCATCGGAACCCAGATCCGTAAGAATGTATTCCTGTGCAACCAGAAGAAGACGACCTTCTTCCTGCTGGTGATGCCGGCGGACAAGGCTTTTGACACGGCTGCGTTCAGCAGGAAGTTAGGGGTGTCCCATATGTCCTTTGCCCCGCCTGAGAAGATGATGGAGCATCTGGGAACCACGCCCGGGTCTGCCAGTGTTGCGGGACTTCTGATGGATGAGGACGACTATGTGCAGGTAATCGTGGATAAAGAAGTGGCGGAGGCGGAGTGGTTCGGATGCAATCCGGGGATTAATACCAGCCACTTGAAATTCAAGACAAAGGATCTGCTGAATAAGTTTCTTCCGGCAATCCACCACAGGGCCAGGATCGTGGATCTTTAGTTAAGGAGCGAAACAGGGAAGGGGCGGATTGGAATTGGAAACGGTATCTAAGAAACAGCTGACGGATATTCTGGCAGAGCCAAGGGGACGGGAGAGTCTTTCTTTCCGGGAGACGATGTTTGCCGACATGGATCTTTCGGGATATGATCTTTCGGGGATTGATTTTACCCTCAGTTCTTTTCGGAATGTATGTCTGGAGGGCGTGAATTTTGCCAAAGCAGTCATAGAGAATGTACTTCTGGACGGATGTTCCATGAAGGGGGCCGATTTCCGGAATGCACAGATGAAGACGGCTTCCATGCGGTATTGCGACATGAGGGGCTGCGATATCCGGGGAGCTGACCTGTTTGGTGCGGTTCTGGAACATGCCAGGCTTGAGGGGATTGTGTCCGATGAGAGTACCCGCTGGTTCCGGATGCACTGTCCCGAGAAGGGAGCCATCCTTGGCTATAAGAAATGTGTGAATGACCGGCTGGTGCAGCTTCTGATTCCTGCAGATGCCAGACGTACCTCCGCAACCCTGCCTTCCTGCCGGTGCAGCAAGGCCAAGGTGCTGACCATCAAAAGTTTTGATTCCACGGTGGAATTTGAAGAGGCGTGGTCGCTGGTGGATGAGAATTTCGTCTACCGCAAAGGCGAGTGGGTGGAAGTGAAGGATTTTAACGAAGACAGGTGGATGGATTCCACCACCGGAATCCATTTCTGGATGTCCAGAGAAGAAGCAATTGCATATTAACCTGCAGGGATTGTAACGGGATTTGAGTAACTGTGGATGTAAGCCGCAGAAGAATCGGAATCAAAGATATAGAAGAATCCGAATAAAAGAAACAGAAGGAGAGAATATAGAAGGAGAGCAGATGAAGACAGCAGAAGATTTAAGGCAGTTATTAGAACGGATTGACCACAGGGGATATCCGGCATATAAGGACACAAAGGGAGTCTATCAGTTTCAGCGGTATGTATTATCCATTGACCACGTCCAGGGGGATCCTTTTGCGGCGCCTTCAAAGTTAAGTGTACGTGTTCCCGGACGGGCGGCTGGTTTTCCCAGGGAATTGTTTGACAGGAAGCATAAGCGGATTGCGCTGCAGGATGAGCTGACCCGGAATTTCTACCGGCAGATCCAGCAGTATTCCTTCCAGGCGAAGGGATCGGGAAAGAGCGGGGTGATCAGCGTCACCAGATGTTCCCAGGAGATTCTGGAGCGGACGGCGTGTGAGATCAGTCCTTCGGGCGGCGACGTGACCGTGCGTTTTGAGGTGGGCTTTCCGGCAAACGGACGGACCATCAATGCAAGGGAACTGATGAAGATTCTGTATGATTTCCTTCCTTCCTGTGTGGAGCGTGCGTTATACTACGGAAGGCTGGACAAAGGGAAGGTGCAGAAGGTCATGGAACTGTCCGAGGACCAGGAAGCGATCCGCAGCCAGTTAGAGTCTATGGGACTGGCTGCTTTCGTGGCAGACGGCTCCATTCTTCCCAGAGAGTCCGGCGTATCCCAGCGCCCTATGAAGGGGGCGGTTCCGTTCACCTCCCCGGAGTCTATGAAAGTGACTCTGAATCTTCCCTATAAGGGAAAGATCAGCGGTATGGGAATCAGAAAAGGAGTAACCCTGATCGTGGGCGGCGGCTATCATGGTAAGTCCACGCTTCTGAAAGCGCTGGAGACGGGCGTATATCCCCATATTGCCGGGGATGGCAGGGAATATGTGGTGACAGATGCCACGGCCATGAAGATCCGGGCAGAGGACGGGCGGAGCATCCGGCACACGGATATTTCCATGTTCATCAACGATCTGCCTAATGGGAAAGACACGGTGGCATTTGACACGGAGGATGCCAGCGGCAGTACCTCCCAGGCGGCAAACGTGGTGGAAAGCGTAGAGGCCGGCGCAAAGGTATTTCTGATTGATGAAGATACCAGCGCAACGAATTTTATGGTGAGGGATGAGCTTATGCAGCGGGTCATCCACCGGGATATGGAGCCGATCACACCTTTTATCGAGAGAGTCCGTGCCCTCTATGAGGACTTCGGAATCTCCACAGTAATCGTGGCGGGAAGTTCCGGCGCCTATTTCCAGGTGGCGGATTGCATTGTGCAGATGGACCGGTATGTGCCAAAGGAGATTACGGAATCTGCGAAGACGGCGGCAGCGGAATATCCGAAGCTTCAGCTTCCCAAAGAGGGGCCAAAGGTTCCGTCTTTTAACCGGAAGGTGCGCAATTTTCCCGGCCTTAAGAGTAAGGGACGCATTAAGATCAAGACGATGGGCAGGGACGGCGTGACCCTGAACCATGAGACCATTGATTTAAGATATGTGGAGCAGCTGATGGACAGTGAGCAGCTGACCGCACTTGGGAATATCGTAAAGCATCTGGAGGAAAATGTGTTTAACGGACGGCTGACCCTGGGACAGACGATCGAAGAGCTGTACCGGAAGCTTTCTTCCCAGGGACTTGGCGCCGTGTGTGACGGAAGTTATCTTCCGGGGAATCTGGCCATGCCCAGAAAGCAGGAAGTCTATGCCTGCCTGAACCGGTACCGGCGGCTGGGGACTGCAGGAAAGCGGCCGGACTGACTGTAATGCCTGGACCTGACAAAGCGGATGAATGAAGATATAAGGGGTTTATGATGATGAGAGTAATTGCAGGAAGTGCTAGAAGGTTACAACTAAAGACATTAGAAGGGATTGAGACACGCCCCACGACAGACCGTATTAAGGAGACGTTATTTAACATGCTGGCGCCCTATCTGTATGACTGCATATTCCTTGATTTGTTTGCGGGAAGCGGCGGTATCGGGATTGAGGCCTTAAGCAGAGGAGCCATGGAGGCGGTGTTTGTAGAGAACAATCCGAAGGCTATGCAGTGTATCAGAGAGAATCTGTCCCACACACATCTGGAGCGCAAGGGTATGACCATGTCCATGGATGTGATGACGGCTCTCTATAAGCTGGAGGGAGAGAAGCAGTTTGATTATATTTACATGGATCCTCCTTACGGGCAGGAACTGGAACGCAGGGTACTGACTTACCTCTCTGGCTCACAGCTGCTTGCGCCGGAGGGGGTAATCATCGTGGAAGCGGCAAAGGATACCCTGTTTGAGTATGCAGAAGAACTAGGGTTTCACGTAATCAAGAATAAGATCTACAAGACAAACAAGCATGTATTTTTTGAGCCGGCAGGGAGGAAGGGAATATGTTAAGGGCGATTTATCCGGGGAGTTTTGACCCTGTTACCTTCGGGCATCTGGATATGATCCAGAGATCCTCAAGGCTTGTGGACGAATTAATTGTGGGAGTCCTGAATAATAAAGCAAAAAGTCCGTTGTTTTCCGCAGAAGAACGTGTTAGAATGTTAGAGGAAGTAACGAGTGACATACCGAATATCAGAATCATTCCCTTCGGGGGACTGCTGGTAGATTTTGCGCGCAGGGTGGAAGCCGGCATGGTAATCCGGGGACTGCGGGCGATTACGGATTTTGAATACGAACTGCAGATGGCGCAGACCAACCATAAGATGGAGCCGGAATTAGAGACGGCATTTCTGACTACCAGTCTGGAATATTCTTACTTAAGTTCCACGACGGTGAAGGAAGTCGCTGCTTTTGGGGGAGATATTTCTCAATTTGTGCCTGGAGCAGTCGCAGACAGGATTACAGAAAAGATGAAGAAGGAGAGTGTAGATTAATGAGCAGCCGTATTGAACAGATTATTGATGAGATTGAGGAGTATATCGACAGTTGTAAGTTCCAGCCGCTGTCCACTTCCAAGATTATCGTGAATAAAGACCAGATGGACGAGCTTCTCCGGGAACTCCGGATGAAGACGCCGGAAGAGATCAAGCGTTACCAGAAGATCATTGCCAACAAAGATGCCATTCTGGCAGATGCCCAGGCCAAGGCGGACGGTATGATTGAGGAAGCGCAGATCCACACCAGCGAACTTGTGAGCGAGCATGAGATCATGCAGCAGGCATACGCCCAGGCTAATGAGATTGTGACTGCAGCCACGGAGCAGGCCCAGGAGATCCTTGACAATGCTACCCGTGATGCCAATGATATCCGGATCGGCGCCATGCAGTATACGGACGACCTGCTGGCCAATGCGGAGAGCATCATCGGGCATACGCTGGACAGCTATACCTCCAAATACGACGGGCTTGTGAACTCTCTGCAGGAATGCTTTGACATGGTACACAACAACCGGGCCGAACTGGAGATTCCGGATCAGTCTGCCGCAGCTCTGGAGGAAGAATACGGCAGTGCAGAACCGGAACCGGAATTTACGGTAGACGAGGGTGATCTTATCTGATATCAGTATTTTAACAGAATAGCAGGAACATCCATACAAGGAGACTGGTTGCCAGTGCGGTAATCAGTTTTTCTGCAATATAGGGGAGAAATGGCAGGGAAGTCCCCTTTAGCATGGCTCTGGTCTGGGCCGCAGCGCACCATCCCCCAAAAGAGGTCAGCGCAAGTGCAAGGATAATCTGACTGTTTAAGGACAGAGGGGCGCTGCAGATCATCGGGATGCCGGCGGTAATCTCCAGAGACGGAAGAAGAAGAGCGGTTACGGCGGCAGGCCTGAACGGGAGCAGACTGGCAAAGGAGATGAGAATGGAGAACAGGATGATATACCCGCCAATCCGGGTAATTGTCTCGAAGCCGTTCATGATGCAGTCATCCAGTGAAGTACTGCTGTTTTCTGCAGAAGGTGTCTGAACAGAAGAATTCCGGAAGATGTAACCATGTTCCTGCGCTGAAACATGACAGAGGCGGCGGAACAGGAAACTTAACAGGACCGGCGCTGCCGTCAGAATTGCCAGCAGGGGAAGCGTCAGCGCAGGAATCTTCAGGTTCTGCCAGAGAACGTAGCTGATCACAAACATGGGGCTTGTATTGTTACAGAAAGAAAGCAGATAACAGGCCTCGCATCGGGAGATGGCGTTTTCTCTCAGCAGATCGGCCGTTACCTTGCTTCCCATGGGACAGCCGCACAGGAATCCGGTCAGAATCACGAAGGCGCCGTAAGGCGATACCCGGAAAAACGGGCAGAGCGCTGGTGCAAGAAGCCGGGAGATGAGCCGGACGGCTCCGGTATGGATCAGAAGGTTTGTGATGATCAGAAAGGGCAGCAAAGTAGGAAGAACGGTATGGAACCACAGAACCACGCCGGAACACGCCCCTTGAAACGCAGCCTTTGGAAAGACAAGCATAGCGGTAAAAAAGAGAATGGAACCAATGACAGTCAGTAATCGTTTCATAGAAAGTCCTATCAGGTTTCTTTTAAAATAATTCTATGGATTTAGTTGATTTTTTATGATGAATGTAACATAATGATAGTAGAAATAACTTTTAGAAAAGAGAGGGAATAAAGTGATGGCAGTGTTAGAAAATTTAGAGCCACAGAAGGTCTTTCAGTTTTTTGAAGAGATGAGTGCGATTCCAAGAGGTACCTTTGATATGAAACGGATCAGCGATTACTGTGTTGCATTTGCAAAGGAACGGAACCTTGAGGTCATCCGGGATGAGGTGAATAACGTGATCATCAAAAAGCCGGGAACCGCTGGTTTTGAGGACAGCGAACCGGTGATCCTGCAGGGACATCTTGACATGGTCTGTGAGAAGACGGCGGATTCTGACCATGATTTCCAGACGGACGGGTTAGAACTTTACGTTGAGGACGGATATCTGAAGGCAAAGAACACGACTCTTGGCGGTGATAACGGAATTGCGGTGGCAATGGCAATGGCGGTCTTAGACAGCAGTGATATCCCACATCCGCCGATTGAAGCATTATTTACCGTTGATGAGGAGAACGGCATGGGCGGTGCACACGCCATTGACATGACGCAGCTTAAGGGACGGAAGCTGATTAATCTTGATTCCGAGGAAGAGGGGATTCTGACTACCGGATGTGCGGGCGGACTCCAGTTTGAGTCACGTTTTCCAGTACAGAAGGAGAAGAAGAGCGGAAGTCTTGTGACATTCAGGATCCACGGATTACTGGGCGGCCATTCCGGCGGGGAGATCCACAAACAGCGGGGGAATGCCAATAAGATGATGGGACGGTTCCTTTACCGGCTGTCCAGGGAAATCAGCCTTAGTCTGGTGAATATCAGCGGCGGTACGAAGGATAATGTGATCACGCTTGACACAACGGCAAAATTCCTGGTTCCCAGTGATAAGGAATCTTTTGTTCTCGGGAAAGCGGAAGAGATGAAGAAGATCTGGGATAATGAATTTATGGGAGAGGAGCCGGGGCTTCTGGTGGATACCTTGATTTCCCAGGTGACGGACTGTGAGGTATTCGATGCTGCCTCTACTGACAATGTGATTGCGTTCCTGGAAATCTGCCCCTATGGTCTGCAGGAGTACAGCCGGAAGCTGAAAGGCGTGGTTGAGTCTTCACTGAACATCGGTGTGCTGGAGACAAAAGAAGACTGTGTCATTACGCATTTCCACATCCGCAGTTCCGTGGAATCCAGAAAGCAGCAGATGAAAGAGCAGGTAGAAGTGTGTACAAAACTTGCAGGCGGCGAAGGAAGGGTGCTTGGCCAGTATCCGGCCTGGCAGTACAATCCCGACTCTGAACTGCGGCAGATCATGGTGGATACATATAAAGAGCAGTATGGAAAGGATCCGGTGGTATCTACCGTTCATGCCGGACTGGAATGCGGCCTGTTTCTCGGGAAACGTCCTGACCTTGACTGCGTGTCCGCCGGACCGGAACTTCTGGACGTCCATTCTGTTAATGAGGCGCTTGATATTGCCTCCACGCAGAGGACATGGGAGTATCTGAAGGCTGTTTTGAAAAAATGTAAATAATTTCATTGGAATGAATCCGCAGGGGCAGTTCTGTCTCTGCGGATTTATGCAAATTCATTCACGGGCGGTCAGCCTGTAACTTTTATCCCCAAAATCTCAATAACATATTGTAAAAATATTCCAGATTTGGTAAAATGATAACGTAAAAATATTTCGGATTAAGAAATGGGTAAGTAATTTTTTTACGTTTATAAGCCATCGGGGGTGAAATACCATGCTGAAAAAAATGACTATTAAAAATTTTAAATGTTTTAAAAATGAGACGGTTCTGGATTTCAGAAAGACTAATTATAAGTTTCTGGAGCAGAATACCTGTGGAAAAGTATTAAAAGGGGCATTATTTGTGGGAGATCACGCCTCCGGCAAGACGGCGGTTCTTCAGTCTGTAAAACTGCTGGCAGAGTTGTTGTTCTGGGAGAGAGGGTGCGGTCTGGCGCCATATCCGTGTACCTTTTCTAAAGAACATATCAGCAGCATGACTTATGAATTCGAAACGGACGGACATGAACTGACTTATTTTCTTGCATTTTCCGTCAATGCCTTTCTGGAAGAGAAACTCCGGATTGACGGCAGAACCGTAGTTGAGAGACTGGGGAAGAAAGGGAAATGGATGAAAGGAACGGAGACAGTTCTTTGTGATGTGGAAGATTCAGTGTTGTTTCTGAAGGAACTATCAATGAAAACGGAATTTTCTTCCGGTGATATTGAAGGGAAATGGCTGGCCTGTCTGAAAAAAACTGTGTATATTGATGCCAGTGACAGAAGAATAGCAGTTTTTGACGGCCAGGGACTGAGTGCCGGGAAATATATAGAAACATACGGAACAGAAGAAATCAATGATTTTCTGAGGGAGCATCAGTTTCCTTTTCTGATCCGTTACTGTGAAGGTATCTTTTTTGAACGGGAGGGAACAGGGATGATTCCTGCCAGTATGGAGTCATCCGGAAACCGGACTCTTCTGAATATTCTGCCGGCGGTTCTGAGCGTGACCAGGAGAGGAGGAGTGTTGCTTGTGGATTCTTTTGGCAGCAATCTGCATAACCGGCTGGAAGAGCTTCTGATCCGCTATATTATGGAACGGGGAACCAGGGTACAGCTTTTCATGTCATCCCATTCCACAAATCTACTGTCGAATTCCCTGTTACGCCCGGATCAGATTTATTCTTTGGAGATGAGAGGAAGTGAAGGGAGCAGGCTGCAGCGGTTTTCCGACCAGCAGCCCAGAATTGCCCAGAATCTTGAAAAAATGTATCTGAACGGAACATTCGGCGGACTGCCGGAATACAAAAGTTGATTTCACCGCAATTCTGAAAAGGGAGAAAAGCATGATCTGACATGCCTTTCTCCTTCTTTTATTTCTGGTTGTTTTCGGAGACTTATCCACAGAGGTATCGGAAAACGGGCAACAATTCCCGCTATTATCCACATTTTGTAAAAAAGTTTTCAACAGCAGTTCCATTTTCTCAAAAGAGCATAGTCACTGCCTCTTTTTCATATAGTGAGAAAAAAGGTTTTTTTATGCAGATTCAGAAAATCAGAACATTATTTCTCTACATATTTCTTCTGTCGTTCTTTACCGTTCTGGGAACCGGTTATCTGAGGGAGAGAGGGCGGTATTACACGATTCAGCAGAAAACCGTGGAAGACCCGGAATTCAGGCGGGATTTCTTCTCGGATTCCATGCGGGAAAACCGGCGGCTATTATCCGAAGAGTGCAAAACTTTCCTTGAAAATGTGGAAAATGATGTGAATTATCATCCAGTTCCGGAGTCCATTGTGGATAAGTCACTGAAAATTTCTTATGTGGACGGCTGGATGGCAGAGAGGACATTCCAGGGAAAACGAGGGCATGAAGGCACGGATCTGATGGCGGATGTTGATAAACCGGGGGTTTATCCGGTTCTTTCCATGACGGACGGTGTGGTTACGAACCTGGGATGGCTGGAAAAAGGCGGCTACCGTGTAGGAATTACCTCAAATAGTGGTAATTATTATTACTACGCCCATCTGGACTCCTATTCTGACATACAGGAAGGGCAGGAAATCAAGGCCGGAGAATTTCTGGGATACATGGGGGATTCCGGATATGGGCCGGAAGGAACCCGGGGACAGTTTGCTGTTCATCTGCACGTTGGAATCTATACCGTGAAAGACGGCCGGGAGGTCAGTGTCAATCCTTATCATGTCCTTCGTTTTCTGGAAGATAAAAAATTGAAGTATGAATTCAGCCAATAATGTGATATACTCATTTCTATATACGATTGTAAAGGAGGGGTCTCCATGAATCTGCCGGCTTCATTTGAGGAAAAGATGCGAGGACTGCTGGGCGGGGAGATGGATGCATATCTTGCGTGTTTTGAAGAGCCACGATATTACGGGCTTCGCGTGAATACCGGTAAGATTTCTGTGGAAGAGTTCTGCAGGATCTGTCCGTTTGAGATAACGCCGGTTCCGTGGACTGACAATGGATTTTATTATGACGGGGAGCGGCTGTCACCGGCAAAGCACCCGTATTATTCTGCAGGACTTTACTATCTGCAGGAACCAAGCGCCATGACGCCGGCCAGCCGTCTTCCCGTGGAACCCGGCGACAAGGTTCTGGATCTCTGCGCAGCGCCTGGAGGCAAGGCAACGGAGCTTGGAGCCAGGCTGAAGGGAGAGGGGCTTCTGGTTGCCAACGATATCAGCAGTTCGAGAGCCAAGGGTCTGCTGAAGAATATAGAGGTCTTTGGAATTGGGAATGTGGCGGTATTGTGCGAGGAACCGGGGAAGATGGAGAACTGTTTTCAGGAATTTTTTGATAAGATTCTCATCGATGCGCCCTGTTCCGGCGAAGGAATGTTCCGGAAGGACCGGAAGATGGTGAAGGCATGGGAGGAGCATGGACCGGAATATTTTTCCGGAATCCAGAAGGGCCTCATCCTTAAGGCCGCTCGGATGCTGAAGCCTGGCGGTATGCTTCTGTATTCCACCTGCACCTTTGACAGCCGGGAGAATGAGCAGATCATTGAGATTCTGCGAAAAGAGTATCCCGAATTCTGCATTCTGGATATCCGTCCTTATGAAGGATTCAGCCCGGGGATTCCGGAAACCGTTCCCGGCCGGGATAAAGAGCTTACGAAGACGGTGCGTATTTTCCCGCATAAGATGAAGGGGGAGGGCCACTACCTGGCTCTGCTTCAGAAAGGACCTGGGATTCCAGGAAAAAGTATGGAGATTGCGCCCAGGGCCGGATCCGGGCTGAAGCTTCCGGAAGCGGCCGCACAGTTTTTCAAAGATGTTTCATGGAAACCGGATTCTTCACGCCTTCATCTCCGGGGCCAGTGGCTTTATTATATGCCGGAGGGACTTCCGGATGTCCGGGGAATCCGTTTTCTGCGGACAGGCCTGCTGCTGGGGGAACTGAAGAAGAACCGGTTTGAGCCAGGCCAGGCTCTTGCCATGTTCCTGAAAAAAGAAGAATATGCCCACTGCATCGACCTTCCGGCAGAGGATCCGCGGATTCTGAGATACCTGAAGGGTGAGACCCTTGACGTGGAGGACGTGGCAGAACCGGGGGACAAGGCGTGGCAGCTTGTCTGTGTGGACGGATTCCCGCTGGGATGGGGAAAGTCTGCAGGCGGGCGGCTTAAGAATAAATACCTGCCGGGATGGCGGTTGTGCTGATCAGACAATTTTGAGAGAAACGAGGGAGATACGATGCGAAAGAGAACCGGAAACTTTATTATAACTGGAATTTGGGTACTTCTGTTCATTGTTTTTACTGTACTGGTACAGGTTTTAGACGTTCATTCCATAGGACCCCAGAGTTCAAGCGTGGGTTTTGCGACTGTAAATTCAATGGTCCACGAATTAGTGGGAGTCCACGACCTCTGGTATTCCATTACCTCCTGGCTGGGTTTTGTTCCGCTGGCCACTGCCGCAGTCTTTGCCGTGACGGGTTTCATACAGATGATCCGGCGGAGAAGTCTGTTCAAGGTGGATACCAGCATTATTGTGCTTGGGATTTTTTATGCCGTTACCATAGCGGTGTATGTGATATTTGAATTCTATATCGTTAACTACAGGCCGATTCTGATCGATGGATATCTGGAGGCATCGTATCCTTCTTCCCATACGATGCTTGCCTGCTGTTTTATGGCCGCTGCCATGCTGGAGTGCGGGATACTGGTGAAAGACAGGACAGTCAATATCATCGTGAGGGTGGTTTCCCTGGTCATTATGGTTGTACTGGTAGTGGGCCGGCTGCTCTCGGGGGCACACTGGTTTACAGATATTATCGGCGGCCTGCTGGTCAGCGGTGCTTTAATCATGGGATTGTATTCTGTGTTATGTATACTTCCCGAGAACTCCGGCCATTCCAGGAGAGCAAAAGATAAGAAGCGTTCCAGAAGAAGCCGCAGATATTAATCCTGCGGCTTCTTCCGGAACGCCGTGTATACCCTTGTTTTTCAGTACACCGGGAAGGAGGACAGATATGATACGGATCAGTCAGATGAAACTGGACGTTCACCATACAGAGGCGGATATGAAAGCAAAGATCTGCCGGCTTCTGCGCATAAGGGAGGATTCGCTGCTTTCTTACAGAAGAAAAAAGCAGTCCCTGGACGCACGGAAAAAACCAGAGCTTTTCTATGTCTATACCGTAGATGTAAACGTAAAAGGCGAAAAGGAAATCAGAAAACGCCTCCGGAAACAAAGGCCTTCCAACATCTGTTTTCAGCAGGAGGAACAGAGGTATTCCCCGACCGCTTCCGGAACAAAGGCGCTGATCCATCGTCCGGTGATCATTGGCACAGGTCCGGCGGGCCTGTTCTGCGGGTATGAACTTGCCCGCCTTGGTTATCGTCCGGTTCTTCTGGAACGGGGAGCGTCTGTGGAAGAACGTATGAAAGACGTGGAAGAATTCTGGAATACGGGAGTCCTGAACCCTCAGTCAAACGTTCAGTTCGGGGAAGGCGGGGCAGGGACGTTCTCAGACGGGAAACTGAACACGCTGGTTCATGACCCCGAAGGACGGAACGCACGGGTTCTGGAGATCTTCGTGGAAAATGGAGCGCCGGAAGAGATTCTGTATCAGAGCAGGCCCCATATCGGGACAGACATCCTGTCAGATGTAGTGAGACGTATGCGGGAGTATATCATTTCCTGCGGCGGGGAAGTAAGATTCCATTCCCAGGTAACGGATCTTGTCATAGCCCGGGAAGAAGGAGTAAAAAGGCTGTCCGGGCTGCTGGTAAACCAGCAGATCCTGGATACAGAAGCTGCGGTTCTTGCGATCGGGCACAGTGCAAGAGATACTTTTGCCATGCTTAAGAACTGCGGGGTTCCCATGGAAGCAAAATCATTCGCCGTCGGAGTCCGTATCGAGCATCCCCAGGAAATGATTAATCTGGCCCAGTATGGAACCCGGGCGGACCAGAAGCTGCCGGCGGCCGCCTATAAACTGACGGCAAAGCTGCCGGACGGAAGGGGTGTCTACACGTTCTGCATGTGTCCGGGCGGTTATGTGGTCAACGCCTCGTCGGAAGAAGGCCGTCTGGCGGTCAACGGCATGAGTTATCACGCAAGAGACAGTGTCAATGCGAACAGTGCGGTCGTTGTGACCGTCACACCCAGGGATTACCAGAAGATGGTAAAGGCGGATGAAATTTCTGAAACGGCAGACCCGCTTCTTGGAATGGAGTTCCAGCGCAGGCTTGAAGAAGCCGCATACAGGGCCGGAAACGGAAAAATCCCGGTCCAGCTCTTTGAGGATTTCCGCAGGAACCGGCCGTCAGAGGCGCCGGAGGCGATACATCCCCAGATGAAAGGCGGCTTCACATGGGGAAATGTAAGGGCAGTCTTCCCTAAGGAACTGGCGGAAGATCTGGAAGAGGGCATCTGTTCCTTCGGGAAACGGCTCAAAGGCTATTCCCGCCCGGATGCGGTCATCTCCGGCGTAGAAAGCCGCACCTCATCCCCTGTGCGGATTCTGAGAGACTCATCCTTCCAGAGTCCGGTGGCAGGACTCTACCCCTGCGGCGAAGGAGCCGGTTATGCAGGCGGAATC
>CAJULU010000037.1:19391-26620 GCA_910587575.1 uncultured Dorea sp.
CACGTCTGCAGCAATGGACGGTCTTAAGGTTGCACAGGCGGTTGCAGAAGAATATGGTCCTTTTTAAGGCCTTGGGCGTTTGCGCCCCTGACGGTACAGACAGACTGCGCTGACTACGTCCGTCACAAAAAACAGATGCATAAGGATATGAAGAATGGCAGACCGGCTGGAAATCAGGCCTTTTTGTCTTAGCCTTACAGCAGCGCTGATTCCGTACATGGAAGAAGTAAGCAGAAGGCAGACGTCTTCTAAGGCCAGAGCCGCCAGAAGGACTGGTGATACAAGGAGAAATGCTGGTACTGCCATGGCAAGCAGCAGAAGACAGCCCATGGCAAAAACTCCGGTATAAAAAGGGATGTGAACCAGTTTTACTGCCATATTCCAGAATACCGGACTTTGTCCGGACTCTGCATAAGGATATGTCCATGCGTTCCATATGTTAAAAGCATAGACGATAAGCGTGAAGAAAATGTAAATGGGAAGAGTGACTCTGTATCCTGGCAGAAACAGGGCCAGAACCGATAAATATGGCCAGACCATCAGGATTACAGGACCGGTTTTTCTGATTTCATTCATAACAATACTATCTCCTTGTATTTTTCATTTTATTATACTACTTCAGACGACGGATTTTCCACTCATTTCGACATCCCTGCGTACAGTTTAAGAAATTTTTAATGTGATAACTCTATACACCGTTTCCGAAATATGGTAAAATATACTGAGTTTTTTAGATAGAGAAAACGAGGAGGAGTACATATGAAGGGAGCAGGAGGCAAGAATTCCTGGGCTTTGTTCCTGTTTATCCTGACAGGAATCGTACTTGGAGGTTTTATCGGCATGCTGGCGGAGGGAGTGCCGGCGCTTGGCTGGCTTGCGTATGGCCAGTCATTCGGACTTCAGGAACCGGTGGTCTTAAATTTCGGGATCCTGGTGCTGACATTCGGCCTGTCGATCAAGATCACCATCGCAAGTATTGTGGGAGTGATTCTTGCAGTCATTATTTATCGTTTCTTATAGAGTCTGTTGTTATGAGTGTCGTACGAATCCAAAGATGAGATGAAGCAGTCAAATACCATAAAAGAAATACCGGAAATGGAACGTCCATATGAGAAATGTGAACGAAAAGGAGCCCATGCCTTAAGCGATGAGGAGCTGCTGGCAGTGCTGCTGCGTACAGGCACCCATGGCGAGAATGCGCTGGAGCTTGCAAAGCGGATTCTCTACCATGCCGGGGAGACGGGAATTTTAGGGATTCATCAGTTCAGCACAGAACGCCTGATGGGAATCAGGGGAATCGGAAAGGTGAAGGCCATCCAGATTTCCTGCATCTCGGAACTTGCGAAGCGGCTGTCCAAGGCGGTTCACCAGGAAGCCCTTTGTTTTGCAGATCCGGGAACGATTGCCAGATATTATATGGAAGACATGCGTCATGAGAAGCAGGAGCTGATGAAGCTTCTGATGCTGAATACGAAAGCGAAGCTGGTCGGGGAGACGGATGTATCGAAGGGGACGGTAAACGCCTCGCTGATCACGCCGAGAGAACTTTTTATAGAAGCGTTACAGAAGAATGCGGTGTCCATTGTCATTTTACATAACCATCCCAGCGGGGATCCGACCCCCAGCCGGGAAGATATGCTGACAACCAGGCGGATTCTCGATGCGGGGACATTGATTGGAATTGAGTTGTTAGACCATATCATTATTGGGAATAATTGTTATGTAAGTTTCAGGGAAGAGGGCATGCTTTAGAAAGGATTTATGTCAGATGGCGAGGAATGTATACGGCCTTGATCTGGGTTCCTATGAAATCAAGGTTTATGATAAGAAGAAAGATACCATATGGAAAGAAAAAGACGTGATTGCCCTGAGGAATGAGAAGGAGATTTTTGCGGTGGGCGACGAGGCCTTTCTGATGTATGAGAAAGCGCCTTCGAATATTGAAGTGGTATTTCCTATGAAGGAAGGGGTCATTTCCAGGTTTCACGATATGCAGTTCCTTCTGCAGAATCTTCTGAAAAAGGACCGGCAGTTTGCACGTGGTTCAGAATACGTGGTGGCCGTGCCGACAGACGTGACAGAGGTGGAGAAGAAGGCGTTCTTTGACCTGGTGATCCACTCTACGGCAAAAGCGAAAGAGGTCAATATTGTGGAGAGGTCCATTGCGGATGCAGTCGGGCTGAATCTGGACGTGCAGAATACCAGAGGAGTATTTATCGTGAATTTCGGCGGTGAGACCACGGAGCTGTCTGTGATCGCAGGCGGCGGAATGGTCATGAACCGTCTGCTGAAGGTGGGCGGCGCTACTTTCGACCAGTCGGTGATCAACCTGGTGCGCCACAGTCATGACTTTCTGATCGGAAGGCATACGGCGGAGGTGCTGCGCAAAAGTTTCGGAATTTTCACCAATGAGGTAGAAGCCATGCTTACCGTTGCCGGACGGGATCTGATTACGGGCGTTCCTATGCGCAAGGGGATCTCCATCAACCTGGTACGTCTGGCCATGAAGGATCCTCTGTTCCAGTGTGTCAGCGCCATCCAGTCACTTCTTGACCGGCGGTGTGGCGCATACTGCGGGACTTGAGATGTATGTGGAAGAGATGGTCGGGATTACGACCAGGACTTCCGTGGAGCCGGATATCTGTGCGGTGTCCGGACTGAAGAAGATCATTGAATCAAAGGATCTGCGCAAGTTTGCATTTTCCATGCTTGATGAAAATTATAGGTGGATGAGATAATTATGAAGAACAAGAAACAATCGTCTTTTTCAAGTAAATACTGGCTGATTATCATATCCGTCCTCTGTGTGATCCTGCTGGGAATCGAGCGGTTCACGGACGGCGGAGGTCCGCTTCGTTTTATTGCCAGTTACACGGTGGTTCCCATGCAGGAGGGAATCAGCTATGTGGGCAGATTCATGAGCGACCTGTCGGACAACTTCGATACGCTGGAAGAAATGAAGAAGGAGAATAAAAAGCTGCAGGCCAGAGTAGACGATCTGACCATAGACAATACGAGGCTCAGGCAGGAACAGTATGAACTGGACCGGCTGAGGGAACTGTATAAGCTGGATGAGAATTATTCAGACTATGAAAAGATCGGCGCCCACGTGGTAGCCAATAACGGAAGCAACTGGTTTACGGATTTTACCATTGACAAAGGATCAAAGGACGGGGTCCAGGTGAACTCCAATGTGCTGGCAGGGAGCGGCCTTGTGGGCATTGTGACCGAGACGGGGCCTACTTATGCCAGGGTACGGTCTATCATTGATGATGCCAGCAATGTAAGCGCTATGATGCTCTCGACTTCGGATACCTGCATGGTCAGAGGGGATCTGAAGCTGATGGATGACGGAAGACTCCGTTTTGAGAAGCTTCCGAATAATGATAACAAGATCGAGGCAGGAGAACAGGTGGTAACGTCCCACGTCAGCAACCGTTTCCTGCAGGGACTTTTTATCGGATATGTCAGTGAGATCGAGGTGGACTCCAATAACCTTACACGGTCCGGCTATATTACGCCTGCCGTTGATTTCAGCAAGCTGCAGGAGGTTCTGGTAATCACCACGACCAAGCAGAATATGCTGGAAGCGGATGCGGATGAGACGCAGGATGCGGTGGAAACGGAGACGCCGCCGCAGGACCAGGATGAAGAAGGAGACTGATTATGAAAAGAAAGCTCATAACATCTGCCGTGATTCTGGTCTGTTTTCTCCTTGAGAGCACCGTGTTCCAGAATCTGGCATTTGCAATGGTGAAACCCAATCTTCTGATTGTGGTCACTTCATCTTTTGGGTTTATGCGGGGGAAGAAGACAGGATTATTCGTAGGCTTTTCGGCAGGGCTGCTGGCAGACCTGTTCTGGGGCAATGCCCTTGGATTTAATATGTTACTGTATGCGGTCATTGGATATGTGAACGGTTCGTTTAAAAGGATGTTCTATGATGATGACATCAAACTGCCGATTGTACTGATCAGCGTGAGTGACTTCCTGTATGGGATTCTCACTTATGTATGTATTTATATGCTGCGGGGTGATTTTGCTTTTCTGACTTACCTTATGAAAATTATTCTGCCGGAACTGGTGTATACCATTCTGGTGACTCTGGCACTTTATCAGATCATATTACACATCAATAAGAAACTGGAAGAAGAAGAACAAAGGAGTGCGAGCAGATTTGTATAGTTTTTGGGAACGGTTCAAAGCCGGTATAACAGAGATTTTTCAGTCCCGGGTGATTGTCATCATTCTGATGTTCTGCATCATGTCCGCAGTCCTGGTACAGAGGGTATTCTATCTGCAGATTGTAAAGGGACAGGAATATCTGGATGATTATAAGCTGCAGATACAGAAGACCAAGGAAGTACAGGGAACCCGCGGGAATATCTATGACCGCAACGGATATCTCCTGGCTTATAATGAACTGGCATATGCGGTCACCATAGAAGATAACGGTGAATATGACGACCGGGAGCATAAGAACGAGGAACTGAACAGAGTCGTATCCAGCGTGATCCGCATGGTGGAATCCAACGGGGATACGGTAATCAATAATTTCGGTGTGATTCTGGATAACAATAACAATTATATGTATGTGGCGGAGAATGAGACACAGCGCCTCAGGTTTATTGCGGACGTCTATGGGAAGCGTACCATTGACGAACTTTCTGCCAGACAGAAAGGGATTTCGGCGGAAGCCCTCATTGATTACCTGTGTACAGACGAGGTGAATGGATATGGAATTGACCAGTCCGCCATGGAAAGGACGGAAGTCCTTAAGCTGGTGAATGTGCGTTATGCAATCTCGCTGAACAGTTATCAGAAATTTATCGCTACCACCATTGCGGAGGATGTCAGTGAGGAGACGGTTGCCATTGTCATGGAGAACCTGGATGATCTGCAGGGTGTAAGTATCGAAGAGGAATCTATGAGACGGTACGCAGACAGCTATTGTTTTGCGAATATTATCGGTTATATCGGACAGATTTCCCAGGAAGAGTACGATGCCCTGGGGAAAGAAGAAAAGAAAGAATATTCCAAGACGGACACCATCGGAAAAGCAGGCCTTGAGAAGACTATGGATTCCGAACTCCAGGGAAAAAAGGGGGAGATCAAACTCTATGTCAACAGTGTGGGTAAGGTAATCGAGACGATTAATGAGAAGGCGCCTAAGGCGGGGAGCGATGTGTACCTTTCTATTGATGCGAATCTGCAGAAAGCGGCATATCATGTAATAGAACAGGAACTGGCCGGTATTCTTCTGTCTAAAATCCAGAATGCCCTGGATTATGACCGTTCCCAGGTGAAGGATGGCAGTGACGTGATTATCCCCATCGGCGATGTTTATAATTCGTTTATCAGCAACGAGATTCTGGACATGAACCATTTTGGGGAAGAAGAAGCCGGCGCAACGGAGAAAGAAGTTTTTTCCGCCTTTTCCGCCAGGAAAGAGACGGTGGTCCAGGAACTGGCAGAGATTCTTTCAGACCCCGGTGCCAGGGCTTACCGTGAGTTCCCGAAGGAGCAGCAGGCCTATCTTACCTACATTGTCTCTGACCTGCTGACTGGAAGCGGTATTATCAGGTCAGATGCCATTAACACAGATGATGCCACATACAAAGCATGGAGAGATGATGAGAGTATTAATATTTACACGTATCTGACCTATGTGATTTCCCAGAACTGGGTGGATACCTCTCTGTTAAAAGAATATGCATCTTCAGAGGGAGAATATACCGATTCCAATGAACTTTACCAGGGAATGATGAATTATATTCTGGAGGATATCCGGGACAGCAGCAGCTTTAATAAACTGATTTACCGTTATATGATAAAGTCGGGTGCCGTGACGGGCCGGCAGATCTGTCTCATGCTTTATGAGCAGGGGATACTTGCTTTTGACGAGGCACAGTACAATGGGTTGAATTCCGGCGGAATCTCTGCCTATGATTTTGTCAGGGGGAAGATTGAGACACTGGATATTACGCCGGGACAGCTTGCGCTGGAACCATGTACCGGTTCCATCGTTATCACCGATACGGACAGCGGGAAAGTGCTTGCCTGCGTATCCTACCCGGGATACGATAACAACCGCCTTGCCAATGCAATGGATTCCAATTATTACAAGAAGCTGGTAACTGACCAGGCAAGGCCGTTTTATAATAATGCAACCCAGGAGAAGACGGCTCCCGGTTCTACTTATAAACCGCTGGTTTCCATTGCAGGACTGATGGAAGGGGTAATTGACGTGAATACCTATCTGCCCTGCAGCGGCGTCTACAAAAAAGTAGAACCGAATCCTACCTGCTGGATTAACCCGGGAGCACACGGGGGACTGAATGTGGCAGGGGCGCTGCAGCATTCCTGTAACTGTTTTTACTATGAAGTAGGTTACCGGATGAGCCTTCAGGACAATGGGATCTCACAGATCGGCTCGGATAACAGCGAAGGGGCGGCAACGGAAGTATATTATTCCAGCAATCTCGGACTGGAGACATTGAAAAAGTATGCAACGCAGTTCGGGCTGAATGAGACTTCGGGGCTGGAGATCCCGGAAGCCGATCCCCAGATTTCTGACGATTCCTCTGTACCGTCGGCCATCGGTCAGGGTACGAATAACTATACTGTCAGCCAGTTAGCCCGTTATACGACAGCCATTGCCAACAAAGGCACGGTATATAACTTAAGCCTGCTTGACAAAGTCACTTCCGTGGATGGTAACGTCATCAAGGAGTATGAACCAGAGGTGGCCAGCACAATTACCGATGTGCCGGATTCATACTGGAATGCCGTTCATACCGGAATGCGCAACATGGTTATTTCCCACGGTGACTTGTTCCCTAAATTAAATGCAAGTGATGTAGAACTGTCTGGAAAGTCAGGTACAGCACAGCAGAGTAAGACACATCCCGACCATGGGCTTTTCATCGGATTTGCCCCCAGTGACAGCCCGGAAGTCGCATTTGCAGTCCGTATTGCGAACGGTTACAGTTCCAATTATGCCTGTGACATTGCCAATTATGTGTTGGAATACTATTACGAGATAACTCCGGAGAATGAACTGATTACCGGGAAGGCAGCCAAGGTTACTTCGGGAGCGATAGGAGGAGATTAGAACAGATTGCATTGAAAGGAAAGGATGAGTCTATGTGAAAGATCCGGTGCTCATTAAGAGCAACAGATACGGGATTACGATTTATTTCGACCCGGACATGCCCTATGAGGAACTG
>CAJULU010000037.1:26630-32249 GCA_910587575.1 uncultured Dorea sp.
AGGTGGTTCAGAGAAAATTCCAGTCCTGTGAACATTTTTTTGGTCATGCGGACATGGCAGTGGAATTCGAGGGCCGAACTTTCACAAAAGAGGAGGAGCATCTGATGGCAGACGTCATCCAGGATGCAGCCGGGATACAGATATTGTGTATCATCGAGAAAGACACAGATACGGAAGAGATCCACAAAAGAATGTTGGATGAAAGCCTGGAAACGATCCATGAAAAAGACGGCCGGTTCTATAGAGGTACGTTAAGAGGAAGACAGATTCTGGAATCTGAGACGAGTATTGTGATTGTCGGCGATATTGAAGAGGGAGCCATCGTGGCATCCAAACAGAACGTTGTGGTCACCGGAACCATTTACGGGACGGTGATCGCAGGAGCCGCCGGCAATTATGACGCAGTGATTGCAGCGCTCCATATGGAGCCGAAGAAGCTCCGTATTGGAGATATTGAAGTCAAACCAGTTATAGGAGGAAGTTATTCATGGGCGAAGTTATTGTAATTACATCGGGAAAAGGCGGCGTGGGCAAGACGACGACAACAGCGAATCTGGGTGCGGGATTATCAAAGCATGACAAGAAGGTGGTTGTCATTGACACGGATCTCGGTCTTCGTAATCTGGACGTGGTGATGGGACTTGAGAATCTGATCGTATACAATCTGGTAGATGTCATTGAAGGTACCTGCCGTCTGAAGCAGGCGCTGATCCGGGATAAAAGATATGAGAACCTCTACCTTCTGCCATCCGCGCAGACGAAGGACAAGACGGCGATTACGCCGGGGCAGATGAAGAAACTGACATCAGAACTGAAAGAAGAGTTCGATTACATACTTCTGGACTGTCCGGCAGGAATTGAACAGGGCTTCATGAACGCCATTGCCGGTGCGGACCGGGCAATTATCGTGACGACGCCGGAGGTATCGGCAATCCGTGATGCAGACCGTATCATCGGTCTTCTGGAAGGCCAGCAGCTTAAAAAAAAGGAACTGATCATCAACCGGATCCGTGTTGATATGGTGAAAAAGGGAGATATGATGACAGTGGATGACGTGACGGAGATTCTGTCGATTCCGCTGATCGGCGCACTGCCTGACGATGAGCAGGTGGTGATCGGTACCAACCAGGGCGAGCCGGTGATCGGCATGGACTCGAAAGCAGGGACAGCGTATATGAACATCTGTAAGCGGATTATGGGCATGGAGGTTCCTTTTCTGGAACTTACCAGTAATACCGGCTTCTTTTCAAGGCTATCCGGCTTCTTCAGGAAAGAATAGGAGGAAGGGATATGTTGAGGAAATCTTCGGTTTCCATAGCCAGGGACAGGGTGAAGGCGTTAGTGATTTCAGACCGGGTACATTGTACGCCGGATGCCTATGACAACATCTGCCGGGAACTTTTTATCTCTCTCTCCAAGTATATGGAGCTTACAGAAGATGATTTTCAGGTAAATATTAACCGGACGCAGGTCATTATTACATTTGCAGGAGAAGAAGTGTGAGACTACCTAGATTTACAAAAACATACCATTTAAAAGATTATAAATTCAGCCTTGTAATCCTTGTACTTGCATTATCTGTGATCGGGATCCTGGCGGTAGGGAGCGCAAAAGCGGTCTATCAGCCAAGACAGATCTTCGGTGTTGCTTTCGGGATCGGTGTGATGTTCGTGGTATCCCTTATTGATTATATATGGGTCTGCGATTTTTACTGGCTGATCTATCTGTTTTCCGTGGCCATTCTGGGAGCGGTCATTCCGTTCGGAGATAAGGTGAACGGAGCGAGAAGGTGGATCGACCTGGGATTTACCACATTCCAGCCCTCTGAACTTGCCAAGATACTGCTGATCCTGTTTTTTGCGAAATTTATCATGGAACACCAGGAGGATATCAATGATAAGCTGACTCTCGTTAAATATGCGGTTCTCTGCGGTATCCCGCTAGTGCTGATTGTGGTGGAGCCGAATCTTTCCACGACAATCTGTACGGCGCTGGTTCTCTGTCTTCTGATATTTGTCGGGGGCCTGAGTTACCGGTTCATCGGAACAGTTCTGGTTATTCTGATTCCGGCGGCATTAATCTTCTTAAGCATCGTGGTACAGCCCGACCAGAAACTGCTGAGGGACTATCAGCAGCAGCGGATCCTGGCCTTTATTGAGCCTGAGAAATATGCCAACGACACGGCGTACCAGCAGCGGAATGCGGTTATGGCCATCGGTTCCGGGCAGCTTACGGGCAAGGGGCTGAACAACAATACCACCACTTCCGTAAAGAACGGTAATTTCATAGCGGAGCCTCAGACAGACTTTATTTTTGCGATTATTGGTGAAGAACTTGGTTTTGTAGGAAGTTGCATAGTTATTGCTTTATTGTTATTGATTGTGATACAATGTATTTTAATAGGGACGCGATCGCAGAACCTGACGGGTAAGATCGTATGCTGCGGTATCGGTGGTCTGATCGGCATCCAGAGTTTTATCAATATCGGAGTTGCCACCCAGATCCTGCCAAATACGGGTGTTCCGCTTCCTTTCGTCAGCTATGGGCTTACATCGCTGGTAAGCCTGTACATGGGAGTCGGTTTTGTCTTAAACGTCGGGTTACAGCCGAAAAAATATCAATAAGGAGTGAATGAGATGAATATAGGACTGATCGCTCATGATTCAAAGAAGACTTTGATGCAGAATTTCTGTATTGCTTACCGGGGAATTTTAAGCAAGCACAACCTGTATGCAACCGGAACCACCGGGCGTCTGATTGAAGAAGTCACGAATCTGAATGTACACAAATACCTTGCCGGTCCGCTTGGAGGAAAGCAGCAGCTTGGGGCACAGATTGCGCAGAATGATATCGATGCGCTGATTTTCCTGAGGGAACCGTCGAACCCGAAGCCTCACGAACCAGACGTGAACGACGTAATCCAGCTTTGTGACATGTATAACATTCCCATGGCAACCAATCTTGCCACTGCGGAACTGACGATTTTAGCGATTGACAGAGGAGATCTTGATTGGCGTGAGATGTACAGGTAAGATTTGCCGTCTTCTTATGGCTGCCGCTGTATGTATGGTCCTGCTCCCGGGATGTTCGGAACCGGAGAAAGTGGTGGCGGCGTATGAGGAGGCGAACTATAATAAAGATATTTACAGAGGAACGTTGTTTGCGGAGGAACTCTGTACGGCTACAGAGGATATTGCTGCTGACGGGGCGCCGGATACTTCTACGTTTCATTCTGCGGCGCTCTTTGACGTGAACGGCCGGAATGTGAACTATGCCTGCCGGATTCACGAACAACTGTATCCGGCCAGCACTACGAAGATTATGACGGCGCTGGTCGCCATCAGGAACGGGAACCTGTCAGAGACCGTGACGGTAGCATCAGAGGCTGATGTGTCGAATTTTGCATGGGATGAGAAGACCTGTGGTCTGAAGGCAGGGGATCAGCTTACCCTGGGGGCTCTTCTGCACGGACTTTTACTGGAATCCGGCAATGATGCGGCAGTAGCCATCGCCATGCATATAGCCGGGAGTGCAGAGGCTTTTTCGCAGATGATGAACGAGGAGGCACAAAGACTGATGGCAACGAAAACCCATTTCGTGAATTCCAACGGCCTCCATGACACGGATCATTATACGACTGCCTATGATCTGTATCTGATTTTTAATGAATGTATAAAACACCAGGAATTTGTTGATATTATCAGTACGAAACAGTATACGGCAGAGATTACCGGAACGGACGGAAATCTGAGGCAGGCTGACTGGGCACAGACGAACTTCTACGCCACGGGAAGCGCCGAACTTCCGGCCGGTGCAACAGTAATTGGCGGCAAGACCGGTACGACAGACGAGGCAGGCAATTGTCTGATTCTGCTGAATAAAGCCCCTGATGACAGTCCCTATATCTCCGTAGTGATGGGCGCTGAAAGTAAAGCATTGCTTTACCAGGATATGACCGCCATGATTAACGGGATACCGGCAAATGAATAGGATATTCACAAGGGGCATCCAGAGGATACCCCTCTCTTTATCAGTACAGATTACAGATACTGCTTATTCAGCAGATGAGCGGATTCTTCCGTACATACTGATGAGGTACAGACCGCATAAGCCTACCAGCGTATAGATGATGCGGGAAAGCCAGGATAAGTTACCAAAGAGAAAGGCAACCAGGTCAAAGCGGAAGATTCCCACTAAGAGCCAGTTAATTGCGCCTATGATTACGATTGTCAAAGTTGTATTGTCAGACCATTTCATACTTAGTTCCTCCTTTTTGTCTTGCTGAACTTAGTATGGCATCGAAAAAAATGAATTATACATAGGAAAGAGAGGTTTTCGGCAAATGAACCAGAAATTGCCGTATTATCCTTATTCAGATTATCTGAAAAAAAAATATGGCGAAAAAGTGTATAAACTGCCTGTAAACCTTCCGGTGGGCTGTCCGAACCGGTTAAAAGGGAATGGATGCGCTTTCTGTGCGGAGAAAGGCACAGGATTTGAGTCCATGAACTGCAGAATTCCTGTGAGGGAACAGCTTCAGAAGACCCGTCAGAAGATTGAGGCGAAATATCATGTGCATAAGTTTATTGCATATTTTCAGAATTATACCAACACCTTCCTGCCCCTTCATGATTTCTGCGCTTATATCGGAGAGGCGGCAAAGGTTCCGGACATTGTAGAACTTGCCGTATCTACCCGGCCGGACTGTATTTCCAGGGATTATCTTGAGGCGCTGGCCGAAAGAGGGCGGCAGCCGGGGCTTCAGATTACTCTGGAACTTGGGCTTCAGACCAGCAATTATCATACGCTTGCAAGAATGAACCGTGGACATACGCTTGCGGAATTTATTGACGCTGTGCTTGCCATCCGTTCTTATGATTTTGAGATCTGTGCACATGTAATTCTGAATCTTCCGGGTGATGATCTGGCAGATACGATAGAGACGGCAAAGATATTATCAGCCCTGGGAATCAGAACGGTAAAGGCACATTCTCTGTATCTTGCGAAAGGAACCGCTCTTGGTGAGGCCTATAAGAGAGGGGAGTTCGATGTCTGCACCAGGGAGGAGTATCTGGAAAGGCTTGCAGTATTTTTAGATTACCTGGATCCCGAGATTGCCGTGGAAAGACTTTTCAGCCGTGTTCCTTCAGAGGAATCCGTTTTCTGCAACTGGGGGACAAGCTGGTGGAAGTTAAGGGATGAACTGCTTGAGTATATGAAAGATAATGGGAATTACCAGGGGAGGAAGTTCTGTTATCTGAATGGTGCGGCTCTGAAAACGGCGGGAATATCAGACGAATGGGAGGCTTGACATTGGCAGGGAACAAATTAACGCATATACAGGCTTATCGTGATAAAAAGCATATGAATATCGGTCTTGCCATCTTTGGGATTATCTTTATCTATCTGGTGGTCACGGTCCTTCTGTATCTGACCGGAACCCATGTATCTGCCTATGAGGTACGGGAGGGTTCCATCCTGCGGGATAATGCCTATACAGGATTCGTTCTTCGGAATGAGACGGTCGTCCCGGCAGAGGAGGACGGGTATGTCAATTATTTCGCCGTGGAAGGCGGGAAAGTGGGCGTGAAGACCAGGGTATACGCCTCATCTGATCAT
>CAJULU010000037.1:32259-45305 GCA_910587575.1 uncultured Dorea sp.
GCAGATACAATTTCCGGGGAAGCAGAAAAACTGACCTCCGAAGAGCAGGCCGCAATGCTGGTAAGAATCCAGTCATTTTCCGAAAATTTCCAGGATGAGAAGTTCAGCGACGTATACAGCCTTAAGGATAATGTGGCAACCGTGCTGGAAAGCAGATCGAACCAGAACCGCCAGGCACAGCTGGATGCCATGACAGGACAGGAGAACAGCGGGATACGGGTTCACCAGGCAGTTTCTGACGGGATTATCGTATACTCTACGGACGGTTTTGAGACCACGGCCCTTACGGATATTACAGAGGATACGTTTTCAAAGGATAATTATGAGAAGAAGAGCTTTAAGAATAATTCCAAGGTAGAATCCGGAGACCCGGTATATAAACTGATCAGGGATAATAACTGGACGGTTGTCATTCTCCTGTCTGACGAAGCTGCCGAAGAGATGCGGGAGACAGAAATTATCCGCACACGCTTCTTAAAAGACCATGAGACAGCCCGGGCGGGTTTCTCTGTCTATGATACCGGGACGCTTCATCTGGGGGTTCTTTCCTTTGACAGTTCCATGATCCGTTACGCCGGCGAACGGTATCTGGATCTGGAACTGATTCTGGAGGATGAATCGGGGCTTAAGATCCCGAAGTCTGCAGTTACGGAAAAGAAATTTTATCTGATTTCCGGGGAGTATCTGACCCAGGGCGGAAACAGTAAGGAGACGGGAGTCCTGGTAAAAAAAGAGGACGGAACGCCCGAGTTTCAGAGCGTCAATGTCTATGACCGTGACGAGGATACGGGTATGGCTTATCTGGGAACGGATGCGTTCGATGAGAATACGATTCTGGTAAAGCCAGACTCTGAGGATACCTGTGTACTGAACAGGACGGAGAGTATCAGAGGGGTCTACAATATCAATAAGGGTTATGCGGTATTTAAACAGGTGAGAATTCTGTGTGAGAGTGATGATTATTATATCGTGGAGTCGGGGAGTGATTACGGTCTCTCGAATTATGACCATATCGCTCTGGACGGAAGCGATGTCAATGAGAACGATGTGGTATTCTAGGAAGGGAAGGGTGAATATGCTGAAAGAAAACCTGACGTATGTAGAGAACGAGATTCAGGAGGCGTGCCGGCGCACCGGCCGCAGAAGAGATGAGGTTACGCTGATTGCCGTCAGCAAGACGAAACCAGTCAGTGTTCTCAAAGAGGCCTACGATCTTGGAGTCCGGGTGTTCGGGGAGAACAAGGTGCAGGAACTGACGGATAAGTACGAAAAGCTGCCAAAAGACATCCACTGGCATATGATTGGCCATCTGCAGCGCAATAAAGTAAAATATATTATTGACAAGGTGGATCTGATTCATTCCGTTGACTCGGTAAGGCTTGCCGAAACCATAGAGAAGGAGGCTGCCAGACAGAATCTTACGGTAAATATTCTCATTGAGGTAAATGTGGCCGGGGAGGAGAGTAAATTTGGCGTATCGCCGGAAGAGCTTCCGGAATTCATCGATAAGGTGGCAGAATTTTCGCATATCAGAGTCCTGGGATTGATGACAATTGCTCCATTTGTCGAGGATTCTGAGGAAAATAGACGGATTTTTGAGGACTTAAGGAAATTATCTGTTGACATTGCAGAGAAAAACGTTGATAATATTACTATGCGAGTTCTGTCTATGGGTATGACGAATGATTATTCCGTTGCCATAGAAGAGGGCGCAACCATGGTCCGGGTGGGAACCGGAATCTTTGGCGCACGCAATTATGCTATTAACGGAAGATAGGAGCATTTTATCATATGGGAGTATTAGATAAATTTTTGGATCTTATGAGACTTAGTGATGATGATGACTATGAAGACGATGAGTTCTTTGACGATGATTATGAGGACGATTACGAGGAGAAGCCAAAGAAGGGGGGCTTCTTCAGGAGGAGTCGGGACGATTCTTATGACACGGAGGAGGACGATTACGATTATGAGCCGCCGGCACGCTCATCCAGATCCCAGCGTCCGGGCAGTAACAATAATAAAGTGACTCCAATGCGGCAGCCGGCAGCGCGGAGGAATAATAACGTCAGTATGGAGGTCTGTGTAATCAAGCCCAATTCCGTAGAGGATGCCAGGGAGATTACGGAGACTCTGTTAAGCGGCCGCACTGTGATCCTGAACCTGGAGGGGCTGGATCTTGAGATTGCCCAGCGTATCATTGATTTTACTTCTGGCGCTGCTTTTGCAATCAGCGGTAATCTGCAGAAGATATCGAACTACATATTCCTGGTAACGCCTACGAACGTTGATATATCAGGGGATCTCCAGGATCTTCTGAATACTTCCTTTGACGCTTCTTCCATGCGGTCCAGGTTTTAGAATACGGGTTGTGAATGATGAACAGAGAAGAGACATTGCTGCAGAAGAGACTGATTGAGTTGTCACAGGCTGCATATTACCGGGGAATTGCGATGTACAGTGATTTCCTCAATCTGAATGAATTGAATATCCTGCATACCACTCCTAAACATTTATTTCCGTCCCGCTACGTGGCTTATGGAGGGTATGGTTTATCAGAGCGTCAGATGGCTGTTTTTCTACCTGATGCTCTTTATGCGTTTCCGGAAGAAGAGGCGGAAATACAATTCCCCATCCGGATTCTGGAGATTTCGCCCCGTAACAGCCGGTTCTGTGAGGAACTGACCCACAGGGATTACCTGGGGGCTGTCCTGAATCTTGGTATTGAACGGTGCAAACTGGGAGATATAATGGTGGATGGCAGCAAAGCGCTTTTGTTTGTCAGAGAGGAACTGGCGGATTACATCATGGAGAATCTGACCAGAATCCGCCATACTTCCGTGACGGTCAGCGTAAGCCCTGGTTTTCCGGAAGATTATGAGCCGAAGTATGACAAGATCAGAGGTACGGTTGCCTCTGTACGGCTGGATACCGTGCTTTCCCTGGCATTCCCCTTATCGAGAAGCAGGATTACGTCTTATATCGAGGGCGCAAAAGTCTTTGTCAACGGGAAACTGGTAACCAGTAACGGATACAGGCTTAAGGAAGGGGATATCATCTCAGTGCGGAAGATGGGACGGATTGTCTATGACGGGGTGCTGTCGGAGACGAAAAAGGGGCGGTATCTTGCCGCAGTACGGAAATATATTTAATATGGGAAGGGTGTTTTGCCCCACACACCCGGAATAGGAGTCAATATGGGCGAGAGTGATACAAAAGTTAAGAAAGAGGACCGGAAGATTTACTATCTTGCGGCCATTACTGCGGTTTCTGTACTGGTCTTTCTGGATCAGTTTACGAAACATCTGGTTCTGGAGAAGCTGGGACGGGGTGTTCCAGCTTGAATATCTGGAAAATAAAGGGGCGGCATTCGGAATGTTCCAGGATCAGAGGATTTTCTTCTTTGTGAGTGTGTTTCTGATCAGCATTGCATTTCTCTGGTTCTTTCTGAAAGTTCCTATGGAAAAGAGATTTGTGCCGTTGTGTGTGTGTGCGGTTTTTATTATGGCCGGCGCCTGGGGAAACTGCGTGGATCGGATTGTTCTGACCTATGTGGTGGATTTTCTGTATTTTAAACTGATTGATTTCCCGATCTTTAATGTCGCTGATATCTATGTGACAGTGTTTACGTTTTTACTGGCAATACTGGTCTGTTTCTATTATAAGGAGGAGGATTTTGAAAGAATTGTTCATCGTAGAGAGCCAGGAGGGGGAACGGATTGACCGCTATCTGGCTGACGCAATGCCGCAGCGTTCCAGATCTTATGTCCAGAAGCTGATAAAGACACAGAACGTACTGGTGAACCAGGAACCTGTGAAAGCCAGTTACCGGCTTCTGACCGGGGACAGGCTTGAGATAACCATGCCGGACGCCAGGGAACCAGACATTGCTGCAGAGGATATTCCCCTTGACATTCTGTATGAGGATGCGGATATTATCATCATCAATAAGCCGAAACAGATGGTGGTTCATCCGGCGCCCGGGCATTACAGCGGCACTCTGGTGAATGCGCTGATGTATCACTGCCGGCAGGAATTATCCGGGATTAACGGCAGCCTGCGTCCCGGGATTGTCCATCGGATTGATATGGATACCACCGGTTCCCTGGTGGTCTGTAAGAACGATAAGGCCCACCAGAGCCTGGCAGGACAGTTGAAGGAACATTCCATCAGAAGAATTTACGTGGCGGTTGTCCATGGGAACATCCGACAGGAGACCGGTACGGTAGATGCGCCCATCGGAAGACATTCTACGGACCGGAAAAGAATGTGCGTCCACGCAAAAAACGGAAAGAGGGCCGTAACACACTATAAGGTTCTGGAACGTTTCGGAGATTTTTCGTATATTCAGTGTGAACTGGAGACGGGCCGGACCCACCAGATCCGGGTACACATGGCAAGTATCGGGCATCCTCTGCTTGGGGATCAGGTTTACGGGCCCCGGAAATGTCCGGTTCCAGGACTGGTGGGACAGACGCTGCATGCCAGAACGTTAGGACTGATCCATCCGGAAACCGGGGAGTATCTGGAAGTGGAGGCGCCATTGCCCGAATATTTCCGTAGTCTGTTAGAACGGCTCAGAGGCTGAAAATATAATATTTTTAGAAAATAATATACAATTTCCGTGAATTGTTATATAATAGAAACATCTATTAGAGACATTAATTCAGAGGAGCGTGATTTGTATGGCAAAAACAAATACAATTATTACAATCGGCCGGCAGTATGGGAGTGCGGGAAGAGAGATTGGCTATAAGGTTGCAGAAGATCTTGGCATTAAGCTGTATGACAAGGAGATGCTTGACCGTGCCGCCAAGGAAAGCGGAATCTGCCAGGAACTTTTCGAGACACATGACGAGAAGCCTACCAACAGTTTCCTGTATTCCCTGGTGATGGACACCTATTCTCTGGGATATACCTCGGGAAGTTATACCGATATGCCGATTAATCATAAGGTATTTCTGGCACAGTTTGATGCAATTAAGAAGATTGCGGAGGAGGGGCCCTGCATCCTGGTAGGCCGCTGCGCCGACTATGCGCTGGAAGAACATGAGAATGTCGTGCGGCTGTTTATCCACGCAGACCTGGATGTCAGAATCCGGCGGATTGCCCGTATCTATGATCTGACGGATGCCAAGGCGAAGGATCTGATTATGAAGACGGATAAGAAGCGGGCAAGTTACTACAATTATTACAGTAATAAGAAATGGGGGGCTGCAGACAGTTATGATTTCTGTCTGAATAGTTCGAAGCTGGGAATCCAGGGGACCGCAGAAGCAATTGAGGCGCTGGTGGAACTGAAGGAACGGGATGGAGAGAAGAGCCTGTAGGCAGCTTGAATAAACTGTCCGGGAACGCAGTAAAAATTCATTTACCGCATTCCCGGGCAGTTTTCCTATTATGGCCGTTCATGCAGTATCCGCTCTGGCCATCCATTGATATTGCCATTCAGTATTGCGGTAAACATCCGCTGCTTTGCACCAGGGTGCTCGTGATTCAGCTTTGAGACCAGTTCCTTGGCATACTGCCGTTTTGTATATCCGTCTATGGGACATCGGCTGGTGACAACCGGCAGATCATACAGATTCCGGAATCCGATCACATCCGCCTCATCAACAAACATCATGGGACGGATGACGGTGAGATCCATACGGTCCAGATAGCTGCGGGGAGAAAAGGAGTAAAACCTTCCCTCAAAGAGCATGGAGAGCAGCATGGTCTCGATCATATCGTCCTTGTGGTGTGCGTATGCAACCTTGTTGCAGCCCATTTCTTTTACCGACTGATTCAGAGCGCCTTTTCTCATCTTCGCACACAAAGAACAAGGGTTGCTTTCCCTGCGTTCCTCAAAAAGGATGCGGGCAATCTCTGTTCTGACAATCTTATATGGTACGCCAAGCTCTCTGCACAGTTCTGCCACAGGTGTAAAATCACACTCAGAATACCCCAGATCTACGGTAACTGCCGACAATTCAAACGATATTGGATAGAATCTTTTCAATCCATGCATGGCATAGAGCAGTGCAAGACTGTCTTTTCCGCCGGAAATTCCTACCGCAATATGATCTCCTTCCTGAATCATCGTATACTCATCAACGGCTTTTCTTGTATAACTGAGAAGTTGCTGTAATTTCATATGAATGACGGTCCTTTCTATCTGGTGTTCCCGGAAGGGATTCCTTATGGGTATATTCGTCAGACTTCCCGCAGCTTTACTGCAGAAGCCGCACGCCTGCGCCGGTTCTCATCAATTGCAGCATAATGCTTCTTTGTGGTATTCACGTCCTTGTGCCCCAGGACATCTGCCACCAGATAGATATCTCCGGTTTCCTTATATAAGGACGTACCATAGGTACTGCGCAGTTTGTGGGGGGTAATTTTCTTATTGGGCGTTACCTGGCGGGCATACTTCTTCACCATATTCTCGATTGCCTGGATACCCATGCGGCGCTTCTGCGTGGATAAAAATAATGCATTCTCATGGCCGGAGAGGGGAGTAACCGCCTTACGGCTGCCTTCGATATAGGCCAGAAGCGCATCTGCCACCTCGTCGCCAAAATAAACCGTCATCTGGTTACCGCCTTTGCGTGTCACCGTGATTCCGTTATTCTTAAAATCCACGTCATTCAGGTCAAGTCCCACACATTCTGATACACGGATCCCGGTACCTAACAGCAGAGTCAGAATCGCAAGATCCCGTTCCTTTGTCTTGTTATAATAAATAAGGGCCTGTCCGGACAACTGGCTGCCGCAGTTCTCTACAAAATCCAGAAGCAGCGCCACCTCGTCGGTATCCAGTCTGATAATCGCCTTATCGTGAAGTTTCGGCATGTCTACCAGCAAGGTAGGGTTCTTCCTGATAATCTGATGCTTATAGTAGTAACTGTAAAAACTGCGAAGTGCGGACATCTTCCTTGCAAGGCCTTTTTCACTGTTGGTGATCAGTTCATTCTCCTTCTCATAGACCTTCAGATATTCCATGTATTCCTCAATATCCACAGGTTCCAGCTTTTCCAGATCCTCTACCTTAAACTGTTCAATAGTATAACCCTTGTATACAGGGTTGCTTTCCATTAAAAAATGAAAAAAAATGCGGATGTCGTATGCATAGTTGACCCTTGTTTTCGCCGAGGACTTCGGCTCGATTGCCCGGAAATAATCTTTTGCAAACGGCGGCAGGGATTTCAATACTTCCCGCAGGCGGATCGTCTGGTCGATGCGTGTCTGGTCATGATAAGTTCTTGTATCTGCCATGTGAATCTTTACCTCCTTATTAATACACTATATTATGAAGCAACTCCCAAAGCTTCAAAAATATGATAATATGATTCATTATAGCATAATTGTTGCATTTTGTCTACATCTTTTGGAAAAATCGGTATTTGTCGTATAGATCTTTCTGTCAGGTTCCTGCTGCTTTTTATCCGGAAACCAGAATATGGAATTTCCCGAACATATTTTCTAAACATCTGTTTGCTATTTAGCGAATCTTGTGGTAAAATATAAATATGTATTGATGAACATTAATGAATAAAGGAGGTTTCGTATGGGACAAGGTAAGATCAGTGCGAAGCAGAAGGAAATATTAGAATATATCAAGTCACAGATACTGGAAAGGGGGTTTCCGCCGGCCGTCCGGGATATCTGTGAGGCAGTTCATTTAAAATCCACGTCTTCGGTGCATTCACATCTGGAGACCCTTGAAAAGAATGGCTATATCCGCCGGGATCCGACCAAGCCAAGGGCAATTGAGATTCTGGATGATTCTTTTAACTTTATGCGGCGGGAAATGGTGAATGTTCCCATTATAGGTCGTGTGGCTGCCGGAGAGCCAATACTGGCTGAACAGAATATTGAGAACTACTTCCCGATTCCAATGGAATACATGCCCAACAGCCCCGTCTTTATACTGAAGGTAAGGGGAGAAAGCATGATTAATGCAGGGATTCTGGACGGCGATATGGTTCTTGTGGAGCAGGTCTCTACTGCGCACAACGGTGAGATGGTGGTCGCATTGATTGAGGATGGCGCTACCGTGAAGACTTTTTATAAGGAAGACGGCCATATCCGTCTCCAGCCGGAGAATGACACGATGGATCCGATCATTGTTGGGGATGTGCAGATTCTTGGTAAAGTAATCGGAATTTTCCGGTTTTTCAACTAAAACAGAATACATTGGAGGAAGCGTCATGAAAGTCAGATTTTACAAGAATATTGAGGACCGGCTGCTGGAGTTTGCCGTAATTGTTGCGACATCGGGCGGGAAATGGGTATTCTGCAGGCATAAGGACCGTAACACCTTAGAGTGTCCCGGCGGGCATCGCAAAAGGCGTGAGAAGATCCTGGATACTGCAAAGCGTGAATTAGCGGAAGAAACCGGAGCCACGGATTTCCATATTGAGCCTGTCTGCGCCTATTCCGTAACCGGACAGAACCGTGTGAATCCTTCCGGGAAGGAGACCTTCGGAATGCTTTATTTCGCAGATATCAGAAGTTTCCGCAAAAAACTACATAGTGAGATGGCGGAAGTCCGTCTGATGGACAATCTGCCTGTACGGTCTGATCAGTGGACCTATCCGGAGATCCAGCCGAAACTGATCCAGGAGGTACTGTACCGGGAAAACTGCGGCTAAACTCTCTTCTGTTCTGTACCATTCGTACAAAAACGGGGATGTCCGGAATCATCGTTTTCCGGCATCCCCGTTTTCTTATCACCCGTCACCTGGTATACAGAAATCCTGATCTTTCACGAGGATTACAGTTCATCCAGGCTCTCCATCCGTTTCCCATCACTCCAGATCCGTTCCAGATGATAGAATTCACGATTCTCCTTGTCAAAAACATGGACTACCACGTCACCATAATCCAGAAGCACCCAGTTCCCGGACTGAAGCCCTTCCCTCTGGATCTGTGAATATCCGGCCTTTTCCATCTTCTCTTCTACGTTGTCCACCAGCGCCTTCACCTGGCTGTCACTGGAACCATTTGTAATAATAAAATAATCTGCCAGCGGGGAGATGCCGGAGATATCAATGATACAGATATCTTCTCCCTTTTTGTCCTCCAGCGCATGGTAAACAATCTGTGCCATCTTCTTAACCTGATCCATACTACTACACCTCCTCTCCTTTCCGTTTACTTTTATAATAAAGATATGTCTTTTCTGTCATCGGGTCAACCGGTTCGTTTTTACTGTTCAGATACTCCAGGGAATCCTCCAGAATACGATACAGACAGTCATCCATGTCAGTAAATGCAAGTCTGCGCACTTCAGCCATATTGGGCAGTTCTTTCCTTCCCGGCTCTATATAATCGGCAATATAGATAATCTTATCCAGCAGAGACATATGCGGGCAGCCTGTTGTATGGCTTGCAATGGCATTCATAATCTCCTTTTCCTTCACATGGTACTTTTTGGCAGCCAGAAATGCACCAAGTTTTGCATGAAGAAGACTTGGATTGTTCCTCTCCACTTCTGACACGCTTAAATGGTATTTTTTGCATAACTTGATCTTTGTGTCCCCCGGCAGGCATTTGGCACAGTCGTGAAGCAGGCCCGCCAGCAGGGCTTTCTCAATATCCTCGTCATAGCGCATGGCAAGAGCCGCCGCCGTGTACATGACTCCCAGAGTGTGTTCATACCGTTCCTTGTCCAGTTCCGTCATTAATTTTCTGCGAATCTTGGTAATCTTGTGGTTCATATGCTCTTCTCCCCTACATACAGATGATTCTCCAGAATATAGGCGTTCACAGCCGCCGGAACCCGGTTGGCAATACTCTTTCCCTCACTGACATCCTTACGCAGCTCATGGGAAGATACTCTGACCAGAGGCGTCACCAGAAGCCGGATCCGCGCATGATAATTCTCATTGAGCTCAAGGATCTTCTCTTCCATCGCCTGTCTGGTATTGATCTCATCCCGATACGCCGCCAATATGGTACAGGTGGGAAAAATCCGCTCCGGGTGTACCCACTGATCAATCATAAACAGTGAATCTGCCCCGAAAAAAAAAAAAAAATCATCTTCAGGATAGATTCCCTTCATATACTCCATTGTACTATAAGAATAGGATACTTCCTGACGCTTCGCTTCATAAGTTTCCAGCCGGAACTCCCGGTATGGCGATATGGCAAGTCTTACCATCTCCACCCTGTCCTTTACGTCCGTCTTTATTGAGGAAGTATCTTTGTGAGGCGGATTCCCATTAGGCATGTACCAGACCTTGTCCAGTTCAAACGCTTCCAGGGCAGACTGCCCCAGCATCAAATGTCCATTGTGTATCGGATCAAAGGTTCCGCCCATAATTCCGATCTTCATAGTGCATCCAACTCCGTTCCGGTTCGATCTATTTAGGAAGTTCTATCTTTTTATTTTTATCTTTTCCCTCTTTATACAGGACAATCTTTTTGCCTATCACCTGCACCACGTCCGACTGGGTACGTTCCGCAATTATTCCGGCCAGTTCCTTTGGGTCATCGGCACAGTTCTTAAGTACGCTGACCTTAATCAGTTCCCGTGCCGCCAGCGCCTCCTGAATCGCACTGGTAAGCTCAGGCGTCATGCTGTTCTTTCCAATCTGAAAAACCGGATCCATGGTCATTGCAAGTCCCTTCAGATAAGCTCTTTGTTTTGTCGTCATCTTATGATTTCCCTTTCCTTCCCCTCTTATTGTAATCCATTTATCTGCAAAATGCAAAGAAAATAAACAAAGTCCCCTGTTTACTTATAATAATCAAACTGCAGACCATACATACGCACAGTATCGCCCTCCTGGATCCCGGCTGCTTCCAGCTGATCAAGAATTCCCGCATCCTTTAAGAACTTCTGGAAAAAGGCGAATCCCTTTTCTGAATCCAGATTCGTATATCCAAGCATCTTCTCAATCTTCGGACCCTCGACTACATACATCCCCTCTTCCACTTCGACCGTGTAAGGAAGATTTTCATAGATCAGTTCTTCCTCGGGGAAATATTCCTGTTCAAAAATCACCGGGGACTGATCCAGCCCCTGAAGCTTCTGGGAGACAGCATACAGAAGTTCCTTAATCCCTGCTCCCGTCACACCGGAAATGGGGTAAACCTCCATCCCCTCTGGCTCAAACTCTGCCTTGAGACGGGCCACCGGATCCTCCCCGCCGGGACAGATCACGTCTGTCTTATTGGCGGCAATGATCTGGGGACGCTTTGCAATGTCCGGATTGTAGGCCTTTAACTCTGCATTGATCTTGTAGATGTCGTCAACAGGATCACGTCCTTCCGTTCCTGCAGCATCTACAATGTGAATGATCAGACGGGTCCGCTCGATATGACGCAGAAACTCGTGTCCCAGTCCGACTCCTTCGGATGCCCCCTCGATCAGTCCGGGAATGTCGGCGATTACAAATCCCCTGCCGTCTGCAAGATCCACAACCCCCAGATTGGGGTTCAGGGTAGTGAAATGATAGTTGGCAATCTTCGGCTGTGCATTTGTGACACGGGAAAGAAAGGTGGATTTTCCCACATTCGGGTATCCTACCAGTCCCACGTCCGCAATCACCTTTAATTCCAGCGTTACCCATAGTTCCCGGGAAGGCTGCCCGGGCTGAGCATACTTCGGAACCTGCATGGTTGAAGTTGCGTAATGCTGATTGCCAAGTCCTCCTTTGCCGCCTTTCAGGATCACCTGACGGCGGTTGCTCCCGGACATATCTGCAATCACCTTACCAGACTCAGCCTCCTTTACTACCGTCCCTTCCGGAACCTTCAGGACGATATCTTCTGCATCCGCTCCGTGGCAGCGTCTTTTGCCGCCAGGTAATCCGTCTTTGGCGGCAAATTTCCCTTTGTGCCGGTAGTCCTGGAGGGTATTCAGCCCCTCGTCCACCTCAAATATCACGTCGCCGCCGCGTCCGCCGTCTCCACCATCCGGACCGCCGTTAGGGACATACAGTTCTCTTCGGAAACTGACATGCCCGTCGCCGCCTTTTCCCGACCGTATTAAGATCTTTGCCCTGTCTGCAAACATAAATAGTCTCCTTTTCACATGCTATGGCAAAAAAGAGTGTTGCTTTCTAACTGATGCCAGTTATCCCGCAACACTCTTCTAAGAATCACAATTGCTTAAGCTACCGGATAGATAGAAACCTGTTTCTTATCTCTTCCTTTTCTCTCAAATCTTACAACGCCGTCAACAAGTGCGAATAATGTATCGTCACCGCCGCGTCCTACGTTAACGCCCGGATGAATCTTTGTTCCACGCTGTCTGTAAAGGATGTTCCCTGCTTTCACAAACTGTCCGTCAGCTCTCTTGGCGCCAAGTCTCTTGGACTCGGAATCTCTTCCGTTCTTTGTAGAACCGACACCTTTCTTATGAGCGAAAAACTGAAGGTTTAATTGCATCATGGTTGTCACACCTCCTCAAATGTTAAATCAATATATTCTGCATAGTTCTCATCATCCGCCATATGTTCCAGACCGAGAATCATTGTATTCAGCAACAGACCGGCTCCCTCGGAAGGAAAACCGTTCACCAGGTAATAGGCGATCAGTCCGGCCTCATCGTTATGAATCACAGAACATGGATCCTGCGTATATAATTCGATTGCATTAATGGTGTTAAGTACCAGTACGGAAACCGCCGCACAGACGATGTCAGAACCTTCCTCGCTGTACCCTGCATGTCCCTCCGTACGGAAACCGACACATTCTTTATTCTCATTCTGGTAAATGGCTACATGAATCATGGATGTTCTCCAATATTAAGCATGAATCTTCTCGATCTTCACTGCAGTATACTGCTGTCTGTGACCGTTCTTTTTGTGGTATCCTGTTTTCCTCTTATACATGTAAACAATGACTTTTCTGGCTTTTCCATTCTCAATTACGGAAGCCTCTACGGTTGCTCCTTCTACAGTCGGATTCCCGATCTTCAGACCGTTGTCGCTGACTGCAAGCACCTGGTCAAATGTATAAGTCTCTCCGGCTTCCACACCAAGCTTCTCCACTTTAATGACATCGCCTTCGGCTACTTTGTACTGCTTACCACCTGTTGCTATAATTGCGTACAT
>CAJULU010000038.1:0-1372 GCA_910587575.1 uncultured Dorea sp.
ATCTTTACGGACATTTCCTTACACCAGCCTTCCTATATTTACGGCTGCCACATTTAAGGTAATCATTAGTTGATACGAATTTACTGATTACGACTACGGGTTCTTCACATTCGCAACAGATGAAATCACCGTCACCAACTTCTATCAGATTTTTACAGAACTCGCAGATAGCCATTCTTTTACCCATATTTTCTTCCTCCTATTATCTTGTCCAACATATTCACTCCCTTTGCCCTGAAATATTCAACGGCCTGATTCCTTCCTATGGCTGTATGGCATGATACTGTCCTAATCAGATTTCTTCTGTCACGGAACATACCAAAAAGTCTGGACATTACTTCTTGGTACTTTTACAAGTATCATGATAATAATATACAATCAAAATCCAATACTCTTACTGAAATATAGACATATAGAAGTAATTCCCAAAAAAACGATATATGTTTAAAATCCTCAGCTATCCCATTACAATGCGGCAAAAGCAAGGAATATCCTGTCACACCAAGATATTCCCAATCATAATTTCTCTTTCATATCGGTGATTTTCCTAAACATTTACTTGTGTTTTTCCCTGTAGAGCTTGAAATCACGTTCCTACTCTTAAACTATCCCTAACTATACCCAATTTCCCCTAACTATACCAAAATCTCACATCTCTATATAATCTATTCAAGTATATAAAATTAGTCCATTCAAACATTAAAGTAAAATATCAAATCAGGAAGGAGAATTTAACAATGATGGATATCTTGAAGCCCTCTCTAACGACCGATACTGAAATCGAATCCCCTTTAATGACAGTCGGTGAACTGGCAGAATATTTAGGCATTGGAAGGAATCGGGCTTATGAATTATTAAACACCAGAGCAATCAAAGGATTCCGAATTGGTTCCATCTGGAAGGTCAGCAAAATTGCCGTAGACCAGTTCATCTACGAAAAATCCGGATTCAATATAAACTGATATCTTTTATAAAAATCAAGGCTGTTACATTAAGTATAAAAAATACAAGATACAGAATTTCTTAAAATAGATTGCTTAAAGTGACAGCTCTATTGCCTTAAAAGCTAAAGTTATCTCAAATAGTATTTTTTCTCACTCATTTTTCCTACTTTCATAGATTGACTCTTTCATGTATTATAATTTCTGAATCATTTTGTGAACAGTTGCAAGGTATACTCTGCATTTTGGTTATCATCCGCCATACATATTCAATATTATTTCTATCCACATTTTTCATCCCCCTTTCTATACATTGCATTACATTAACTACTAAATTTTTTCACCAATATTGAAAGAATCTCATCCCTGTTTTCACTTCAATCCTGCATGAGTGATATACCAATTTTTTTTAACTTTTCCCTCTCAACGCA
>CAJULU010000038.1:1382-20821 GCA_910587575.1 uncultured Dorea sp.
TAGAAATGTCTGCTTTCATCCATCAAATCCTTCTTCCTCAGATCAGCTTTGACCGAATAAACTGATAAAAGATTTCACAGCAAACGATTCCAACATCTTCATTCGCCGCTTTAGGATTCGACCAAAAACTTTTATGCTAAATCTAAATATTCATCCTCAATAATATCTGCTTGTCTGCATGGATAATTAGAAAATAAATATACCCTGCAATCATACCGAAGCAGCCTTGCACGACCGATTGCCTGTTCAAGCTCGCTCTCAATAAAATAAAACTGTAAATTTCTCATTTTATCATCTTTAAATGTCATAAATTTAAACGAATATGTATCATTTTCCGTCATCCGAAGGCACAATTTATCCTCTGCATCATATCCTAAATATGCGCCTATAAGATGATATACAAAAGGTACGTTATGCGGCGTTCCGATTACTATCAAGTCCTTTCCCTTATATTCATTATACCCTTCCGATTTCCCGTAATAAATCTCAGAATCTTCTCTATACTTTTTGAAAGTGATAATAATTTTTTCTTTGCTTTCAATAAATTTGTCTAACTTTTCTTTTATTTTTTCATATCCTATGTCCGCTAAATTACTTCGGCTCAAGGAATGGGCAGTATATTGTATCAGCTTTCCTTTATACTTAGCAACAGGGACTTTCATGAAACAAATCTTTTGTCCTTTACAATAATTTTTGTATAATTCTTCATTTAATGTGGCAGATACAATCGTCATTTTAACATCAGGGATTTGCCTCGCATTGAAGAAATTCACCTGTTTCTTTGGCACATCCACCTGATAGGAAGCTGCCTGTAAAAAATCCACCAATGGTACATTTCTTAACATCTCTTTCTCGTAAATTTTATCTAATTGGTTGATTCGCAATTCCAACGGTTTTGTTACTTCTATAGTATTTTCAGAAGCATTTAATAACCGTTTCACAAAACTTCGTTCCTCTTCTGGTATCGCCTCCTTTTCAAGAGCTAACTCAATATCTCCAAAACTGATCGTAGACGTATTCTTAAAAATACTCATGAGAATATCTTCATCAATCACCACCTCATACCTGCTGATGATTTCAGATTGAAATGATAAAAACATGGCATGTGTCGTTACAACACACCTGCTATCTTCCAGTCTTTTTTTTGACTTCAAATATTCCCTCAGCCGTCTTTCCTGTATATCATCTAACTTTATATTTGATTTATAAGCTTTTATCACAGATTTCACTTTATATCCAAATCCCATCTTGTACAGATACATGACCATATTTTTTAAATCATCTAAATGTATCTCACTCAAAAGATAATAAATATTTTCAGTCATAAATACAGGAACGTTTAACCTTTCTAATTCTTCCCCTACCTCCCTTTGTAATTTTGTCGTAGGCACTACAACCATAAATGATTTCTTTTGGTAATTCTCTTTCACAATGTTACAATAGGTACTGGTTTTTCCTAAAGCAGTCTGAGCTGAAATCAAGTAAATTCCTTTCTCCTTGGCCTGAACAGCTTGTAGCAGATAATTTCTCAAAATTTTCTCCGCTTCTTCTATCTCACAATATCCCTCAATCCTATTCTTACTAATTTTTTCTGTTACTTTGTCTAAAATCGTGGGGCTTCTGCATTTCTCATAATAGGGGCAATTTCCATTTTTACAGTGCTGCGGTACATAATGATATTGCTTTAGGTACTCCCAATTTTCCTTCCATTTCTCAACATGGTTGATATTTCCGGCAAAAAATAAGTTCTCGCCCCCGCTGATAGATAATAAATTCGTGGCAATCAAAAACTTCTGTTCATGTGTAATATTTTTCTCATAAAAATCTTTGAAAAGCGGACATTTTTTCAATAAAATCTTCTCTGATATCCCCCGTACTTTCTTTTGTTTCTTCTCCCCATTTTGCCGTCTACACATAGAATGGTCGTGAGATTCTTTTTCTATAACATAAAAAAGTGAGGATTCTGTTGCATTCACCCTTATCATATTACTGGTCATTGCAAGCAATTCCTCACTTTTTACATCACTTAACACCTCTTCGTATATACACAGCTTTCCATTATCCACCTGTACCTGCATTTTTTTGCCAATCTGTTCAATTTTTCTACGGTAATTTTTCTTATCTCTGCTTTTTAAATAGGCTTGCAAACTCAACGAAATATCAACCAAATTAATCGTTGCATTGCTATCAACAAATTTCAAATCATTACCGCCGAAAAACATTCTCGTTATATCCTTACACATCTTATCCGACTCTGGAAAGATTTCCAGCAGCATGTACATAAGAGCAAATGCAGCCTCCTCATTTTGTATCTCACAGTCGTTGATAAATACCACCCGAAATCTTGGGCTTTCCTTTGTATTGCTGAACGGATTGTATATCATGGACGGATGTATATCATATTGTTTTGCACGTTCCATGAACTCATCAATCGTAAATCCCTTATCAAAATCCAGACAAAATACTTGCTGGCTCACAAAATTCTCCTTCACTCTCCTGCCGTTAAATATGGATGTGGTGAAGGTCCTTCCCTTTTTCCCTACTTCTTGGGCAAATCTCTCAATATCAATCTCTTTAATTTTATCCGTAATTTCATTGCTGATTTTACCAATCTCACTTTTTTTAGGTTTGGAACGGTATTTTTGGTTATGTAGATGTATCCTTACTTTCATTTTTTCCTCCTGATTATTGGACTTTATGAAACAGTTATCATCTTTGTTAATGATTACCGAAATCCTTTTCCAATAATCGAAGGTAGTCTTGTTGTGTGAGGCTGCACGCCCGCACCTTTGCTAGAATCATTTCTTTCCAAAAATCTGTAACCTGCGGCGCATTGTACACCTTTGATATATCTGTCGGTTTATGTAAAACAATCTCAATACTCTGCTTTTTTCTTGACATCACAACCCACTTTCCGTCAGTCAGGTTTCATAATATGTTTATGAAACTGCTGGCAAATTATTCTTTATGGGTTGTTAAATAGTCTGTAACTCTTAATTATCCATAACACAAAAAGAGCCATTGCAAATACAATGACCCTTTTTCCAAATAATTATATAACATGTCCTATTGGCTGTTTTGTTCTGGAGAAATCTTCTCAATATATGATTGACCCTTCGATTTTTTCATCCTATACTCAAACTCTAATACCTCCATAATAGCATTAAACCTCTTCTCTGAAAATGTCTTCTCTACATTAGATTTTTTCACCATATCTTTAATATGGAGTCTCACTTCTTCTTCATTATGTTTCGGGCAAGATTCCAAACATGTTCTCAAGTCCCATCTGATTTGTTCTCGCATTTCTATATTTTCGTCTGTAGTTAATTCCTTATTAATATATTTATCAAGCACTTCACATATCTTCTCTCTTAATGGCATGGTCAATCTTCGTGCTAATTTTTCGGCATTCTCAACCTTTAGCCATTCCAGTTGTTCCAATATAAAAGCATTCCCTCCATCGGCTTCAAATCGATTGATAATTTTTTTGTAATGTTCAAACAGATAATCGAATTGCTCAGCCGCTAATTGGTTCAACTCCAACTTCCCTTGCTTTACAAAACAAGTGTCTCTCGCACACTCGTATGATAACCTAGACCTCATGATACCTTCGAGAACAAGTTCTGGATATTGAAGAAAATGCTCGATAAATTCTATGTGATTTTCTACCTCTTTCCTTCTTTTTTCAAATTCACCTTGAGTTCTGCGCAATATATACACATCTAACTTTTCAGAATCAGAAAATCTTCTTTTACGACCAAGCATTTGAATAAATTCTTCTGGTACGTCAGCCATAATGATAATATTTCGCAACTCCAAATCCTTGATGGAGATACCATTGTCCATAACGCTCGTCGCAACAATGACTTGCTGTTCAAATTTTTCCAATTTAACTATGCTATTAACTGTTTCAAATAATTCATCTCTATTTCTTGATTTTGCATCAATGAATTTACTATCTATCCCTGAGTCATTAAGAAATTTATCTATCTCCTTTCCCTTTTTTATGCTGTCTACAAATATAAGCCATTTCCCGCCTTTGGATTTTACAAGTTCTGTAATATCCTCTATATCTTCTAAAGCATTCCAATTCAAGTATGAATAATCGTTTTCTGCATCATATTCCTTTGCCCTTCTTCCAATATCATATTTTATATCAGAATTATTTTCAAAACCTAAAAAAATGTCTGGTTCGTTTTCGTCTTTAATTTCGTAGCAAATATCCGAACGAATCTTTTTTTCGATTCTATCTATTGTAGCAGACATAAATATCAAGATAGCATTCTTTTTATTCGTAATCCAATCATACGAAAGTTGCGTGTATGTATTAAATGTAGAATCTGCAAAAAAATAATGGCACTCGTCTGCAATGATATAATCAAACTCCGATTTTTCATTATTCAGATATTGAGAATCCTCCTTACACCGAAGTTCTATCTCTTGATATAACTTCACTTTAATAACATTGTTCACGCTATCGTCCGAAATTAACTTATTCCTCCGCAATTTTTTCTTCACTTCTATATCAATCTTTTTCTGGAGATACTCTTTTAAAATGCTTCTGTTGACAAGATACAAAATCTTTTGTCCCTTTAAAGCTGCATATTCAACTAGGTTTTCTAAAACAAATGTTGTCTTTCCCGAACCAGTAGGCGCTGATATGAATACCACCTGATTATGCCTCCAATTCTCATAATCGTTTTTGATAATTTCTGATATGTACTCTGCCATATTTCTCCTCCATGTCCTCTAAAATTTATCCGTTCTAACTGATGGAAACTGGAACTTCAATATATAGGTGGTTTCCGGTTTCCAGCTTCATTTTTTATCAAAATTTTACTTTCTCCCCTTCCATTTGTCAATAAAATTTCTCTAAAATTAAATTAATCTAAAAAATACAAGCTCTAAGAATTGGAAACCTACAGAATTTTCTTTCCTCGATATCAATTATATTCTCAAACCTTGAATTTCAAAATTATTCAACCAGATATCAAACAGATAATTTTATATTCCCCACACCATATTGGGTATCCGGAATCTGGAATTTCCGGTATTTTCCAGATTCCAATAACAAAATGCAGTTTCACACATTCCCTAAAATAATCAAACTTCTCTTTTGTCAAGAATTTTATTGTAAAGAAAGTCTCTTTTTTGTATAATTGAAATGTAACAGGAATAATCAATACATCCTTTTTTGTAAAGTTTTTGATGAACAGAGAAAACTGTATGGTGCGACAGAACAGACGGTTAAAGAAACGATTCGTATTTGCATGGATAGGAACATCTTAAAAGAATATCTGATTGGCAAACAAAAGGAGGTTTTAACGATTATGATGAGCTTATTTGATGACGAGCAGATTATGAGAACTTATTGGAAGGATATGGAAAACACTCTTGCACATAAGAAAGACATAGAAACAGCCGAAAGATTGATTAAAAAAGGAAAAATGTCATTTGAAGATATTGCGGACTGTGTTCCGTCATTGTCATTTGATGAATTAAAGGAACTTGAAGCAAAGGTTATGCAGTTGTCATAGCACAAAGGGAGTGTCAGAATTTTCCTGTAAGTATTCATAAAATTTCTTGAAATAATTTACACAAAAATTCTGACACTCCCAACAAACCATATCTGGAATCTGGAAAATGCTGCAAATTCCAGATTCCAATAACCATCTACTGTTTCCGCACCTGCCCTATCCCTTATAAGACTGCAACGGTATATCCGCCGCAGCCGCAAACTCTCTCTGTGACATTCCCATTTTCCTCCGTCTCTCTATCAACAATATCGGCAACATTTACACATTCATATGTTCCTCTGAAACTTTACCATTCTATATTTGAATATGGTTTCTTTTGCATATCCAATCGCTTTAGCTATCTCGTTATTCTAATAAATCCTCTGCTTTACAACCGAGTGTCTGCGCCAACGCAAACAAGTTACTTGCAGTTGCCTTGTTTATATCCTTTGCCCGCTGTTCATATTGCTGAATCATTCGGAGTGTTACCCCTGATTTTTCAGACAGCTCTTTTTGTGAAAGTCCGATTGCCCTGCGTACTGTCTGCAATTTTGTAGGTAAGTTTTTGCGTTCAAGTATAGAATTTGCTATATCAACAAACTTTTCCTCCGCTGCTTCGTGCAAGGTGGGGTATAACTTATAAATTTCACTCATAGGCAGATATTTTTTAATTTCCTTAAAGCTTTTTCCTGTATTCCATTGATAAAACGCAAGTATCCAACCGCACCAATATTCAGGTGAGTAGTCGTATTCAATCTGTGGTGCAGACAAATCAATATTTTCCCTTGTACGATTTAAAACTTCCCATACAAGCTCTGTTCCCGAAAGACCTGATACGAACTTCGGAACACCGCTGGCAAATTGTTCTGCAATACCGCTTATAATAAACATATCAAGAAAATCATCCATCGGGATATTCAAGACAGTTGCCGAATAATCAAATGCTTCGCCAAGGTTTCTCATAGCGTCATTCAGATAGAGTTCATCGTAAGCGTACATCATAACTTGTCATTTCCTCTCTGATAATATCTCTCATATAAATACCGTCAACATCTTCTTTTTCAAGCTCTGCAAAAAAAGCATTACGAGCTTCATCATCTCTCATTTTTCTGCGAGCATAGTAAATAGTATTATCTGCCAATGCAGCGGATATAAACTCTATTTGATTAAATGCTTTTTCACTTTTTAAAACATACTGCTCACCGAGTTTGCCAAGGCGCATAGCATAGTTTAACTGGCTCAAAGAAATTTCGTTACTGATAAAGGCTCTTGCAAATGAGAAATATGAATCATCTGCACGGTAGCCGATAACTAAATCATATTCGCTGATATCAACTAGAAAATACTCCTTCAACCATTGGACACCTCTGCGCATAACAGGAGTTGACACACGGAAACGACGATTTTCCATAAGCAGAGCAAGCCAATGAAGAATCGTATATTCTTCTGAAGATAAATTTAAAATCTTCAAGCCTCCTGTATCAAGCTCATATTTGTTCGCAAAACCGTCAATACCTTCATTACAGGACCATTCCTTTGCAAGCTCTATATGTTCGGTACAATAAAAGCCCTGGCCATAATCATTATAAACCTTGCCTTTTCCCAAAAGAGGCTTTTCAATTTTTCCGTTTGAACCGTAATATAAAACAATCTTACTCATAATAAATCTCCTCGTAGTATCTCTCAAGAGCAAGATGTTATATCCATCAATGCCCGCCAATATTTCTCCGGAAGCCGCACCCGTCCCTCCTCGTATTTCTTATAAGACTGCAACGGTATATCTGCCGCAGCCGCAAACTCTCTCTGTGACATCCCCATTTCTCTTCGTCTGCCTTTTAACAATTTCGGCACGTCTGTATTATCCATAAACTTATGATATTCGTTACAAAAATAATATTCATCCATCCCCAAATATACCGCCATCTTCTTTAGCATTTGCACATTCATATGTTCCTCTGAAATTTTACCGTTCATATAATTGAATATAGTTTCTTTTGCATATCCAATCGCTTTGGCCATCTTATATTGCGGAACCTTTGCTTTGTACATACAATACCGAATCCTGGCCGAAATACTCTGCTCAATCTTCGCCTTATCCTCAAACATTCCCTCGAATACTTTTGCCGATTTGGTTAAAACGGCTCCCTTTGTTTCCACTACTATACCATCGGCAAATCCACCCTGCTGTCAATCATCGCAGGCCTCCTGACGCCGGAAAAAGGCCTCATCAGGATTAACGGAAAATACTTAAAAGAAAGTACCACAAATGTAGGCTATATGCTCCAGCATGACGAACTCTTCGAGTGGCGGACGATTTACAACAACGTCATCCTTGGCCTGGAAGTCCAGCACATGCTGACCGCCCGTACCAGACAGCGGGCACACGATCTGTTAGACCTCTACGGGCTGCGCCAGTTCGAGACTTCCCGCCCCTCCGAGTTATCCGGCGGTATGCGCCAGCGGGCCGCCTTGATCCGGACCCTGGTATTAGAGCCGGATCTTCTGCTTTTAGACGAACCATTTTCCGCCCTGGATTACCAGACCAGGCTGACCGTGGGCGATGACATCGGCCAGATTATCCGGAAAGAAGAAAAGTCCGCCCTGCTTGTCACCCATGACCTGTCAGAAGCCATATCCCTTGCAGACCGGGTCATCATCCTTTCCGGACGCCCCGCCACCATCAGACAGACCATTCCTCTGATCTTTGACCTGGAATCGGATACCCCTCTGAACCGGCGAAATGCCCCGGAATTCAAAACATATTTTAATCTTATATGGAAGGAGTTGAATACAGATGAATAACCTGTCAGCAGGACAGCAGAAATATCTGCTTATGCACCGGCGGCATAAACGGATTGTCAGAATATCCCGGATACTGATTCTGCTAAGTTTTTTATTTATCTGGGAATTTACCGCCAACGTTGGAATCATAGATTCCTTTATCTTCAGCAGCCCCTCCAAGATTGCGCTCTGCTTCTGGGAAATGCTTCTGGATAAGAGTATATTCGTACACCTTGGCGTCACACTGTATGAAACGATTCTCAGCTTCCTGCTCGTAATTGCCATCAGCATACTGGTGGCAGTTGCCCTGTGGTTCAGCAGCAAGCTGTCCGAAATCCTGGATCCATACCTGGTGGTACTGAACAGCCTGCCTAAATCTGCGCTGGCTCCCCTTCTGATCGTCTGGCTCGGTGCGACGAAGACGACCATTATCGTCGCCGGGATGTCCGTCGCCATTTTCGGAAGTATCTTAAGCCTTTACACCAGCTTCACCACCGTGGATCCCGGTAAGATCAAGCTGATCTATACCTTGGGGGGCAGCCGTTTTCATGCCCTGTCAAAAGTAGTGCTGCCAAGCTCCATCCCGGCAATCATCAGCAATATGAAGGTCAATATCGGGCTCTGCCTGGTGGGAGTCATTATCGGAGAGTTTCTGGCGGCCAGAGACGGACTGGGGTATCTGATCATCTATTCCAGCCAGGTATTTAGATGGGGAGGCATTCGGATATGGTGTGATATCGCTTCATCTTACCTTAACTCCAGTCCCATCTCATCTTGAACTTCAACCGCCTTCTTTCCTGCCAGCCTTCAAACAGATATCTCTTCATCCTCTTTATACATTGTATATACTGCGATATCTCCCAATATAAAACCTGCCGGATTCCCCGGCGAGTGTCCGGAAACAGCCGGCAGTTACTCCGATATTTTCCACTCTCCTTTCCCTCCTCTTCCGTTGAACCGGATTCTTCCCTCCTTCTTCAATGTGCGGATTCTGTAATTTGCCCCGGACAGGCTGATTCCCAGTTCATCGGCAATCCTCCGGGCGGTAATCTCTGGATCCGCCCTCATCAGATCAACGATACCTTCCCTCTCATCCTTTTTCCTGGCCTTATAATCAAACAGATTCCCATATTCTATCTTCATGCTGTTCCCATAACCGCCAGACTCCATATCCAGATTCTCTATTCCGGTAAGCTTAGACAAGCTGAACACAATCTCCATATACTCCGGATAAATCCATATTTTATCCACCTCTCCAAGCATCCCTGCCACCGCAGCCTTTTCTACCGCACCCCCCTCCTTTAATGTACATTCAATCTGCGCAAGCCTGTCTTTCAACACATTTCCTTTCGCCCTCTTCTTCTCCAATTCCTTAATCTTATCCTTCACCGCAGCAAAGGACTGTTCCAGCTCATTTTGTTTCCTCTGATATATTTCATTGGAAATGATACCGTCCAGGAGTTTTTCGACCAATACATCCATCTGCTCCTGTAATTTTTCTTTCTTTTGATTTTCCTTGTGAAGTTCCGGCTGGTAATCCTTCTCTTTCAATACCAGTTTTAACATGTTTACCATCTTCCCGACAATCAGCTCTTTATCCGTCTGATACCGGTTCCTGCAGACTTCACTCAGAAGATGATACAGATTTTCTTCATCCAGATGGATATTGTCGCACCCTTCTGCCTCTGTAAGCTGCGCCCTTCTTAACTGCGGACGTACTGCCTTCTTACTGTTCCTGCCGGTTTCCAGATACTTCTTACATTTCCACTCATAGATGACGGCTTTATCTTTGTATCGTCTCCTTGTCCTTCTATAATATGGGCTTTTGCATAATCCGCAGAACAGCTTGCCGCTAAGCTGGGATTTGCCAGGATTCCTGCCTCTCTTTTTTTCTCCTTTCCTTATAGCCTGCGCCCTTCTTAATATCTCCTGATTCGCCGCCTCCCACAGCTCTTCCGATACAATGGGCGGCACTTTATTCTCATAGATATACTGTTCATCCTCCGGCATCTTCATGACCCTTTTAGACTCAAAATCATAATGGAGTCTGTTCATGACCGCAGTCCCTTTGTTGAGCGGATTGTGTATCATCCTTAGGATTGCCGAGTCTGTAAATGGTTTGCCGTTTCTGGCTGTGATTCCTTCATTTTTTAGGATGGCGGATATAGTCCTGCTCCCGAAACCAGCGGCGCATAGTTCATACATGCGCCGCTTGATCTGTGCCTCCTCCTCTATAATGACTACGCTCTTATCCGGCATCTTCCGGTATCCATATGTATTAGACGTCAGGACAACCGGCCCGTTCTGCATCTGACGGTTTTTGTGGGCGTTATTGATCTTCTTGCTCAGTTCGCGGCTGTATTCCTCGGCCAGGATTGCCTTAATCCCCGTAATCAGGGCGTCGTCTGTTGTATAGAATTTCCGCTCGATGTAGATGTAGAGTTTTTTCTGTTGTGTAAGCAGCCGGTCTACAAAGAGATACCAGTCCTTCGTGTTACGCATCAACCTGTCCTGTGATTTGATCACGATGATATCAAACCTGTCGCCTGCCAGATCTTCATATAGACGGTTGTACTCGCTCCTTCCTTTGGTGGTCGTTCCGGAACGGCTCTCCACATAAATATCTGTCAGCGTCCAGCCCATCTCATGGACGCAGGCTCTTCCCTCGTCTACCTGCTTCCTTAAAGCATCCTTCTGGCTCTCTTCTTCCGTACTGCAGCGGGCATAGATCACCGCATGCGGTATCATACAGGACCACCCCTTTGTATCAGCTGTTTCAGGCGGAACTTCTCCTCTGGCGTAATTAGGTTATCCTGGAGTAGAAGATCGGCTAATTTAAGCATAATCTGTATGTTCTGTTCCATAATCTCCACTTCTTTCCTTATTCTTTCTGTTTTTTTGCCGGACATATACCTCTGATTCCTTCAAGCATCTCTTCCTACAATCTATGCCCAGATATCCTTTCCTATCTCTCCTTTGAACGCTCAGTTTCCAGTTCACTTTATAAAATGCCAGCTTTTCTTGTCTTCCGGCAGATTTCAATGCTCTCTAATGGTAACCTAATCTCCCAGATATACCCTCCTTCCTCTTTGGGCATGAAAAAAGCAGGAAATATAATATTCCCTGCCCCTACTGTTAATGGTTTCATGATAATAATATGCAATTACACAATCGTACCTATTGTATAAATGATGGTGTCCACATTGGACATACTATTCTGATTACCGCTTTCTGCGATACAGTCACTGAATTGCTTTATACATTCTGCAAATATTTTATCTTGTACTATTACTTTTTAAAAATTCCTCTAATTTCGTTGCATCATTATTATCCATCATCGTACGACATCCTGCCGCTTTCAATATATATATATCTCTCTGATCGGTACACACGATATAACTTCTAAACATTCTTGAGCCTTTCATTTGCCCTAATACTGAACTTCTATGTGCATGATAAAAACTCAACATTTTCTCATTTGGATTCAATACTCTTGCCATATCCCTCGAGATCCCGCCGGCTCCATAAAAGATGACAACACCACCCTTTTTGGAAAAGGCCTGTCCTATTAATTCTGCCTTTATGTCATCGCGGCTTCTTGGTTTAGAAACTTTCACTACATTATCTTTATGAAACTCCATAGTAACCAGCCTCCACATATTCCATATGATTTGTCACCGCATCAATATCGTCCCATCCTGTGCTGCCTGTATGAGTGATCGTAAACTGTCCGGCATCTGACCATGTTAAAGTGAAAACACATCCTGCTCCCCAGTCTATAACTGCCGTATTGGAATTGATGATAGTTCCAGGCATTCCGCCTCCAACTCCTCCTAAAAATGCTGGCTGGGCATGTGTGCCAATTGTAATATTTATTGAATTATTATCAATCACATAGACATCAATCACGCCTGCTTCCATACTGCTTCCACATTGATATGTTCCGGAGATTCCAATAAATGGTTCGGTATTACCGGCGCCATTTATTTCACCTTCCACACGCTTAATTAATTCCACATTCTCTTTCTCAAAGTCGTTGAATACCGCATCTGCATTAAACTGATCTGACGGCACGGTTCCTTCATACCATGAGGTACTTTCGAAATATGCCCTTAAACCTTCATCCTTAAAAATATACCCATGCCGTGCAAAAACCTCATTTCGCCCTATGGCCATCTCCTCTGCCGTGACACTCCTGACCTCATCTTCGGACAAATATTTCTTATCACTGTCCGGGAAAACATACTCTTCCTCCATATATCCCTGGAGTTCTTCCTGAAGCTCTTCTTCTGTAAGCTGCATCGCAGAAATTCCCGTGACAATACCGCCATCGTGCTCAAGCTGCACATACGTCCTGCTTTCTAAATCAAGATATCCTTTCCTGCCTTCCTCCTCACCATTGTTTTCATACTTGTCCAGCAGCAGGCCTTCGGCTTTTTCCATGGTCATTCCCAGGCTTACGCCGTGAAAGACCGGCGCATACTCTCCGCCGCCCGTGATCATGATAATCCTTACTGTGTCATCCGCACAACTTACAACCACATCTCCATCCAGAAGCTGATACCCTATATTATCTTCATCATATGTAAAATCCGTATCCTTCAATACAGCTTCCGGCTGTCCGATAAGCTCTTCCATGTCGGCATCCGAATAGTCGATTATCATTTCTTCTGCCACACGGTTCGGTTCTTCTGGTTCTTCTGTATAATCGTCTGAAAACAATGCACTGCACAGCAAAATAATCCCGGCGATTACGGCAACGGCCAATACCCCGTAACCAATCAAAACGTTCCGTACCAGGTTCGGATGGGGATTTTCAAGTCGTGGCAGATCACTTTCCGTTATCTCGCCGTTATATACCTTCGCTATGGCATTCATGTTATCAAACATGATGTATGTGGCGGTAAGCATTCCGATCCCCGGCATAACCGTACATCCAAGAATCTCCCATACCAATATACTGCTCCCTTTCTCCCGTACTTTAACGTTATACTTCGGGGCAATATGATACAAACGCTCTCCCTGCGCATACCACCAGTAGAGTCCATAAATGCCGCAGGTAACCATGCTCAACAGAAGCACGACAATGTAATTCTTACTCTCTTTGCCGTCACCTTCACAGACCTTATTCAGATCCTTTACATAACCATAGAGAACATAGATTCCATAGATCCCACAGGTAATGATGGAAAGCAATAGATATTTCCAGAAACTACGGTATTGAATCTTTTCAAATCCTGGAAAATGATTCTCATTATTTATCCGGCCGGCGGATATTGGTTCGCCAACACCCGCATATACCTGCTCCTCTTGTTTCACATCTGAATGGATTTCTTCCAAAGGATTTCCGGCATTCTTATCTGCCGCTGAACCATCTCCTGCGGATCTACACTTATTGCTGTTCCAGATCTCCGGATGGGTTGCGATGAAGGCATTATTCCTTATAGAATATCCAATGTCTTCAAGTGTTCCTAAAATTCCTGCTTCAAACATATCTTGCTCCTCCTTGTTATTCGTTAGGTGTGTCTTCTTTGAATCCATTTCTAACAACAGATTGAAGATGCACTGCTCACTGTAATAATATACAAACAGCATATCTTACTTTAACAAAACCGAATTCGTTTTATATCTCCTTTGTGTTTTGTCTAATACATCATAACAAATGGAGATGACAGCATATGTCATTGTTTGAAATTACATGAATTTACTTAATTTTTCATGGGAGAATATTTTTTGATCATGAACAGACTTATCATAGAAATTTGATAATACCATAAATCAGAAATATTTTTTATAAATAATCATAGCTGGCATCCGCCAAATGCCAGCTAATTTGAAATAAATTCATTATCCAATATTCTTCTTTTTCCATTCTTTTTTGACTTTATACATTCGAATATCTTTGTCATAATATTCCATATCCAGATCTATCTTGGACTTATCAATTTTAATGGTTGCGACATTATATTTGTCGACAACAAACCTTTTAGATTTTTTAATAATCTGGACAATCTCTTCAAAAACTCTATCCAATGTATACCCGTCCAGTTCTCCTTCTTCCGCCAACTCAAAACACTGCTTTGCCTTCCCGTCAATAAATGCATAAAAAAACATTTCATAACCGGTCTCGCTTATTGCAGAGAAAAAAATGGTCTTCTCGCTTTTAGCCGGAATAATTTCTCTTACTTTTTCATATATCAATGTCTCTGGTTTCAACCTTATACCCCCTGTCTGGGTTCGTAAACTTTATAGTTCTTTTCCCCTGTCGATTCATCAAGCACGCCAACCGTTACCTTTATAGGATTCCCCGCTTCATCATATTCTGTCTTTACCGAAGTAATAGATACTCCAACTCCATCCGCCTTCATATCCTCAATCTCTTCTCTAAACTTTTCGTAATCTTCATTATTAATCTTCTGTTCTAACGAGCCGGACAGCTCTGTAGAATTTTCTTCATTATCAAATTCAACAACTGTGTTTTTCCCGTCAATTGTATATTCTGCTCTGATCTTAGAAGGTCTCTGTGAATCACCTGCATACGCAAGATCGATGTGAATGGCCGCATCCTTTCCATCTTGAAGTGCATTGGAAATCTCGTTTTCCATCTTCTTATAGTCGCCTCTGTTGATTGTCCTCCTCATTGGTACAAGATTTTCTTCCCCTTCGGCTCCGCCCAAGATTCTGGCTATGATATGTCCTCCATCATCATCCTCCTGACGTTCTTCTCCGCCAGCTTCTCTTTGCTCCTTCATGTTTCTTATTCCCAGCTCGGTATACTTCGGATTAGAGTCACATGATATTTTATTTCCATAATCATCCGTCTTATATACATTACCATTCACCGTATACTCTGTATTGGGGAGTAATTCTCCATTCTTCTAATATACCTGACCGTTATCATCTGTTTCCATTTTATCTTCATCAATTTCAAGTATTTCTTTATCAAAGTCAACAGACTGCTCATCAAACGCATCGATCTCATCATCCCCTAAGATCTTATCATATTTATCCAATACTTTCTGGCTATAATCTGTTTCCTTAGCGTTTACCTCCATGTCTTCTGATACTTCTCTCATTCTGCCCATATTTTCCATATCGTTGCACTCCTTCGGAATCCAAATAAACACTTTTCTCCTTTATATGTAATCCACAAACCGCTCAAAAAGCCGCCTCGATTCTACATTCCCATCAAGATCAGCCTTTTCCTTCGCAAGCAGCATAATTACCTTCTGCTGGTCCTGCTCATTCAGAAGCGCTATGGATGGCTCTAATATCTCTTTCACGGAATGATACCAATTATCTATATTTTTTTCTTTGCCCTTCGCTAACCCAAAAGCAGTATCCGAATTAAACAGGTGATAAATCACTTGGCTTCTGAATCTCTGAATATCATCCTTCGTCCTTGCTTTCGTATACTTCATAAAGGAAATCTTCGCTTCTGATGGAATCGCCAGCTTATAAATATCATCCACAAGCTCCGTGATATATTTTGCATCCAGCTCATTTCTCTTTTTTATTGGAAGCAGCAAATATTCCAAAAATCTTTTTTTGTCAAATACTTCCCGTTTTCCGGCCGCATATCGATATCTTGAGACATTTTTAAAATTGGTATCTATGTTGCAAAGTACCGGTTCCAGCCAGTTATTCTGATATACCGCCGCCACAAATGTCCGAAGCCTCGATAATTCTATGATCTGCTCGTCATTCAAACCAGCCGCCCTGCCGACAATCTCTCTATCGTCCAGCTCCGGCAGGCCAAGGATAATCTTTGTATTGGTATTCCTAATCACCGACATATCCATAAGCCCCGGTGCCTGGTCTGCAATGATAAATCCTTCACCATATGTACGCATCTCGGCAATGGAATTGGCCAGCATCTCTACGGACTTTCCAAGCACATTCGCCTCTCCTCCAAGCTGTTCTGTGGAAGTCCGTTTCAGAATATTATGCGCTTCTTCCAAAACAGTTACATGCCTAAGCGGCGCATTCCCATAATCAGCATTTGCCATACGATGCTCTTGAAGCTTCATCACAAGCAGTCCCATGATCAACGCCTTTGTCTCACTGGAGCCTGTCCTGCTCAAATCCACAATGACATTTCGGTCAAATAATTCTTCTGCTGACAATTCATTTGTGGTAAATATCTGGCCGTAAAGACCATTCGTTAAGGATTTAAGCCTGGTACAAAGCGCGCCTTTATAATCGCCTTTGCTGTCGGAGGAATACGCCGACTCGTCCATCACCACATAGATTTGCCTCAATACATCCATAAAAGAGGGAAACAAAGGCCTCCCATTTCCATCCCGATACCGGCACTCTGAGGTCTCAAGATCCCATCCGGAAACAACGTACGCCCTCTCCACAGAATCCTTCAAAACTGCCGGCATTGCCGCATACATAGGCCAGCATACATTAAATATCTCAATCAGCCTGTCGATATGCTCTAATACGTGGATATCCTCCGGGAAACTGAACGGATTGATTCTGAGCAGCGGCATCTTTTTATAATTCGTGCCAAAAACACTTACATCTGGATAGCTGCCAAATCTGTCTTTATACTCTCCCTTGGCCGGTTCGATTACCATAAACTTAATATTGTTTTCCTGTCCCTTTATCTTATGCCGCATCAGTTTATCCAGGATGGAATAGATTGCCGTCGACTTTCCTTTTCCTGTGGAACCTGTAATAAAGGTGTGCATGGAAAGGCTCTCAATGTCTATCTTAACTTTCTGTTCTCTGCCAGACTCACCCTCGTTATGTCCCATATGATAGAGGCTTCCCAGTTCCAGAGTATCCTCTGTACTCTCCATGACATTGCGTCCGAATGGAGCCATCGGAATTACCGTGACACCTGACACAGACTTTTTCGGAAGTCCAATCTGTATGGCAAGCTCATTACCGCTCACCACGGATGCCGGTGTCACGATAATCTTAGCTGCTTTGCTCTGGTAAAATCTCGGATGAACCAAAGCGCCCATATATCTCCCAAAGATCTCTGTCTCTTCCGGCTTGTACCATGAATTGATATGGGACGCCTGTACGCTGGAATTCTGGCCTCTCATCAACGCATTATAGTTACTTGCCACTGTAAGAGCTGTCTCCCTGTTATCTGCAATCACATATGCGGCACAGTCAAAGGCTCCAAAACTCTCGCACTCATCCAGCCTCTCCAAATGTTCGTCAATCTTATCAAGCAGTGATTTTACCGACCGGTTCTCATAAGTCAGCTGAAGGCTCTTTCCCGCCGTCTTAGAAGAGGAATGCGTATCTGTCTCTGATTTATTGCGTTGCCAGGAGTTCGTAGTTCCATCTGTTCTCCCCTCTGTATCTGAAGTGCTGCTATTTACCCCTGCATTAAATCCGACATTTGCTGTCAATATCCCAAAAGGCAGCCCGCCTGATACACCAACACTTCCGCCATAAGATTTCCCCTTCGACCTTGTCCTGCTCTGAGTCATGGAAATACTTTTGGAGATTCCCTCTGAGATTCCTTCTGTCCTGGCCTTTGACAGGGAAACGGTATCACTTTCGTTGATTGTCACCGTACTTCTTGCAAAGGATACAAGCTGTGTATGCATCATCTCATATCCCTGCTTGATAATCTGGATTTCAGAGGATTCAACCGGATCTGCAAGCATTACGATCGTATACTTCTGGTCTTTCAGGGAATCCACCAGATTCTCAATTCCCTGTACATACCCCTTCATACTCTTGTCATCTTCGTCACGCAACGCAACAATTCCGGAGACAGACGAATAACAGCTGCCTTTCCTTGAAAGCGTCTTTTTCTTGAACGTTTCTACTTCTTCCCTTGACATTTCATCTAATTCAGAACCAACCAGATTGCCAAGCAGTGCTCCCTTAAAAGCTTCAGCGTCAGCCAAACGCCGCTTCACATCCTCTTCTCTCCTGCCTCTGGCATTCTTTGAAAGAATCCCAAAATAAAAATCAATCTTATACCCGTCGCTTTTGATAATGGTTGCGATACTGCACTCAATGGATGACGCTACATTTACAATTGTCGTCAGCTTGTTCAAAAAATTCTCTTCACTGTTCATCACAAGCTTCGAAAGCTTATAGAACTTCCCGCATCCGGCAATATCAATATCAACGGCTTCCTCCGAAGGATCCAGAATTTCATACCTTTCTAATTTTTCCAGATAATCCTTCGTAATGATTGCGGCCGCATTATCCAAAGAACCGCTTAATATCTTTTCTCGTTTATGGATGTATTGACCTGCTTCACCTGCTTCGTAACTGCTGTTTCAACTACGTTTTCAATCTCCCTAAGTATCTGTGGGAACACCTCTTGCTGAAGCTTTGCCCGTATCTTTTGTCTTGCTTCCTCACGTTTCTTATTCTCACCGAACAACTTTATGGCAAGACCTACAATACTTCCTATCAGGATTCCAAAGGGACCGCCAATAATAATAAGCCCCGCCACAGCCGAAACAACCGTCGATGTCATGCCTTCATTAAGATCCTTCGCATCAAATGCAAACGAAACATGAACATCCCCCATTGACTCCGTATTAATCACTTTCTCCATATGTCTGACATATTTTTCAATCTTAGGTATCAGTCTCTTTTTTACACTGACAGTAACCGCATTCCTGACAACCGAATTCAGATGATCATTGATATTTTGATTATTCAACGCCATGGTAACCAGCGTAGACTCTTCTGCATTCAACGCATTCTGCACATCACTCCTGATCTCCGCTACGCAATCCGCTATTTCCAGATTAAACTCTCCCTGTTCTTTTGAAAATCTTGACTCTAATGTCTGACGCTGCTTACCCAGCTTTTCTTCCTGCTCGTCTAACTCTGATTCCGACATCTGACTGTTCTTCAATGTGGCCATCAGATAATTCTCTGTATTTTCCGCTATTGTAAGAATGCGCTTTTTATATTTCTCCGCAAGAATGCGCTGGGATTCATCCTGTATCTTCTCAAGAAATTCCTCAAGTTCCTCAGCGTCTCCGGTAAAACTGCTGGTCCGGCAGAATTCTATTTCCCGGTCTCCTACAAAACGTCTCAGGCTCTCCTTTAACTTCTCAAAAGTCAGGTCAAAATCATCATTCCGTTTATCGTATTTTGTAATTACCACGCACAGCGGCATATCATGTAAACACAACTCTT
>CAJULU010000038.1:20831-44858 GCA_910587575.1 uncultured Dorea sp.
CCGACACTGCTTCTAAGAATCATATCGTCTGCCGGAAAAGTTACGATATAAGCCAGGCTCTGGGGCAGATAATTATCAATCGCCTTATTATGTATCTCAAAACCAGACTCAAATCCCGGCATGTCCACAAGCATCACATCCGGTATTCTTTCAAGAAAACGTTCATTATGCAGCTGTATTCTTGCACTTCTAACCGTATTGGCGTCTGCCTCATAATCCCTGTAATCCCTGACCGATATACTCTTGCATGTACCGTCATTTCCAATAATCGTGACGGATTCTTCGGACTCCGTATATACAATCTCAGCCGGAATTGCAGTCTCCGGTGTGATATCTTCCCTCAGAATCTTGTTGCTATATCCAAGGATTGTATTGACCAAAGCGCTCTTACCTGAACTGAACTTCCCAATAATCGGCGTACAGACTTTCGCTTCGTCCATCTCCTTCATAAGCTGGGAAATCGTATCTGTCGAAATATCATATGCACAATTTATTTCCCTAAGTTCTTCTAATGCTACAATTACTTTTTCCAAAACCACCCTGCTCCTCTCCTGTAATCATTTTCTGCCTCCATGGCAGGTCATTTCCTCATTATACCAACTGGCTGTATCATTTCAAAACTTCTACCACCTGTCCTTGACTTCTCAGCCACATGTCAATTCCTTTTCCAAATACTTCTGCCTTTACTATATATCTGCCCTCCTTCTCGCTCTCTATTACTGCCGTGGGCAATCGGTCAAGAACAGCCGTGATATCCGCTCCCGTATACAGGAACCGAATTTTCTGCAGCCTCCCTCCGTACATGAACTGAATCCGCTTCCTGAACTCTCCCTCTTCAAATCTCTCAGCATATGGAATGGAGAAATGTTCCTCCAATACCATGACTTCTTCTAACCGGTCAACCCGGTATATGGTAGGGAAGATATCATTTGGATTCTGAAATTCCTTTTCTTTATCTATATCTTCGATGTAAGCCGTCAAGTAAAAATGGAACTCCGAGAACATCACTCCGACCGGCTTCACCTTGCGGATCACCTCCATGGAATCCGTCAGCTTCTTATACCGGATCCTTATATATCTCTGCTCCTTTACCGCATTTTCCAACTGCCCAAGCCGTTCCAACAGCTTCTTCCCGTGATGCAGTTCTTCGTAGTGGTGCATCTCATTTCCGACATACTCTTTTAATCTCTTTCTATTCTCTTCATCATTACAAGTATCCATCAGCTTGTTGATGATTGGAAACATCTCTTCTTTTATCAATGCCCTGCTTTCCAGCAAGATCTTGCAGGCGGCCAGGATCTCCCCGGACTCCATCTGTTTTCTTATCTTCGTTTCCAGACGGTATCCGCCCCTGCTTCTGTCAAAGACAATCTCCTGCACCTCTCCCGTATCATAACTCTGTGTCTGCAGGAAGCACTGAATGTCAGATATATCCCTTTGGATCGTACGCTGCGCAACGCCATACCTGTTGCTCTCTTCTTCCTTATATATTGTTTGTCCCTCTCGTAATCTTGAATAAATCGATAATACCCTTTCCGATTTGTCATCTGCCTCTTTCTTCATGCCAATTGTTACCTCCAAAAATCTTCTTTATCTTATTATAAAGAATATAATGGACATTATCTGTCATCCTTCAACATTTTTCGTAAAAAAATGCAGACATTATCTGTCATCCAATTCCACTATGTTTCCTATTATAGGACAAATTTTCGACATATCTAGTGTACCATTATATACGTCTTCTTACAAGACAAGAAAGGAATTTATTATGCCGCGGATCATTGACAGTGAGAAAAAAAATTTAGTTGGCAAGAAGGTAAAACAGCTTCGAAAAGAACAGAATCTGACCCAGGAAGAGTTATCTGCAAAACTAGAAACCCTGGCAATCTATATCTGCCGAGGCTCCATTTCCCGCATTGAGGATCAGAGCCGCACGGTCACAGATATTGAGCTGTATGGATTGTCCGAGGTTTTGGCTGTTCCAATTGAAGAATTATTCCAATAGCATTTCCTGTAGTTTTCTGACATACAGCTCTTTGTTCTGGCAACCCTCAATACTCCTATACCAGTTATATATCCTGTGTCTAATGTCTTCTCCATTAAATCATGACAGCAAAAAACGCTGCCAGATTCTCTCCGACAGCGTTTCTAATAACTGGTAACTATATTCTTCCTCTAAATCTTATATTTTTCCCTTCCAAAAACTCACTTGCTTCATCTTTGGTCAACTGATATCTTTCTATCAATTGCTCTACAATGGTTTCATTAGGAATCAACAGCGACTTAAGTTTCAGAATCAATAATTTTATCAGCAAACACCAATCTTCTTAACTATATATCAAACATTTTTCTCGTGCTTTCTACTTCCTCCACACTGCAGCCAACTTCCTCTGCAATCTTCTCATTCGTAAAATCGGAACGTTCTCTTACTACTCGGAAAATCTTTCCAGATAATATCAATCCCTCTTGTCTTCCTTCACGTCTTCCTTCTTCCAATAATAATTCTGCTACCTGCGTCATACGTATGACCTCCTTAATATATTTTGCTGTCTCAGAATCAATAATCTTATCGGCAAACACCAAAATCCCGGATAATACAAATGTCTTTTCCTCTTTGTCCGCAATCTTCTTTGCCAATTCAACTGCTTCTTTTACTGCCTGCTTTTTCTTCTCCTTCCCTTTATGTGTCAAAGGCAAAATAATCAGTTTCATCAGTTCATCATCTGATAATGGCAGTCCATGCTCTAATTTCTCCCCGATCTCTTCCTGTACAGTTTCAGAATCTATTTTACTGAGAAATGCCTGCTCCATCTTTAAAGTAAGACAGCCTGCCGAAAATTCTCCAGGCGCTTTTTCTACATCCGCCGTATATATGACGATCATACGGATCTGCTTAGGCATCTCTTCCTTTTTATATCTTTCTAAGATTCGTACAATGTAGTTCAGGTACTTTAAATGATCTTCCCATTTAACATCACTCTCATAATCTATGATTGCAATTGAACCATCTTCCAAAAGGAACAGGTTATCAATCCTCATTTCATTTACCTGGATCTGCGGAAGATTTGTTGGCAGAATCTGTTTGATCTTAGGCACATCAATCCCATATACCTTCAAAGATTTTTCTTTAAAGTTCTCTGCTAAGATCTTAGACAGAACATCCTTATTATGATATGTAATCTCTCTTTTATTGTTGCTCATATACCTTTTAATATCCTTCCCTTTTTTATTTTCTATTCGGGATACTTCTCTTTCTTCTATACTATCATACATCCATTGGGGATTCAATCGCATTTCTTCAAGATCTCTTGCGCTTTATCTGTTACAATTCAGCGTATTGCCACTTCGTTCACAAAGGAAGACATAACGATTTTCCACTTTCTCCTTCCATGCCTTTATCAGAGAATGTGTCCAATTTGGTCACCTACAGCTACGTACATAATAATCCCCTATATACTATCTTTCTGCTATCTTGCATAAATACTGCCATTATCATAGACACCATAAGTAACCTCATCCCCTCCAATGCTGCCTGTCATATCCCCAATATACTGCTATCTCATACCCCATTTCCATTACTTCATTAACCGTAAAGCTCAAGCTTTTTTCGAAGGAAATAACGACATGAAATATCTGCCTTCCATATTCACTAATACTACTATTACAATTCTTCGCTTCATTACTAAGTCCGTTGTACAATCAATTCCGCAAAGAGAATGTTGGCAGATGGGATTTTAAACTAAAGCACATTACCCCTATTGATATCACACTGTATCAGAATGCCCTCTCACCTGTTTAAGATGGATTGGCTCTTAATGAGCATCGTCCTTCTGTGCATCATGGCGACATTGCTTTATTCCTTGATTAATCTGCTGGAAAAATGGTGCGTACACCATTTCTGAGATGTTCATAAATGCCCGTCTTCCACTGGCGGTCCCTCTGTATTATACAGTAAAAAACAGGAGATATCTGTCATCTCCTGCTTACATATTTTTGGCCCGTCCGGCGGCTTATTTACCGGCTCCGATCAGCACTTCATTCCCCCGAAAGGCAAACCCGTACTTCCGCACCTTTTCTCCGGGAATCCCTTTCGCAATCAGCGCTGCCGCATATGCTTTCCGGTCTATCTGTTCCAATGCAGCCTTAACCGTATCAGTAAGTTCTTTTTCATCCTCTTTATCCTGCACCTTAAATTCCATAATCATCGCATCATCCGCCGGATTCCGAGGCTTTAGCATCACATCGTATCTTCCGAATCCGCTTTCTCTGTTGGATGTGATCACATAGCGGTCACTCAGTTCCACCATAAGACCAAGGACAAAGCCATGATAGAAACGTTCCGGCTCTTTCCTGGATGGTTTCTTCCCTGTATCAAAATAACTGAACATCTCTGAACTTACACGATTCATATAGAGATTCATAGCCTTTAAATCATCCTGCAGCAATGCTTTGATAAAATCATTATAGTCCGGCTGATTCTCTGCAAACCATCCCTTAATCATCCTGACGAACATCCGTCTCACTTCAAGATTCGTCAGATCCAGTTCATAATTCACTTCCTGGAAATCATCCTCTATTTCCTCATATGTCTCATGGCTGACAACCTTTAAATATCCACTGGCAAGAAGCAGGCTCCAGATTGCCCATTCATTATCATCCAACTGATCATATACAATCTGCTCGTCAATCGGCGTAATCAGATGTTCCCCTTTCAGTAATCCCTCAAATGCTTTCTTTACCTCTCTGTTCCCTTCTCTTAAAAGTTTCCCCACCAGCCGGTTAGAACTGGTATTGACCCAGTACAGTCCTGCCTTTTTCTTATTTAGATAATTTATGATTGACCATGGATTATAGATGTCCGACAGCCTGCCGAATGTGAATCCATCGTACCACAGCTTCACTTCCTGTGCCCTGTCGGACAATCCGAATTCTTCCAATGCGGCCGCTACTTCTGCTTCTGTAAATCCAAATGCATCGGCATATTCTTCAGACGTGGTAGTAACAACCTCCAGATTGTTCAGATCCGAGAAAATGGATTCCTTGCTTATTCTTGTAATCCCCGTCATAACTGCACGTTCCAGATATGGATTCTCCTTAAACGTAGAGTTAAACAAACTCCGTATAAAGCTGACTAATTCATTCCAATAGCCATTCACATATGCCTCCTGCATGGGAGTGTCATATTCATCCAACAGGATAATCACCTTTTTCCCATAAAACCGGGACAGGAAATCTGACATCTTATGAAGCGCCCATACTGCGGTTGTATTGTCCATATCAACGCCCACGCTCCGGAAATATTTTTTCTCATTTTCAGTCAGAAAACCGCCCTCTGACAAATATATATGCTTATTGTATATATTCTCTATAATCTGATTGACAGACTGCCTCGTTTCTCTATAGTCTTCCCCCTTTACATTTGCAAAGGACAGGCTGATCACAGGATACGTTCCCTGCAGTTCCTGGTATTTTTCGTCTTTCCAGATACGAAGTCCTTCAAACAATTCTCCTCTTCCTGCATACTTAACAGAAAAAAACTGCTCCAGCATACTCATATTCAAGGTCTTCCCAAACCTTCTGGGACGTGTAATCAGTGTGACAATATCATTTCTCTCCCACCATTCCCGGATAAACATTGTCTTGTCGATATAAAAATTATTCTTTATCCGTATCTCTTCAAAATCCTGATGACCGATTCCCACTGTTCTTGCCATAAGTATACTTCCTTCCGTCTGCCCTATCTCAGTTCCTTCCAAAGATCACTGTCCGCTGCATACCCTTCCATCTCCTCAAAGGTAAACGGTGCGGTCACCCACACATACCCCGGGTTATTCTCGTCATCATCTGCATAATTCAGATCAAATCCAATCTCGATTCCTTCTGCATCCAGAAAGAAATTCACATCGTAAACATCATTCTGACTGTCCCCTTCCAGGGCCTTCTTAAGAGTGTCAGTATCAGCTTCTGAAAGAAACAGATCGTTTTCTGCTTCACTGCGCATCCTGGCAAGCCAGTCCTCCACAAATGCGTCGCTCAGTTCCACAATATCCTTCACCTCATAAACCGTTCCGTCCTTCAGGCTGATGTTACAGGTACGCAGATGCTGGACATAGTAATTCTGTCCGCCCTCGTAACCATAATCTTCATAAACCACACTGATTACGTTCTCAGATGCATAGCAGACATTATAATCCACATAATCAATCAGCACCGGATACTGTTCGCCCAGCACCCGTTCTTTGATCTCCGGATCGGGATCATCATAGATCCGCTTCACAGTCTCCATGGCACGGGCTTTGAGAATATCATTGACCTTCTTCTCCACAGCAGCATCCTTAAGTCCGCTGATCTTCGGATAATTTACCTGAAACTGGATTGTCATGGACTGTTTCTCATCGTCCATAAACTCATATATCTCATCATCTATCTCATAAGAGAGATCATCGTCCGTCATTTCCGGGATTGCCCAGATTCCATACTCTTCCTCTGATTCCTCATAACCGTCGCTGCCATACCCGTAGGGAAGGTCATCAAAGTCATAATCACCATCAAAGCCGTAATCATCATCCGGCGCCTCATAAGTCCAGTTCCGCTGACGTCTGATCTCTCTTCGCAAGTCACTGCCTGCATGGATCCCGATAAAGGCAAGTAACAGAATCAGTACCACGGCAAATACCCCAAGCGCAATCCATGGCATCCTGGATTTCGTCCCCCCAGGGTTTACCATGCCAAGATTCACGTACATCTCCATAGGGACATAACGCATACCCTCCCGCATCTGTTCCCCGGAGACGGCACGCATTCCCATATGTAGATATCTCTCCACCGCATCCGGCGCAGCATTCACCGTCATCCTGTCTGTATGCAGATACCCTGCACAATAGTGGTAAGCATACTGAAACAGCATACGTCCGATTCCCTGTCCCTGCCGGTCTGTTTTCACAAAGAAAAGCGCAATATGCCCGTCCGGCCTTAAGGCCAGCGTACCACACAGTATCCCGCTTTCGTATGCGCCGAAGAAGATCAGTTCCCCACGCTGCCAGACTTCACTGATATAGTCGTATTTAATAAATTTCTGAAATGAAGCCACACCCTCCGGGGTACTCGTCGGTGCAATGGTATCTGCATAGACCTCCCAGACCAGGTGCAGCGCCGGAAGCAGATCCGGCTGCTGCAACATCCTTATTTCCATAATGAAAGCCTCCTAGCTTATTTAACCAACCAGGTCTTTTACTTTAACGCAAGAAGTTCCTCCCTAAGCAGGGTCAGCGCCCTTGCCACGGCGAACTCCCGGTTCTTATCCCTGTTTCCTGTAAAATGAAATTCCTCCACACGTACATGGCCTTTCACATAACATCCCACATACACAAGTCCCACCGGTTTCTCCGGGGTTCCGCCCCCCGGTCCTGCAATCCCGGTCACACTAAGCGCTGCATCCGCACCGGCAGCTTTTGCCACGCCCCTTGCCATCTCTTCTGCGGTCTGGGTGCTCACTGCCCCATACTGCATAAGGGTCTCCCGCTTTACTCCCAGAATCCGTTCCTTCGCATCATTGGAGTAGGTAATATATCCCTCCTGGTACACATTGGAAGCGCCGGGCACATTCATGATCCTTCCTGCCAGCAGTCCTCCTGTGCAGGACTCTGCCGTGGTCATGGTCATCTTCTTCTCATCAAGAAGACTGACAATGGATGCCTCAAGGGTCACGTCCTCCCTGGTGGTATAGATCTTATCTCCAAACCGCCGGAACAATTCCTCCATCAGCGGCGTAAACAGCCGTTCTGCCTCTTCTTCATCAGCCGCCTTGGCGGTCACGCGGAAATGCACTTCGCCCGTTTTGGCATAAGGTGCAATCGTCGGGTTGGTCTGTTCGTCCATCAGATCGGCAACCATGGTCTCCGCTTTGCTCTCCCCGATGGAACAGATCTTCACCATCTTCGAGTAAATGCCCTCCGGCTGCAGTTCATTCAGATAGGGCGCAATATCCCTCTCAAACATAGGTCTGATTTCATTGGGCGGTCCCGGCAGGAGGATCGCAGTCTTTCCGTTCTCCTCAAGGATCAGCCCGGGCGCCGTACCGTTATGGTTATCCACCACCTTCGCCCCTTCCGGCACCATGGCCTGCTTCCAGTTATTGGGCGTTACCTGGTCACTGTGTACCCGGCGGAAATACTCCTGAATCCGTTCCTTCGTGTGCCCGTCCTCATAGAGTTCCTTTCCGAAGACCTTTGCCACAACCTCTTTCGTCAGATCATCCTTCGTAGGCCCGAGCCCGCCGCTTAAGATCAGAATGTCCGACCTTGACAGAGCCTGGCGCACCGCCTCATCAAGACGCTCCTCGTTATCTCCCACCACACTCTGGTGAAAGCAGGAAAGCCCCAGCGCCGCACACTGCTCCGACAGATAGGCTGCATTCGTATTCACAATATTTCCTAATAAAATCTCCGTACCTACAGAGATAAATTCTACCGTCATCCGTTACATACCTCCTTGTGTCAACACCTGTACATTCTTGGCAACATAATCGATCAGAGAAACGACCGTCAGGATTAAGGATACCCAGATCAGCGCCGTTCCAATCATGTCAAATACACCGCCGAAGTCTGCGATCAGCACAATGATCATGGCCATCTGGGAAACGGTCTTGAATTTCCCCCAGTAACTGGCAGCAATCACAATCCCGTTATCCGAAGCCACCAGCCGGAATCCGCTGATAATAAACTCTCTGGCAATGATCACGATGACAATCCAGGCTTCCAGATCCCCGGACGGGATCAGGCAGATCATGGCAGAACATACCAGAAGCTTATCTGCCAGAGGATCCATAAATTTCCCAAAATTTGTCACCAGGTTCCTTGCGCGGGCAATCTTTCCGTCCAGCATATCCGTCAGACTCGCCACACAGAAAATCACCAGGGCAATCCACTTATTCGCAGCCCCTCCTACATCCGTCAGCATAAAAAACACAAAAAATGGCACCATGATCACTCGAAGCACCGTCAGTTTATTTGGTAAATTCATACGATCAACTCTCCTATCAAATCATATTCCACGGCTCCGGTCACTTTTACCCTGGCAAAGTCACCGGTTACCAGTTCCTCTTCTGTCTGGACGAAGATCAGACCGTCTACATTCGGTGCGTCCCGGTAAGTCCTGCCCACATACGCATCTTCATCTGCAACCTTTCCCTCAATCATCACCAGCACTTCCCGGCCGGTCATCTCTTCTGCCTTCTCAAACGCAATCTCCTGCTGGAGCTCCATCAGTTCGGCCCGCCTCTCCTCCTTCACCTCTTCCGGCACCTGATCCGGCATGTCAGCCGCCGGCGTATCCTCTTCCGGTGAGTAGGGAAACACTCCCAGACGGTCAAATTCCATCTCATCTGCAAACTCCATCAGTTCCTCATGCTGTTCCTTCGTCTCACCGGGAAAACCGGTAATCAGCGTGGTACGAATGGTAATATCCTCTATCTCAGCCCTGAGCTTTGCAATAATCTCCTTTATCTGTTCTTTCGAAGTTCTTCTTCCCATCCTTTTCAGAATTTCATTGCTGGCATGCTGGACTGGCAGATCCAGATAATTACAGATCTTCTTCTCTTCCTTCATTACCCGGATCAGTTCATCGTCCACTTCCTCCGGATAACAGTAGAGAAGCCGGATCCAGCGGATTCCCCGGATCCTGCATAATTCCCTCAGCAGCCTGGCAATCGACTTCTTCCCGTACAGATCCTTCCCGTACAGAGTCGTCTCCTGCGCCACCAGGATCAGTTCTTTTACCCCCTGTTCTGCCAGTTCCTGCGCCTCTTTTATCAGCCTCTCCATAGGTACACTCCTATAGTTCCCGCGGATCTTCGGAATAATACAGTAAGTGCAGTGCTTATCACAGCCTTCCGCAATCTTCAGATAGGCGTAATGCCCGCCCGTCGTCACCAGCCGCCTTCCCTCCGGCAGGGGCAGGGCGTCCAGTTCACCCAGCTTCACGCCGCCCCTGCCATCAAGCGCTTCCTCCACCGTCTGGACAATCCGGTCGTAGGAAGTGGTGCCAAGAACCGCATCCACCTCCGGAATCTCTTTTAAGATTTCCTGCTGATACCGCTGCGCAAGGCAGCCCGTTACAATCAGAGCCTTAAGCCTTCCGGTCTCTTTATACTCTGCCATCTCCAGAATGGTCTCTATACTCTCCTCTTTCGCATCATGGATGAAACAGCAGGTATTGACCACGATGACGTCCGCCTGTTCCTCGTCGTCTACGATCCGATACCCCTTCCCATCCAGTAATCCCAGCATGACTTCCGAATCCACCAGATTCTTGTCACATCCCAGGGAGATAAATAATATGTTCATCCTTCCTCCTTATCTTCACAATGCGTCCGCCCGTGTAAGAAAGGCAGATACCTTGCGGCACCTGCCCCTGCAATCGCCCGGATTCCGTCCCATTTACTCCACGGCCTCTTCCGGCACGGTCTGATCCTGCTCTTCTGGCACTTCCGGTTCTTCCGGCTTCCTCATCTCTTTTTTCTCTTCCTCTGCGGCAACTTTAATCTTGGCCTGGTTCAGCTCGTCAATTGCGACAGACAGCGGCTTCTCTCCGCCCTTCACCGGTACCAGCGGCATATTGCCGTCAATAATCTCCCTGGCTCTCTTCGCAGTGGCCATAACGATAGAATACCGGCTGTTCACAATCTTTGTCTCGCCTTCCTCCACATCCTTATTCACTACCTTCATTAAATCTGTGTAAGATGGGTGCAGCATACACTATTCTCCTTTCAGCTCTTCCTTCATTCTCTCTATAAATGCCTGATTTCGGTAACTTCTTCTGTGTTCTCCCTGAATAATCTGATGCACCTGCTCCACACACTCGGAAAGCACGTCATTCACAATCAGATAATCATACTGATCCATTCCACAAGCCTCTTCTCCGGCACGTTTCATACGGCCGTTGATTACGTCCTCCGTCTCGGTTCCCCGCCCCTTCAGACGGTTCCTTAACTCTCTGGCCGTGGGCGGAGTAATGAACAGAAGCAGCGTCTGGGGAAACTTCTCCTTCACCTTCAGCGCCCCCTGGATCTCAATCTCTAAGATCACATCTTTCCCCGCCTCTAACTGTTCCTCCACGTAAGCCTTCGGTGTCCCATAGTAATTGTCCACATACCTAGCATACTCTATCAGTTCCTCTTTCGCAATCATTTTTTCAAATTCTTCTGCGGTTTTAAAGAAATATTCCCGTCCTTCCTCCTCGCCTGGCCTCGGCTTTCTGGTTGTGGCGGAAACCGACAACGCATAATTCCCATACCGTTCCATAATCTCTTTCATGACCGTGCCCTTGCCGGCCCCGGAAAAGCCGGATACCACGGTCAGAATCCCTCTCTCTCCCATGCACCTGTCCTCTTTCTTTTATTTGTAATCTGCCTGCTGACCCGCCGAGTGTCACTCAATATTCTGAATCTGCTCCCTTACCTTCTCAATCTCCGTCTTCAGATCAATCCCCGCATTGGAAATCTCCAGGTCATTGGCCTTGGAAAGAATGGTGTTGGCCTCCCGGTTCATCTCCTGGGCAATAAAATCAAGCTTCCGCCCGATTCCGCTCTCTTCAGACCGCAGGGTCTCCTTCATATGTACAACGTGGCTCCTAAGCCTTACAATCTCCTCATCCGTACAGATCTTGTCCGCAAATATCACCACCTCGGCGGCAATCCTTCCCTCTTCGATCTGCGTATCCGTAAGCAGCTCCCGGACCTTGTTCTCCAGTTTCTCCCGGTACTCCGTCACGATCTGGGGGGAACGCTCTTCGATAAAATCCACCAGCTTTAACATCCCTTCCAGCTTCTTTAAAATGTCTTCCCGCAGATGCACGCCTTCCTGGACCCTCGTCTCAACAAAACGTCCGATGGCAACGGAAAGCGCATTCTCAAGCCCGTTCCACAGTTCTTCCTCATTCAGAACCTGCTCTTCCATGGTCAGCACTTCCGGACAGCGCAGAAGCGTGGAAACCCGGACATCATTCCCCAGAGAGAATTTCTCTTCCATCTGCTTAAAACAGGCAAGGTACTCCCCTGCCAGCTGTTCATTATACTTCAGAGAGGCCTGATTCTCAGACAGATCTTCATATGTGATGAAAATGTCCACTTTGCCTCTCTGAATACTCTGCTTCAATCGGTTACGGATTGCAGTCTCAAATAAATTCAGCTTCTTGGGCATACGGATATTCACATCCAGATACCGGTGATTCACACCCTTCATCTCAACGGTGAATTTCCGGTTCCCGTCCGAACTCTCGCAGCGTCCGAAACCTGTCATACTGTTTATCATGATACGAACCTCTTCTTTAATCTGTATTATATATCAAATGATCTGACTCACTCATTATAAGACATTTGGCAAATTGAGTCAACCATGTTATACTATTGCCTTAACAGATCATTTTTATTTCATTTGACCAGAGAAAGGAGTTCAGATTATGGCATTTGACGGAATTACAGTGGCGGCGGTCACCAGGGAACTGAAAGACACCCTAACCGGGGCAAGGATCACCAAGATCGCACAGCCGGAGACGGATGAACTGCTGCTTACCCTCAAGACACCGGACGGGGCGTGCCGGCTTTATATCTCTGCCAGCGCTTCCCTTCCTCTGATATATCTGACGGACGAAAACAAGCCAGGCCCCCTGACTGCGCCTAATTTCTGTATGCTTCTGCGCAAACATATCGGGAACGGCCGTATTACCGGGGTCTCACAGCCTGGGCTTGAGAGGATTATCCATCTGGAGATCGAGCACCTGGACGAACTGGGCGATCTGTGCAGGAAGAAACTGATCATTGAGATCATGGGAAAACACAGCAACATCATTTTCTGTGATGACAAAGACCGGATCATTGACAGCATCAAACACGTCAGTGCACAGATGAGTTCTGTCCGGGAGGTACTGCCAGGACGTAAGTATTTTATACCGGACACCATGGCAAAACTGGATCCGCTGACCGTCACCGGGGCAGAGTTCATCCAGGCGCTGAGGGAAAAGCCCGTACCTCTTGGCAAGGCAGTCTATACCAGCTTTACCGGAATCAGCCCCGTGGCGGCGGAGGAGATCTGCACCCTTGCCGGAATGGAGTCCGGCATGACTGCCAGAGAACTTCCGGAGGACATGCTGTCCCATCTCTTCCGGCAGTTTTCCTACTATATGGAACAAGTGAAACTTGGCAGATTCCGCCCGACCATTTACTATGTTAAAAATGAGCCGAAAGAATTCTGTGCGGTTCCATTCTCCCACTTTGACCAGGATACCCAGGCGAAAGAATACGGCTCTATGTCCCAGGTACTGAAAACATATTATGCAACCAGAAATACCCTGACCCGGATACGGCAGAAAAGCACGGATCTGCGCCATGTAGTGCAGACTTCCCTGGAACGTAACCGCAAGAAATATGACCTGCAGTCCAGGCAGCTTAAGGATACCCGGGACAGGGACAGGTATAAGGTTTACGGCGAGCTGATCAATATCTACGGATACAGTCTCCCCGCCGGTTCCAAGGAACTGACCGCCCTTAATTACTACACGGACAAGGAGATTACCATCCCCTTAGATCCTACCATGACGCCCCAGGAAAATTCTCAGAAGTATTTTGCTAAGTATAATAAGCAGAAACGAACTTTTGAAGCCCTTTCGAAGCTGATCCAGGAGACTGCCGATGAGATCCGGTATCTGGAATCCATCAGCAATGCACTGGATATTGCCATGAGCGAAGCCGACCTTGTGCAGATTAAGGAAGAACTGATACAGAGCGGGTACATCCGCAGGAAATCTACCCGGAAAAAAGTAAAGATTACCAGCCGGCCCATGCACTATATTTCCAGCGACGGTTATCATATGTATGTGGGAAAGAATAATCTGCAGAATGACGAACTGACCTTTTCCTTTGCTAGCGGAAATGACTGGTGGTTCCACGCCAAAGGCGCTCCCGGCTCCCATGTAATCGTAAAGACCGGCGGAAATGAACTTCCGGACCGGACGTTTGAGGAAGCAGGACGTCTGGCCGCCTTCTATTCCAGAAACCGTGGCAGCGACAAGGTGGAGATTGATTATGTAGAGAAGAAGCATGTCAAAAAACCGAATGGAGCAAAGCCAGGATTTGTAGTGTACTACACCAACTATTCCCTGGTGATTGATTCGGATATCTCGGGCATAGAAAACGTGCAGGATTAATCCTGCACGTTTTCTATGCCCGGCTCTACCGCTCCCACAGCTTCTCACACAGATAGCGGTACTCCGGCAGCTGATCCGTGTAGGGCTTCAGACGTTTCCGGATCCTGGAACGCTCCGACAGATCCGCCTCATACGTGGCATGATCATTCTGCGTCCTTAGTACCACGTCATCGGCGATCTCGGGAAACAGAATCCAGCAGAGCCTTGCGGCCTCCCTGATCACATGGCACTCCACGATCTCCTGCCCCTCAAAAGAAATCTGCATCAGGATATACCCCAGCTTGTCCGACCACATCCAGTCCAGGTAGGGGCTTTCTTTTATGTAGTCGCCAAACACCCTGCCGACCCTGTCCACCTCTGCATCTCTTTTCGCCTCTTGTATCATCGTGTCTTCCTCCTCCTGTTCCTGTTGATAGATACAGATTTATTCTACCACATGACCATGGGGGAAATGTTGATGTAAATATTGGATATTTTATCTGTTCGCCATCTCGCAGAGCTCACCCAGCATCTTGAGAAGCTCTTCCGACATGTTCTCCTCGGTAAACTGGCAGGTTCCCACCTTCCGGTGGCCTCCGCCGTTGTATTTCAGCATAAGGCTTCCTACGTCAAGCGTCGCCGTCCTGTTCAGAATACTGTAACCAACGGCCGCAGAACAGCCCTTTCCTCTGCGTCCGCTGACAATCCACACAGAAATATTCTGCTGCGGATACATACTGTAGATCATGAAACGGTTGCCGGAATAAATAGGATCCACATTTCTCAGATCCGTAATAATGACATTGCCGTCTATAATCGTATGCTTCAGAATCATATCCCTGAACTTCACCGTCTGCTCAATATAAGTCTCGATCCGCTCCTTGATATCCGGCATCGCCAGAATCTCCTCGGTCTTCATGGTACGGCTCACATCCATCAGCTTCTCCGTCAGCGCATAATTGGAAATGGAAAATTTTCTCCATCTTCCCAGCCCGGTACGGGGATCCATCAGAAATCCGATCAGAACCCAGCCTGACGGATTGAGAATCTCCCTCACGGTCAGATTCCCGGAATCCACCTTGTCCACCGCCGTCATCAGATCGTCAAACTGGGGAAATGCCGCCTTGCCGCCATAGTATTCATAGATAATCCTTGCACAGGAAGGGCTGGTACGGCTCTCTCCATTGTACCGCCCCTCCAGTTCCATCCTCTCATGCTCGCTGGAATGATGGTCAAACCATAATCCGCATCCTTCCACAAAAGGAACGTTGGCAAGACAGTCATTCTCATCTATTCTTATCAGGCCGTCCTGGATATCCTTCGGATGTGCAAATTTCCAGCTGTCAATCACGCCCGCCTCAAGAAGCAGCGCACCGCATGCCAGACCATCAAAATCAGAACGTGTAACCAGTCTCATGTTTCTTCCTCCCACTTATCACATATATATCCGTCTTCACTGTGGTTAGTATAGCATATCCGGTGCATTTCAGCAAATATAATTTCAGTTCCGTCCAGGCGCCCTTAGAAACCGTCAGATCTTCGCAATGTCCACCAGCGTAAGCCTCTTGATATCCGTATTCTCCAGACTCTCGATCAATGCCTTTGCCGTATCAATCGCCGTCAGCACATTCACTCCCGTCTCAATGGCATTTCTGCGGATCAGAAACCCGTCTCCTGCCCGGTCCGCTCCCTGCTGCGGCGTATCAATGACAAGATCGATCTTATGTCCCAGAATCAGGTCCATCAGGTTCGGCGACTCCTGTTCAATCTTCCGGACCATGTTCGCCTTTACGCCGCCGTCTTCCAGAGCCTCTGCCGTGCCCTTCGTGGCAAAGATGCGGTAGCCGATCCTTCGGAATCTGCGCGCAATCTCCACAGCTTCCGCCTTGTCCTCGTCCCTCACGGTAATGATCATGTTCTTATGCCTTGGCAGACGGATTCCCGCCCCCAGGAACGCCTTATATAACGCCTCGTCAAATGTCTCTGCAATCCCCAGGCACTCTCCCGTAGATTTCATCTCCGGCCCTAAGCTGATATCTGCCCCCCGGATTTTCTCGAAGGAGAATACCGGCATTTTCACGGCAAAATAATCCGCTTCCGGCTGGAGTCCCGGCGCATAGCCAAGTTCCCTGATCTTTTTCCCGGTCATGGCTTTCACGGCAAGGGGAACAATCGGAATTCCCGTCACCTTGCTGATATAGGGAACCGTACGGCTGGAACGAGGGTTGACCTCGATTACATACACATCCTCACCGCATACGATAAACTGGATATTAATCAGTCCCACCACATGCAGGGATCTGGCCAGCTTCCCCGTATAATCCTCAATCTTTTCCTTTATATTCCGGGAAATGCTCCTGGCCGGATACACGGAAATGCTGTCACCGGAATGGATTCCGGCCCGCTCAATATGCTCCATGATGCCGGGAATCAGAACATCCTCCCCGTCACACACGGCATCGACCTCGATCTCCTTGCCCTGCAGATACTTATCTACCAGAATGGGATGATCCTGGGCAATCCGGTTGATAATCCCCATAAATTCTTCAATGTCATGGTCATTGATGGCAATCTGCATCCCCTGGCCCCCAAGCACATAGGACGGCCTTACCAGCACCGGATACCCCAGCCGGTCCGCAACCTCCTTTGCCTCTTTTGCCGTAAATACCGTGCCGCCGCTGGGCCTTGGAATCCGGCATTGCTCCAGAATCCCATCAAACAGTTCCCGGTCTTCCGCAGCATCCACATTTTCCGCAGAAGTCCCCAGAATCGGTACTCCCATCTTCATCAGGGATTCTGTCAGCTTGATGGCCGTCTGCCCGCCAAACTGAACCACGGCCCCGTCCGGCTTCTCCAGGTCTACGATGCTCTCCACATCCTCCGGAGTCAGCGGCTCAAAATACAGCTTATCCGCAATGTCAAAATCCGTGCTCACCGTCTCCGGATTATTGTTCACAATAATCGTCTCGTATCCTTCTCTGGCAAATGCCCAGGTACAGTGTACGCTGCAGAAGTCAAACTCTATGCCCTGGCCGATCCGGATCGGGCCGGAGCCCAGAACCAGAACCTTCTTCTTATCATGCCTTCTGGTTTCTGCCTCATTCTCACTCCCGAATACCGAATAATAGTAAGGGGTCTCTGCCGCAAATTCCGCCGCACAGGTATCCACCATCCGGTAAGCCGCCGTAATCCCCCACTCATGGCGCATCTGGTGAATCTGTTGTTCCGTCTTTCCTGTCAGCCTGGCAATCACCCCATCCGGGAATTCCATCCGTTTCGCTTCTTTCAGAAGCTCTTTGTCCAGCCGGCAGCGCTGAAGCTTCTGTTCCATTTCCACAAGTATGGCAATCTTATCCAGAAACCACAGATCAATCTTCGTAATCCCATGAATGACTTCATAAGAAATCCCCTGCCGGACGGCTTCGGCAATCTTCCAGATCCGGGTGTCGTCCACAACCGCCAGTTCTTCCAGCAGTTCTTCCCTGTCAAGGCGGGAAAAATCGTAAGACATGAGACTGTCCACATGCTGTTCCAGAGAACGGATGGCTTTCATCAGCGCCCCCTCAAAGTTATCGCAGATACTCATGACCTCTCCCGTTGCCTTCATCTGGGTGGTAAGGGTGCGCCGGGCGCTGATAAATTTATCAAAGGGCAGCCTTGGTATCTTCACCACACAGTAATCCAGCATGGGCTCAAAACTGGCATACGTCTTCTTCGTAACGGCATTCTGAATCTCGTCCAATGTATATCCAAGGGCAATCTTCGCCGCAACTTTGGCGATCGGATACCCCGTAGCCTTGGAAGCCAGGGCTGACGAACGGCTGACGCGGGGATTTACCTCTATCACACAATACTCAAAAGTCTCCGGGTGCAGTGCATACTGTACGTTACAGCCTCCGGTGATGTTCAGTTCGCTGATGATATTCAGCGCAGAAGTACGAAGCATCTGATACTCCTTGTCCCCCAGTGTCTGGGACGGCGCCACTACGATACTGTCTCCTGTATGAACCCCCACCGGATCGATATTCTCCATATTACAGACCGTAATACAGTTCCCCCTGCTATCTCGCATGACCTCATACTCAATCTCTTTCCATCCGGCGATGCACCGCTCCACCAGAACCTGGCCCACACGGGACAGCCGCAGGCCGTTTTCCAGAATCTCCATCAGTTTACCACGGTTGTCCGCAATCCCGCCGCCGCTTCCCCCCAGGGTATAGGCCGGCCTGAGCACCACGGGATAGCCGATCTCCTCTGCAAACCGCACGCCTTCTTCCACCGATTCCACCACCAGGGACGCCGCACAGGGTTCCCCGATCTTCTCCATGGTGTTCTTGAATTCCAGGCGGTCCTCCGCCTTGCGGATCGTCTCGGAAGTCGTCCCGATCAGAGCCACGCCGTGTTCTTTCAGAAATCCGCTCTCATCCAGTTCCATGGCAAGGTTCAGAGCCGCCTGCCCGCCCAGAGTGGGAAGCACGCTGTCCGGCTTCTCCTTTAAGATCAGCTGTTCCACCACCTCTGTTGTCAGCGGCTCGATATAGACATGGTCTGCAATGTCCTTATCCGTCATGATGGTCGCCGGATTGGAATTCAGAAGGACCACCTGAAGCCCCTCCTCCTTCAGGGAACGGCAGGCCTGGGTTCCCGCATAATCAAACTCTGCCGCCTGCCCGATGACAATCGGACCGGAACCGATGACCAGTACCTTCTTAATTGCATGATTCCTTGGCATAATCTACACTCCTTTCATCATTTCCATAAACCGGTCAAACAGATACCCCGAATCCTGGGGCCCCGGGCACGCCTCGGGATGGAACTGGACCGTGAAGATCTTCTTTCCCTCATAGGCAAGACCTTCGTTGGTTCCGTCATTGACATTCACAAAGGCCTCCCTGGCAACCGAACGGTCCATACTGGCGGCATCCACCGCATAGCCATGATTCTGGGAAGAGATATACACCCGGCCATTTTCCAGGTCTTTTACCGGATGGTTGCCGCCCCGGTGCCCATATTTCAGCTTGTAAGTCTTTCCGCCATTGGCAAGGGCCATGAGCTGGTGACCCAGACAGATGGCGAAGATGGGGATATCCGTATGGTATAATTTCCCTACTTCTTCTATCATCTTTGTATTCGTCTCCGGGTTTCCCGGCCCGTTGGACAGCATAATTCCGTCCGGATCTGATTTTATGATTTCTTTGGCAGACGTATGTGCAGGATATACCGTCACCTGGCATCCCCGCCGCTGCAGAGATCTGGCAATATTATCCTTGGCTCCGAAGTCCAGCAGGGCAACTTTCGCTCCTTCTCCCCTGAGGACGTAAGTTTCCTTACAGGTAACCTGTGCAACCACGTCACCAATCCTGTATTCCTTTAGTTTCCGGAGGATTTCATCCAGATTGAATTTCCCGTTGGTAGTGATCATTCCGTTCATCGTTCCCTTTTCCCGCAGCCGTCTGGTCAGCGTACGGGTATCCACTCCGGCGATTCCCGGGATGTCCTGCTCCTTCAGAAAATCTGAAAGGCTCCCCTGGCAGCGGAAATTACTTGGCAGTCTCGACAGTTCCCGTACGATATAGCCATCCGGCCAGGCACGCCCCGACTCCATATCCGGTGTCACCCCGTAGTTCCCGATCAACGGGTATGTCATGACCACCGCCTGTCCCGCATAGGAAGGATCTGTCAGAACTTCCAGATAACCTGTCATCGAAGTATTAAACACAATCTCACTGATCACGTCTTTTGTGGAACCGATACTTGTCCCCGGAAAGACGGTTCCGTCTTCCAGAATAAGAAATGCTTTCATCTGTTCACCTGTACCCTTTCTGAAATTCTTCTGAAATCTCCTGCGTATCCGCAAAAAAAGCAGTGTGCATGCACAACTGCCTTATTATACATACCATCTTCCCCGAAAACAGAATCTCTGTAATCTCCGGATCCGACTCATGGACCTCATCGTCCTCTTATCACAGCCTGTCACCAGCCAGCCGGCTGATGGCCTGCACTTTTTCCATTATACCAGTAACCGCCTGCCGTGTAAAGAGTATGCAGACCAAGTCACACAAAAATCCTGCTGTTTTATGCGGATATCCATACAAACCCCGTCAGTACCATGCAATGGAACTGTGCCTGCCACGGAATCTCCTCTCCGTCAATGGTCCATGTAACCGAAGTATAGGGTTCCAGCATATTAATGGTTGCCCAGATCATGACAGGATACCCCTGGGTCACGTATTTCAGTAAACCTTTGAATTCCGTTCCTGTCAGATCCTTTACAATATTTTCAGTCTCTGTCTTATTTTCCGCAAAATACTTATTGGCAGTCTTCACCATAACAGGGGCGTTCGCCCCAAAACCAGAGGAACTGCGGGGATTGCCTACAAATTTCTCATTCGGGGATACCTCTCCTGGCTCACCTGTCTCAAGATATTTACTGGCAAGCTCCTCCTTATCTACGTTGGCTTCGGGATGATGGTAATTCAAAAGCATTGCCAGTGAAGTAATCTCACATCCGGAAGGAAGTTCTGGTTTCTGGGACATATGCGGTACATCCAGAAACACATTCTTATAACTTGTATAAGGGACGTTTTCTTCGATTACTTTTTCCTCTTCTTTTTCCTCCGAGGTCTTCTTTGACTCTGTTGTTTCTTTTATGTACTGCTTTAACTGGATCATCGACTGATGATTTAACCATTTCATATAAAAAATCCTGTCTATGCTTCTTATGCTTCCCGTCTTCTGCACGTTACAGATGGTAACTCTTTCCTCTTATTCTGTGACATAGTGTAGCATATTTCGACATTATTTTCAACTTCTGTCATTACATTCCCTTTTCCGCATTCTGTCTGTAAGCACTTCCATTTCTCAAAATGTTTTTTGGAAAACCGCCCCTTCAAGGAGCGGCTTTCCACATAGTCATACTAATTCCGCAATCCGGGACACGCCCACATAGATTTCCGATATTTTATACCAGGTCTTATAGTCTGTCACCCCGGTGGCAGGCAGGCCGAACACGGACTGGAATTTGCGGACAGCCGCAGCAGTGGCAGGACCATAGATTCCGTCAACGGTAACCTTAGGAATGGCTGGATAGGCCCCTGCAATCACGTTGATCTGTTCCTGAAGCTGGCGTACCTTACTGCCGCTTGAGCCATTTTCCAGATTATACCCCGGCCAGGAAGACGGGATCCCGGAAATCGCCTCTGCCGTGTTGATATACATATTGTCTCCGTAGAAGTACCGCAGAATCTCAATGGGGGAATACCCCTGGTCGCCAAGGGATTTACTTCCCCACTGCGTCATCCAGTTCGGGCACTGTACCTGTCTCCCGTCACAATACTGTGTTAAAATGGGCTGCTTTACATTCGGGCGTGACAGGTAATCTGCAAACAGCTCATCCACAATTACCGATATGGTATCGAAAATATTCCGCTCCGGACTCCATTTGTGGTCGAAAGCGGTAGAGGAAGTAATGGTAAACTCGTATCCCTGATTGCGATACCATTCCGTAAACACCCTGTTCAGAGTAAAGGACATGATGGCCAGCACATTTGCACGTATGGTATCCGCAGGCCAGGTGGCATAAATCTCACTGGAGGCCACATTCTTGATATAATCCTTGTATTTCACATAATAGTTCCTGGCCGTCGTATCTCTGGGGCTTCCGTCATGTACCACAACATACTCCGGAACCACTACCCTGCTTAAAACAATCTCCCCCGACTCATTCACGGGTTTGATCTCATCCTCTGGTATCTTGGCCGGATAAGAGCCGTATAATGTATGCGCAGGAATCACAAAGATCTCCTCCGAAGGGTCTGTGGTTTCCAGCGGGCTTAAGGATATGTTCTGGATTGCCGTGACAGAAGACAGAATCTCTGCACCGGCAATGCTGACCGGCTCATATCCCGGCGCTTCCACCTGAAGGGTATACTCCGAATACGGCTGGATTTCATTATTCACATCCAGGCTGTATTCCAACGGCGGTGCATCCAGTTCAATGGTCTCTGTCTGGCCGGAGGAGTCGGTGGTCAGTTTCTCAAGCTGGCTGTCCGGGACTCCGGTATAAGAGATGGATATGGTTGCGCCGGCCACGGGATAGGCGGTGATCTCCGACGTCAGATTAATCTTAAGTTTCCCTTTATCCGGGGTATCCTGCTGGGTTGCTTTCATATCATTCATGGAAATACCTCATAAAAGACTCTCTTACAATCAGAATATGAGTATCGGAAGAAATCGTTACCGATATTGTATATTTCAGGAAAATTGAATATAATATAGAGTATCAGTGTTGAGAACTTAAGCGTTGAGAACAGATACGGCAAGGAGCAGATCTATGGGGAAAAGACGAAGAAGAAAAAAGGGATGCCTACATACGATTGCAATGACCGCCGGGTTATTCTGCCTGGCAGTTGCATCGTTCTGTATTGCCTATGGCATCGGATTCAGGCCGGATGTAGTGAAAGAGATAGAACGGGAACTGACCGGCCCGGAGGAAATTCCGTTCCAGGAAGCCGTGATTCAGGATGAAGAGGTGGGACAGAAATTCTACTACCAGCAGCTTGACGAAGAAGACCGGCTCACTTACCGGGAAATCCTTAAAGGTCTGCAGGAAAACACTGCCGACATCTACATTCATGCTTCCGAAGCGGAACGTGCCAATGAGATCTTTCAGTTTATACTCAAGGACTGCCCGGAGATCTTCTGGTGCGACGGTACGATTACTGCTACCAGCTATGACGGCCAGGAACCTTATACCGTGCTGAAGCCCACATACACCTATGATGCGGCGGCAAAGGAACAGATGACAGCACAGATTGAGGCGCAGGCCTCTCAATGCCTGTCCGGGATTTGGGCAGACGAATCCGATTACAATAAGATCCTGTATGTCTATGAGTATATTGTAAATACGGTTGACTATGACCTGGAAGCCCCGGATAACCAGAATATTTACAGCGTGTTTATCCATCAGCGTTCTGTCTGCGCCGGTTATTCCAAAGCGGCACAGTATCTGCTGGAACGCCTGGGCGTATTCTGCACCTATGTCACGGGGACAACCAGCGGCGGCCAGAATCATGCCTGGAACCTTGTGAAATGCGAGGGAAATTACTACTATATGGATGTGACCTGGGGCGACCCGGTTTTCCAGGCTTCGGAAGGGGAGGATGTGAACCAGTTTCAGTTAATCAGCTATGATTATATGCTCTGCGATGATACAGAACTCCTGAAAAATCATACCCCGGACCGTGATGTGGCTCTTCCCGCATGTACCATGATGAACCGGAACTATTACATGATGAATAATATGTATTATACTTCTTATGACCCGGATCTGGCCCTTATGCGGATGAACAACGTAATCTCCAAAGGCGGAAACCCGGTGGTGCTGAAATTCGCCAGTGATGCCATCTATGAGGAAGCCCATGATGACGTTTTTGAAAATGTCATGAAGACAGCCGCCCAGAATCTTGCGGACCAGTACGGGCTTATGGAAGTCCGGTATCAGTACATGGATGAACCGGAACTGAACAAGATTACGGTCTACTGGCAGTATGAATAAAACAAATGTAAACTCCCATAGAATCCAACGCTTTCCGGGACCTGGTTTTCTATGGGAGATTCTTTCTCTTTAAAAAGCTATAAAAAAAAAGCCTGCTGACACAGACTTTTCACATAAGTAGCGGGAACTGGATTTGAACCAGCGACACCACGGGTATGAACCGTGTGCTCTAGCCAACTGAGCTATCCCGCCAGATATGATCCAGTATTCACTGAATCATCTACAACATTTTCAGTTGTAATGGGACCTATAGGGCTCGAACCTATGACCCTCTGCTTGTAAGGCAGATGCTC
>CAJULU010000039.1 GCA_910587575.1 uncultured Dorea sp.
ATCTACCTATTAGTTTTATTCATCAACTTATTAGTTTTCGGACAGTCTCCCCCCTATTGAAATATCAGATGACATTTCAATCAGAGCCTTATTTCGGAAATATACAAAAAGCACTTTATAAATAAAAGCAGCAATCTGATTAGAAGATTCCTGCTTTTTCCTCATAAATATTTGAAATTTTGGCATATCATTTACGTTTTCATATCGAATTTTGTCGGCTTCCAGACTACTCCTATATGTATGTTCCATTGAACCATCCTCTTTTTTTAACTATGTCTTCTTATTCCTGTGACGCTTTTCAAAATCATCCCACATATATTTTTTGAGTGCAGATGTGATTATATGCTGCTCTGGTGCAAGTTCTTCTGGATAATCAGATTTTTTTCTTTTGTCCATAAAAGAATCAAACGTACCAATTACTCTGGCAGGTATACCTGCTGCAACACTATTGTCCGGTATATCCTTGTTGACTACACTTCCGGCCCCCACAATCACATTTGAACCAATCTTGACATCGTATAGTACAACTGTATTTGAACCAATAAATACATTGTCCCCTATTTTAATACACCCTATTTTCTCACGAAATCTAATCTCTTCATATTGTACCCCCCCCCTTTATTTTTTAAGCCATTTAAACATAAATAAACTGCATCATGCGGTATCAGATAAACCTTTGATGCAAGATGTACATTGTTGCCCAGAGAAATTAACTCTGGACAAAGAGGAACCTTACGTTCCATTATTGTGCATCCCTCTCCAATATGACCAAACACATTATGTTTCCGTAGATAATCAGCCCTGTCTCCACTGCCCAATATTGTACATAACCGAACCGAATAGAATATTCTTTTTAGCGCTGCTTTATTCATCTCTGTATTTCTCCTGACAGACTTTCATTTCCCATAAATTCAGGCATTGTAGCTACCCCCTCTGCGTTAATTCCCTCCCTCTTAAGAACCACGCCAATTGTGTCCAGAATAATTTTCCAATCCATCAGAAAGCTGACATGATCAACATAGTAAACATCCCTGTTAAACTTATCCTCCCAGCTAATTGCATTTCTACCATGTACCTGGGCATAACCGGTAAATCCAGGCCTTACTTCATGCCGTCTGGCCTGATATTCGTTATATCTTGGAAGATATCTCACCAGTAATGGCCTGGGCCCTACAATGGACATATCACCTTTTAATATATTGAAAAGTTCTAATAATTCATCCATGCTAGATGAACGGAGCGCTGCCCCAAATTTAGTAAGCCTTTCCTCATCGGGCAAAAGTTCTCCCTTCTGATCTCTGGCATCTGACATGGTACGAAATTTGTATAACCTGAATATCTCTCCATTCCGTCCTGGACGATCCTGCTGAAATACTACCGGACTTCCAAGTTTTATCTTAACCAGTAACGCTGTCACAAGCATAACAGGAGATAAAATAATAATTGCTATAAATGCGCACAAAAAATCCTGTGGTCTTTTCACATACTTCTCATAAAATCCCTGCTTATGTAAAGTTCGTTTTTTATTCAAAGATTTTATTTTTTTATTCATGTTTTCACTTCTTTCGTATGTTACCTGCTTATATATACGAAACAGATTACTGACTTCATTAATTAAAACAATTTCTGATAATCTCTATAATCATATCCTGTTCTTCAATCGTCATTTTATTATCCGAAGGCAGACACAATCCCCTCTCAAAGATATCTTTTCCAACATCATCTAAATCTCTTTCTACTGCATAGGCGTTTGTTTTTGCCCTTCCATTTCCTTCCACAGTAACAAACGGATTCATTCTATAGATTGGCTGCATATGCATAGGTTTCCAGATTGGCCTTCCTTCTGCATTATACTTCGCCAATGTTTCCAAAATTTCTGTAGGGCAACTCTTTCCCGCTTCGCTGATATAAAGTGCTTCTGTTCCGCTTCTCACTTGTCTGCACATCGCATCTTTATTAATCAAAATACAGCTCAGCCAAAAGTTGGGTTTCATAATATCTGATAAAAACGGATTCATTGTAACCGGTAAATCTTCCAGCCCTTTTTTATATCGCATATAAATCGCTTTTTTCTGTTCAATATGGTCATCCAGATACGAATATTGCCCTCTGATAACCCCAGCAATAAGATTACTCATCCGATAGTTATAGCCCAGTTCTTCATGTTGGTACCACGGTGCCTTTTCCCGGCTCTGAGTAGACCATTTTCTCACCTTTTCAGCCATTTCTCTATGATCTGTAAGAAGCATCCCTCCCGCACTTCCTGTTATGATCTTGTTTCCATTGTATGAAATAACATTCGCTTCACCCCATAAACCCGTTGATATCCCTTTATATGTAGCCCCTAATGATTCGGCAGCATCTTCAATCAGAAATGCACCATTTTTCTCACATATGGACTTAATCTCATCCAATTTTGCAGGTGTTCCATAAAGATTTGCAACTATAACTGCTTTCGTTTCTGGATATAATTCAAACGCTTTTGCCAGTGCAGCCGGATCCATGTTCCAGGTATCTCTTTCAGAATCAATAAATACCTGTTCACCTTTTTCATATGCTACCGGATTGACCGTGGCATCAAAAGTCAGATCAGAACAAAACACTCTGTCACCTGGTTTTATACCCGCCAGACGCACTGCCATGTGAAGTGCTGCAGTTCCTGCTGAAAGAGCAACCGCATATTTACATCCTGTATATTCACAAGCTAATTTTTCAAGACAATTTAAATTTTCACCTACTGTAGATACCCAGTTTGAATCTAATGCTTCCTGTACATATTTCTGTTCATCTCCATGCATTGTAGGTGATGAAAGCCAGACTCTGGATTGAAACGGTTTAAAAATTATACTTGTTTCTGAAAATGCCATATCTTAATATTCCTCTTTATTTTTGCTCTTTTAATATTATTGACCAAATATTATTTTTTCATAAAAATAAGAGCCCTCATTAAGGCTCTTATCTTCATCACATATAGCAGCTTATCTATTCATCTCACCCATTCCTCAATCACACACTCATACTCCTTCGTCCCCCGCTCATAATTCACTCCAACCAGCAATACCTTCCCCTCATACCCCTTAAGTCCCTCCGTATAACCTCTCTCCTTAATCTGCCCAATCGCCTCTTCCGCTGACTTTCCATATTTCAATTCTACAATCATCGCCGGCCTGTCCGTACATTTCCTCGGAAGAAACACAACATCCGCAAATCCCTTTCCCGCCGGCATCTCCCGGACTAATGTATAATCATTCACCGCATTATAATAAGCCAGCGCAATCACACAACTCAGAGCATTCTCATCGTTATAAGCCAGTATCGAGGTATTTGACATATGCACATCACGAATCCCTTTCGCCACAGCCTCACAATCCATCCGCCAGGTTGACTCAAGAAGGCACTCTGATGATTGTATCGCCCGTACCACCGTACTCCAGTCACTCTTCTGTATCGCATTAGAAAATGCACTCCGAATCTCTTCATTCGGAATATACGCTTCCCTCTTATCTCTGTCATACGCCAGATATCCCAGATGGATCAGTACTGTCAGCACATCATCCCTGCTTTTAAAACTAGTCATGTCATTTGCAAAACTATCTGTATTGACCTTGTACCGCTGCCCCGAAACCAGCCCAATCACAGATTCCTTCAAGCCATCGAAATTCATACTGATATAATCCTTCAAGGCTTCATATGCTCCCGTCCTGCTCCAGTAGTTATCGTAATCCCCCATCAAGACTGCCTGTACCACCGAATTCGGATTATACACATGTCTGATCTTACGAAATGAATATCCATCATACCATCTTTTCATTTCCTCATAATCCATATCGTATTTATCGCAGAGATTTCTGACTTCATCCTCTGTAAATCCTACATATTGAGATAAAATGGCTGGGTTAATCATGGTAAATTCATAGAAATTGTTTAAAGCAGATTCTGTACCATACTTTTTAACCGGAAGGATCCCTGTTATATAGGCAAGTTTAGCAAATTTTTTAGCCGACTCTCCTTTAAACAATCTGCGCAATAATTTTACATATTCTTTCTGTGCTGTTATGTCATCCTTATACTCTCTGAAAATAGCATCCCACTCATCAATTATAATTACAAATTCTGCTTTTACAGCTTCATTCAGTCTTGCCAGCACATACGGAAGATCATTTTCATCCTCTTTTAATATTCCCGGATATGTTTCCTTCAACTCTTCTATAACTTTGGTATTAATCCTATACAAAATATCTGCAGGATCATCCCCTGATTTCATAAAATCTGTAATGTCCATATGGATAACATCATACTTATTCATATGCTTTTCATAATTTTCAGTTCCTGCAATCCTATAATGCTGAAATAACTCTTTGGAATTACAACTTTTCCCGTAATATGCCGCAAGCATTCCTGCCGCTATTGATTTCCCGAATCTTCTTGGTCTGCTCACGCAAATACATCTCTGTTCTGTTCCAATTACATCATTTGTATACTCAATTAAACCTGTTTTATCTACATAAATCTTAGAATTAACAGCTATCCTAAAGTTCTCGTTCCCAGAATTCACATATATCCCCATATACTGCATCTCCCTGTCATAGTATAAAAAACTTTAAACAGAATCTTCTGCATTTATTATACTACCCAAAAAATGCTTATCAAGCCCATAGTATAAACAACTTTAAAGGGACTTAAGTCATATAAAATCATTATTTACATCACCCTTACACCTTCGCCACAATCTCCACCCCCACCTGCACCGTCTGTACACTTCCAAACATGGGAACCTCCAGCCATGCCTTCCTCTTATGCCTGTCAATCTTCCGGATCAGTCCTTCCATTCCCACCAGAGGTCCGGACGTAATCCTCACACGGGACTGCTCAATGACGCCCTCCGACATCCCCACCACCTGCTTTTCTCCGCCGATTCCCTGCATAAATGCAATCTCCTCCTCCCGAAGGGGCACGATCTCCCGCCCGGTTCCGATCATCTTGGTCAGCCCGATCACTCCATGGAGCTGGTCGTAAAGTTTTTCCATTCTTTCACTAATCATAAAAACGTACCCGGGAAACAGGACCTTCTCCAAAGTCGTCCATCTTCCACGGATACGTTTTGATTCTTCATAATAAGGGATAAAACAACGCCTCAGCACTTCACCAGACATCTGCTTTTCGCACTGGATCCGAATACTTTCCTCTGTGCCTGTACGCACCTGCACAACATACCACATGGCAATTCTCCTATTCTGTTACCGGCACGCCAGTCTGGTTTCTGTCATCTGACATCCACTTCTCCCAGGCGCTGCCTTGATCTATCCCTTGCCTTATTCATATATATAATGACCGCATATAAATCTCGACACAATAAGCCACATTCCCGTAGAGGCTGATTCATATGCGCTGATTCACATACGATTAGATATGAAGCTGTCGTAAAGCTGCCGCATCCATGCAGATGCCGCTCTCCGACAGCCCCATATCTAATCGTACCTGAATTCTGATTTTAATTTTACTGTTATACCTGATCACAAGCCATGATCCAAACTCTGCCCTTCCAGATTCCCAGCCTCCTTTCCAGGTACATTTCAGTACATTTCGATACATTTTCCGGGCAAAATAAAAACTGCCCCTTTCAAGACATCTCACGGTTCTTCCACACTCCGAAAAAAGGGTATGCTTCGCCATTCTGTCTCTCCTGGGCAGATTCCAACTTCAATCATGACATCCCAACTTTCCAAACGCGGCAAGGCGACGATTTGAAACCTTAAGATTTTGTATATTCTCAGATCATATGCAAAATTACTATTACTTTACTATTACTTTTCTTTCTTATAATGATAAGTCGGCACAATCTCCGCCACAATCTCCTTAATCCTGGCAGAATCCTGTCTGCTGACCTTATCAAGCAGCTTTAACTTGTCTTCAAACCACTCGTCATCCATCTCTATAGGATGTCCGATATGGATCATTTCATTCGCCGTGTCCTGAAGTCCTTCTTCATCCATCAGAAGTTCTTCATACAGCTTTTCTCCAGGCCGGAGGCCTGTATATACAATCGGTATATCCACGTCCGGCTCATAACCCGAAAGTCTGATCAGATTTCTCGCCATGTCGTCTATACGGACCGGATCTCCCATATCCAGCACAAAGATCTCTCCGCCTTCTGCATAATAGGAAGCCTGCAATACTAATGACACTGCTTCCGGTATCGTCATAAAATACCGGATGATATCCTTATCTGTAACGGTCACAGGACCGCCTTCTGCAATCTGCCTCTTGAAGAGCGGAATCACACTTCCATTGCTCCCCAGCACATTGCCGAACCGTACCGCAACGAAATCTGTCTCCGTCTTACGGTTCATCATCTGTACAACCATCTCACACAGCCGCTTAGACGCTCCCATAATGTTCGTAGGGTTCACCGCCTTGTCCGTAGAGATCAGGACAAACTTCTTGACTCCTATCCTGGCAGCCGCCGTTGCGGTCTTATATGTGCCTAACACATTATTCTTAATTGCCTCATTCGGACTTTCTTCCATCAGCGGCACATGCTTATGGGCTGCTGCATGGTACACGATGTCTGGCTTATAGGTATGCATTACCTGATTAATGCGGTTGCTGTTACGGACCGATCCAATCAGAACCACCAGATTAAGCTGAGGATACGCCCGCCGTAATTCCTGCTGAATCTCATAGGCATTATTCTCATAGATATCAAAAATAATCAGCTGCTCTGGTCTCGCCTTGGCAATCTGCCTGCATAGTTCGCTTCCAATGGATCCGCCGCCGCCGGTAACAAGAACCTTACGTCCCCGGATTGCCCGGAAGATCTCATCATTATTAACCTTTACCTGTGCTCTTCCAAGAAGATCGGCAATATCCACATCCCTCAGTTTGCTGACGCTGACTTCTCCGTTAACCAACTGATAGACCCCCGGTACAGTCTGAAGTCTGCATCTGGTCTCTTTACAAATATTCAGAATCTCCTTCTGGTTCTTCCCTGTGGTTGCCGGAATCGCATAAATAATATGATTAATCTTATATCTGTCAACCATGGTCAGAATATCATTGCGGTCTCCCACAATCGGGATACCTTCCAGCACTCTGCCGATCTTGTTGGGATTATCATCAATGACACAGCACACTTTTGTGTGCAGCCTTCTGCTGTTAATCAGTTCCCGGATCAGCGTCTGGCCGGCCGCACCGCCGCCAATTACCATAATACGGTTCTGCTCTTCCTCTCCGACCCCTTCACGGTTCCCGAAATAAGTCTGGAACATCCGGTAGGAAAACCGTAATGCGGTCGTCATACAGAAACTAATGATATAGCCCATAAAATAGTAGGCTTTCGGCATCCGAAGCTGCATGAACAACACGCCCAGGCCATATACCGGCAGCAACACAATGTATGCGGCAACACTCATCTGCAGCTCAGAGATACTTGCCAGTCTCCAGATACTATGATAGAGACGAAACGCATAAAACACTACGATTGTAGCGGAAATCCAGAAAGGCATGGACCACAGATATCCGCTCCGGTATGCCTCCGGAATCGAAGAAAAGGAAAAGTCAAACCGAAGGATCAGTGCCACGCCATAGGATATCACTACAAAAAGTGCATCCAGAAATGCCACTAGGATTGCTTGGTGAACCCAGGGCACTCCTCTGCCTTCCAAAAACTTATTCATATCTGCTTCTCAACCTGTTTCCAATCATCTTATTATTTCTTACTACGAAGATTACGACACCAACCAGGATTACTATCCCGGCAGCAATAATAGCTCTCTGCGGATCAATCACATTCATCATCCTTAGTTCTCCCCTTCTATTTTCTTCATCTTTCTAGATATATCTGAAACAACTGCCTCATCCGGCCACATCACGTACAAGGGCTGTGATCCCGATGAAAAGCAGGCCTGTTTGTCTCCGCTTCCGGTTGCAGCGGTGGTCTCAATCTCCCAGGCAGTCAGTTCTGACAGCTGCATATTAATAAACTTCGCCATCTCGTCCCGCGTCATATTGGTCTCCACACAATCCGCAACATTGTCTAATATTTCATTCGCCTGGAAAAGAATATCCGGAAACATGACCCTCTCCAGAATTGCCTTAAGTATCGCTTCCTGATTCTTTCCCCGTTGGTTATCTCCGTCTTTAAAACTGTGTCTCTCCCTTGCAAATGCAAGCGCCTGTTCTCCATTCAGATGGTTCATGCCTTTCTCGAAACTGTAACCGCCTGCCTCGAATGCATACTCTGACTCCACATTCACTCCTCCAAGCGCATCCACAATTTTAATCAGAGAAGTAAAATTCACTCTTGCAAAATAAGAAATGTCAATGCCATAGACATTCTCCAGGGTCGCCATGGAACGGTCCACGCCGTAGATACCGGCGTGAGTCAGCTTGTCTCTTGCCTCCCCGGATACCCCTGGAATCTGCACGTAATAATCCCTCGGGGTCGTTGTCAGAAGAATCTTTTTGGTACTGGGATTCACCGTCATGATGATATTTACATCACTCCTGCTGTTGGTAGTGATGGAACCCGCCACGTCTATTCCACTGATATATATATGAAATGCTTTCTCAATATCCGTTTCTTCTGTCGGAATCTCTGTCTCAATTCCATACTGATACAGCACCTTCACCTGGTCTTCATATCCTTCCACAGCCTCTTCAATGACGCTGCCATAGGCCTCGTTATAGATTGCTGCTTCAATCCGGCCGCCAAGAAGAGCCTCTGCCTCCTCGATTACCGTCTCACTCTCAACCAGTTTGATCTCCCGGCCGACTTTCGCCTCAATATCCTCAACCATCAGTGCGTTGTTATTCTGATCCATCGAGGTCTGGATCCCAAAACGATAGTTCTTCGCATCTTCCAGTTTTTCCGCCGGATTATCTTTCCTAACCACAACAATCATATTATCCGTCTTGTAGGTTGCACCTCCCACGTTCTTAAGAACAGACTCTGTTTTCGCCAGATACATAATCCCTGTTCCCAGGATCAGACAAACCAGAATACTGATAACAGCGCCTGCCAGATTGCCCTTTCTGCCTGCGAACCGAAACCCGAAAGCCTCGCCAAGCAAGATAAAGATTACTCCAAGAAAAGCAAGTAGTACAACTATGCCAATCAACAGAAACTGCCATGGAATCATGCCGCTCTTCCAGAGAATCGCAGCAAACCCCGCTGATATGATCACCTGCAGCAAAAAAATCATCCTGCCAAGAATGCTGTTTCTTTTTTTCCTGGTGAGGTACTCCGTCATATATCCATCTCCTCTGTCCGGTCAAAAGCTTCCGACAGTATTCGGGACTGTCCGTCCTTCTACTGGACTGTCAATGTAAACGGATGCGGATCCGATGCGTTCCCGTCGCTGTCAGTCACGTAATAATTTATCTCATACGTTCCCCGTGCCCGCACATTATACTGACCGTCCGCATGGATATTCTGATACAGCGTACTGGTATCATCCTTGTCATCCACCACACCCTGTACAAAATCCAATGGTGCAAACGTCTCGCCTACTCTGATCGTTGTCTGATCAGCAGTAAGCGCCATGGCCGGTCTCACTCCGTCCGGCTGGAGCGCCGCCTGATCCGGCGGAACATTGGAAGCTTCTCCTTCTGTTCCTTCAACCGCTTCTCCGGCCGTCTCTTCCGCCTGTTCCGGGGCAGCCTCTGCACTTCTGTAGGTCACCCTTCTTCTTGCAGTTCCTATATTCTTATGTTCATCCATAACCCCATAATATACGATTGCCGAATCCTCACCCGTAACAACAATCTTGCTTACGAACACCTTACCGGTAAGGTCACCGTCTACTTTGTCCTTCGCCGACACCCCGTCCATCAGGCCCTCGTGTCCTTCGCCTTCTGTATAGGTAATATCTCTTTCTTCAATCTTAATATCCGGCGGCGTATTATCCTGCCTTAAATAAATAAATGCCGCTACCACTGTCAGCACCGCACACACTGCGGCCATCACAAGCGCTAATCCCCGATGCTTCATCTCACAAACCCTCTATTCCTATTTATCATCGTCTTTCTTGTAATAATCTCCGTAATATGCACCATAATACTTGCCGTAATATTTACCATAATACTTGTTCTGTTTCATATTCACCTTGTTAAGCACCACTCCCAGAATCGGACATCCCGACTTCTCCAGCTGATCCTTCACCCCTCTGGCGAATTTGTAGCTGATCGTATTCGCCGCAATAACCAGAATTGATGCATCACAGAACTTGGCAATGATCGCACTGTCAATTACGCTTCCAACCGGCGGGGCATCAATAATTACATAATCATACGCCTTCTTGGCGCCCTCAATAAACGCTTCGAATCGGCGGTTACCCAGCAGCTCAGCCGGATTCGGCGGCACAACCCCCGCCAGCACACAGAAGAGCCCGCTCACCTGTGTCTTGGCGATCACATCCTTGGCGTCAGCCTGTCCGGACAGAAAATGGCTGAGTCCCTTGATCTGTCCCTTGATCTGATGTCTTCCGACCAATACAGACTTTCTCAAGTCCGCATCCACAAAAAGCACATTCTTGTCCCCCTCCGCAAGAGACTGGGCAAGAGACAGGGACACCGTACTCTTCCCCTCATTCGGCGTACAGGACGAGAATACGATCACCTTCTTATCTGCGCCGGAGAATTCCACATTCGTTCGGAGAGTCTTGTATGCTTCATTACTTCGATAATCTTTTTCAATATTCTTCAGTGTTACTTCCTGCATCTTTTTCTCTCCTCTTTACTTCTTCATATTCCGCATAAGCTTCTTGGCCGTCTTTCCTCTGACCTTCTTGGACTTGTTCTTCTCTGCCCCGGCCTGCAGCGGAATAGACGTAAGCACATTCAGTCCCAGATACTGTTCCACGTCATCCGGTGTCTTTACCGTATCATCCAGTACAAAGACCAGTACAAAGATACCAATCGAAATAATCAGTCCAAGGATACCTCCAATCAGCACATTCTTCATCACGCTCGGGGAAGAAGGCGCAGTCGCAAGATTTCCTTCCTGTACAGTATTCACCGCTTCCGCATCCATGATCTCCGTAATCTGAATTCCCACCGCTTCTCTGACCGCATCTGCAATCTCCTTCGCAACTCTGGGGTCTTCATTCCTGACACTGATATTCAGGACACGGGTATCCGTCTCCGTCTCCACGCTGATCATTTCTGCCAGCTTCTCCACTTCCATGTCAAGGTTCAGTACCGAGATTACCTGTTCCAGCACCGGACGGCTCTTAATCAGCACCATATAGTCCTTGGTAAGCTGCGTACCTGTCTGCAGATCCGTATAGGTAACACTGGAATTGCTGTCCTGCTTTGTCAGTACATACATCTGTGTTGTAGATGTATAGAGCGGCGTAATGAAGAGTTTCGTCCCCACAAATGCCAGCAATGCCGTCATAATTCCTGCCAGCACTATAATATGAAGCTCTGACAACAGCATCATAAACAGCTCGGTCAGATCTATAGTAATCTCGTCATTATCAAACTCCGGATTCGTCATCTTATCGTAACTCATTTTTTCTGTAACTTCTTCAGCATGATTTTTGCATTGCTAAAGAAAATCCTCCTCATATATTCTTCACCGTATTTCTTCTTCACATAAGCTGCCGCCTTCTTCATCCTGGGCGCCCGGTGTCTGCTGCCATGGGCATCCGTACCGACACAGAAAAGCAGATCTGAATCCATCAGATATTTCACAAACTTTTTGACTTCTCTTCCGCTCTCACCGATGATACTGTCTGCATTGACCTGCAGACGGATCCCCATCTCACATAACTGATCCGCCAGTTCAGCTTCTTTCACAATACAGTTGTATCTCTCCACATGAGCGAGAATCACTTCATATCCTCCAAGCTGTAACTGCTGAAGGCTCTGCCGTATATAAGTAAATGTATCAGTAGGTGAAAATTCCACAAGCACATAGTCTCTGCCGTTCATGGTCAGAACCCGTCCGGCCTCCAGCTTGTCCACGATATCCTGGCCAAAGAAAATCTCCGTACCCAGATAAATACGGAAATGCTCGTCAATCTCATGCGCCGCCTCTCTTAACAGCTTCGCCTGTCTTCGTATAATCTTCGGATTCTCTCTGCCACGTCTCGGGTGATGATGCGGAGTAGCAATAATACAGCGTATCCCTTCCTCATATGCGATTCTTAACATCTGTTTCATCTCATCGATATCTTTCGCGCCGTCGTCCACTCCCGGCAATATATGACAATGCATGTCAATATAGCCTTCCATACCTTCACACCTTTCTTATTTATACATGGCCTGTACTTAATAATACCCTCTCAGTGTGGTTTTGTCAACAGCTTTGCACCAATGCGGATGCCGTAAACCCTACCATTTTTTTGATAATAAATCAGCAATTTCCAGATCTATAAGCCCAGCACATCAGCAATTGCTCCCATCTCTTCCAGGGCAACGTCAATCAAGTCATCCAGGCTGAGTCCGGTAAACTCAATGGACTCCATATAATCCCGGTTAGCCCCTGCCGCAAAACGCAGTTCATTAAACCGCTTCATGACCGACTTGTGCTTTACACTGGCAATCTTCTTATCCGGATAAATCTGCGCAACCGCTTTCACGAATCCGCTCATAGGATCTGCCGCCAGAATCGCATACTGCAGATTGGTCCTGGCCTTCATACCGCACTTCGGATTGTGCGCACAGATTGCATCAAACAATACCTTGTCTTCAATTCCTTCTTTCTTAAGGATCTCCACGGACGTAGGCCCATGTACCCCCATGTCATGCTGCCAGTCACACTGTTCCTCGTCCAGATCATGAAGCAGCCCTACAATCCCCCAGTATTCAACATCCTCTGGCGCAAGGCGTTTCGCCAGCCCTTTCATGATCGCCTCAACCGCATAAGAATGCGAAATATAATTCTCCCCCTTCATATTCCGCATCAGAATGTCATGCGCCTGTTCCCTGTTCATCATACTCCTCCTTCATCTCCTGTAAGTCTCTCGTTCAAAATTATAATCGCTTTGCACACAAAGGTCAAGCCATAAAATCACTTCTTTCCATGATCTTTATCACTCTTTTAACCTATGCCATCTTTCCTCCATATAATCGTCCTAACATCTGTGCTTCCCTGACGTCAATTTTCCGAAAAATAGAGCAATAGTCTATCTCATTCACCTTCTCCATTGCAACTCCCACCTTATGCAGGATCAGAACGAGATAACCCGTCATAATGTCATCAATGCGGCCGCTTTCTGCAATTGCGCACAGTTCCTCATTGGACTTCTCATACATATTCACCATCAGACCTACATACTCATTTTCTGTCTTACCATGATTCATCATACCACTCTCCTGTTCTAAAAAGACATATCATATACATCATTATGGATTACATTTGAAAATATTGTCCGAAACGGACAGATTATCCTTGAATTAAACAGACAGCCCGAAAGGACGGCACCCCGTTCCTCAATCGGACAACTCAATACAGCTACACTCTTCAGCTTATTTCCTCACACATATATTTTACCAGACGATCACGAAAGATTACAAGTCCTTATTGATAAAAAGAGCGGCATTCGTCCGACAGGATTCGACTTTTTCTTTATCTGCTCCAATGCCCGTCATCACCTGGAATTGCGGACATAGAAGGGGCTGTCTGGAAATGTTGGGCTTTTTACAATATATGTCATACTTCCTCAAAGAAGATATCTATATATTGTCTGACAACCCCTTTTCCCGACAACCCCTTTTTTACCTGTATCAGTAACCCCTTACTCTTCCGGAACCACGATCAGATCTTTCGTATAATGATTCAGGACTTCACAGCCGTCTTCTGTGATAATGACAAGGTCTTCGATACGGACACCGATGCCCTCCTCTGCAATATAGATACCTGGTTCTACAGAGAAGCACTGTCCAACCTGGATGATATCCTCGTTGACAGAAGATACATCGCCGAACTCATGATCTTCCAGTCCGATGGAATGCCCCGTCCTGTGCGTGAAATACTGTCCATATCCCTTCTCTTCGATATAATTCCTTGCCGCAAGATCTACGTCACACATTCTGTTGCCTGGCTTTGCAGCCTCGATCCCGCGCCGGTTCGCCTCTACAACGATGTCATAGATCTCTCTTGCCCGGTCTGACACTTCGCCGATAAATACGGTTCTTGTCATGTCGGAAGCATAATTGTCCTTGAATGCGCCGATATCAAGAATGACACAGTCTCCCCGCCTGCCCTTGGAATCATCCGTTACATGATGAGGATCTGCAGCGCCCTTGGCATATGCCGTGATCGGGTCAAAGGAAACGTCCTCACAGCCAAGTTCTTTATAGATCTCACGGATCTTTGCGTTGAGTTCCTTCTCTGTCAGTCCCTTAGATACCCATGGAATCAGCTTCTCCATTGCGATGTCATTCAGTCTTGAAGACTCTCTCATCAGTTCTTTCTCTTTCTCGTCCTTCACCATACGGATATAGTCGATAATCGGAGAACCGTTCACAAACCTGCTTCCGCCGCCTAATTCCTGCAGACGAAGAAGGAATCTTGCAGGCCAGGTCTTGTCGATTCCCATTACCTTGTCCTTCTCCACGAATCTGCTTAAGATCTCCACACCGTCCTCGATATCGTCATACCATACCAGTTCTACTCCCAGATCCTTCTCCTGGGGGAACAACTTGTTGATCACCATCTTGTGATTGCCGCTGACATTCAGATATAATGCCAGAAGCCTCTCACCCGGCGCAATCCACTTGCCCGTAAGGTAGAAAATCGCAACCGGATCTGATATGATCATCTGCGGAACTTCATGCTCTTCCATTGATTTTAATACTCTTGCCACTTTATTCTGGTCCATTGTCTTCCCCAACCTTTCGTTGAAAATATTATATTATTTATTATAGTATTTCCACCTTGAAAAGTCAATTGATTACCGACCGTCTGTATCCATATTTTTCCCCGGGCACACTCCGCCACAGCCACTGCACCCACAGCCGCAGCCGCCTCCCGTTTTCTTCTTTTTCCATATGCTTCTTACTGCCAGTGCCGCAGTTCCCAGCACCACCATCCCCACTATTGTTGTAGAGACCACACTTCCTGCCGCCAGTGCCATACCAATTCTTTCCTTTCCTTAAATATAACATTTGCCCCCTGTTCCTGTACGGGTTACGCCTTTGCCCCTCTGGCCGCCACACTGGACAGACTCACCGCAAATCCCGTGGTTTCCCTGTAAGGCCGGAACAGAAGATACAGAAATCCGATCAGAACCAGAACCGCCGCTGCCGTTCCAGGCCCAAAGCCGCCGCCGGCGAACAATGTCCCGAACTGATAGATACACAGGGATACTGCATAGGCAAATCCACACTGATATCCGATGGCCGCCCAGGTCCATTTCCCGCTGTTCATCTCCCGCCTGATCGCACCGATGGCCGCAAAACAGGGAGCACACAGAAGATTAAACACCAGGAAAGAATACGCAGAAACCATGGTCATGCTTCCCGCAAGCGTTCCCCAGATCTCCTGGCCATCCTCTGCCACTTCTGCAAAACCAAAGAGAATCCCCAGAGTTCCGACTACATTCTCCTTCGCCACAAGACCTGTGATCGCCGCCACGGCCGACTGCCAGTCACCCCATCCAAGAGGAATGAAGATCCATGCAAATGCCCGGCCAATATCTGCCAGCAGCCCGTCACTGAAATCATCCACCATCCGGAACTGTCCGTCCACAACTCCAAAGCCTGACGTAAACCAGATAAAAATGGTTGACAGAAGAATTACTGTTCCTGCTTTCTTAATGAAGGACCACCCTCTCTCCCACATGCTTCTCATTACATTTCCCAGTGTCGGCATATGGTAAGCCGGAAGTTCCATCACAAACGGCGCCGGATCTCCCGCAAACATTCTGGTTTTCTTCAGAATAATCCCGGAACAGATAATCGCCGCAATCCCTGCAAAATATGCGCTGGGCGCCACCCAGGACGCTCCGTCAAACATGGCGCCTGCAATCAGGGCAATGATCGGCAGTTTCGCACCGCAGGGGATAAACGTTGTGGTCATGATCGTCATCTTGCGGTCGCGGTCATTTTCAATGGTCCTGGACGCCATGATTCCCGGAACCCCGCAGCCCGTGCCAATGAGCATGGGGATGAACGACTTGCCGGACAACCCGAATTTGCGGAAAATCCGGTCCATAATAAAGGCAATCCTGGCCATGTATCCGCATGACTCCAGAAACGCAAGAAAGAGAAACAGTACCAGCATCTGCGGTACGAATCCCAGAACCGCTCCCACGCCGGCCACGATGCCGTCAAGAATCAGCCCGCCAAGCCAGTCTGCGCAGTGGATGCTTACCAGGAAATTCTCAATCGCAGGCGGAATGATTTCACCGAACAGCACGTCGTTGGTCCAGTCGGTTGCAATGCTTCCTGCCGTTGTCACCGACACATAGTACACAAGCCACATCACTGCCGCAAATATAGGCAGCGCAGCCCACCGGTTGGTAACGATTCTATCAATCTTATCAGAACTTGTCAACTTCTCCCTGGACGCCTTTTTCAGACATGTTTCTATGACAGACGCAATATACTGATAGCGTTCATTGGTGATGATACTCTCTGCATCATCATCCATGTTCTTTTCCGCTCTGGCTATGATTTCCGATACCTCCGGAGCAGACGCAATCTGTTGGCAGAGCTTGTCGTCTCTTTCGAATAATTTTATGGCGTAGAATCTTTTCTGTTCTTCCGGCACGCCTGTCAGCATATTCTCGATTTCTCCAAGATACCCTTCCACCTCCGGGGAAAATTCATGAACCGGTCCGGCCGGATTTTTATCCCGGGCAAGCTTTAGGGCTTTCTCTGCCGCTTCCCTGATCCCGTCTCCTTTCAGTGCTGAAATGGAGACGACTTCACAGCCGGATTTCTCTGCAAGCTGCTGCGTGTTGATCTGGTCGCCGGATTTCCTCACCACGTCCATCATGTTGACTGCCATCACAACCGGAATCCCCAGTTCCGTCAGCTGGGTGGTCAGATAGAGATTTCGTTCCAGATTCGTTCCGTCCACAATATTCAGAATTACATCTGGCCGCTCTGTAATCAGATAATTTCTGGCAACTACTTCCTCTAAAGTATAAGGTGATAAGGAATAGATGCCTGGAAGGTCCATGACCGTAACATCTTTATAATCTTTTAATTTCCCTTCTTTCTTTTCAACGGTAACCCCCGGCCAGTTTCCTACGAACTGGTTTGAACCGGTGAGCGCATTAAACAGTGTGGTCTTTCCGCTGTTGGGGTTCCCTGCAAGTGCGATTTTTACTCCCATTTTCCCTGCCTCCTGATCATTTTTACATCTTACTGTACTTCAATCATCTGTGCGTCCGCTTTCCGCAGCGACAGTTCGTATCCCCGGACGGTCACTTCTACCGGATCTCCAAGTGGCGCAGCCTTCCTGACATAGACCGGCGTGCCTTTCGTAATGCCCATATCCATGATTCTTCGTCTTACAGCACCTTCTCCATGCAGTTTTTCAACCACTACATTCTGGCCGCATTTTACATCTTTTAATGTAAGCATTTCTTTTCCTCCTTAAGCCAAATCTAAACCTTATACCATAATCTTACTGGCAATTCCTCTGCTCACCGCAATCCGGGAATCCTTCACCTGGATAATGACATTTCCATGGTTACTGGACACGATTCTGACCTTCTCTCCCACGGTAAATCCCAGATTCTCAAGGAACCTTCTCGCTTCGTCCTTTCCTCCGATTCTCCTGATCGCAGCATCCTCGCCCGAATTCAGCATAGTCAGCGGCATTTTTGCTCCCTCCTTCATAAGCGTACAACCATTTCCTTATGTATCAGTTCCATATCCTCCAATAGCTGCACCATCCGGTAGACGGTCGCCATTCCTACCTTCCGGTCCTTTTCTTTTGCGGCAAAATAGATTTCTTTACAGGAAGAGCATTCATTTTCCAGAATAATCTGTATCAGCAGCTTCCTTTGTGCTGTAATCCTATGACCATTTTCCTTCAGCTGCCGGATTACGGCTTCCGTTTTCTCTTCCTGGTTCATCTCTTACCTCGTCATTTATGATATTGATTATCATTTACAATTGTATTGTATTCCAAATGAAAATGATTGTCAATAATGTTATTGATGCTTTTTTCTCAATAAGCTTATACAAATCAGATTTTCAAGGCAACAAAAAAAGAGCAGGATATCGGTGTTCCTCCTATATCCTGCTCTCTGAAGAATATTACTCTATCAGTTCCTCAAATGCTACTTCCCCTTCCGGGCCGTCCGCAGCTTCCGAATCTCCATATCCCAGCCCGGACTCATCCTCCAGTTCCTCTACATCCGTCTCCACGGTTTCCTCAAATTCTTCCTCAAATTCCTCGTCTTCGTCCAGAATCAGTTCATCCTCCAGTTCCCTGTCACTGTCCAGCTTGATATCCCGGTATTTCCGCATACCCGTACCAGCCGGGATATGCTTACCGATGATAACATTCTCCTTCAGACCAATCAGAGGATCCACCTTGCCCTTAATGGCAGCCTCGGTCAGAACCTTAGTCGTTTCCTGGAAGGATGCCGCCGACAGGAAGGAATTGGTGGCCAGGGAGGCCTTGGTAATACCAAGCATAATCTGTTCGCCCAGGGCCGGAACCAGATCTTCCCGCTCCAAGGCCGCATTCACGTCCTCGAACTCCAGTCTGTCTACATTCGTACCCGGCAGGAATTCGCTGTCTCCGGCTTCCTCTACACGGACCTTCTTCAGCATCTGACGTACGATAACCTCAATATGCTTATCGTTAATCTCAACGCCCTGCAGACGGTACACCCTCTGTACTTCCTGAATCATATAATCCTGCACGGCACGCAGACCTTTGATCTTCAGGATATCATGGGGATTCACGCTTCCTTCCGTCAGCTCGTCTCCGGCCTCTAACACCGCACCGTCCTGAATCTTAATTCTGGAACCGTAGGGAATCAGATAAGCTTTCGTCTCGCCTGTCTCATCATTGGTAACAATAATCTCTCGTTTCTTCTTCGTATCATGAATATTCGCCGTCCCGGCAAACTCCGTAATAATCGCAAGTCCTTTCGGCTTTCTCGCCTCAAAAAGTTCCTCTACACGAGGAAGACCCTGTGTAATGTCATCACCTGCCACACCTCCTGTATGGAAGGTACGCATGGTAAGCTGTGTACCAGGCTCACCGATGGACTGGGCTGCGATGATACCAACGGCTTCACCTACCTGTACCGGCTCACCGGTAGCCATATTGGCTCCATAACACTTCGCACAGACACCATTATGGGACTTACAGGTCAGAATCGTCCGGATCTTCACCTGTGTCAGTGTACCGCCGTTCTCATTCACACCCTTCTTCATAATCAGTTCCGCACGTTTCGGCGTTACCATATGGTTCGCTTTCACAAGGATATTTCCGTCCTTGTCTACGATATTCTCACACAGATAGCGTCCGGTAATACGCTCCTGCAGACTCTCAATCTCTTCATTGCCGTCCATAAATGCCTTGACATACATACCCGGAAGCTCGGCTCCCTTCTCCACACAGTCAATCTCATGGATAATCAGTTCCTGTGACACGTCAACCAGACGTCTGGTCAGATATCCCGAGTCAGCGGTACGAAGAGCGGTATCGGACAGACCTTTCCGGGCACCGTGGGCAGACATGAAATATTCCAGTACGTCCAGACCTTCACGGAAATTGGACTTGATCGGCAGCTCAATGGTACGTCCGGTCGTATCCGCCATCAGTCCCCGCATACCCGCAAGCTGTTTGATCTGCTTGTCGGAACCGCGGGCGCCGGAGTCCGCCATCATGAAAATGTTATTATATTTATCAAGCCCGGACAGCAGAGCTTCTGTCAGCGCATCGTCCGTTGCCTTCCAGGTCTCTACAACCTCTTTGTAACGCTCTTCCTCGGTAATCAGACCGCGCTTGAAGTTCTTCGTAATCTTATCCACCGTATCCTGCGCCTGCCTGATCATCTCCGGCTTCTGAGGCGGCACGGTCATATCGGAAATGGATACCGTCATGGCAGCCCTTGTGGAATATTTATATCCAATGGATTTGACCGCATCCAGAACCTCCGCCGTAGCGGTGGAACCATGGGTATTAATAACCTTTTCAAGAATCTGCTTCAGCTGTTTCTTACCAACGTGGAAATCCACTTCCAGCAGCAGGTCATTCCCTTCCGCCTCACGGTCTACAAATCCAAGATCCTGCGGAATGATCTCATTAAACAGGAAGCGTCCCAGCGTGGAGTCAATGTTGCCGCTTTTTACCGTACCGTCCGGCATCTTCTTATTCACACGTACCTTAATGCGGGAATGAAGGGTAATCGCATCATTCTCATAGGCAAGGATCGCCTCATTCACGTTCTTGAAAAACTTGCCCTCTCCCTTTGCCCCCGGTCTTTCCTGGGTCAGATAGTAGATGCCCAGAACCATGTCCTGGGACGGAACCGCTACCGGTCCGCCGTCAGACGGCTTCAGCAGATTGTTCGGCGACAGCAGAAGGAAACGGCACTCCGCCTGCGCTTCCACGGACAAAGGCAGATGCACCGCCATCTGGTCTCCGTCAAAGTCCGCATTGTAAGCCGTACATACCAGAGGGTGCAGCTTGATGGCCTTACCTTCTACCAGGATCGGCTCAAATGCCTGGATTCCCAGCCTGTGAAGCGTAGGGGCACGGTTCAGCATAACCGGATGCTCCTTAATCACGTCTTCCAGAACGTCCCATACTTCCGGCTGTACTCTCTCTACCATCTTCTTCGCATTCTTGATATTATGGGCAGTTCCGTTCTGCACCAGTTCTTTCATAACAAAAGGCTTGAACAGCTCTATGGCCATCTCTTTAGGCAGACCGCACTGGTAGATCTTAAGTTCCGGACCCACCACGATAACAGAACGTCCCGAATAATCCACACGCTTTCCCAGAAGATTCTGACGGAAACGGCCGGACTTTCCCTTCAGCATATCTGAAAGGGACTTCAGCGCCCTGTTTCCAGGCCCTGTGACCGGACGGCCCCGGCGGCCGTTGTCGATCAGTGCATCCACCGCCTCCTGGAGCATTCTCTTTTCATTCCTTACAATAATGTCTGGTGCGCCTAACTCCAGAAGACGCTTCAGACGGTTATTCCGGTTGATGATCCGGCGGTACAGATCATTCAGGTCGGACGTGGCAAAACGTCCTCCGTCCAGCTGCACCATAGGACGTAAGTCAGGCGGAATCACCGGGATCGCCGTCATGATCATCCACTCCGGCTTATTGCCCGATTCCCGGAAAGCCTCCACAACCTCCAGGCGCTTCACGATCCTCGCACGCTTCTGCCCGGTAGCTCCTTTTAAGCCTTCCTGTAATTCCTCGTAATCTTTATCAAGATCAATGGCCTGCAGAAGTTCCTGGATGGACTCTGCACCCATTCCTACACGGAACCCATAGCCCCATTTTTCTCTGGCTTCCTGATATTCCTGCTCTGACAGGACCTGCTTATACTGCAGGTCGCTTTCCCCCCGGTCCAGCACGATGTAGGATGCGAAATACAGCACCTTCTCAAGCGTCCTTGGGGACAGATCCAGAATCAGCCCCATACGGCTGGGGATTCCTTTAAAATACCAGATATGGGACACGGGCGCAGCCAGGGCAATATGCCCCATGCGCTCACGGCGCACACTTGACTTTGTCACTTCCACACCGCAGCGGTCACAGACCACACCTTTATATCGGATCTTCTTATACTTGCCGCAGTGACACTCCCAGTCCTTGCTTGGCCCAAAGATCCTCTCGCAGAACAATCCGTCCTTCTCCGGCTTCAGCGTACGGTAATTGATCGTCTCCGGTTTCGTCACTTCTCCCCTGGACCATTCCAGAATCTTCTCCGGCGACGCCAGACCAATCTTGATTGCATCAAATGTCATTGGCTGATACGCTTGTTCCTTATTGTTTTCCGGCATACTGGCACCCCTTCCTATTCAATCTCCGACAGATCATCGTAATACTCATCATCTGGCTCATATTCCATATCATCAAATTCTTCCTCTTCCGGTTCCTCCTCAACATCGATCAGTTCCTCTCCCTGGAATTCCTGTTCGGTATACCCGTGCTCCCCAAGGTCATCATCTTGATGATATTTCCTGTCTCCTTCGATCAGCGAGCGGAAATCAGTCTCTCCCATATCCGCAGTCTCTATAATCTCAACCTCAGTATTGTCGTCACGCAGTACGCGCACGTCCAGACCCAGGGACTGCAGTTCCTTCAGCAATACCTTGAAGGACTCCGGAATACCCGGCTCCGGGATGTTCTCGCCCTTAATGATGGCCTCGTAGGTCTTCACACGTCCCACCACGTCGTCAGACTTCACGGTCAGAATCTCCTGCAGAGTGTAAGACGCACCGTATGCCTCCAGCGCCCATACCTCCATCTCTCCGAAACGCTGTCCGCCGAACTGCGCCTTACCGCCTAACGGCTGCTGCGTTACCAGTGAATAAGGCCCTGTTGAACGGGCATGGATCTTATCATCAACCAGATGATGCAGTTTGAGATAATGCATATGTCCGATGGTAACCGGACTGTCGAAATACTCTCCTGTACGGCCGTCACGCAGACGCACCTTCCCGTCTCTGGAAATCGGCACACCTTTCCAGAGTTCTCTGTGATCCCGGTTATCAGAAAGATACTGCATAACCTCCGGAAGTAATTCTTCTTTATGCTTCGCTTCAAACTCTTCCCAGCTCAGATTCACATAATCATTTGCCAGATCAAGAGTATCCATAATATCATTCTCATCAGCGCCGTCGAATACCGGCGTGGCAATATTGAATCCCAGCGCCCTTGAAGCCAGGGACAGATGGATCTCCAGAACCTGCCCGATATTCATACGGGAAGGCACGCCAAGAGGATTCAGCACGATATCCAGCGGGCGTCCGTTTGGCAGAAACGGCATATCTTCCACCGGAAGCACCCGGGAAACAACACCCTTGTTACCGTGACGTCCCGCCATCTTGTCACCTACGGAAATCTTTCTCTTCTGTGCGATGTAGATCCGGACTGCCTGGTTCACGCCAGGAGACAGTTCGTCGCCGTTATCCCGGGTAAATACCTTCGCATCCACAACAATCCCGTACTCTCCATGAGGCACTTTCAAGGAAGTATCCCTTACCTCCCGTGCCTTTTCGCCGAAGATTGCCCGAAGCAGGCGCTCCTCCGCCGTCAGTTCTGTCTCGCCCTTCGGAGTTACCTTTCCCACAAGAATATCTCCTGCACGCACTTCTGCGCCGATCCGGATGATTCCTCTCTCATCCAGATTCTTAAGGGCATCATCGCCCACACCCGGGATATCACGGGTAACCTCTTCCGGTCCCAGCTTGGTATCGCGGGCTTCCGCCTCATATTCTTCAATATGGACGGATGTATATACATCCTCCTGAACCAGCCGCTCGCTCAACAGTACGGCATCCTCGTAATTGTATCCTTCCCAGGTCATAAATCCGATTAACGGGTTCTTTCCAAGGGCCATCTCACCGTTGGAAGTAGACGGTCCGTCTGCAATCACGTCTCCTGCCTCCACCTTGTCGCCCTTGAACACGATAGGTCTCTGGTTGTAGCAGTTACTCTGGTTACTTCTCAGGAACTTTGTCAGTTTATATCTTTTAAGACTGCCGTCCGTCTGACGGATTGTGATCTCCGTGGATGTGGCGCGCTCTACCACGCCGCCCTTCTCGGCTATCACGCACACGCCGGAATCCACTGCGGACTTCTCTTCCATACCGGTTCCCACCACAGGAGCCTCTGTCATCAGAAGTGGAACAGCCTGACGCTGCATATTGGATCCCATCAGCGCACGGTTGGCATCGTCATTCTCCAGGAACGGAATCAAGGCCGTTGCAACAGAGAACACCATCTTCGGGGAAACGTCCATGTAATCAAACATACGTCTCTCATACTCCTGGGTCTCTTCCCGGTAACGCCCGGATACATTCCTGCGGATAAAATGGCCTTCTTCATCCAGGGCCTCGTTCGCCTGAGCCACATGGTAATTGTCCTCTTCATCCGCCGTCATATAGACAACTTCCTCCGTTACCACCGGATTCGCCGGATCACTATGGTCAATCCTGCGGTACGGCGCCTCAATAAATCCATACTGATTAATCCTTGCATAAGTCGCAAGGGAATTGATCAGACCAATGTTCGGACCTTCCGGGGTCTCAATCGGGCACATTCTTCCGTAATGTGAATAGTGAACGTCTCGTACCTCGAATCCGGCACGGTCACGCGACAGACCGCCCGGTCCAAGTGCGGACAGACGTCTCTTATGGGTCAGCTCACCTAAGGGGTTGTTCTGATCCATGAACTGTGACAGCTGGGAGGAACCAAAGAATTCCTTCACAGCTGCAGTCACAGGCTTGATATTAATCAACGACTGCGGAGAGATCCCTTCCAGATCCTGGGTGGTCATTCTCTCGCGCACCACTCTCTCAAGCCTGGACAGACCGATTCTGTACTGGTTCTGCAGAAGCTCGCCTACAGAACGGATCCGGCGGTTGCCCAGGTGGTCAATGTCATCGTCATTCCCCAGTCCATACTCCAGATGGATGTTGTAATTGATGGACGCAATAATATCCTCTTTCGTAATATGCTTCGGAATCAGATCGTGGATGTCCCGGCGGATGGCATCTTTGAGTTCGTCAATATCACCGCCCGTCTCCTCAAGGATCCCCTCGAGAACCGGATAATACACCTGCTCCGTAACCCCTACTTCCTTCGGGTCAATCTCTACTACAGACTCCAGATCCACCATCATATTGGAGAGCACCTTGATACTGCGTTCCTCCTCAGGCCGGTCAATCCACACATAAGGAACGGCAGAATTCTGGATCTGATCTGCCATTTCCCTTGTCACCCTGGTTCCTGCCTCGGCAATGACTTCTCCTGTGATGGGGCTTGCCACGTCCTGGGCAAGTATCTGTCCTGTGATACGGTTTCTCATGGAGAGTTTCTTGTTAAACTTATATCTTCCTACCTTTGCCAGATCATAACGTCTCGGATCAAAAAACATACTTGTAATCAGGCTCTCTGCGCTATCCACCGCAAGAGGCTCACCCGGACGGATCTTCTTATATAATTCCAGAAGGCCTTCCTGGTAATTCGTGGCAGCATCCTTCTCAAAGCTTGCCATGATCTTCGGCTCCTCGCCGAACAAATCTATAATCTCCGGATTGGTTCCGATCCCCAAAGCGCGGACTAACACCGTAATCGGCACCTTCCTCGTTCTGTCAACACGTACACTGAAAACGTCATTGGAATCCGTCTCATACTCAAGCCATGCGCCCCGGTTCGGAATCACAGTGGAAGAGTACAGCTTCTTGCCTAATTTATCATGAGCGATTGCGTAATAGATGCCAGGCGAACGCACCAGCTGGCTTACAATGACACGCTCTGCCCCGTTAATCACAAACGTACCCGTACTCGTCATCAACGGCAGATCGCCCATAAATATCTCGTGCTCGTTGATCTCATCTGTCTCTTTGTTATGAAGCCTCACCCGTACCTTAAGTGGAGCCGCATATGTGGCATCACGTTCTTTACACTCTTCAATCGTGTACTTCACGTCTTTCTCGCACAAAGTAAAATCAACAAATTCCAGGCTCAGATGACCGCTGTAGTCGGTAATCGGGGAAATGTCATCAAATACTTCGTTCAGCCCTTCATCCAGAAACCACTGGTAGGAATCTTTCTGGACTTCAATCAAATTCGGCATCTGAAGAACTTCTTTTTGTCTGGAATAGCTCATGCGTGAACTTTTTCCGCTTTTAATGGGACGAATTCTGTTTTTCTCCATATTGACGTTTCACTCTCCTCACAATTTTTTGGAAAACAATATTGTAAAACCATTGGAAACAGCGCATTCCCCACTGCCTCCATGCGATATTATGGCAGAACTTTCCACAATAGTGCATTTTTTACTATACCACATCACCGCAAGGCTTGTCAATGAAAATTTGGCAAAATTTCACGATTTTTTTGCTGAATTTTCATAAATTTTCTCGAATTCCGTATGTATACCTTAATGGGCGGAGTCCACCCGCCCATCAGGGCATGCATTTCGGGGTGCCCTTCGGACATACCAGAGGGCACATCTCATGCATATATAATAGGAAGATTCCCGTGACCGCCGTCCGGTACAGGCAGCTTTGATACTGCACAAAAAGGCCGCCCCTCTCAGGACAGCCTTTCTAAAACCGACTTTTTTTCTGCAGTTCCCTATTTCAGATTTACTTCTGCGCCTTCAGCCTCAAGTTTTGCCTTGATCTCCTCAGCCTCTGCCTTGGAAACGCCTTCCTTCACTACCTTCGGAGCTTCGTCAACTACTGCCTTAGCCTCTTTCAGACCAAGTCCTGTAATCTCACGGACAACCTTGATAACCTTAACCTTGGAAGCGCCTGCTGCAACTAATTCAACATCGAACTCGTCCTTCTCTTCCTCTGCCGGGCCTTCTGCCGCTGCTGCAACCACTACGCCTGCTGCTGCAGATACACCAAATTCTTCTTCACATGCTTTTACTAAATCATTCAACTCTAATACTGATAACTCTTTGATCGCATCAATAAATTCAGCTGTTGTCAACTTTGCCATTATATTTTCCTCCATTTATTCATATTATAGTCTGTATCTTCCTGATACAAAAAGTTCTTAAGAACTTCGCCGGGATTATTACTCTGCCGGCGTCTCTGCGGCTTCCTGCGCCGGAGCTTCTGCGGCTTCTGCCGCATTCGGCGTACAGTTCTGCGCTCCGCCCTGTTCTGCAATCTGATTGAGAACGCGGGCAAGATTGGTGATCGGTGACTGCAGGCTTCCAAGCAGCTTGGACAGCAGTTCTTCCCTTGAAGGGATCTTGGATAACTCATTCAGTGCGGCACTGTCATAGACCGTACCCTCGACCACACCTGCCTTCAGTTCAAGAGCCTTCGCATCCTTCGCAAATCTGCAAAGAATCCTTGCCGGAGCCGTTGCATCGTCCTTAGAGATGGCGATTGCGCTCGGACCTTCCAGATGATCGTCTAACGCTGCAAAATCCGTTCCTTCAAAAGCTCTTCTCATCATTGTGTTTTTGCAGACCTTGTAGACGATTCCCGCTTCTCTTAACTGCTTACGCAGTTCTGTATCCTGCGCAACGGTAAGGCCGCGGTAGTCAACTAACACAACGCTGGCTGCGTCCTTGACATCATCTGCAATAGCCTGTACGATTGGTTGTTTTAATTCAACTTTTGCCACGAATGGTGCACCTCCTTATATAGTTTGTTCGACTGCGGTAGCGGAAAAGTGCTTATGCAAAAATCCCTCTGTGCCAATGACACAGAGGGATTGTAAATTCATCAGTAACGAATCTAACTTTCCTCGGCAGGCGTTGGTATCCTTACGCTCATTTAACAGAGCACCTGCTGTCTTCGGCAGCCATTTTTTACTATAGCATTACCCAAGGTCCCTGTCAACTGTTTTTTTCACTTTCAACTTCACACTTTCTCAACTGGTTATCAGCGCCGACTTTCAAAGCCGCTTTTAAGGCTGCAAGCTTTTCCGGCTCCTTCTGGCCCAGTTTCAGTTCTCCGACGTGCTGTCCCGGCACCATAATCTCCAACTGCCTTTTCAGATTATCAATGACCACTTCGTCATGCTCCCCGCCGAACTCCCCGTCCAGTGTCCAGGGTATCTCCTCTAACGACTCGAAGGCAATATGACCCGTCTTGAAAGTATACATATGTTTCGTATCCACCTGCTCAATCAGCAGCGATGCAATAATCTCCTGCAAAGCAATGGGATTAGCCGGCTTTTTGATCAGCGTGACCTCAAACAGCCCGTCGTCAAACACCACCTGCTTCCCGATCATATTGCGGAAGCCGCCTACAGAACGGGAATTCGTCACCATGCCGAAGATAAACTCATCCTCAATCACTTCTCCGTCATGCTCCACCTTAATCCGGTAAGAGGGCACGTTGAACAGCCTCTTCGTCCCTTCAAGCACATAGGCCAGATGTCCCAGGATATTCTTCACCTCCTGTTTCGTCTCATAAGACACGTCTGTGAATATGCCAAAAGCCGCAACGTACACAAAGATATCCTCGTTAAACTGTCCGACATCACAGGGAAACAGCGTTCCGTTCACCGCATTGTCCGCCGCTTTCAGAAGCCCCTTGGGAATATGCAGACTGTTGGCGAAATCATTGGTTGTCCCTGTCGGAATGTACCCCACCGGCGTCCGCACGTTCCGGTGCATCATTCCTGTCACCACCTCGTCAATGGTGCCGTCTCCTCCGCTGCAGACCACCAGGTCATACCGGTCAGCGTCATATTCCAGAACCTTCTTATACGCATCCCGGTAGGCCTGCGTCGGATATACCACCACTTCGTATTCCGCTTTCACGAAAATATCAATAATATCCGATAACTGCGGTTTCAGAAGTCCCTTCCCCGCCCGGGGATTATAGATAAACAGCAATCTCTTCATAGCACACACATCTCCTTAACAATAGCAAGGAACTGCCGCCAATGTCCGCAGCAGTTCCATTCATACCGACTATGTATATTCATTCGGGTTCCTCTCATAACATACCTGCTCAGCAAACAGGCTTTCCCGATTCCATACAACTAGTTACTCGCAACAAGGAAACCTTCTATCCCTGCCACTGCCTCATGCTCATCCTGCCCCTCAGCCACTACCGTAATGCACTCACCTTTCTGTAACTTCAGACTCATCATCCCCATGATACTCTTCGCATTGATCTTCTTGTTATCAATCTCAATGAACACCTGGCTCGCATACTGGCTTGCCTCCTGTACCAGGTGCGCAATCGGACGGTCTTCCATATCCATATTGTTTTGAATCGTAACAGGTCTCTTAGTCATAAAAAATTGCTCCTCCTTGCTAATCCCTTAACTTTACCGCTATCTCACTTAACTTCCTGAGCCTGTGGTTGACTCCCGACTTCCCCACCGGCTCCTTCAGAAGCCCTCCAAGCTCTTTTAAAGTCGCATCGGGGTTCTCAAGACGCGTAAGGGCAACGTCCTTCAAACCTTCCGGCAACCTGTCAAAACCAACCGTATCGCGTATATACTTAATGTCCTCCATCTGCCTGACAGCTGCAGATACCGTCTTGTTGATATTCGCCGTCTCACAGTTCACCTTGCGGTTCACACTGTTGCGCATCTCCTTCATGATCCTGACGTTCTCAAGTTCCAGGAGCGCCACATGCGCTTCCATCACATTCAGTATGTCCACAATCTGCGAGCCTTCCTTCAGGTATACGACATAAGTCTTCTTTCTTCTCACAATCTTCGCATCCATATCAAATGAATTCATCATCTCTTTCAGATACTCTGCCTCTCCCCGCATGTCACAGACGATCTCAAAATGATAGGATTTGCCCGGGTCACTCATGGAACCGGCTGCGATAAACGCCCCTCTGATATACGCCCGCTTACAGCAGACAGCCTGTACCATCGCCTTCCTGGCTGCCAGCAGTTCCTCTCCTCTGGCATAAATATCATAGGTCGTACTTCCCTTTGTCATATTCCTGCGAATTGCGATACTTATCCCTATATTAAATGTTTTTTTCAATAATGTAAAGCATTTTCTTGCAACTGTAAAATTTTCCGTATGAAAATGAATAAAGCAGCAACCCTTTCTATCCTCGCCAAATGCCCCCGACATACGGATAATCGCAGACAATTCCGCCAGATTACAGTGCCTCGCTTTCGCATACTGCCCTGCCAGTTCTTCCTTTATCTTGCCCGAAAATGACATTTTCCGCTCCTACCTTGCCTTTGTAACCGCATCCTTCCCGATATCACGATGCTCTGCCCGGATCCCGTAATTCTCATTCCTGCTCAGAACTTCGAACAATTCATTGGCCAGCGTGACTGACCGGTGTTTCCCGCCGGTACAGCCGATTGCAATCACAAGCTGCGTCTTCCCTTCCTGCACATAGTTCGGAATCAGGAATTCTACCAGGTCGGTCATCTTATCCAGAAATTCCACCGCTTTTTCATTCTTCATCACATAATCCCGGACTTCTCTGTCATTTCCGCTCTGCGGGCGCAATTCTTCTATATAATAAGGGTTCGGAAGAAACCGGACGTCGAACACCAGATCCGAATCCGGCGGAATTCCGTATTTGAACCCAAAGGAAAGTACCGAGATATAGAGATTCTTATATTCTTTGTTTTCTACAAAGATTTTATTCAGCTCTCTCTTCAGTTCCCTGGTAAGCATATGGCTGGTGTCAACCAGGTAATCCGCCCGGTCTTTCAGAAACTTAATCCGCTCCCGTTCCATACGGATTCCTTCGTCCACCCTGCCGTCGTTCCCCGCCAGTGGATGAAAACGTCTCGTCTCCTTGTATCTCTTAATCAGTACATGATCAGAAGACTCCAGGAACAGAATCTCATACTTCATTCCTGCACCATCCAGTTCCTTAAGGACCTCCGCCATCTCCGCAAGGCTCTGTCCGCTTCTGATATCCACTCCAAGCGCCGCCTTATTCAGTTCACTGCCCGGCACCCGGAGCAGGTCCGCCATCTTCGGAATCAGAGGAACCGGCAGATTATCCACGCAGAAATATCCCACATCCTCCAGCATCTTAAGCGCCGTACTCTTGCCTGCGCCCGACATTCCTGTAACAATCACACATCTCATCTCAGAATTCTCCCAGCTTCTTCACTTCCGGCTCCAGCCGTACGCCGAACTTCTCCTCCACGATCTCTGCTACCAGACGCATCAGTTCTGCCACGTCCTTCGCCGTTGCTCCTCCTTTGTTCACCACGAACCCGCAGTGCTTCTCAGACACCTGGGCACCGCCCACTGCCAGTCCGCGAAGCCCCGCATCCTGAATCAGCTTTCCTGCGAAATAACCCTCCGGCCGCTTAAACGTACTGCCTGCGCTGGGGTATTCAAGCGGCTGTTTACTGACTCTCTTCTCCCTCAGTTCTTCCATCCTGGCCCGGATTTCCTGAGGATCGCCCTTTTTCAGCCTCATGACCGCTTCGAGCACCAGGTATCCCTTCCGTGCGGCGATGCTGCTTCGGTATCCAGGTTCCATCTGCTCCCTGGGGATTCTGCGCAGTTCTCCTTCCTGCGTCAGTACAGTAAATTCCGTCAGCACGTCGCCCATCTCACCGCCATAGGCTCCCGCATTCATGATACAGGCCCCGCCAAGCGTACCCGGAATTCCGGAGGCAAACTCAAATCCGGTAAGCCCGCTCTCCAGCGCCCGGTTCGCAATCACAGACAGCAGCGCACCCGCCTGGGCCGTCACAACCTCTCCGTCCGTCTGAATGCCGCTTAATTCCTTGCCGATGTGAATCAGCACGCCCCGGAATCCCTGGTCAGATACCAGAAGATTGCTGCCGTTTCCCACAATATAATAAGGGATATCCTGATCTCTGCACAGACTGACTGTATGCGCCGCTTCTTCAAAGGTTCCCGGCATTACGAAAAACTCTGCCGCTCCGCCGATCCGGAACGTTGTATGGCTGCACATTGGCTCTTCCGTAAGGATCCGGTCTGCAGGCAGAATTTCCCTTAATTTATGATAGATACTCTGTTCCATAAACTTTCCATCCACTTTCTACTATTTTTTATACCTTACCGGACGGAGTCCGCCCGTCAGGGCATGCATCACGGTGTGCCCTTGGGTATACATTATGGTATCATACACTAATTTTATGATAAATTCAATGTACACTTGCAAAATCTCTTCAAATGCGTTATATTAGTTCCAAAGGAATTTCATTCAAGTTAATTTTACGCAAAGAAGGAGTGAACTGATCAATTGGACTCGAGTGACGCCACACGACTCATTATTCTGTTTATTTTATTACTGCTGTCTGCATTCTTTTCATCAGCAGAGACAGCGCTGACGACTGTTAATAAGATACGGATGCGGACCCTGGCAGAAGAAGGGAATAAGCGTGCCAGAACGGTTCTTGCAATCACGGATGATTCCGGCAAGATGTTAAGCGCCATACTGATCGGCAACAACATCGTGAATCTGTCGGCAGCATCCCTGACCACTTCCCTTGCATACAGCTTTGGCGGTTCCATGGTCGCAATCGCAAGCGGGATCCTGACCATACTGATTCTTCTCTTTGGCGAGATTACTCCCAAGACCATGGCTACCATCCATTCCGAGAAGATGTCACTGGTATATGCCCCTGTCATCAGCTTATTCATGAAGGTTATGACGCCTGCAATTTTTGTCATCAACGGGCTTTCCATTGGCGTACTTTTTTTGCTGCGCGTTGACCCGAATGCCAAGAACAATGTTATGACAGAGACTGAACTTCGTACCATCGTAGATGTAAGCCACGAGGACGGAGTCATAGAATCCGATGAGCGGGAGATGATCAATAACGTATTTGACCTGGGTGACGCCAGGGCCAAGGATGTTATGGTTCCCCGTGTCCACGTAACATTTGCAGATGTCAACAGTACCTATGAAGAACTGATTAATATCTTCCGGGAAGACAAATTTACACGGCTTCCTGTATTCCGGGATACGACGGATAATGTGGTTGGTACTATTAATATGAAAGACCTGCTGTTATATGACAACACCAGAGGATTTCATATTCAGGATATTTTAAGAGAGGCTTATTTTACCTATGAGTATAAGAATATCTCCGAACTTCTCGTGGAGATGCGAAAAGCTTCTTTTAATATTGCAATCGTGCTTGATGAATATGGTGAGACCGCCGGTCTGATTACGCTGGAAGATATTCTGGAAGAGATTGTCGGTGAGATCCATGACGAGTATGATGAGAATGAGGAGGACTTCATTCAGGAAATTGATGAACGCGAATATGTTGTAGAAGGTTCCACGAATCTGGACGATCTCAACGACCGGCTTGATCTGAAGCTGAATTCTGCCGAATATGATTCTCTGGGCGGATTCATCATTGAACGCCTTGACCGGCTTCCGGAAGCCGGTGACAGTATCCATACAGAGGATGGCATTCACATGGTCGTTGATAAGCTGGATAAGAACAGGATCGAACTTGTACACCTGTACCTTCCTGAGACGGTTCCCGATAACGGTGAGCCGCCGGCATTTGATATATAATTTTGCTGATATCTGACTGCCAGTATTGTAAAGGCGATTTATATTGGCACATCAGTATTCAGAACATCCACAATGCAGAGATGGCATATCACTGAAAAAAGCAGGTTTCTAATGAAACCTGCTTTTTTCGCATCTTTACTGACTTTTCTGATTTTTAATACAGCAGCTTCTGGATTCCTTCGTCTTCCAGATTCTTTCTGGTAATCCAGGTATATCCCGTGTCTACCACAGCCTCGTTTCCCATGGAAAGCGCTGCCCTTGCAGATGCTATGACTGCGGCATATCCCATTCCGAAGGGATTCTGAAGTACCAGCGCCTCCACTTTCCCCTCCTTAAGGGCCTCAAGTTCTTCTTCGTCTGCATCGAATCCGATCAGAGATGCCCTGGATTCATTACGGTCCAGTGCTTCCACAGCCCGCTTCACCGCATCTCCGTTTGTAGCATAGATTCCCCTGACTTCCGGATGCCTTTCAAAGAGATAGTCTATCACATCTTCCTCTGTGATCATGTCCGCCGTAACCGCTTCCCCGCCGGCCGGAATCTGGGTTTCTGTCCCAGGATTCTCATCTTCCCCTTCCAGGGTGTCTTTATCAGCTGTTCCCATGCCCTCTGCCTGGCCTTCGTTCTGAGTCCCTTCCTGCGCATCACCGCTCTCTGCCGGCCGGGCCTCTCCGTTCATCTCTGCCGCAATGGCTTCTCTCATCTCAGACAGGCGGTCCATATAACACACCTCTGCGATCGTTATCTCCGGGTAATTCGCCTCAATCTCTTCCCGGAATCCCTGTTCACGGCTCATTGCCGATCCGGACTTGGAATCGTGGATAAACAGAATCACTTCCCCCTTTTCCTTCACCGACTCCGCCAGCTTCTGCGCCGCTTCCCTCGCCGCTTCCCGATTGTCCGTTGACACCATTGCCATCAGCCCCTGGTAATCACTTCCGGAATCGAAGGCCACAACAGGAATGTCACTTTCTGCCGCCAGGTCAAACTGCACTTCGCATGCATTGATATCAGCGATTGCAATGGCAAGGGCCGCCGGATACCTCGCCAGCTCTTCATCCAGAATGTTTACCTGTTCATCCACGTTGTCCGGCATCCCCGGCGCACTATAGGTCACCCTGACCTGCTTCTTTCCCTCATATCCAAGATTCTCGTTTATATCCTTAACCGCCTGCTCTGCTCCCCGTCTTACTTCCTCCCAGTATGGTACGCCGTCCGCTTTGCCGATAACCGACAGTGACGTTCCCTCCTCAGGCTCCAGCCCCATAACATTATCATAAGCCGAAGGATTTATCATATCCAGTTTCTTCTGGTACGGCTTTTCCTTCTCTTCCTTCACAGCTGCGGGTTTTTCCGGTTTCTCTGCACTTTCTCCGGCTTTGCACCCGCATATACACATCGCCGCACACAAAGTAACGGCCATCCATCCTCTGATCTTCTTCATCATACTTCTCTCCCGGTTTTCTGAACTTAGTGTAATACAATTCCATGGAACACTATACACCAATTTCTTCGGAAAATGTTAAATATTTTCTTAAATTTCCCTGACTTTTTCGAATACCTTTTCTTTTGCCTTGAAAAGTGGTATAATGTTTTTCATATATTTTATTCTTTAGAGAACATGAGGATGGGCGGATGTTAGAGAAGAAAACGGAAAATGAAAAGCTGAAACTAAGAGGCCAGTTAAAAATGTATATCCAATGGCCGTCCATCATGGCGGTACTGCTGATCGCAATGAACATATGGGTCTATGCCATTGACCGGCGTGCAGGAAGTCTGATGGGAATCTTTGTTGTCATTTACAGTCTGATTGCGCTTATACTTTATTTCCGCAGTAAGACGGTGCTGCTGAAAGACCTGGTGGAATTCGCCGCACAATATGGACTTGTCCAGAATACCCTGCTGAAAGAACTGACTGTACCCTACGCTATCCTGATGAGCGACGGAAAGACGATCTGGATGAACGACCTGTTCAAGAATATTCTGGGCGGACGGCCCAGGCGCGATATTCCGATCAGCAAATATATTCCCGAACTGAACCGCAGTATTTTCCCCAAAGAAATAAAAGATACCGTGGAGATGGACGTCTACTGTGGAAACCGGGAATACAAAGCAGAACTCAGACAGGTTTCCGTGGAAGGGATCAATGATACCGGACTGATTCTTCAGATGCCGTCAGAAAAAGAATATTTTATCGCCGTACACCTCCAGGATGTAACGGATCTGAACCATTATATTAAAGAGAACGAAGAACAGCGTCTGGTTGCAGGACTGATCTACATTGACAACTATGACGAGGTCATCAACAGTGTGGAAGAGGTGCGGCAGTCCCTCCTTCTGGCCCTGGTGGACAGGAAGATCAACCAGTATATTGCCCGGGTGGACGGCATTGTCAAGAAGATGGAAGCCGACAAATACTTTATCGTACTTAAAAAGCAGTATTTCAAAGAATTAGAAGCTGATAAATTCTCACTGCTTGAGGATGTCAAGTCTGTGAACATCGGCAACGGCATTCCGGCAACCTTAAGTATCGGCCTCGGCCTCAGCAATGATGCCTATTCCCAGGGCTATAACTATGCCCGGGTCGCCATCGACCTTGCCCTTGCAAGAGGCGGCGACCAGGCAGTCATCAAAGACAGCCATGGTATTACATACTATGGCGGAAAACGGGAACAGACCTCTAAGAACACCCGGGTAAAGGCACGGGTGAAGGCTGAGGCTCTCCGGGAATTCATTACTTTAAAAGACAAGATTTTCGTTATGGGCCACAAGCTGACGGATGCTGATGCATTCGGTGCGGCCATCGGAATCTGCCGGGCGGCGGCGGCCATGGAGAAGAAGGCTTATGTTGTGATCAACGAAGTGTCCGCTTCCCTGCGCCCGCTGTATGAGTGTTTTATCAAGGATTCCAACTATCCCCAGGGACTGTTTCTGAAGTCCGAGCAGGCCGTTGAGATGGCGGATGAGAATTCCATGGTAGTAGTGGTGGACACGAACCGGCCTAAGATGACGGAATGTGAAGATCTGCTGAAGAAGACGAAAACCATTGTCGTACTGGATCATCACAGACAGAGCAGTGACAATATCGACAACGCTCTGCTGTCTTATATTGAGCCGTACGCCTCCTCTGCCTGCGAGATGGTGGCAGAGGTTCTGCAATATATTGTAGATGACATCAAGATTCCCAAGATCGAGGCAAGCAGTATGTATGCCGGCATTATGATTGACACCAATAATTTCGTCAACCATACAGGCGTCCGTACCTTTGAAGCCGCCGCTTTCCTGCGCAGATGCGGGGCGGACATTACGCATGTACGCAAGATGTTCCGCGACGATATCGAGTCCTACCGCGCCAAGGCGGAAATCATCAGCAGTGCAGAGGTTTATCACAAGAAGTTCGCCATCGCCAGGGGCACCGCACTGAAGATTGAGAGCCCCACCATCATCGGCGCCCAGGCGGCCAATGAACTGCTGGATATCAGCAATATCAAGGCTTCCTTTGTCCTGACAGAGTACAACGGAAGAATTTATGTAAGCGCAAGATCGATTGATGAGGTGAATGTACAGATCATCATGGAACGCCTTGGCGGCGGAGGCCATATGAATGCTTCCGGTGCACAGTTCGACCATACGGATATGGAAGAAGCCATCATCACCCTTAAGAAAGTAATAGACGACATGATAGAAGGAGGAGACATTTAACATGAAAGTAATACTGACAGAAGACGTAAAATCCCTGGGAAAGAAAGGTGAGATCGTAGAAGTAAGCGATGGTTACGCAAGGAACTTTATTTTAAAGAAGAAGAAAGGCTTAGAGGCCAACAGCAGGAATCTTAACGATCTGAAGCTTAAGAAAGCCAACGATGACAGGCTGGCACAGGAACAGTACGAGGCGGCGCAGGAGCTGGGGAAGAAGATCGAGGCCGGAAAGGTCCTGATGTCGATCAAGACCGGCGAGGGCGGCAAGGCATTTGGTTCCATTGCCTCCAAGGAGATTGCTGCCGAGGTAAAGCAGCAGCTGGGGCTTGACATTGATAAGAAGAAGATCCAGCTCAAAGACGCAATCAAGACCCTTGGCACACATAACGTACCGGTCAGGCTGCATCCGAAAGTAACCGCAGAACTGAAAGTCATTGTAAGCGAAGAGAATTAAGGAGATATTTCATGGAAGAGGCACTCATTAAGCGGGTAATGCCCCACAGCATCGAGGCCGAGCAGTCGGTCGTCGGCGCCATGCTGATGGACCGTGACGCCATCACAACGTCCGCCGAGATCATCAGCGGCAGCGATTTCTATCAGAGCGCCTATGGCATCATATTTGATTCCATGGTGGAGTTATTCAATGAAGGCCAGCCTGCCGACCTGGTCACATTGCAGGAACGTCTGCGTACAAAGGATGTTCCTGCAGAGATCTCTGGCCTTGAGTTCGTCCGTGATCTTCTGAACCTGGCGTCCACCTCGGCAAATGTAAAATATTATGCGCAGATCGTTGCGGACAAGTCCATGATGCGCAGGCTGATCCGTCTGAACGAAGAGATTGCCAATGTCTGCTATGCAGGTAAAGAATCTCTGGAGGCGGTACTGGAAAAGACGGAGAAATCCGTCTTTGAATTATTACAGAGGCGCAATTCAAGTGAATTTGTACCAATCCGGCAGGTGGTGCTCAACGCCCTGGAGCGGATCGAGAAGGCCTCAAAGAACAAAGGAACCGTGACCGGTATCCCTACAGGTTTTATTGACCTGGATTACAAACTGTCCGGTCTTCAGCCCTCAGACCTGGTTCTGATTGCGGCAAGGCCTTCCATGGGAAAGACCGCTTTTGTCCTGAACATCGCCCAGTACATGGCATTTAAGAAGGACAAAAGCGTTGCCATCTTCAGTCTGGAGATGTCCAAGGAACAGCTTGTAAACCGTCTGTTCTCTCTGGAATCCCAGGTAGATGCACAGTCCATCCGTACCGGCAATATGAAGGATTCTGACTGGGAGAAACTGATCGAAGGCGCCGGAATCATCGGCAAATCCAGGCTGATCATTGATGATACGCCTGGCATCTCCATCTCCGAGCTGCGGTCCAAGTGCCGGAAATACAAGCTGGAGCACGGCCTTGACGTCATCATCATCGACTATCTGCAGCTGATGACCGGCGGCGTGGGCAGAAGCCAGGAATCCAGACAGCAGGAAGTTTCCGAAATTTCCCGCTCCTTAAAGGGTCTGGCAAGAGAACTGAACGTTCCTGTGGTCACGCTGTCCCAGCTAAGCCGTGCAGTGGAGAGCCGTCCGGACAAGCGTCCCATGCTGTCCGATCTGCGTGAATCAGGAGCCATTGAACAGGATGCGGACGTGGTCATGTTCATTTACCGGGACGAATACTACAACAAAGACTCAGAATTCAAGAAACAGGCAGAGATTATTATTGCCAAACAAAGAAACGGCCCCGTAGGGACCGTTAATCTGGCCTGGCTTGGCGAATACACTAAATTCGCCAACCTAAGCAGGCAGGAAGAATCTTTTTAATTTTTCCACCGGACCAGCCTCCGCCGCACTCTTCCGATAGGACTGCTGCTGACGGATGAGCTGATCCAGTCTGCGGAAGGACTCTTCTTCCCGCCGTTCTTTTGCATCCAGCAGAAAAGACATCTCTTTCGTAATCATGGACATCAGTACCTCATTATTGTTCTCCAGCATCCGTTTCATATGCAGCTGGTCGCGGGTCCTCCTGAGATCCGGAATCAATGCCTTTAACTCTGCAAACGGGACGCCCTGTTCGTACAGTTCTTTGATGCAGCCGAAAAGCTTCGCATCATCTTTTGTCTCCCTCTTCAACTGTTCTAATGCGCTACCGCTCATGGTCTGTACCCCCTTATCAAAACTTGTCCCATTTATCATAGCACGGCCTTTCTGCAAAACAAGTAAAACGGTGTCGGGTATGAAAAAAAAGGCAGTGCACTTCTTCTTACAGAAAATGCAATGCCTTTCTTTTCGTATCTTTACCGTTCCTAACCCTGGGAGATTGCTCCTGTAGGACACTGAGCTGCACATGCTCCGCAGTCAACGCAAGCGTCAGCATCGATCTCATAATGATCTGCTCCCTGAGAGATTGCTCCAACCGGACATTCAGCCTCGCATGCTCCACAGCTTACACATTCATCACTAATTACGTGTGCCATAGTATGTACCCTCCTTTTTTAGTATATGGATCTGAACTCAAATTCAGCCTGTTATTATCATAATACAAAAAGGAGAAATATACAAGAGCAGATATGCACATATCTATGAGAAATTTTTGCCGTAAAAACAGCCGCCCCGCAAGAAACTGCCGGTGCGGCTGCTTTTTTCTATATCTGATTCAATCTGCGAAAATGATTAAACCAATTTCATCGGATTAATCTTAACGCCAGGCCCCATTGTGGAAGTAAGTGTCACGCTCCTTAAGAACTGACCTTTTACTGCCGCCGGTCTTGCCTTAACGATTGCGTCAATAAGCGTCTGGAAGTTGTCCGTAATCTGTTCCTCCGTGAAGGAAGCTTTCCCTAACGGCACATGGATAATGTTCGTCTTGTCAAGTCTGTACTCAATCTTACCGGCCTTGATATCCTGGATTGCCTTCGTAACGTCCATGGTTACTGTACCAGCCTTCGGGTTCGGCATCAGACCCTTAGGTCCGAGTGTACGTCCAAGACGTCCGACAATGCCCATCATATCCGGTGTGGCAACGACTACATCGAACTCAAACCAGTTCTCGTTCTGAATCTTCGGAATCAGCTCGTCTCCTCCTACATAATCTGCGCCTGCCGCCTTCGCCTCCTCAGCCTTGGCATCCTTCGCAAACACCAGGATACGGACCTTCTTACCCGTTCCGTGGGGAAGTACAACCGCACCACGGATCTGCTGGTCAGCGTGACGTCCGTCACATCCGGTTCTGATATGAGCCTCGATGGTCTCATCGAATTTTGCAACTGCAGTCTTCTTAACTAATGATACCGCATCCGCAACATCGTAGAGTGTTCCTCTGTCAATTGCTTTTGCAGCTTCAACATATTTCTTTCCTCTTTTCATCTAAATAACCTCCTTGTGGTAATGTCGGGATAACCCTCCCACTTACTCGTCTACAATTATGAAATAATAATGAAGTTACGCTCTATGCCTCTTCCACCTTAACACCCATACTGCGGCAGGTACCCGCTACCATGCTCATAGCCGCTTCAACCGTTGCCGCATTCAGATCCGGCATCTTGGTCTCTGCGATCTCTCTTAACTGAGCCTGTGTAATCGTAGCAACCTTCGTCTTATTCGGAACGCCTGAACCGGACTTGATGTTACATGCTTTCTTGATCAGAACAGCTGCCGGCGGTGTCTTGGTGACAAAGCTGAAACTTCTGTCACTGTAAACGGTGATAACAACAGGAATGATCAGATCTCCCTGATCTGCCGTCCTTGCGTTAAACTGCTTTGTAAACTCAACGATATTCACACCGTGCTGACCGAGCGCCGGTCCGACCGGTGGTGCCGGAGTTGCCTTTCCGGCAGGAATCTGCAACTTAATGTAACCTTCTACTTTTTTTGCCATCTCAATTACCTCCTTGTGGTAATGTCGGGAACTGAATCCCTCCCACTGTTTTTGATTTACAACTTTTTAACTTCTGCGAAACTGATCTCAACCGGCGTCTCTCTGCCGAACAGTTCAACATTGATCGTAAGACTCTGCTTTTGCAGATTCATGGCCTGGATCACCCCGACGGTATCAGCCCACGCTCCCGCAGTCACCCGGACCGAATCGCCCTCTGTGAAATCAACCATGATGTCCTCACGCTGGATCCCAAGGGGCGCCATCTCTGCATCCGTGAGTGGAATCGGTTTGGAACCCGGACCCACAAAGCCCGTTACGCCTCTGGTGTTGCGCACCACATACCACGTATCGTCATTCATAATCATATGAATCAGAACATAACCCGGAAACATCTTCTTCTGCGCTGCCTTCTGGACACCGTTCTTCAGTTCCACCACATCCTGCATGGGAACCCGGACCTCCAGAATCTGTTCCTCCAGATGCCTGTTCTCAATCGTCTTATCAATGTTGGCTTTCACCTTGTTCTCATACCCGGAATAGGTATGCACTACATACCATTTTGCCTCTGACATAAACTCACCTTTCTTGCAGATGATCAGTCCTATCTTACCAATAAATCTACCCCGTACTGGGCGGCAAAATCAACGATTGCGATGATCGCTCCCAGGATTACGGACACGGTAACAACTGCTGTCGTCTGTTTTGCTACTGTCATCCTGTCTGGCCAGATGATTTTCTTAAATTCTCTGTTAAGACCCTTGAACCAGCTTTTCTTCTGCGTCTTTTCGCTCATGACAACCACTCCTTTACGATGGCTACTTCGTTTCCTTATGCAGTGTGTGTGATCTGCAGAACTTACAGTACTTCTTCGTCTCCATACGCTCAGGATGTGATTTCTTATCCTTCGTCATGTTGTAGTTACGCTGCTTGCATTCTGTACATTCCAATGTGATTCTCGTACGCACAACTTCCACCTCGCTTTACGTTTTTGCATTGACGTGTTACCTTGCAGCTTGCGGGGCTGCCCAGAATTTTAGGCATAAAAAAAAAGACCTACTTCCATTCGCCAGGATAGCATACCACAAACAGGCGGAAAATGCAAGTCCTTCTTAGCAATTTCCGTGTGAATTTTCGTATGTTATTTCTTTACAGTTCCTAAGACGGCATGCAGTTGTAACGCTTCGCCAATTCTCAGCATATTCTACTGTACACAGCAATTTTTCTCTAGTATAATAATTCTACAAGCCTTTGCAGAATATCCGCAGGATTGCATAAGATTGCAGCAAAAATGAAAGTTGAGGTATATTTATATGATTTACAATAATGTGTTAGAAGCAATGGGACATACCCCCATTATCCAGCTAAACCGGATGGCAGGATCCGATTCTGCCCGGATACTGGTGAAGTTCGAGGGACTGAACGTGGGCGGCTCCGTCAAGACAAGAACTGCATACAGCATGATCCGCAAAGCGGAAGAAGACGGTATTTTAACAGAAGACTCTGTCATCGTAGAGCCGACCAGCGGCAATCAAGGAATCGGGCTTGCGCTTGTCGGGGCCGTGAAGGGGTATGAGACGGTCATCATCATGCCGGATTCTGTAAGCCAGGAGAGACGTTTTCTCGTAGAGCATTACGGCGCAAAGGTGGTCCTGGTACACGATGCCGGGAATATTGGGGATTGTATCAATGAATGCGTAAAGACCGCTAACCGTATGGCGGCAGAGAATCCCAGAGTGTTTGTGCCGCAGCAGTTCGAGAATGAGGCAAACCCGGCGGCACACAGAGAGCAGACGGGACAGGAGATTTTAGAGCAGGTGGACGGTCCCATCGACGGGTTCTGCTCCGGGATTGGAACCGGCGGGACAATCACCGGCATCGGTGAGACATTGAAAGCCGCCAACCCGGATATTACCATCTGGGCGATTGAGCCGGAACATGCGGCAATCCTCTCGGGCGACCAGGTGGGGACGCATATCCAGATGGGAATCGGCGACGGCGTGATTCCTAAGGTGCTGAACCAGAATATCTATGAGGACATCGTGATTGTTACAGATGAAGAAGCCTTACAGACTGCGAAGGACCTTGCAAGGCTGGAAGGGCTGATGTGCGGGATTTCCAGCGGCACGAACGTAGCCGCCGCCTTGAAGCTTGCGAAAAAGCTTGGGAAAGGGAAGACGGTCGTGACCCTTCTTCCGGATACGGCGGAGAGATATTTTTCAACGCCGTTGTTCGGGTAAAACTGTCCAGCGCTGAAGCGCTGAACTTTCAAAGTAAATCAAAAAATACCGATATCTCCCATATTGCAGGGTTTTATCGGTATTTTTACTATCATTAATATTTTTTTGCGACCTTATAAGTGTAATAAATATCAATGGGGAGGGAGACAAGCAAGAGGCCCATCCACCACAGATAGCAGGCAATCCCCTTTGTAAAACAGCAAACCAATATCGTAAGGATTCCAGCTATGATAAATAAATTCCCGCCAAACCGTTGGCTTTTCTTCCATGTTATCTCGTTTTTTATGCTCCAATGAGTTCTCAGCCCGATAACGGAATTCATTTGAAGTTTCGGCATAATACTTCCAATGACAATCATGAATATACCCAAAAGAACGAAAATAAGTTGAAATATATCAACGGGAACAGAGGACAAATTCTCCACTTTATTAAAATCCGTATATAGAAAATAACCTGTCATGGCATTGAAAATCAAAAGCGAAAAAATACCTGCCGTAATACAGGCTTTTTCATTGTTTTCCCCTGTTTTTTCTCCTGATTTAGAAGAAAATTTTGAACACTCAAGCATAAACAACCCAAATATAATTGTAAAAACCGGAAAAATGAGTGTTTCGTATTTACTGCCCCAGCGGGTTACTTGATTATCAAAACCATAATGGGCAGGAATCTGGTCTGGCAAAAACAATAATGATACCAGCGTTACAGGCACGGGCAAAAACATAAAAATATAAAAAATAATTCTTTGGTTCTTCATTATTTGCCCTCCCCCCCAGACTGTCCGAAAATTACATCAATCCAACAATTAAATTTGAATTTTTG
>CAJULU010000040.1:0-15472 GCA_910587575.1 uncultured Dorea sp.
ATCTACCTATTAGTTTTATTCATCAACTTATTAGTTTTCGGACAGTCTCCCCCCTGGATTTCTGAATCGCTTCTGCACTGAGCTTCAGACTCTGGATAAGGTACTGCACTTTTTTTCCGCTGTTTTTTAAGACTGCTAATGCATTCTTTGTGTATATAGGAATTACGTCTGTTCCCGATATACCATATATTTTCTGCAATTCATCGTACAGCCATTTCTTATCATTTTCTGCGCATGGACAGTCAAATAAAATAATTATTTTTTTAGTTCATCCATTGGTTATCTCCTGACCCTTTCAAACAGTTTTTCCCATTGATCTGCGATCTGGCTTGCACTATAATTACTTTTTATGGTCTGTTTCGCCAGCATACCGACAATTCCTCTTTCCTTCGGGTTCATTGCCAGCACTTCACAGATCTGCTTCGCCAGAGTTTCCTCATCCCCCATTGGTACAAGAAATCCGTTCTTCTTATGCTCAATCAGATCCCCCGGCCCTGTGGGACAGTCCGTTGCAATACAGGGCAGTCCCATAGCCATTGCTTCCATAAGGGAATTGGGCATTCCTTCATAATCTGATGTAAGAAGGAACAGGTCACTTTCCGCAAATTCATTCAAAAGATCCATGGAAAAACCTCTCAGATGTACATTCTTTTCCAGATTCAGTTCCCTGATCCTCTTCTGTATTCTCTCTTTATCAGTTCCTTCACCAAAGACAGATAATTCTATGTTCCGGAATCTCTTTGCAGCTTTCTGAAACGCTCTTAGAGCCAGTTCATAGTTCTTCTGCCCTACAAGCCGTCCTGCCATCACAATCCGTTTACATTCTCTGTCATACATGTGCTCCGAAGACTGTACCGCAAGTTCATCCACTGGATTGGGAATGACCGTAATGTTCTTCCAATGATGTTTCACCGCATACTCCCGCTGTCCTTCCGTCTGCAGCACAACCGCATCTGCCTGTTTGAACCAGTGCCGGTTCAGAGATGCCCGGACTCCCTTATACCGGTCGATGACTCCGGGGTCGACCCTCACCGATGCAACCTTACATATACGCAGGCCAGCCGAAGCCATATAAAGCGCATATCCGGCCTGCAGAAACCCTACCCCTATATCCGGTTTTATCTTTGTCAGATATTTTCTGATATAGGAAAGCCTGCTGATACTGCTCATCTTCTGATAATCTTCATACCTGTTCTTCATAATCTCTGTCTTTACTTTTTCACTGATCTTATAATCCCGGCTGCTTGCGCTAAAAATCAAAAGATACACCTCATGTCCTTTTTCTGCCAGTTCCCCCGAGACTGTCGCAATGACTCTCTGCGCTCCTCCGTCACACATATCTGCACTCAGAAATGCAATCCGCATCTTAATTCCTCCATTTAGCAGGTAGGTTCTGGCAATGTGATCCATTGTCCCATAATATGATCCCATTCTTCTGGTTCAAAGGGAACGAACCCTCCCCAATGATATAAAGTAAGTTCTCCAAAGTAAATTTGTCCATCCACCTCATAAAAATCAACTCTTAACTGTGGGTATCCTTCCGAAAGCTTTTCCGCCAGTTCCAGCATTTTATTCAGCGTTTCAGGCCTTGACAACGGCAGCTCTGCATTTGCGTGTCCGTTTTTTATATCCAGGTGTCTGAAATGCGTATCAAAAAAATCAAACTTAACTTCTTTTCCATCTTTCTGTCGTTCAGTGGCGACAAACAACAGTTTCGCTTTACCGCCGAATGTAAAAATCTTATAATCTCTCAATTCTTCCGTATCTGTATCTTCCATATATTTTTCTGCAAGTATTCGCGGCTTCACATACTTATATGGCCATTCCCGTTCATTCCAGAAATAATTTCTTTTTAAGCACCTGGAAAGATTCTTCTTTATCTTTTTAACGTCTATATGATTTTTATCTTTACAGATGACTGCGCTCCCGCAGTCATGCGTACATTTTAGAACAAACTGATCTGGAAGCTCCTCAAAATTTATGTCATCGGTATGTTCATATACCCCGTATGCGGGAATAATATATTTATCGCCGATTATTTCTGAAACAAGTTTTTTTGCCTCATATTTATCAACCATACGGATATACTCCGGCCTTCTGTCATAAAGTTTTAACCATTGTATTTTTTCATTAAATGTATCTGGATGATCCAGATTAAGTTTTTTCCTCATGTGACGATAATATCGCAATTTCAGATATATCTCGTCTGGAAGTAAATGGGTCATTTGCTTTATCACACTGATTATCATCTGTCAAACCTCCCGATCAAAATGACATTTCTTCTTAATATATCCCAGGGCATACCTCATATGGTCTCTTTGCAGAAGTATGTTTACCGCTACGATTACAGCAATCAGAAATATCGAGATCTGCAAAGCATAGAGTCCCCAGGAGACATAACTATCAACATGATTCTTTATAAAAAAAGGATGTAACATAAAAAGCAGAACTGTCACTATATCTGCAGAAATTATTTTTACCAGAAACTTGGCGGAACCTTTTATCAGATTTTTATCTGTATAAATAACCATCCAGACATTCTGATAAATAAGAGAGATTCCAGTGCCTGCTGCCACACCGGTTAATCCAGTCCACTTTACCAGAACCATCGACACTGCGATATTAACAACCGTCGAAATAATAAACACTGACTTTGTTTCTTTAAATCTGCCTGCCGCAAATATCATATATAAGTATGGAATCCGAAGGCTTTCCATTCCATAACTCAAAGTAAGTACAAGAGAAAATAAAGGCTGGGTATATTCTGCATCATGAATTCCCATTGTATATACCTGTACAAATGATAATATAAGAACAGATGTACATCCAAAAAAGAAAACACAAAGTATATGTGTCAGCCACACAAAACGTGAAAATACAAAATTTAATTTTTCTTTTTCTTTTTTTGCCCATAAATCTCCCAACAGCGATTGAAATCCAAGAAGTACAGAATTTACTAACTGTTTCATTCCGTTTATCACCAAAAAATATACTGAGTATATGGATACATTTTCTAAAGTTGAAAATAAAGTCAGTATGATAATATCCGTACTTCCAAAAACAAAGACTGACAAGTGCTGGGCCATTCCATCCCATTTCTGCTTTATCACATCTTTTCTCAGTCTGGCAGTTCTGTCTATGTCGTAATTCAGATAAACGTAAAAGTATAAAAAAACAGGTTTTATTAAAAAAATAAGAGAACTTATCAGTTTCAGCATTTGGACAGACGTTCCCGCATATACAAGGATCACCCCCGATATGGTATTTAATATACAACATACGGAAAGCAGGTTATTAATGATATATCCTTTCTGGGCCGCATTCACAAATATGCTGTTTACGATGCCAAAATAGTATTGGACGAAATACCCGGACCCCATTGCCATAATTAATGAAACAATATATAGATAATCAAACCGTTCATTCGCAAACTTAGGATAAACAATTATCAGAATGATCATATAGAAAAAAACTGCCAGTACAAGCCGCCTGAAAAATGCATTCGCAGCTACATATATTTCACTAATTTTTTTCGTATCCCGATTTGCAATCGGTTCATAAAAAGCAGCCCGGACCACTGCGCCTACGCCGCCTTCCATCAGTACAATTACCTGGAGGAACTGTGTGATCGAATTGGTCAGTCCATTAACCTCTGATCCATAATATCCTAATATCACCCTGGGTAAGATAAACCCGCATACGATAGCTGTAATCTGATAAAAAATCGAGGAAAATGTATTTCTTTTTAATAAAATTAATCTGTCATAATTTTGCATTTTCATTTTTTATCCTGTCTTCCTGTCAGTCTTTCATTTTATTTCCAGAAAGTATGGTAATTCATTGCAGACGATTTTGATGTGGCAAGCATAAATAGATAAAACATACCCGACAGGAAAATAATAAACCCTAACACTAGTTTTCTATTAGATGTTCTGAATGACTTTGCAACATTTGGTAATTGCAGCATCATAGGATCTGAAAAATAGGTTCCCGCTCTGTTGATAATCCCGATCACACCCGCCAGAATCTGAAATAATACCGTACATGATGAAAAAGCATACAGCATGGTGCCTTCTTGATTGATATCATTTCCCCTGGAAAAGCGTTCTACGAAAAGCAGAAAAATATAAATCAATAAATACACAATCAGCAGGTTCTCTCCGCCGCCCATACTCTCTTCCTGATAATGCCAGAATCTTGTCCCCTGTATCAGACGGCCAATCATACTTTCAAAAAATGACCGTGACAGCATAGCCGCAATCAGTCCTGCCGAAATAAAGAATCCTTTCTTAACATCCAGCCTTTTATTTACAATCGGATATACAATAATCGCTGCCCATGCGGTTACATGAAACATCGATGCCGCAAAAACTGCAAGCACATATTTTTTCAATTGTCTTTTTTTTGCAAAATCATATGCGAACAATAAGACACTGATCGCAAGCGCCTGACGCATCCTTGTCATAATTGTCTGATAACTGCACATAGTGACAAACAGCCAGACACTGATTGCCGGATAATATGAATGCCGGTCAATAAACCAGACAACACCGGTCAGAGACAGAAAAGCCGTAACGCCAATAAAAACCTGAAACGTCCCTCCTAGTGAACTGACGATCTTATTCAGCAGCCAGTAGAACCCTTCTGACTGGAGAACCGTGGATGTCCACCCGATGTCTTTATACCACATAAAATACATTTTATAATTATAATAATCATCACCGACCCCTTCTCCCCGGAAAGCCAGAATGCAAAACAGCCAGAGAAACGCAAACAGCAGCATCCTCCTCTTATTTTTTCTAAACAGAATCAGCAATATGGTTACAATCAGTAAATTAAATAAATAAAATTCCATCTATGATACCCACCTATGTTTCAACAATGTTCTGGTGTATCAGCCTGTCCCATTCAGCAACTACATTTTCCATGGTAAATCTTACCGATTCCCGCAAGGCTCCCTGGGAAAGCCGCTCTCTTAACTCTTTATGGTCAATCAGCTGCTGGATTGCCTCTTCCAATGCCTCCTGATTCCCTATGGGTACCAAAATTCCGCTGACACCGTTTCTGATCACTTCCCGGGACCCCGCACACATCGTTGAAATGCAGGGAAGCCCCGCCGACATTGCTTCCAGCAACGCATTGGATAACCCCTCAAAATCTGATGACAGGACAAATATTTCTCCAGACTGCAGCTCTTTCTCTACGTTACAGGTCAGACCCGGAAGATGTATTCTGTCTGCGCAGCGTGAATTTCTTACTAACTCCTCAAGCTCTTCCCGCAGGCTTCCTTCCCCGTATATATACAGTTCATATTCCCGGTTCTTGTCCGCTACATTCTCGAATGCATGGATCAGCAGACGGTGGTTCTTCTGCCGGACCAGCCTTCCCATTGTAATAATTCTATGTTTTTGTTCTATACTTTCGTCCAGCCTCATGACATGAACAGGGTTCAGTATGACTGAACTCTTTTCCCGAATTCTTTTCGGATATAAACTCTGAATCTCTCTTGACTGGAACACAATATGATCTGCCTTAACATACAGACAATCTGACAGTCTTTTTACCAGAATTCCCTGCCCGTCATATCTGGGATCATTGCGTTCGGATACAATCAGTCTCACATTCAGGCACATCTTCGCTATAATCGTAATAATGTTGATCCTGGCAATAAAGGATATCAGCAATTGAGGCTTATCCTCTTTTATATAGTTTCGGATGCCCCGTATCCATAAAGGAAACATCTGTATTCTGCTTTTTTGGGGATTGCATAATGGAATCGCCCTTATACTTTCTTCCATATCATATTCAATCAGATCATTCAGAAGCATAATAACATCCACCCGTTTTCCTCTGCGTGCATAATGATTAGCAAGATTGGATATGACACGCTCTGCCCCGCCTCTTCCAAGGCCGCCAATAATAAATGTTATATGCTTTACTTCCATGACTTTTTATTTCCTCTCAGACTGATATATTTTTTTAAGTTTCTTTGCAATGGCCTGGACGTCATACTGGCCGACATTTCTTAAATTATGTTCCCTCATCCGATCTGCCAGGCACTTCGAATCTGCTATCTTTTCAAGCGCCTCCGCAAACTTCTCCGGGCGGTTACATGGGCAGCGGTACCCTCCCGAGTGATCTTCAATCAGATCACGGTTTCCTCTGATATCCGAAACTACACAGGGAAGTCCGCACGCCATGGCTTCTATGAGAGATCTGCTCAATCCCTCCCGATAGGATGAAAGGATAAATCCATCCGCTCCTTTCAGAATATCCGTAATATCTTTCCGAAACCCCAAAAAATGCACTTGTTTCTCCAGACCAAGTCTTTGGGATAATCTCTTTAACCGCTTATAAAACCCACCTGTTCCGCACGCAACATAATGAATATCTTTGCGTTTTAATCTTGCCATGGCCCTTAAAACGACACTTTGATTCTTATTTTTATTCAACTCTCCTACAGATACAAAGACAATGTGATCCTGCTCTGCCCGGATAGATTGTCTTAATCTTATTCTTTCAGTTTTATACCCCCCCCCCATGATATTTTTATAAGAATCACTTAATGCGTGCTGAATATTTTCAACAGCAAGACGACTGGCCCTGCTCAGATTTTCACTTTGCATCTTCCTGCATAATTCATCACTATCTGCCAGCTTCAGAATTGCTTCACAATAGTCCTGTACCTCCCCAGTCTTACAGAGATAGCCGTTAACACCGTTTTCTACCAGATCTTTATTTCCCCGGATGTCACTGCAGATTAAGGGCAGGCCCGCTGCCATCGCTTCCATGGCTGACCTTGCCAGTCCTTCCTGAAATGACGTGAGCAGAAATGCATCTGCAAAACAGAGCAGTTCTTTTATATCTGACCTGTATCCTAACAGATGTATCTGTTCATCAGCTTTCAGATTTTTTATCTGGTTCTCGAGTTTATTTCGTTCCGGACCCTCGCCGCAGATCAGATAGCGTATCCTTCTTTTTGATTTTTCGCCAGCCTTTATCACCGCATGAATAGCAGCAGGGTAATTCTTTCTTTCTATCAGGTCTCCTATGGAAATCAGGATAAAATCATCCGTTTCTTTCTCTGTATTTCCTGGCCTGTATTGTGATAAATCAATTCCGACACCAGGTATATATATTATTTTGCCGTTGTTTCTTAAATGCATTTTTTTATTGGCCAGTCTGTAGTCTTCTTTGTTTATTGTGATCAGCACATCCGTAAAGCAGGCAAGCCACTTTTCAACCGGATAGTAGAGCAGCCAGTTCCATATGGGAGCCCCTTTGTAGAAATGGAATCCGTGGGCCTGGTAAATAACCTTTTTTACCCCGCACTTCTTACCGGCCATCCTGCCGATCACTCCTCCAACGGGCGTATTGCAATGAATCATATCTATCTTTTCTTCTTTTATGATTTCGCATACTTCCCTATATCCCCGTAAATTTCTTACGTCATAGGGCTTTCTGAAAATGTGGCATTGATGGATTCTGACATGATACTTTTCTTCTTCCCTTTTCAAGAAATCCAGATCATCATAATCACTCCAGTAACCAGCCAGATGAACATCCATTCCAAGGCTGTGCGCAGCCAGACGGCTGGACTGTGAGAAATTCCCTATTCTTTTTTCCACATTTATAATGTACAATAACTTCATCTGAATGCCTCCGTCTGTATCCGGAATCTGTACTCGTTCATTTTACGGCCTTCCCGTGTCAGATACGAATGATCCAGAACAAACCCGTTTTTTACATAAAACCGGTTCACCCGATCATTGTTTTCAGAATCTGTTTCCAGCTTAATATACTGATATTTTCCGCCTTCCGCTCTTCTCTTTAAATTCTCAATGAGTCTGCTTCCCACACCCATTCCTTCCATGTCCGGCAGTACGCCAAGAGAGGCCAGCTCTATATATGCTTCCTGCCGTTTCGCTTCTCTGGAATAAAAGAAGGCCCGAAACAGGCGGAAACAGATTTTGGGATTGCGCACAAATCCCAGAAATGCGTACCACGAAAATGTTAATAAATGTTTTTTGATCAGATACTGGTAAAAACCGCTCAGATCCTCCGAATAAGCCAGAAATCCGACGATTCTGTCATTGCGGCCGACTGCCGCAAGAATTCCCGATCTGTTATGTTCCATAAATCCCTGATATAATTGCTTTAAAAACCCTTTTCCTAAAAAGGTTAAAAAAAATCCGGCAAAAGACTGCATATGTACATCGACCACTTCAACCGCTCTTTTTTTATTCTTTAGCAGCGTAACCTTCACGTCCATTCACCTCATAACCGCACCCCCGGTCTTTGCAATTGTTTTAAATTCTTTTAACAGACCAAAATCTCTGATACTTTCAAGATTGTATTTCATTTTCCCGGGAAGTATCCGCCTGATGTAAATTTCGTCTGCGGATTCAGCGGATTCTAATAATCTTTCTTCATCCTTATACTTAATACACGCTTCACTCGTAACACCGGCCGGCAATAACAATGTTGCCAGCATTTCCTTCGTATACTCTCGAACGAATCTTGGAATCTCTGGGCGTGTTCCACAGAAGCTCATGTCACCCAGAAGAATGTTGATTAACTGCGGTAATTCGTCAAGCCTATATCGCCGTAATATTTTTCCGATCTTCGTCACACGCCGGTCATCAGCAACCGTTACTTCTGCTCCAAGCTTTTCTGCATTGGCAACCATCGTGCGAAATTTTAATATACGGAATTTCCTTCCATACTGTGTAACTCTTTCCTGCCGGAAAAAAACTCCTCCCCGGGAATCCATGACAATCGCTATAGATATCCCCACCATAACAGGCAGCAGAACAATCAGCATGACAACCGCAAGAATAAAATCAGCGCCTCTTTTTGCCGCAAGACTTAATCTTTTTCTGCGTAACACCTCATAGTATGGACGCACTTCCTCTGTCTGCATAAACCGGGGCAGGTCTTCCCATTTTTTCCACATATCCGTTCCCTTCTTCACCAGCTTACATATAATCTTTTACAATTCTACTGTAGCTGGCAATGACATAATCAATCTCTTCATCTGTCAGCCTGGTATGCAGCGGCAATGTTATTTCATTTACAAACTGCCGATAAGCATTCGGATAATCTATGATGTCAAATCCGATTTTTCTGTATCCAGTCATCATTGGCAATGGTTTATAATGTACATTAGCCGCAATTCCCTCTTCTGCCAACTTTACGATGATTTCCTGCCGCTGCTCTAAGGCCGCCTGCGGCACCCGGGTAATATACAGATGGCCGGATGACTGATATTCCTCACAATAATGTCTCAGTGTCTTTATTCCTAATGACTGAAACGCCTTATCATATCTATCTATAATCTCTTTTCTTCTTGCTAAAATTCCATCATATCTCTTCAGCTGTGCCAGTCCGATTCCTGCCATGATATCAGTCATATTGCACTTATACCACGGACCTTCCACATCATATTCCCAGGCGCCGGGCTGGTTTTTGGAAAGGGCATCTTTTGACTGGCCATGCAGTGACAACAATTGTAATTGATGATAAATCACTTCATCCTCTATACCGGATATTCTTCTCCAGGTGAGTGCGCCTCCTTCTGCCGTGGTAAGGTTCTTAACGGCATGAAAACTGAAACTTGAAAAGTCGGCAATACTGCCGGTCTTTTTCCCATGCCATACCGCCCCAAAAGAATGGGCCGTATCTGCACATACGATGATTCTGCCAATCGCTTCCTGGATTTTATTGGATGGTTGAAATAACGGCTTCTTGTCTTCGATAATCGAATAAATCCTGTCATAATCACAGGGGATTCCTCCCAGGTCAACAGGAATGATGACCTTTGTATTCTCCGTCACCGCCTTTTCTAATTTTTCATAATCCATTTCCAGGCAGTCTTTCTGCACATCTACCATGATCAGTTTTGCCCCCACATGGCATACAACCGAAGCCGTGGCCGTGTATGTATAGGCCGGCACAATCACTTCATCACCTTCGCCAATCCCCAGCAGCCGAAGCGCCATTTCTGCGCACGCCGTCTGTGAGTTAAGGCAGACAGCACGATTTACGTTGCAATAATCTGCAATCTTACCTTCAAAATCTTTAGTCTTTGGTCCAGTGGTAATCCATCCAGAACGGATCGCTTCATTAACTTCCTGTATTTCAAGCAAAGACATATCCGGCGGTGAAAAAGGTATCTTCATAACCACTCCTCCTATCGGTCTTTTTCTCCCCGCATTATTCCTTCTCAAGAATCTCCAGACCTGCCCAGACATTGCCCAGATCATGTCCGTCAAACCCTAACCTGGCAAGACGTTTATGCCTGTCAATCTTACAGATCCGGTTCTCATTTCCCCTAAGTGGCCCTTCCGTAATTTCGGCAGCTCCTTTTCGGATTACACCCCGGGACATTTTCAGATGTTTTTCCGGTCCACACAGATTCCTTAAAAGCGTTTCGTCCTTTCCTTCGACCCGCACCAGAGGATTTCCCTTACCGGACAATCGACTCAGTTCATCCTTCAACGCTTCCCGGCCTCTGCTTTCAAAAAATATTTTACGAGGAAACAGGATTCCTTTTTCCAGATGCCATTCTCCCTCATAGCGGCGCAGCCTGTCATAAGTTATGATAAATACATCCGCTAATGCTTCTGCGAATAACTGCTTTTTGTAAAAATCTAACATTTGCCATTCTTCCTGCTCCTGGCAGGATAATATATACAAGATAATAATCCCTTCTTTCGTGGAGTAACTTACTCTGCGAAAAATTTCTTTCTAAAATCAGAACATATATTCTTTATTTTGCGACAAGCAAAAGAAACTATCGAAAACTATTCAGAATATTCTCTGTATTTTTTCGCATTCTTGCGCAATTTAATTTCCATATTAATATAAAAGTAAATTAGGTATTGAATTATTTGCTTCTGATAGTTATAATAGATGTGCTGTTTAAAAAGAATTCGCAGAGTAAGTTACTCTGCGAATTCTTTTTACGTCTATATTCTTTTGATTTTATTTTTATTATGCCGGAATATTTAATAACCTGCCAGAATCCCCTTCAGATACCTGACATACTCCTCCTGCACCCCCAGAGGCCCGGCAATCCTAAGCCTTCCTCCAATCCCGGTCACCCATCCAAAGAACTGCGGGCTGACCGCAACCAGCACACGTACCCGGAACCATCCGTCCTTCATGGGCACTGCCATTACATCCGTTCCAAATCTGTCCAGAATTACTCCGATCAGCTCATTCCCGCACTGCAGCGTGACCTCCTCGTCGTGTCCGCCATACATGGAAAATGTCTTCTTGGAAAATTCCACCAGGTCAAAATCCTGAAATCTGTCCTTTCCGACACGTTCCAGCGCTGTCACACACATCCTCTGCATCTTGTCCACCCTGTAATGCTTCATACAGTCCGCCTCTTCGTCGTAAGCAATCAGATAATAATTAGCGTCATCCCAGGTAAGCGACCAGGGACTGACCGTATATACGGCGCCCTCTTTCTTTGGCTTCAGTTCTTTTTTCACCGTCCATTCCCCATACTGATACTGAATCTGCCTGTTCTCCAGTATGGCGGTGTGGATCTGATCCACATTATAATAAATCGTCTCATTGCCGGTCTTGGGACGGTTGTAGATGAAAACATTTCTCTGAAGCTGCCTGGCCTCATGTTCGCTGGCCAGCCCTTCCAGCTTCCGGATCAGTTCTTCCGATTTCTTCCGGCTGATAAACTTTGAGGCCTGCACCGCATCTACCAGGAGTTTCAGTTCCGGCAGTTCAAACTTGCGGCTGCCAACATAATAACCGCCGTTGGTTCCCCTGGTCTGCAGAACATCCATCCCGTACTCCCTCAAGGTCTCAATATCATTGTATACGCTCCGCCGGTCTGCGGACATTCCAAAGTCATGCAATGCTTTGTCAATGTCCGCTGCAGACATTGTATGCTTCTCATCCGTCTTCTCCTGCAGAATCTTCATGATGTATAATGTTCTTAGTTTTACCTGTGAAACCGCCATATCCCGTTTTTCCTCCGTGCAGCTTATATGTTCCCGTGAATGTCTCTTATCTCACATTATAACATTCTTTTTTCCATGCTGTACGGAAAAATCAGAAATCGTACTGATCCGGATTCAGCCCTGCTCTTCTCATGACTGCCCGCCGTTCTTTCCGCCCCATTACTTCCAGTTCTTCCGCAATCAGACCGGACAATTCAAATTCTGTCTTCTCCTCCCCGTCCGGTTCCGGACGGAACAGGAAGCCCACGACCTGACCAAACATATTGATATCCTGTCCGCCTCTGTAATCATATACTGAACCGATCACTTCTCTCATTATTCTTCCTCCAGAAATTCACGATAATCACTTTCATCTGCAAACAGAAGATAGCTTCCATTCACATATCCCATATAACCGTCTGCCACAAAATAACCTTTCATACCATGCACCTCCTGTTTCCGTATTTTCCTTAGTTCTCTATCATTTTAACAAAATGGGTGTGCAGAAATCTGCACACCCAGACATTTTTATTCTATTGTCAAATACGAAAAATTATTTTTTTATACAAGGCGAAGGAATGAGGCGCAGCGGTGGCTACGTCGACTGACGACAACGCAGAAGATGGAAACTCAGGCAAGTCATTGGGCTGGTTACTGATTATTCGATGTACTAAGGGTGCATAATAATCTTCATACACTGCTTTGACTGCATTACTGCAAATGCCTGTTCCATTTCCTTCAAAGGGAAATGATGGGTAATCAGCGGTTCTACCTTCACACGTCCCTCCTCTACAAAATCCAGGCACTCTTCAAACTCCTGTCTTGTATAGCAGATCGTACCGAAAATCCGGATCTCCCGCCTTACCACTTTCCCGAGATCCACCTCCGGCAGTCTGTGATAAAGACCTGTAACCCCATAGGTACCTCCCTTTTTCAGCATATCCAGGGCCGCAAGAGGTACGCCCGGAACGCCCACGCAGTCCTGCACATAATCCGCCATACGTCCGCCGGTAATCTCCCGCACCCGTTCCACCGGATCCTCTGCCGATGCATTAATCGTAAAATCTGCCCCCAGTTCCTGCGCCAGCTTCAGACGCTGCCCGTCCACTTCTGTCCCGACACAGATTATCCGCTTTGCCCCCCGCAGTCTCAGAAGCTGCACCGCATACAGTCCGATAGGCCCGGGTCCGTACACGACACATACATCCCTGGAAGTAACCGGAGACGCCTTGACAGTCCGGTATGCAGATGCAATCGGATCCACAGATGCCCCCTGGTCATAGGTTGTGGTATTCCGCATCTTGCGGCATACCTTTGCGGGAACCCGCACATACTCCGCAAAAGCCCCGTCTACATGAATTCCTGTTTCCACCAGATTGTCACAAAGCACTTCCTTTCCCTCTATACACATATCACAGTCTCCACATCCGATGACAATACACGGCGTCACACGGTCGCCCGCTTTCAGATGCTTCACCCGGGAACCGGCTTCAACAACATCTCCGGCAAATTCATGCCCGGGAATCAACGGCCACGGTACTTCCCTGGTTCCGGCAAGTATCGGCCCGTCCGTCCCACAGATTCCCACGGATTTTACCTTAATAATCACGTCATCCTCCCGCAGGACAGGATACGGCACTTCTTTCACCGCAAATCCGGGTCCTGCGTGTTCTTTTACTACTGCTAACATTGATTCTCCCTCTTTCTTTTATTTCGGATTCTCCTTTTCTTCACAAATCACACCATCATCCCCAATCTTCACGCCCTCCGAAAGATCTTCCAGATAATCGTACAGTTCCCTCTGTTCTTCTTTTTCCGACAGATACCTGGTAGTATATTCCGTCTGCTGACAGGGAATAAAAGACATCTCTGCCAGTCCTTCTCCCGTGACCTTAAGTTCCAGAAGTCCGTTGTATTTTGTCTCCTCATTAAACCAGAAATCGCCCATACTGTAGATCACCGGCTTACCGCCAATGTACTCCATACCCTGCAGTACGTGGGGATGGCCTCCGATAATAATGTCTGCCCCGCCATCCAGTAATTCTTCCGCCTGTTCATGCTGGTAATCTTCAAACTGATCCGAATCTTCCGTACCCCAGTGCACATAAGCGATCAGATAATCACACGCTGCAGAAGCTTCCCTGACTACCTCCATCAGTTCATCCGATTCATACATGAGAAGCACTCCCGGCTCATCATTCTCCGCCTGCGGGGTATAGCGGGTCTTCTCTGCCCGGGATGCAGCCACATACCCTATCTTGACTCCATTTACCACGAAATAGACCGGCTGCTTCGCTTCTTTTATATTGCGTCCGCCGCCGACGTAAGGAATCCCTGCCTGATCAAGGAGATCCACCGTATCTGAGAATGCGTCCGGCCCATAATCATAGACATGGTTATTGGCCAGCGATACGATATCCGTCCCCATCTCTTCAAGCAGTTTCATCCGCTTCGGATCCGCCCGGAACGTATAATATTTACCTTCCAGCGGCTCTCCTCTGTCACTGATACAGTATTCATGATTCAGCAGGAACACATCCGCTGCATTGGTCCGCTTCAGAATCTCGGGTGAAATACATTGATCCAGTTTCTTCACCTTGTCATAATAATCCAGTACAAAATCATCTTCCTCCAGACATACATCTCCTGCGAACAACAGGCCTGCCTCCTTTGCTTTCCCGCTGTCTCTCAGATAAATGTGATGCTTTGCTGCCGTCTGTTCATCTTTCAGCCATCCCTGATACAGATCAGAAAGCACATGCATCGTCTTTCCAGTTATCTGATAAAAATCCTCATCCTTCAGTTCCTCTTTCTTCAGCCTGCCAGAAACTTCCTTCCAAGCCTCTTCCCCACAGTTCTTAAGAAACCACGCTGAAAATTCCGTCTTCTTCTCTCCTGAAGCTCCGGTAAATTCCGCATAATACTGATCCAAAAGCTTCATATTCCCATCTTTTAGCTTCTCTGGTTCCTTCTGATTGCGCCTGCATGATACGATAATCAGAGAGACTGCCAGTATCAGCAGGGCCAGAATTGTACCCAGAACCACAATCCGGCGGATAAAAAGCCTGCGCCGGCGCCTTTGCCGCCTCTCCCTTATACTTACATAATGACGATGATCCGGCCTTCTTTTTCTCACATGATTCCGTAACATATTCCCGGCCTTACGCTTCTTTCCCTGCTGCCCGTTCTCCATCTTTCGTCCCCCGCCGCTTCATCGGTATTCACTACCGGCATTCCGTTTCCTCCCTTTTTTCACTATAACATAATCCCTTCCCTTACACAATGGATTATTCCGGTCTGTCACTGAGACCTGGCAAAAATTGTTGGAACTTTTCGCAAATACTAATTTCTTTTTATACATATCACACAAAATATATTCTTTTTTTTAATTCACTCTTTACAAATCCCCGTCTGCGTGTATAATAAATAACATCAAAAACGAGGGCGTTTTCTTCTTTGAAGGAGACGCCCCTTTTTTGTATGTCCCCATGGGACGGGCGGAA
>CAJULU010000040.1:15482-41460 GCA_910587575.1 uncultured Dorea sp.
TCGCCCGTCAATGTGCCGAATCTGCATAAAAGGAGGAATGTGAGATGAAGAAGCTTGAGATCATCATTCAGCCCGAAAAGCTGGAAGACTTAAAATCAATTCTTGATGAAACGAGCGTAAATGGATTAATGATCAGCAACGTAATGGGTTATGGAAATCAGAAAGGACATAAAAAAGTATACCGGGGCGCCGAATATAACGTTAATCTTTTACCAAAGGTAAAGGTGGAAACAGTCATTGAACCAGAAACCGCCGAACCATTAATTGAGAAAATCGTTTCCGAAATACGCACCGGGAAATACGGCGATGGTAAAATTTTCGTATATGAAGTGGAAGATGCCGTCCGTATCCGGACCGGAGAGAGAGGCTCGGACGCATTGTAAAAAATGACTATAAACAGAGATCACTATCAATGGAGATAACCGTGGAATTACAGAGGCCACCGTTATCTCTTTCTTATTCTGGTTCCGGCCAGAGGAAACGCTGGCACAATCAGATGAATGAATTGTACCAGAATGAAAAAGGAGGAATATTCTATGGATTTAACAGCTTTAATCGCAGAAGGAATGGACAGTGCCAAAGCCGCCGGTCTTCTTCTGAACATTATGTGGACAATGATCGGCGCATTCCTGGTTTATTTCATGCAGGCGGGCTTCGCCATGTGTGAGGCAGGTTTCACCAGGGCAAAGAACACCGGAAATATCCTGATGAAGAATATGATGGACTTCGTCCTTGGAAGCCTTTTTTTCTTCGTCTTCGGCTTTGCCATCATGCACGGAACCGACTGGAATGGAGTGATTGGTATCAAAGGTTTTCTGAATCCTTCCGCACTGGCGGACGCTGACGGAATGTTTAACGGTCTTCCCATCGGGGTATTCATGATCTTTCACACGGTATTCTGCGCAACGGCTGCAACCATTGTGTCAGGCTCCATGGCAGAACGTACCAAATTTATTGCATATCTGGCATACAGTGCAGCAATCAGCATCTTCATTTACCCGGTATCCGGACATTGGATCTGGGGCGGCGGCTTCCTGTCACAGCTTGGTTTCCATGACTTCGCAGGTTCCACGGCGGTACATATGGTGGGCGGTATCTGCGCCTTGGTCGGCGCTAAAATCCTTGGACCCCGTATCGGAAAATACGGCAAAGACGGGCGGGCAAAAGCAATCCCGGGACACAACCTTCCGATTGCCGCCCTCGGTGTCTTTATCCTGTGGTTCTGCTGGTTCGGCTTCAACTGTGGTTCTACGACTGCGGCTACCACAAGCCTTGGGCATATCGCTATGACAACAAACCTCGCCGCTGCGGCTGCAACCCTGATGGCTATGATCGTAACCTGGATACGTTACGGTAAGCCGGACGTATCCATGACCTTTAACGGCTCCCTTGCCGGCCTTGTGGCTATCACCGCCGGATGCGACGTGGTAAATGAATGGGAGGCAGTCATCATTGGTACTGTTGCCGGTATTCTGGTAGTATTCTCAGTTGAATTCTTTGACCAGAAGGTTAAGATTGACGATCCGGTGGGCGCCATCAGCGTACACGGCGTCTGCGGTGCCGTCGGAACGATTCTGACCGGCGTATTCGGTGAAGGATGCAGCCTCGTTACTCAGATTATTGGTGTTGCCGCTACCGCTGCTTATGTTTTTGTAATGGCTGTCGTAGTATTCACTCTTATCGACAAAACAATCGGGCTTCGGGTAACAAGGGAAGAAGAAGTCGACGGACTCGATGTACATGAACATGGTTCCTCTGCTTATGCGGATTTTAACTTCAGAATATAAATGATCTGTCCCATAAAAATTCGTGGAAGATGTCGAAATTTGACGATGGAAATATCTTGAGACTTCCTGAAAGACATCCTATAATAGAAGATGTTCCATTACAATATCCTAATTCAAGGTGTGTCATTGGGACAAGAAAGCGTAGCCGCTATGTGCTGGGGCCAGCATAACGGATACGCTTAATTTCTCATAAAGACTCTGACTTTTCAGAAAGGTTGAATCTTTCCATTTTCTTTGATTTTTCTCTAATACATAAATCTAAAATCACCTTCATTAAATTTAAAATTCTCAGCATATACCAAAATATCGTTAGAAGTACTTAATCATGTTTTGAAATTCGGGGCGGCTATCTGTTTTCGCTGATAAAGCCCGGTCAATACAGTAATTTTAGTGGATTTCGATACTTATTTCACAAATATTTGAGATATTTCTTGACTTTTTAATCTCAGAAATATACAGTATAATCAAGAAGGAAATGAGGTGTTTTTTTAAGATGCTGGAATACAAGATAGATATAATCAAAGAATTAGAAAATGTGGGGATAAATACCACAGTAGCAAGAAAAACAGGTGTTTTTGGACAAGAGACAATGAGAAAATTCAGAAACAAAGATACATCTATATCATTAGATAACCTAAACAGGCTTTGTTGTATACTGGAAATGCAGCCAAGGGATCTTATTAAGTATGTAGAGACAGATATTGACAGGGAAAAAATCATCTCAAAAATTAGTGAAAAGGCAATTGGCAGTCACTAAAGCTTCCTTCCAAGACAGGCATAGGTATGCTATTAACGAAAGGACGTGACGAAATGCAAATGCCACAGGAGCGCATTTACACATCAGAAGACTATTGGAATCTTCCGGAAGGGCAGCGTGCGGAGCTGATCGACGGAAAGCTGTACGCCATGGCTCCGCCGAACCGGATACACCAGGAATTAGTTCATCAATTCGACAAACTTATTGGAAACTATATTGATTCTGCACATGGAACTTGTAAAGTTTACCCTGCTCCATTTGCAGTAAATCTCACAGCAAATGATAAAGCGTGGGTAGAGCCGGATATTTCGATCATCTGTGATAAAGATAAGCTTTCCGATCGTGGCTGCGAAGGCGCTCCCGACTGGATTATTGAAATTTTATCCCCCGGCAGCACCCGGACAGATTGTGCAATCAAATTATTCAAATATCGTACCGCTGGCGTTCGGGAATACTGGATCGTGAACCCCATCAGAAAGATGGTTCAGACCTATATCTTTGAGGGTGAAGAGGACGCAAATATATATTCTTTCGATGATGAAATACCAGTTTATATCTTTGACGGTCTGACTATCAAAATTTCAGATTTACTATAGCAGAAACCGCCCGGTGTTACCAGCACCGGACGGCTTAGATAAATTTGCAGGTCACGATGAACTTTCGTCCAATGCGGATGACAGGACTTGAACCTGCACGGGAAGCCCACTAGATCCTAAGTCTAGCGCGTCTGCCAGTTCCGCCACATCCGCATATCGAACAGAACAAAAAAATTATAACAGACATCATACCATTAGTCAATTCCCAATTTCTATCCGCAGGCAATCTTCATCAGTTCCTCAATCGTAGTAACCCCAGACGCCACCAGACGCACCCCATTCTCTTTCAAAGTCCTCATCTGCTGGTGTTCCCTTGCATACTTCTCGATTTCCTCCGTCGCCGCATGGCTTCCGATCATCCGTCGCAGTACCGCATCTACGGCAAAAATCTCATGCACGGCGATGCGCCCCCTGTACCCCGTGTTATTGCAGTGGGCACATCCCCTGCCCCTTTTCACCGTTTCTACATTTTCTCCAAGGAAAGCCCTCTCTTCCGGCGTCGTCACCATTTCCTGCGCGCAATACGTGCATACTTTCCGCATAAGCCTCTGGGCAACCACACCCACCAGCGAATTTGCAACAAGATACGTCTCCACTCCCATATCCTCCAGACGCACAATACTGGAAGCCGCACTGTTGGTATGCAGCGTACTTAAGACCATCGCCGCACGCACGGAAATCCCGGCCGTCTCGCCGTCCCTCGTCTCGCCTACCATGATGACATCCGGATCCTGGCGCAGCAATGCACGAAGTCCCGCCTCAAATGTCAGCCCTGCCGTCGGATTCACCTGTGTCTGGTTGATTCCCGGCACGTTTTTCTCCACCGGATCCTCAATTGTGGCTATATTCTGCATCCGCCCCGACAGATACTCAAGTACCATATATAACGTGGTAGACTTCCCGCTTCCCGTGGGTCCTGTGATATAGATAATCCCGTTGCTGCTGTTTAACATTGGCAGGAATTTTTCATAACTCTCCCCATCCATACCGAACTGGTCCGGATAATCCAACTGTCCCGAGGAAGTAAGCAGACGAAGCACCGCCTTTTCCCCGAATACCGTCGGCATCAGAGATACACGGATGTTGACGTATCCATTCTCCGTCCTTACACGGAAATGGCCGTCCTGGGGCTTTCTCTTCTCTGCGATATCCAGATTTGCCATAATTTTAATCCGCGCAATTAACGGCAGATGGACATTTTTCTGGATTGACACGTACTCCAGTATCACACCGTCAATCCGCATTCTTACCTTCGTCTCTCTCTCAAAAGGCTCAATATGAATATCGCTGGCATTACTCTTGATTGCACGCTCCACAAGGCTGTTCAGCAGATGAATGATGGGAGTCTCCTCTTCTACATGTTCCAGTTCCGTAAGGTCAAGACCGTCGGAATCCTCTGCCCCGAAACCGGCATTTGCCTCCGTTGCCGCCTGTTTCGCACCTACCTCTGCAAAATAATAAGAAATTGCCTGCCGGAGAGGCTCCTCTTCGCTTAAAAGAATCTGCAGGTAACATCCGGTCTGCTGGCGCACCTCTTCCAGCGCAAAATAATTTAACGGATCATTTGTCACCAGAACCATCGTCCGGTTCGTCACACTCAGCGGGAGGAACAGGTTCTTCTCCGCCAGCTCTTTGCTGACCATGGAAACCGCCTCTAAGTCCACCTGCCGGGACGCCACATCGACGATTTCCAGTTCCAGTCTGCTGGCCAGAGCCTCTAATACCTGCTGTTCTGTCACGAAGTTCAGTTCGATCAGAATCTGTCCGACCCGCTTATCCCGATGCTCTTTCTGGTAAGCAAGCGCCTCCTGCATCTGCCGGGCATCCACATACCCTCTTTCTTCTAATATCTCTCCAATCCTAAGATTCGTCCTCAAACCTCTGATTCCCCTTCCCCCACAATACTACTCACCGGCAGCCGGTTTCTCCTTCTTCCCGATGCTGTCATGCATATACACGGCCAGTTCAAACCTGACCTCCGGCTGTTCCACTACATTCCATTCCGTATCCAGATACGTCCGCTCACTTACATGCATAGCCCGAATCTGGACTGCAGGATAATGATATGCGATGTCGTCAGCAAACTGATATATCTGATCCGAACTTCCCTGCAGGACCATCGCACAGCTGACAGTCCGGATATACCCGCCCGCAGCTGCATCTGCCTGCCCTTTCTCTCCTTCTGAACCGTCTGCTTCACCAGAAAAGAAATCATCCCGGCCTCCAGAACTCTTTCCATACAGATAAGCCCCTGGAATCTCCGCCCGAGTCTCCCCGATGGACAGCGATACCGGAAACAGCCCGGCTTTCAAGGCAATTCCCGTCAGCAGTTCATCTATCTGCCGGTTCTCCATGGATTCATAATATTTTGCGGAAATATCCCCCAGTTCCTTCTGGCGCTTCGAAAGCCTCTGCTGAAGCTCAGGAATCCCATCAATGGCAGACTGCATGTTTGTAATCTTCTCATCCAGTTCCCTGCCCTCCAGCATAAGTTCCTGATAACGCCCAATCCCCGGCACCATCAGAAACCGGACCATCAGAAACACCGTCAGGACGCTTACCGCCAGTTTCAGCAGCAATATGTCTTTCTCCGTCAGACTCATTGCACACCTCCCTCTAATTCCTTCCCTTCCATCGTGCATGACAGCGACAATGTATACCATCCGTCTTCAAATGAATACCCCGTATAGTCCACCGTATGGAACAGCCCGGTTTCCTGGAGACGCAGAATATACCCGGACACGTCAATCACTTCCCGGCTGTCGGCGTCAAATGTCAGAGTCCCTGTCTCCACATCATAATCCGTAATCAAAATCCCCATCTGACTTCCGCCTGCTCCTTCAATCATGCGCAGCACGCCGCCTGAAAATTCCGGATAAGAAGACAGGTTCCGGTTCAGCAGTTCTACCGAAAGGATTCCGTTTTCCACCGTTTTAAGCTGCGATTCCAGTTCCTGCGCTTTTTGGTAAGTCCCTTCCTGGCTGACCCGGTCTATCCATTCCTGCTTCGACAGGTTCTTCGAACTGACAATCCGGCCGGCAGCTCCGATTCCTCCGGCCAGCAGCGCACAGACCAGAAACAGGGTTCCCGGCAGCGCCAGATAGCTGCCGATCTTCCATGCCTGCCCGCTCTTTTCTTCTGATTTACGTCCGGCGCTCATAAGGTCAATCTGCTTTTCCTTCCTTGTGCCGCATATGAACGCTCCGATACAGGAACTCCAGTCTGAGGCTTTCTCCTGCCCCGGCACGGAAATCTTCGGGTCAATGACCATAGGAGACACATTCAGGTTCAGGTTTCGAATCCCGTCTGCACTTGCCTCAAAGTCCTCGTCCGGGCAGCCCCCATAGCATACCTCGGTAATCGGATCTTCCTGACTGCGCCCGGCGTAAAACTGGATGATACCAGAGACACTTCTTACAATCTCCGTCCCAAAATCCAGCGTTCCCGGCTCGCTGAACAGACGTGTCCGGCTGGAATAGAGATACTGCCCTTTCTGGCAAAGGATGCTGGTCATGTACCCAGCCTCAAAGAAAAGGTAGATCCCGGTCCTCTGGTGAAAATGTTCCAGATATTGCACAAGCTTCAGATACCCTTCCAGGGGAACCGTAATCCCGTTGACATGGAGCCCGGTGTCTTCGCAAATACTCAGAAATCTTTCCAGATTTTCCTTCTCCACACCGCCTGCGCAGATGTCAACACCCGTTTTGTCTGTCTTCCTGCGGCGTACAAGGAAATAGTCCGTGATCTCATTACGAAAATTCTCCCGCACCTCCCTTGCCGCCATTTCCGACAACCGCTTTCCCCTGCTGCAGGGAAGCTTAAATACCCTGGTCACACATAAGCTGGCCGGAAGTACCAGCCGCACCGGCCCGGGCTTTTGCTTTGCTGCCAGTCTTTCCAGTGCCTGCCTCCACCGGTCGAAAGAATCCCCCTGTCCCTGCAGGCCGAACCGTTGTGCCTCTGTGATTGTCGGATATTTTCCTTCCCGGCCTGCTGCCGTCAATATGCAATCTTCCTGAAATACTATAACAGTCTGTCTCACTTTCTTTTCTCCCTCTCTTATGGTATCCCTTAACAGCTGCCGTCTGCCCGCCCTTAGGTGAGGCAGCACCGCATGCCCTTGCGCATCCCCTTAATGGACACAGTCCACCTGACCTCAAGACAAACACCACAGCGTGCCCTTGGCAGCGTTTCTTACGCTGCACCTTCGATCGCCGCATATGATTCATAAATCGGAAGCATGACCGCAATGATAATAAATCCTACCACCGCCGCCATCAGGCAGATCAGCACCGGTTCCAGCAAGGTCATCATGCGTTTCGTGGCTGCCTCGGCTTCCTCCTCCATGACCATAGCGATGGAATCCAGCATGGTATCCAGCCGTCCGCTCTCCTCTCCGATCAGAATGGTACTGGCAAGTTTCCTCACAAGACCGTCCACCTGTTTCAGCGCCTGGGAGAGTGCGGCGCCGCTGCGCACATCGGCCGCTACCTGGTCAAACTGCTCCTCCACATATACATTTCCAATGGTCCCGCCCGCCGTCTTAAGCGCCGATGCAATCGGCATTCCGCTGGAATACAGGCTGCTTAAAGTCCTGGCAAAGCGCGCCGTATAAATAATCTTATTCAGCCTTCCGGCTACAGGCATATGGACTTTCAGATAATCCAGCACTCTGCGGATTTTATAGATTTTCAGAATCATCCGCAATACAACTACAAGTAAAAAAATCACGAGCAATGCCACATACCATTGATGTACAAGAAAATCTGACGCTCCCATCAGCCACCTGGTTACAATGGGAAGGCTCTCCATCTGTGAAAATAATTCGTCAAACTGCGGCAGAATAAAGGTAACAATGAGAATGACGACTGCCACACACATGACCAGCAGCACCGCAGGGTAAGCCATTGCCGACTTCACCTGGTTTTTTAACCGGTTTTCCCGCTCATAATGCACGGCCAGCCGTTCCATCACAGTGTCAATGCTGCCGCTCCCTTCGCCGGAGCGGATCATGCCCAGCATGAGTTCCGGGAAATAATTTTTCGTCTCCATAGCTTCTGACAGGCTGGTCCCCTTCCTGAGATCGGCAAGGACTGACAGGTACACCGACCTTGCGTATGCAGGCAGACCTTCCTCCTCCGCAATGATTTCCAGTGCCCGGACAATGCTGATTCCGGAAGCAAGGAGGGTGGATAACTCTTTACAGAATTCCGAAAGCTGCTTTGATGAACATTTGTGCGGGGTCTTTGACGCTGTGACATCCTTTGCATCCACCAGGAAGAAACCCTGGTCTTTCAGTTGCTGCTGTAATGCGCTTTCATCTGCAGCGTCCACTGTCCCGCGCAGGTTCCTGCCCTCCATATTTTTTGCAAGATAGCGAAAATGCGGCATGAAACCCCTCCTTTCTCTTTCTATTTTCCTAAGCCGATACCGACCCGGTCAGATCTGCCAGACCGACAGATACCAGTTCAGCATCTGATCTCCGTAAATGTATGCGGCGGCAAGTCCGATTGCCAGAAACGGTCCGAACGCAAAACGGTCTTTCCTCGTCATTTTTCCTTTTGCCAGCATTAAGATGCAATAGATTCCCGCTGTCAGGATTCCTATAAATATGGCCGGTATCATTGCCCGCCACCCAAGCAGCCAGCCGCTTGCCGCCATTAATTTGATATCGCCGCCGCCAAATGCGCCGGCAATCAGCAGGGACAGGATCAGCATAGGGACTGATATGATGACGGCTCCAATCAGCCGGTCTGTCAGCGTATGTTCCGGAAACAGGCCGATTGCCGCAATTCCTAATAGTATGATAAATATATGAAAACGATCATAGATAATCTTTGTATTCCAGTCAATCATTGAAACAACGGTCAGAATTCCCATATAGATGAATGCAATCCAGCCTCTGAGTGACAGAAAGCCTGACTCAGTGCTGCCAGTTCCGGCGCTGCATAAAATAAATGCAATTCCGCCCAGACATTCTGTCAGGAAATACTGCTTTGATATCTTCATTTTGCAGCCAAGGCATTTCCCGCCCTGGACAAGGTAACTGATGCACGGAATTAATTCTCCCACCCCCAGCGTCCTGCCGCAGCCGGGGCAATGGCTGCGGCCGTATACCAGATTCTCCCCTTTGGGGAGACGATAGATTACTACTGTTAAAAAACTGAAAATACATGCGCCGAACAGAAAGCGAAACAGGTACAGGACTATGGTTAGTAATGTCAACATTTGATTTTCTTCCCCTTTTATGACTAATGAATTGCAGCTATTTTATCATACCTTGATGGACGAAGTCCACCCGCCCCGCAGGGCTTGCATTACGGGATGCCCTTGGGTATACCTTGATGGACGAAGTCCACCCGCCCCGCAGGGGCTTGCATTACGGGGTGCCCCTGGGTATCCCTCAACGTTCTTTTGTACGAATGTATTCTTGTTGATAGAAAACTTCGTAGGTCAGAGGCTCTCTGCAATATGTTACTGAAAAATCGCCTTCCTGGTAGCAAAAACGTTGTACCCCGCAGCCGTTCCCGGTGATCTGCTGTACCCAGAAATCGCCAGGGACTTTGCTGTCGATAATGACCTGCCGCCAGACTTCTTCGGTGACGCCGTTAAGGGAGCCGGGTACATAGAAGGGGACGCCGGAACCGTAACATTCGGCGGCCGCCGTGTCTAATGCAATCCGCAGGGATTTTGCGTTGCCAAGTGCAACCTGGGCGTCGGCACGGCGCATGATATGCAGACTGCCGGGAATGGCGGCAACTATGATTGTCAGCAGGAGCAGAAGGATGGACAGGGTGCGGTGGAGCCATTTGGAGCGGCGGGGTTTATTTTCTGCCGGGGTTATAAATAGGGGTGTATGCATGTTTGAATCCTTTTTTGGGTGTATGTTGGGCAACGCTTTGGCGAACTAACTGCTAACTCCGACTAAGGAACTCAGGAGAGCCTTCGTTCCTAAGTCTCCGTAAGCAGTGGATTCCGCCTCCGCTAAGGACGCCCTTTCATGCCGTGATTGGGGAAAGGACCGCCCCGAACTGCCTGTGTACTGAAAAAATTTCAATTCAAAAACTAATCAAATGTATATTCACCACTACTACTGGTGTAAGTACAAATTTTAGTACTGTCTTCTTTTCCTGCATATTTAAGAGTCTCTACTTTTCCACCTGTAACAGTAAAAGAATTCACGGTTCCTTTCACATCCGCTAACTTTTCAACATCCGCTTTTACGGAATCCTCATCATCCAGATCACCGCCGTCTTTCCCATACTTCTCATCCGCCAGCGTCTGTGCCGCCATTACGCATGACCTTGTTTCAGCAATGATCTGTTTCTCCTTCGCCTTATCAATATACCCCGTCAACGCCGGAATCAGCAATGCCGCCAATATCGCCAGTATTACCAATACCACAATCAGTTCCACAAGGGTAAATCCCTTTTTCCTGTTTTTCTTCAGACTCTTCATCATTTCTCATTCTCCTTTTCTTTTTGTGTCTTACTTCATTCATAGTTACATCTATAAATCTACATCCCTCACACTTCCCCGCCGTCCCGGCCGGGTTCGGTTACAGGATGGATTTATATTATGGCGCCGCTCTGTCGGCGGTTACACGATCCTGCCGTTTTACACGATACCGCAGATCCAGAACCACACTTTCTTTTACCACCAGTTTGGTTTTTTCCTCATCGGCATAAAGCCCGACTTCTGCCTCCAGATATTCCACCTGCCCATCCGGGCTGGTTCCCGGCGGGTAGGAGAATGTGATCTCCAGATAATTTCCCATATAATATCTGTCGGTAAATACATGGTTCACCGCTCTGGCAATGGGTTGGCCGGAAGAATCCTCATAGTGATACTTCTCATCCTTCTCCCGGACATAGTACCTGGCAAAAAGCCTTCCTTTTGGAATATCGCCGGGGTTCACCGTTTCGAAAAGCTGGCTTCCCCTGTATATCCCGGTGCCGGGACATCCTTCTGCGGAAATCAGCGTGACATAGCCGTCCTCATTGACAAATTCTAACCCCTGTCCGCCTGGCATCCCTGTCTGATCCGCAATACTGTCCGTTTCACCGCAGTTTTCATAGATTTTTATGTACCCGGCTGCAGTTCTGGTCATCCCTTGCAGTTCTTGTATGGTGTTATCCAGAATGACCTGTGCAAACAGCAGTTTTTGTATCCGCATATATATTTTTGCGGCAGGGCTGAGGATTCCGACCATCATTGCCATTATGATCCCCAGGACCAGCAGCGTAACCATCGTCTCTGCCAGGCTTATGCCCGACTTTCTGTTCTTTCTAAGCCTTTGCAATCCCCTCACGGGGTATCACCTCCCGTACTCTCTCCGACAGGTGTGCCATACAGGTAAAATGTGATGGTCTCTGAGGTTCCGTCAGCTTCCAGGCAGGTCACCTCTTTCGTTCCCAGTTCTACGGCTATGCGAAACAGCACTGCCGCTTCTGATCCCGGTGTTTCTCCGTCTGCCGTTGTGGCTTTGAATACGTAGTTCCTGCTTTCTGCTCCGGGAACGTAGGAAGTAGTCTGCAGGTTCCGGCAAATCTGTGCATTTTTTTCCCGGATTTCCTCACTCTTATGCTGCGCATTTGTGCTGAACGAAATTGCGCCTTGTAATACCGCCATCATTATAAAAAAGATTACGGCGCTGACCATCACCTCCGCCAGTGACTCACCCGAACCGGAATGGATTTTATGCGTCTTCATGGTTCCCTCCTGACATTTTCTATTCATGGACATTTGTAAACTCACAGCGGGTGATCTTGTCGGACCGGTATTCATACTGAATATTTCCTTTCTCCCAGTCCACCACGTATTCCGGTCCCGACAGATACTCGTGCCAGCTGCCGTCCCATAGGATATTTCTGCCGTCATGTCTGAATCTTACCTCGTAAGTCGCCATCTGCTGGTATACCGTACTGTAACTGTAAGAAACACCGTTCACTTCTGCGGTCACTTCCACCGTAAAGGTATAGCGGGCAATCCTGTTGTTCAGAATATCTTCAACACTCTGGTCTTTCACAAGCTCACCGGACATCTCCGCATCCTGGTCCTGATTTGCCTCCTTGTACATGACCACCTTAATGGCGCCGTATTTCTCTGTATCCACTCCATCCGGCAGAGCCGCCATATAATGGAAAATGGTTTCGTCCGGATGGTCAGGATCGTATTCTCCGTATCTTCCTTCGAGGAAATGATACACATAACGGTAAAAACTCTTCTCGGGAGCATCTTCCGGCTTATCATAATCAGCCTTCAGCTCCTGCTCTAATACGCCTGCAAAGCTCTGGGCAAGCTGATAGCTGCGCTCCTGCTCCAGCCGCCGGTTAGAGCGGGATAAAAGCAGACCGGCCGTGTAAAGCATGGCGAGGGCGAATGCCATCAAAAAAGCCGATACACAGACCACGATTACCAGCGCTGAACCTTTTTCAGACTCTGCCCTGTTCCTGGAATCAACGTCTCTACTCTGCCGCACACTGCCGCCCTCCTTTCCTTTCTCTGATTGGACAAAGTTCTGATTAGATGAAGTCCCTCCGCCCAAAGGGCTGCGAACCAATGGACTGTCTGGCTGCAGCGCTGGATAAGCTTTAAAATAATACTTCATAATTACCCGAATTCGTATAAGCCTCACTGTGGCTTGCGCCATCCGGCGTATTTACCGCCACGTCCGCAGACACCAGGACTTTTTCTGTGATTTTAAGCCCAATATCAGACAGAACCGTGCCGTTTACCGTAGTCAGACTCTCGGCATCCGGAAGAATCAGCGTATACTGAAACCCGTTTTCCTCATCCCACACTGCTTCCAGGCATGCGTTCATCTTCACCCGGTAGGCATAGGGAATTCCCTCTTCCGTATAGACTCCGTTTTCATCCTTCACCCAATAATCCTTAAGTTCAAACACCGCCTTCTTAGTCTCCACAGGCTTTACCGGTTCTACCGGCTCCCAGTCTTCCACATCCACACCCTGCTGTTCATCGAATACCTCCGTCTTCCGGTAAACCGTCACTTTCTTTTTGCCCGTATCAGCCGCCGCATCATCCGGTTCCTCCACAATCCGGTAGGTCTGCTCCGTTGAAACCTCTGCCCTCTCCGTATCCGGATTCAGAATTCTTGGCTTCAATGTAAAATAATAGGAATCCGCCCACTCCACATCCTCCCAGTACAGCGCCGTCCGGCTGGATTTCCAGATTTCTGTCCCGGGAAGATCCGGATTAGCGCCTGCTTCCAGCGTAATCTCACGCTCCTGGCTGTCAACCGTCACCGCCGGCTGATTCAGCCTCACATAGGGCAGACGGACAATCTCACTGGCCGTCCACGGGGAGCTGATCTGCCCATTGCCGGAGGATATCCTTGTATAGAGCAGCAGCCATCTGCCTGCGTGCTGCGCCGAAATCCCCCGGATTGTACCGCTGTAAACACTGCCGCTGCCAGCCTCCATCACTGCGGGCGTAAGCCCCTGGCCGTCTGCGGCAGGATAAGTCGCCAGCAGCCCGTTTACTCCCGAAACCTTTCCTGCTTCGATGTCCGGCTTCGCTGCCCCGGCCGCTTCCCGGCTTTCAAACACGTATCCCTTGAACAGATAACTGCTGTCACCCGGCGGAATACTGTCCGGTTCCGGCGTAATCTTTACGGTAAGCTTTCCTTCCTTTAACTCATCTTCTGCCTGGAATTCTTCCACCGATACAGGACTGGCCCGGTCATATTCCCATTCCATCTCCCAGTTCACTGACGGCTTGCGAATCCGCTCCGGTATGGTCAGATCGCAGGTGATTCCCTCCACACTGTCCACATACTGAGGACTGTCCGGCGCCGCCTGCGCTACAATGTAGATGCATACCCGCCGTCCGGCATATGCTTCCAGATTCAGTTCCCTCCGGTAACTATTCACGCTTCCGTCCACCAGTACCGGATCGTCCGGGTTCAGAAGCACAGGCTCTCCCGGCGTCAGAACGCCGCCCGCCTCTTCATAACACCGTAAATAAATTCCGTACCCTTCACACCCGGTCTCATCCCGCACCCCGTCTGTCATAAGCGGCGCCCACTCTGCCGTGTAGAACAGCTCGTCAGCGTTGGTATTCACCACCAAGGGCTGCTGTGGCCGTCTCAGACGTTGTTTCACCCGATAACGCTTCACGGAAGTCAGTCCTACCGTCTGCACTTTGCCGGATGCCGATCCCTGCCTGGTCACGGTCAGCTCTGCCTGGTCGTACGTCCAGTTCTCAGCCGAAACGGTCAGTTCATGCTCTGTCATCTCCTGCCCTGTCATGATCGAAACCTTGTTGTCCCCGGTAATTCCTGCCAGCGATACCTCATACCGGTTTCCTTCCTGGTACTCGCCGTCGCCCTCATCCCAGCGGAACGTATACTTAAGCCGTCGTTCCCCGTCATATTCCGGAGAAAGCTCTGTTTCCTCCATCAGATGCGGCGGCGGGGTCAGCCAGTCAAACAACTTCTCTGAAGTCCATCTGTATTCCGCAAAATAGCCGCTTCCTCTTTCATCCAGTACCGGGCTGTATCCATATTCCCACACCGGGACTTCCTCTGCAGCGCCGTCTGCATCCCGGGTTTCCACCCCCTTGACCGTGTAAATATTGGCCTCTGGTTCCTGCACAGGGCGATAGGTATAGACCGGCCCTAAGCCGGATTGCGCATACCATACTCTCACTCTCAAGTCTTTTGCCCGTGAAAGGTACTCCGGCAGTTGGAAATGTACCACCGCCTTACCGTCCGGCGCTGTCAATATATCCTGGCTGGCAAGTACGGCGTTTCGCTCTTTCTCGCTCTTTCCGTCACCCCAGGTTCCCACAAGCTCTGCCCGGTAGATGGGAGGCGTCGTCACATTTCCCGATGCCGACGTATCCAAAGTGACCGTAATCCCCAGGTCTTTCATGCTCTCTCCGGAAACCGTACAGGATACTCCCGGCTTCTGGTTCTGATCCACCAGCGCAATGGACGGCCTGTATTTCGGGAGATATGCCGGAACCGGAACCTTCCTGGAATCTGACACCTCTGCGGTTTCTGACACTGCCTGAACCAGTAACTGCTGTAATTCCTGGGAAAACGCCAACTGGGCGTTTCCTTCCGGAATCAGACATCCTTCCGGATCCGGCGTGGTAAGAACCGCTATGGGCTGATCCATGAATTTCACAGCAATCCGGTAATTCTCTTCCTCACGATAGTCCTCTGCATTCACCAGCCTGAACTGATACTGATAACCGCCTCCATCTGCCTGTGGAATAAGTTCAATCCGGATCTTTGGCTCCGGCAATATTCTGCCAGGCGCCGTCTCCCCCACCACTTCCTCTGACGGAAGAATCTCCGGGTTCATGCCATACGCCCTTAGCTTTATCCGCAATCTGCCTCCTTTTCGGATCTCCGGCTCTGACAGTTCATAATCATACTCCTCTGAGAAAAATTCAATCCCGTCTTTTATGACTGTCTCGCTTCCATCTTCATTTACCCGGTATAATGCCCCGGCATACCGGAACGGATCCGTTCCTGCGGCAGGAGTCACCTGTATGTGCAGCCTGCTCCCATCCACACGAAGCTTCACGCTCTCAGGTTCTGGCATCTGGTAGGTATTTCCTCCCGTCTCTTTTATATAGAAGGAACTCCTCACATGAGTATCAAAATGACTGCCGGCATTTACCACCTTAGCGATCCCATCATACTTCGTACTGTCCACAGTTCCGTCAATCTCGAACAGGACACGTCCCACCTGCTGGTTCCTTTTATCATAAATATTTCCGTCAAAAAGAATACTGATCTTATCTGCAGAAATCGATTGCCCAGCCTCCAGATATGCGTAATATTGTCTTCCGTCTTTGGTAAGATAATAAAGCAGATTCGTTTCCGCCCTCTTTAAGTCACTGGAAAGACCGGGGACTGTATATTGTCCCCCACTGTTAAATAAATAGCTGTTGCTTCCTGACCTTCCGTTCAGGTAATAATTTTCTGCGGCATTCATCTGCCCCGCATTGCTTTTGTTGGCTGCATTGGCATAGGAAATCACCGGGTAGTCTGCCTTATTATATCCGGCAATATCCACAGAATAACAATCCCGCAGAACAGTATTTCCCGAACCTTCTGCACCGTACCTCTCCCCGAAAATGCCGCCCACAAACTGTTTTCCATTCAGGACTTTTGCATAGTTCCGGCATCTCTCAATGCGAAGACCGATATTTCCCGTAGAGCTTACAATCGAATCGTAATCCGGGCCGTCCGAGCAGGAGAAAAATCCTACAACGCCGGAAGCCATCGACGAGGAATACACCTCGACTCCCGGGCCGTTGACGCAGTCCAGCACCTGAATGGTGTACCGCTGCCCGTTCTGTGGGCTGCCCGTCTTATAGGCCGTGACATTCCCCAGGATTCCGGCGCTGTCGTTGGCGCAGTCTGCGTTGTTTTTCCCTGCCCTTCCGTAAATATTTCCGAAATTCCTGCATCCGATGATGTTATATTCATTTTCCTCGTAGGCATGGTAGAGCTGCGCCACCACGCCGCCCGCCGCACCCAGCCATCCTTCCTGATAGGTGGTCTGCAGATTGCCGTAGTTATGGCAGTTTGTGATTGTGCCTCCGGTTCCTGTCCACTGACCTATGATTCCTCCGGAGTAATGTGTCCGCAGGCAGTAGACCGTTCCGTAGTTGATACAGTTTTTCAGTTTCCAGCCGCTGTGCGCCGTATTGTTCTGGTTTCCTATGATGCCTCCGGCGAACCGGTCCGTAGCCCCGGACGCAAGCTGACGTCCTACAAACGCCTGGTTCAGAAGGAAGGACAGATCCTGCCCGGATTCATTCATACCGATCACGCCGCCGGTTCCGACTCCGATCGCATTGGATTTGTTATTAAGATACCAGTCTCCGGTGGCACAGTAATCGACGGCTCCGGTGTTGAAGGCGGTAATCCCTCCTACATTGCCGTTGGTTGACATGATCAAGGTAAGGGTTCTGCCTGAACTGACCGTTTCCCCGGTCTGGGCATATTTTAATGTCTCGATGGAAACGTTTCTTTTGCCGTCCCATTCTACATACCGGGAATCCGCAGAGATATTCCCTGCCTCTGCAGCATTTACCAGCTCCTGTACACTCTCTACTCTTCCTGAGGCTGCTGCCTGTTCCGGGATTCCTCCGGCCCGTTCCATAACATCTGCCTGCGTCAGCATAAGCTTCGTTGCCCTCTCATCTCCGCAAAGTTCGACAGTACCGCCATTATAGCCAACGATACCGCCTGCCATGCCGCTGCCTGCTTCAATGGTGTTACGATTCCCGCCGATCACACATTCCTTTATTTCACCCCGGCTTCCGTTCTTTCCGACAATCCCGCCAACATGGGCGGACAACGCCTCTTTCTCCTGTGCAGCGCTGGTACTTGTCGCCGTATAGATCCCCGTAATACTGCATGTAAAATTCTCTACCCTGCAGCCGTCCAGTTTCCCGTGATTATCCCCGGCAATCCCGCCGTAACAATTCCCAGGCGCACTGCTGCCAGCCGCCTCTTTTATCACTCCGTCCGAGAAAATACAGTCCTGCACCGCCGCATTCTGCCGGTTCACTCCCACGATACCTCCAAGATACCCGTAATCGCTGAATTCCTCGAACTTCACTTCCCGGACGGTAATCCCGGTAATATTCCCGCCTTCTTCGTTTCTGCCCGCCACGCTTCCTATGGTCAGTTTCCCGGACGAAAGCCTGATCTGCGGCATATTCGTAAGCTCTTCCGTCTTTCTTCCTGTGCCAGGACCGGACAGCCGCCCAATCCTTCCCTGGTTCTCGCCTGCGATTCCTCCTACGGTCTTTGCCTCTCCCTGAAGCACGACATTTCCATACAACGTACTGTCCTCAATGACTGCGCCGCCATGATTCACCGCACATACTGCGCCAATCTCTTCGGTTCCCCGGCTTGTAAGCGCCACTGATTCCGCATTTCCTCCTGTGTCTCCCACAGAACATCCGGTAATTGCGCCGTAATTCTCTGCCGCAATTCCTCCGGCGTACCCCTGGTCACTTTTTACGTTTCCCTGGTTCTGACAGTCCAGAAGACGTACCCCGGGCTGGTTGACCGCCACAATCCCGCCTGCCGCGCCGCGGCCTGCCGTAACCTCCCCGCTGCGGTTCTTTGCCCGCACAATCTCTCCCCGGGACTCTCCGGCAATCCCGCCTGCATACCCGTAAAGCCCGTGGACTCTGCCCGCCTCGCATACCAGATATCCGGCCGCTTTTCCGTCCGAAGACACCGGCCGGATGCTCCCGGCATTGATGCCCGCCACGCCGCCCACCTTGCTGCGCCCCGTAACCGTTACCTTTGCATTCACGGCAACCACTTCGCCTGCTTCTGCTGCCGACAGGGATACGGCCTCGACCTCATTCCTGTTCACACCTGCGATGCCGCCGATTCCTTCGCCGCCTGTCCCAATGACGCTGCGGCTGACGGTAATGGTATCCTCTGACACCTGGATTTTCCCATCATTGTACCCGGCAATTCCTCCTGCATAATCTCCTGCGGCAGTAACGTTTGCCCTGCTTAAGCTGTCCTTTATTACGCCGCCTGCCATGTTATAGCCTACGATTCCGCCCACATAACTGTTTCCGGTAATCATTCTTCCCGGCAGGGTACCGCAGTTTGCAATGGTGCCGGAAGTATAGTCTTTCCAGACATTTCCTGCTGCATCGGTATAGGAACTGGTTCCGGCGCCATCCGTCCGGACGTTCAGCCCTGCAATTCCGCCAAGATAGTCAAGCCCTGCATTCCCGAAATGATCTGACAGCTCACAGTTAAAGATCCCTCCGCAGTTCAGGCTTACCATACCGCCAAGACCCACAAAGCCGTTCATGCTCCCGGAATTGGAACAGTGGTCAATCACCTGGTTTTCCTGATTGACGCTGATCACCCCGCCTGCCATGGACACCTGCTCATCCCGTTCCAGTTCTTCGGCCGCAGACTCCATTCCTTCCTGCCTGAGATAAGCTTTCAGCGAAACGCCTTCGTCCATCCCGCCGGCTGCCGTGGAGGCCTTGGTAATATTTCCCTCATTCTTACAGTTTTCCAGAATTAACCGGCTGTTCTTCTCACAGTATCCGACCACGCCTCCCGTATAAAGCAGTGATCTGACCGGTACATTATTATTCGTACTGCCATTCATGGAAATGGTCAGGCTGCAGGGATTGTCGGAGCTTATGACCGCCCCCGGAAGGTTTTTGTCATAACCCCCTTCCGTTACCCTGGGCAGCATGGGTCCGAGCTTCTCTTCCCCCAAATCCGTTCCAACGGTTTCCATCAGATAATCGTGTATGGAAATACCTCCCAGCTGCCATTGACGATAGGTTCTGTGGTATCCGATCACACCGCCCACAAATGCATTTCCCGTAATACTGCCAAGCCGGTTATCCGTCCGGAAACCGTCCATCCGGATATCCGTCTCCGCCGGTATGCGTCCCGCCGTGTGATCGGCCATATCTACCACATTTGCACCGATACAGCCGCCTACATAGAGGGCACCTGTGACGCTTACCGGCTTTACTTCAAGTTCATTTTTCAGAATCCCTGCCGAGGCATTCAGACCGATACAGCCGCCTGCCCCATTTCCGGATCCATAGATCCGCCCGCCGATCAGAATATCATTCTCCTTCAGGCTGCCGGCCAGATTCCCGTGTATGTCGTTAAATCCAATCATGCCTCCCACAAAGTGCCTGCCCACTACCAGGCTGGCAACCGACTTCACGGTTATGTTCCCGGAATCACTGAACCGGATCTCTCCGTCATTGTATCCTGCCATTCCTCCTACACAGTCGCCCGTATCCGCCTCCCAGGTCTCTGTCACCATGCGGTAAACGGACTGGCCGTAGTCTGACAGATAGCTGGCACAGTCGTCAATCGTCCCGTACTGACCGTTGTACCCTGCAATTCCTCCGATATAACGCCCGTACCCTGCCGCCGCTCCCTGATTGACACAGTTTCGTATGGAAGACTCTGCGCCTGGTACGCCGTCATTCTTTCCCACAATACCGCCCACATAGTTATTTCCGATTACATAGGCGGCATTCGTCGTCACGGCAGCCGATTCCGTTCCCTGGATTGCGTACCTTAAATCATTGGAAAATCCGCCCGCAATTCCTCCCACATAATCAGACCCCAGGATATATCCGCCCTTCTTCGTGCTGCAGCCTGCAATCATGCTTCTGTTTCCGTAGCCGATGATTCCACCTACATACTGTCCCAGAAGCATTTCGTCTTTTTTGCTGACGTCATACCGCTGACTGCCCAGACGCCCGGGCGCACTGTAGGAATCCTGGATCCATGCACCGTTCCCGAATCCCAGTATCCCGCCGAAATACCGTCCTTCCATTTCCTCTGGATGGCTGACCTTAGAATGGCACAGTACCAGGCCGTCGCTGTGGCAGTCTGTCATGCCGGGTCCCGGATCCCCGTCTTTTGTCTCCGGATCATCCGGCGGCCGGTAACTGCCGTCCAGATATCCGCCGATTCCGCCTGTGAACAGATTCCCTGTCACGTCTGCGTGATTCTCACAGGCTTTTACCTTCACGCCGCCGTCCAGACAGGCGTAGCCGAAAATACCTCCGATTCCGTATTGATACTGAACTGCCTGTTCCTCTGCGCTCATACCGTCAGTGACCGCCTCCGGTTTCGGAAGTCTCCCTGTAACGGAACCGTTCATTATAATGCCGTCTGCTTCCGAATCTGTCAGCTTCGTCAGTGACCCGTCTGATTCTTTCTTTGCAAGAAGCCCTACGATTCCGCCGATTCCGCAGGTTTTTCCCGAGCCATTCTCCAGGGCAGTTTCCTTCCGGTCTGCCAGCCGTACATCTACCGTCTTCTGACCCTTCTGTGTCCACTGTATCTTGATGTCACTAAGCTTTCCCTCACTTCTGCCGCACAGGATTCCCGCTCCCGACAGATGCAGGAAATTTCCTTCCTCTTCCCTGGTATCGTCAAGCCCCAGCATCGGGTCTTTCAGTGTCAGGTTACGGATGTTTCCCTCCACCTCGCAGAAAATTCCAAGGTATTCTGTGTACGGCCTGGAGCCGCCATCCCGATACATCTTCTCGATCATGCCGTCCCCCGGCACGGAAGACGCACCCAGCCTGATATTGGACAGCAGCGTACCTGTACCTCTCCCGGCCAGCGTCTGCCCTTTGGCAAGCAGCCCTACAGACGGGAAATCCAGAGCCTGGGCATCCTCCTGGCTCTTGACCGGATACCAGCGTACCTTCCGGATTCCTCCTGCACCTGCACCGGCCCCGTTTCCTGCCTTTGCGTCCGTCCCTTCCAGGCCAAACATTCCCGTTCCCGCAGCCGTCCAGTCCATATTCCGGCCATCCAGCCAGAATACCGCCTCGTTTTTACAGCAATACCGGATATTTGACAGATGGCGGAAACGGCTGATTTTTGCCTCTATACTGCCGCCGTCCTTTTTCGCTGCATTGGCAAACATGGTATTTTCCACATTGGAAGTCACAGGGCTGCTCACCTGATACTCCCTGGCATCCTGCTCCATGTTCCGGTAGGTCGGCCGCACTTCAATCTCTGCGCAAATGTCCTGCGGCTGTAACAGCTGTGCCAATTCCGGCATCTCCTGCCCCGGTCTTGAAAGTCCCGCATATCTTGTTATACTGGTACTGTATTCCCTGAGCAGCGCCAGATCACCGGTTCCTGCTCCGTCCGGCGCTCCTGTTTTCAGGCTCTCCATAAGCTCCGCCGACATCATGCCGTCCAGCGTCAGCGAAAATTTGCCGCTTCGTCCGTTTTCCTGATAGGTCAGAGGAAACGCCCATTCTCCCAGGTCTTTGTTTTTCCCGGTACTTTCCTCTTTCTGCCCTTCCAGTTTCAGATGTACCATTGTATTTTCTTCTTTTCCGAAACCTTTTCCATTCAGTTCTGCCCTGTCTATCACCGTGGAAAACAACTGCTCTCCCTTGTCTTTCTCCCCTGTCTTCCTGTAAAAGGTAAGATGGAACTCCACATCCCGGTCTGCGTGCCTGGAGTTGCTGGACCAGTTCAGGGACAGCGTCTCACTGTTTACCAGATTGATCGAGGTGACTTTCAGCCTCACCGGTTTCAGTTCCACTACATTCGTCGCGTCTTCCACAGAGTAATAGCCTAACAGCCGGTCCCGACGGTTGTCATAACTGCGGTTATCCCCCGCCGCCGTAATATTCAGAATCTGCTCATCATCCCCATCGTACGAAAGCCCCTCGCAGCGGGTCGCATAGAACGCCGCATACACCTGCCCGGCGTCAACGTCAATCTCGATGGTAATCGAAGCGTTCAGAAAATCCTTGTCATAAGACTGACTGCCAAGCAGCTTTGTCACAAGCTCCCCCGAACCGGAATTCCGGCCATCCAGCGTAATTGCGTAAATACGCCCGTTCAGCTTATCCTTTGCGGCGCCGTCAAAGGTATCGTTGCGTTTTCCCCTGCGGACAACCTCTTTCTTTAATTCCTTCCATTGCCCGGAATTGCGGTACCATGTCAGTTCGGATTCTGCCGCCAGATAAATGGTCTTGGCATTCGCTTCATTTTCCCGGAACTCTGCCAGTCTGATGTATTTCATTGCAAACGGAACCGCAATCGCAGTCATGATGGCCAGGATTACCAGAACCACTGCAAGCTCGGACAATGTAAAACCCTTTTTTCCGTTTCTGCCCATATACTCACCCGCCCCATTCTACAGCCTGTTCTCAATCGTATCCGGCTCCTGCGCAAACGCCGCCGCCATTTCCCGTGTAATCTTCCCCTCCCGGTACAGCTGTACGATTGCATCATCCATGGCAATCATGCCAAGCCTCCGGCTGGTCTGCATCATACTTGGGATCTGATGGGTCTTCCCCTCTCTGATCAGGTTTCTGACCGCCAGGCTGGCGTGAAGGACTTCGAACGCCGCAACCCTTCCCATGTCGTCCGACCTTGGAATTAACTGCTGTGAAATCACTGCCTCCAGCACGTCTGCCAGCTGTATCCGGATCTGCTGTTGCTGATGAGTTGGAAATACATCAATGATACGGTCAATGGTGCTTGCCGCACCAATGGTATGAAGGGTGGACAATACCAGATGTCCGGTCTCCGCCGCCGTGACTGCGACGCCGATTGTCTCATAGTCACGCATCTCTCCCACCAGGATCACATCCGGGTCTTCACGGAGGGCTGCGCGCAATGCATTGGCATAACTCAGGGTATCCCTTCCAATCTCCCTCTGGTGTACCATGGATTTCTTATGCTGATGGATGTATTCAATGGGATCCTCAAGCGTTACTACATGTGCATCCCGAAATGTATTTACCTTGTCAATAATCGCCGCCAGAGTCGTTGACTTCCCGCTGCCCGTGGGCCCGGTCACAAGTACCAGCCCCCGCTTACGCTGATACAGGCCGATGACGGAGTCCGGCACTCCCAAGTCTTTTGCAGAAGGAATCTTCTCTGGAACCAGGCGGAATGCCATCGCAACATTCCCTTGCTGCCGGAATACATTGACGCGGTAACGTCCCTGGCCTGCAACCGCAAATGACAGATCATACTCTCCCTTCTCCTCAAAACATCTCATCTGCTCTTCATTCATGATGCCGCGTGCAATCTCCAGGGTATCCGTGGCCGTCATCGTCTGGAACGGAAGCGCTGTCAGTCTGCCGTTCTGTCTCATCTTCGGCGGAATCCCTGCGGTAATATGTACATCGCTCGCTCCTGCCCATGCGGCATGGGCTAATATCTCTTCTGTCTTTCCCATATTTTTTGCACCTCTTTTATATCTGGTCGATTTTGCGGACATTATATCAAAAAAATAATTACTATTATATCTTTCTACACAATCAGCATTTTTTTCGGTACAGATTGCATAATCCGGGAAACCTTTCTTTCCACAAAAAAAGACCGCCCATAACAGGCAGTCTTCCATCATTTCGATTCACAATAATATTTAAAATACCGTTCCCGCAGGGGCTGGTACGAGCCTCGAGGCAAGTGGATGCAAGTCTTCGGTTCCACGACCAGCTCCCGTCCGTTCAGGCTCACAACATGCTCCAGGTTCACAATATAGGAGGCTCCCACCTTCACAAATTCCGGATACTCGGATAACATCCCGAAGATGTCCGTCATGGTCATGTGCAGCCGCAGCTCTTCTCCGTCTGTCATATGCATCTTCTGGTTCTTGCCCTGGGCCTCGCAGAAGACAATCCGGTCAACCGCCACACGGCTGATGCGCCCCTCTGTCCTAAGCACCAGATAATGTCTCCGCTCCTTCCGGCTCTCTTTCAGCAGACAATCCAGCACCTGGAACAAGTCTTCCTCCTCCACGGGCTTCACCAGATATTGGGCAGCCTGTACCTGGTATGCCTCAAGCGCATGCTCCTGGGATGTGGTAATGAAGACAATCTGGCTCTTATTCCCCATATTGCGCAGTTCTCCTGCCGCCTTGATACCAAACTCCTCTTTCAGATAAATGTCCATCAGAAGTAAATCCGGCTCGTAGCCTTCCTCTCTGGCCTTAAAAAGCAGTGCTTCCGCACTCCGGAAGCATTCGATCTCCAGTTCGCAGTCCGGACGTTGTTCCTGATAAGCGTCCAGCATATCTTTCACCTTGTATAACTGTACCGATTCATCGTCGCAAAGTGCAACAGTATACAACTTCTATCACCCTTTCTATCAAAAGAACTGTTTTCATACAATTTATTGCTAATTTTTATATTATACACAAATGTCTGTAATTTACCAGAATTATTTTATACACTATAGCTTTTTGCAGGAAGAGGCTAATAAAAAAAGCTGCACATGGTTATGCATGTTAATACATGAAAATAGACGTTGACAAGCATAAATAAATCTATTATCATGTATATAGGAAATGGAGGTGTGAATATGGCTAATTATGGTGAACATGGCTATATAGATTTCTCCAGATTGTGGGTAATGATGGGTAAAAAGGAATTAAATAAGCAATGGTTAAAGAATAACGGAATCCATTCTAATACTGTTGCGAAGCTGACCAAGAATGAGAATGTTACATGTGAGGTTATCTGTAATTTATGCCGGCTGCTGAATTGCCAACCAGGGCAGATCATGGAATATAAACATAGTTTACATTCACATAAACGGACCGTTCAAAACACACGATAATAGACCATATAATAATTGTCAGGAGGAAAATCAAAAGACAATCCCCCAATAGGGAGAAAGAAGAAATGCTATCTGAGGAAACACTTCCAAAGATAGCATTCTCACATGAGCGTGCGGGGATTCGAACCCCGGACAACTTGATTAAAAGTCAAGTGCTCTACCACCTGAGCTACACGCCCGCAACCTGGGCTAGTTGGATTCGAACCAACGAATGCAGGAGTCAAAGTCCTGTGCCTTACCGCTTGGCGATAGCCCAATAAAAGAAAAAAAGGGTGGGTAATGGGACTCGAACCCATGATATCCAGAACCACAATCTGGCGCGCTAACCAACTGCACCATACCCACCATATATATTACTCATCGAACTATACATTGTCCAACTAAGTATCACCTTATTCAATTGTGTGGTTCTAACGAGCCTGGGGGGATTCGAACCCTCGACCTACGGCTTAGAAGGCCGTTGCTCTATCCAGCTGAGCTACAGACTCATAAGACTAGCTCCCTAGAACTATATGACACTTAAAGCCAGAACCTCACAGCTTATGGCTTTAAGAAAGCGGGTGATGGGAATCGAACCCACGTATCTAGCTTGGAAGGCTAGTGTTCTACCATTGAACTACACCCGCATGGATATCGGGGTGACAGGATTTGAACCTGCGACCTCCTGGTCCCAAACCAGGCGCTCTAGCCAAGCTGAGCCACACCCCGT
>CAJULU010000041.1:0-9449 GCA_910587575.1 uncultured Dorea sp.
TATTAAGATGGGAGTACACCCGGCTATCTCCACTGCGGAGAACGTGAAGAATATCAAGAAGCAGATTAATGAAATTGCGGCTCTCTACGACTGGGACAGAGAGGTGAATACAACAGATCCGGACTTTTATAAATGGACTCAGTGGATCTTTGTAAAGATGTTTAAGGAAGGACTTGCCTATGAGAAGGAATTTCCCATCAACTGGTGTCCGTCCTGCAAGACCGGCCTGGCCAACGAGGAGGTAGTAAACGGCTGCTGCGAGCGCTGCGGAGCCACGGTGACCAAGAAGAATCTCCGCCAGTGGATGTTAAAGATCACCGCCTATGCGGAGAGGCTGTTAAATGACCTGGACAAGCTGGACTGGCCGGAGAAGGTCAAGAAGATGCAGTCGGACTGGATTGGAAAATCTTACGGTGCGGAGGTGGACTTTCCGATAGAGGGAAGGGACGAGAAGATTACGGTCTACACCACAAGGCCGGATACGCTGTTCGGGGCAACGTTCATGGTACTGGCTCCAGAGCATGAGCTGGCGAAAAGCCTTGCCACGGACGAGACGAGGGACGCTGTGGAGAAATATATCCTTGAGGCGTCCATGAAGTCCAATGTGGACCGTATGCAGGATAAGGAAAAGACAGGCGTGTTTACCGGAAGTTATGCTGTCAATCCGTTAAATGGAGAGAAGACGCCAATCTGGCTGTCAGATTATGTGTTGGCGGATTATGGTACGGGAGCGATTATGTGCGTGCCGGCCCATGATGACCGTGATTTCGAGTTTGCGACGAAGTTCGGGATTCCGATTGTGCAGGTCATTGCCAGGGACGGACAGGCAATTGAGCATATGACGGAGGCTTATACCGAGGCAAGCGGAACCATGATTAATTCCGGAGAATGGAACGGGATGGAGTCTGCGGTCCTGAAAAAAGAAGCGCCCCATATCATCGAAGAGCGGGGGATCGGGCGTGCCACCGTGAATTATAAGCTGCGTGACTGGGTATTTTCACGTCAGCGTTACTGGGGGGAGCCGATTCCGATCGTACACTGTCCGGACTGCGGCAACGTACCGGTTCCGGAGGAAGAACTGCCGCTTCGTCTGCCGGAGGTAGAGTCTTATGAGCCTACAGGGACTGGAGAATCACCCCTTGCCGGAATTGAGGAGTGGGTCAACTGCAAGTGTCCGGTCTGTGGAAAGCCTGCGAAGCGGGAGACCAATACCATGCCCCAGTGGGCGGGATCTTCCTGGTATTTCCTGCGGTATGTGGACAATCATAACGACAAAGAACTGGTTTCCAGAGAGAAAGCGGATGCACTGCTTCCGGTAGATATGTATATCGGCGGCGTGGAGCATGCGGTGCTTCATCTGCTGTATTCCCGTTTCTACACCAAGTTCCTGTGTGATATCGGGGCCATTGATTTTGACGAGCCGTTCCAGAAGCTGTTTAATCAGGGAATGATTACGGGAAAGAACGGGATTAAGATGAGTAAGTCCAAGGGCAACGTGGTTTCGCCGGATGATCTGGTGCGGGATTATGGCTGTGATTCTCTGCGGATGTATGAGTTGTTCGTAGGGCCGCCGGAACTGGATGCCGAGTGGGATGACCGGGGAATTGACGGTGTGAACCGTTTCCTGAAGCGGGTGTGGAACCTGGTGATGGACAATAAGGATGGGGATATCAAGGCATCGAAGTCCATGATCAAGGAGCGTCACAGGCTGGTGTGTGATATTACGAAGCGGTTGGAAAGCTTTAGTCTGAACACGGCGATTTCCGGTTTCATGGAGCATAATAACAACTTGATTGAGATTGCGAAGAAAGAGGGCGGCATTGACAAAGAGACGCTTTCTACCATGGCGGTACTGCTGTCACCCTTTGCTCCACATATGGCGGAAGAGATCTGGGAGCAGTTAGGGCACGAAGGAAGCGTGTTTACTGCGGGATGGCCTGTCTATGATGAAGAGTTGATGAAGGATGACGAGATTGAAGTTCCGGTGCAGATTAACGGGAAGACGAGAGCCGTGATCTCGGTAGCGGCGGATATCTCCAAGGAGGATGCGATTGCGGCGGGGAAGGCGGCAGTGGCGGATAAGCTGACGGGGACGGTTGTGAAAGAGATTTATGTTCCTAAGAAGATTATCAATATTGTACAGAAATAACTGAGAAGAAATGGCGTAGATGGTGGAAACATTATCTGCGCCGTCTTTTTTAGAATAAATGGGCCTCCTTTCTGGCGGTTCTGTGTTATAATGAATTTGTCCGGGATAGATTTTACAAGTCATTAGGAGGAATTTTGTAATGGAATTGGAAGTAAAAAAGAGAAGAGCGCAGCTGTATCGGTATCAGGCAGCCGGATTTTTCATTGGTATCCTTGGGGCAGCCTATGTGTTTTATATGGTATTCGGGATTGATTCCTACGTTATGGCATGGAGATTCGGCAGCGGTATTTCTGTGCTGGTTACGGCAAGCGTCTGTATCGTATACGCACTGATTGTTGCGATTGACTGCCTTATCATACGCCTTGGCTCAGTAAAAATTGCAGAGATTCTGGCTACAGAATGCGACCCGTTCTTATACGAGGCCTGCATCTGCAGAAGCAGCATGGTATTCTATAAGGACAGAATCCTTTGCAACATCGCCCTGGCCCAGCATTGCCAGGGCAATTTCGACAAATCGTGGGAGACCTTGCAGGGAATCAATCCTCGTAAGCTGAAAGGGGTATTCAGAGCGAATTATTATATCTTACTGTCTGCCCAGTATTTTAAAAGAGGTATGGGGCATAAAGTGCATGAACTGGAAGAAGCGTTTGGGCGGAGTGTTTCTTACCGGCCCCGGTCCTGGCAGGGGAGCAGGCCAGAGAATGGCGGAGCCGCCGGGGGAACTGTCTGGAGCAGAAGAAAGAATGACTGGAGATATTTCCAGATACTCTGCGCGGGCAATAATCTGACAAGAGCGTTAAAGAATCAGGATTACCAGGCAGCATCAAGATTTCTTTATGAGGGACAGGAGCTGAATGGAAATATAATCAAGCCATGGATGAAGGTGAACTATACATTCAGACAGGCTCAGATCTATCTGGGACTTGGAGAAAAAGAAAGTGCGAAACTCTGCCTTAAGTATGTCCTTTCAAAGGGAAACCGTATGTGGGCTGTCAGTGAGGCACAAAGAATGCTTGAGACTATTGAAACCGAAGATTGAGAACGGAAGAGGAAGAGACTGTGCAGGAGAATCTCATAAGAGAAGTCCCCTGGCAGTCTCCAGCCTTTCATAAAATTCATGATAAAAGTCCCCGTCCGCAGCATAGGGTTTCAGATAAAACTGCTGTAAAAGATACATACTCAGCTTCTGGATATTCTCTCCATGCTCAAAATCCATAGCGTATTCCTGGAGAGGTTTCAGAAAATAATGCCAGTCGGCAATGAATTGCTCATAACGCCGCACATCGGGCGTATCCATCCATTTACTGATCTTCACTTTGCTCTTTCCCGGCGCAGGGCACTCATGTACCTGCAGAAAATACTGGAAAGATCCCTTCTCATAGAAGCGTCCCAGAGGAAAGATGCGGCAGATTCCAGGACGTATGGAATGGATGCTGCATCGTCCGTTATGAAGGAAGACACAAGCCTCTTCTTCTGCGGTCATCCGGAGATTAGGAAGAATGACGCCGTCCGCCACATTCAGTTCAAGGGAAGACTGTAATAATTCATTACAGGATTTCTTAAGCCCGGTACAAAGTCTGTGGGTGTCCAGAGGGTCTAAGACAATCGAATGCCCCATGTCCCGGCAGCAGGACGAACATCCTTTGCATCCGTTACAGCCGGTCTTCGCCATGTCGCTGCTTCGATACAGTCTCCCGTCGGATACTTTGTCAAGATCAATCTCACGTAACATGTATGTTCTCCTTATTATCAGATTTATGATTTGCATACCTGTCGTCAGGACGCTATACTGATTCTAGTATAATGTACGATGATTTCAGATGTAAATAGAAAGGAACAGATTTTATGAAATTTTTTCACCTGTCCGACCTGCATATCGGAAAACAGCTTCATCATTATAATCTGAAAGAGGATCAGAAGACGGTTCTTGGTGAGATCATTGCCTATGCCCGATCCATCCGTCCGGATGCGGTGGTGATCGCAGGAGACATCTATGACCGGTCCGTGCCGTCTGCAGAAGCGGTGGGGGTCTTTGACTGGTTTCTTACCCGGTTATCGGAAATCACCCCGGCAATTCCGGTGCTGATTATCAGCGGAAATCACGACTCTGCAAAGAGGCTGGAATATGCGGCCGGCATTCTGAAGAAGCGTAAGATCTACCTGGCGGGGAGTGCGCCGGAAGATGGGACAGAGAGGATACAGAAGGTGACGCTTAACGATTCTTACGGGGAGGTGGATTTCTACCTGCTTCCTTTTCTGAAACCTTCTTATGTGAGAAATGTATTTGAAGAAGAAGCCCCGGAGACATATACGGAAGCCGTGGACAGACTTCTTCAGAGGGAAGACATAGACTATGGCAGCCGGAGAAATGTGCTGGTTTCGCACCAGTTTTATACTTACCATGACGGCGCTTCGTCCGGGGAATGCAATTGCAGGGAGGACGGGCTGGTCTGTCCGGTCCAATGTGATTCGGAGACATTTTCTGTGGGCGGAATCGAGAATGTTGACATCGGCGTGATTAAGGAATTTGACTATGCAGCTCTTGGGCACCTGCATGGGCCTCAGTATGTAGGCAGCCCCCACATCCGTTACTGCGGAACCCTTCTGAAATATTCTGTCAGTGAGTGTGAACATGAGAAGTCGCTGACTGTGGTGACGCTGGGGGAGAAAGGAGAGCAGCCTCTGATTGAATGCCTGCCCCTGCATCCTTTGCGGGATATCCGCAAGAAGACGGGGAAGTTAAAAGAGATGATCGAACAGGCAGCAGAAGAGGAAAGAGGAGACTATATCAGCGTGACGCTAACGGATGAGGTGGATCCGTACAGGCCTAAAGAGCAGCTTGAGAAGGTGTTTGACCATATTCTGGAAATCCGTGTGGATAATCTGCGGACCAGAACCAGACTGATGGAACTGGACGAAGAGCTGGTCATGAAAGATCCTCTGGAGAATTTTGCAGATTTCTACCAGGAGATGCAGGGGAGGAAGCTTGAGGAAGAGGAATATCAGATGATGCTTGAAATCTTTGAACAGGTAAAGGAGGAACAGCCGTGAAACCAGTCAGATTAGTGATGTCGGCGTTCGGGTCTTACGCAGAAAAGACAGAGATTGATTTTACAGATGTACAGCACGGCCTGTTTCTGATTACCGGAGATACAGGCGCTGGGAAGACCACCATATTCGATGCAATTACCTATGCCCTGTTTGACCGGACCAGCGGCGGGAAGCGGGACGGAAATATGATGAGAAGCCAGTATGCCTTAGAAGAAATGGAAACCTACGTGGAGTATACCTTTTCCTATGGGGCGGAAATCTATACCATCCGCCGGAACCCCGAATATCAAAGGCCTGGGAAGAGGCGGTACGCAGACGGTTCTCCCAGGTATGTCAAAGAATCCCCGAAGGTGGAACTGGTTCTTCCGGACGGGAACGTGTTCCGTGGGAAGAAGCGGGAGACAGATCAGAAGATTGTGGAGATTATGGGGATGGATGCGGATCAGTTTACACAGATTGCCATGATTGCCCAGGGGGATTTTCTGAAACTGCTCCATGCGGAATCGAAGGAGCGCAGGCAGATTTTTTCCAGAATCTTCCAGACAAAACTGTATTACCGGATGCAGGAGGAGTTAAAACGGCGCGCAGGGATATTGTATGGAGAGCTGGAAGATAACCTTCGGGCTGCGAAACAGGAGATGGAACGGGTAGAACTGGTGGGAGATCCGGCATATGCAGGCGAAAATGCGCAGGAGAATGCAGATTGGGAACGATGGAGGAGATTCAGAAGCTGTCCGGTCATTCCTTATGAAGAAGTAACGGAAACATTAAAGAAAATGATAAAGACAGGGGATCTCTTAGTAAAAGAGAAGAAAAAGGCGGCAGATATCCTGCAGAAAAATCTGGATGAGTTAAACGGAAAGAAAAAAGAAGGAGAGACATGGAACCAGTTATTTGACGCTTTTGAACAGATTTGCTGCCAGGAAGAGCAGCTGACCGAAAGGCAGGAGGAATGCAGGGAATGGGAGGCCCGGTTTCAGACTGCAAAGAAAGCAGAGAAAGTCAATGTTCAGGAAGCCAGGCTTTTGAGAAGCCGGGAAGCAGAGGAAAAGACGAGAAAAGAGATGGAGGAGGCCGGCCATAAACTGGATGCTCTTAAAACGCAGCTGCTTAAGGAGAAAGAGATCACATTACGGCTGGAAGAGGAGTTCGGGCGGCGGGATAAGTCCTGCACTGCCGAGATGGTGAGGCTTAAGGATGCACTACCCCATTATACCCGGCTTGAGAGTCTGAGAGAGCAGTATACGAGGGAGCTGAAGCAGCAGAAAAGAACTGCGGGGGAACTGGAACACCAGAAACAGAAGCTTGGAGTGTTAACGGAACAGAGGGAGGATGTACGGAAGATCCGGGAAAAATATGCCCAGAGTCCGGGAAAGGCGGAAGGTCTCAGGATCCGGAAGCAGCAGCAGACAGCCAGAAGCCGGGATCTTAAGAAGCTGGAAGATCAGTGGGAACAGCTTGCCGGTGAAGTGAAAGAATGGCAGAAAAGAGAGCAGCAGGCAGAGAAAGACCAGAAGTCCTATCTCCAGGCGTTTCGGATTTATGAAGAAAGATATCAGGCATTTCTGGCAAAACAGGCGGGAATCCTGGCCCAGGGGCTTAGGGCCGGGAAGCCGTGCCCGGTATGCGGTTCCTGTGAACATCCGGAGATCTGCAGACTGACCGAAGACGCACCGACCCAGCAGGAGGTGGAGAAAGCGAAGAAGAAGCGGGATGAGGCAGAGGAAAAAAGAGAACAGTCTGTGGCAATGCTTCGGGAACAGGCAGCCAGATATGAGGCTGGAAGAGAAGCATTTGCAAGAGAATACGGACGAGTGATGGAGGGCGTATTTCCCGGAGAAGAAGAGAAAGGGGCAGAATCCCTCTGTACCGGAGAGTGGAGAGAGCAGCCGGCGGACATGAGGGAGTATCGCAAGATCAGGACCTTGATCGGGGAAGCGTTAGCAGAGAACGGACGGATGACGGAGAGGATACAGGCAGAACTGAAGACGTCAATGGAGGAGACGGAACAGTTCCGCCATGCGGCTGAAAGGGAGAAGAGTATCCAGGAAGAACTTTCTGGCCTGGAACAATCGTATGAGCAGGCGAAATCAGAATACGAAGAACGGCGGATCGAAGAAAAACGGCTGCAGTCAGAAATCCGGATGATTGAAGAGAAACTTCCGTTTTCTTCACAGGAACAGGCGAAGGAACGGATCGATGAATTGAAGAAACTACTGACGGAAGCAAAGACGGCTTACCGGCAGGCGGCAGAAAAAGAGCGGCAGTCCACAGAAGAATTACGGAAACTGGAAGGTCACAAAGCCAGCGGCGAGGCGCTGCAAAAGCAGCAGGAGGAAGAAGTAAGGCGCTGCAGAATGGATTATGAGGCAATGCAAAAAAGCCAGGGTTTTGAAGATGAGGCGGCGTACTTTGCAGGGAAATTATCCTCAGAGGATATGGCGGAACTGGAAAGGAATATCAAGGATTTCCATACACAGTTGAGTGAAATCTCTGGCAGAAAAAAGTCTCTCGAAGATCAGCTTCAGGGGAAGGAAAGGATCGATGCAGGGCAGTTTGAGGAAGCAATCCAGGAAGCTGCCGGGAACCAGAAGAAAGTACAGGAAGAGTATCTGCGTCTGTACAGTGCAAACCAGAAGAACCGGGAAGTGAAAAAGAGGCTTGAAAAGTTTCTGGAAAAGGACGGGGATCTGCAGAGGCAGTATGAGATGGTAGGAAATTTAAGCAGAACCGCTAATGGAAATCTGAGCAGAACGGTGAAACTGGATTTTGAGACGTATGTGCAGAGACAGTATTTCAGGCAGATTATCCGTGCGGCCAATAAGAGGCTGGTTCAGATGACTTCCGGGGAGTTCATTTTACAGTGCCGGGATGTGAAGAATCTGGCAAACCAGGGACAGGCAGGACTGGATCTGGATATCTATCATATGGCGAGTGATTCTGTGCGGGATGTGAAGACATTGTCGGGCGGGGAGTCTTTCATGGCTTCGCTTTCCATGGCGCTGGGGCTTTCTGATATCGTCCAGAATACGGCCGGTGCAGTCCGTCTGGATACCATGTTCGTGGATGAGGGATTTGGTTCCCTGGATGATGCGGCAAGAGGGCAGGCAATCCGGATCCTTTCCGAGCTTGCTGATGAGAAGCGGATTGTGGGGATTATTTCGCATGTAAATGAATTAAAGGAACAGATTGACTGTAAGCTGGTTGTTAAGAGGACAGATCGGGGGAGTACGGCAAAGTGGGGCTAGAGCCTCTGGTAATCAAAGAGAAGGTATTGATAATGAAAGAAAGATTTTACTCGGAAATACAGACAATCATATTTAAAGGAAAGCAAAACATTTCGTGGGATAAAGTGGAAGATTATTTGAAACAATATATTGGAAAAAGCTTTATTGTCGAAGAATATCAGGATATCATATCAATAGCCTCAGATTTTCCAGATGAATATGCAGAGTCGGTTTACACAAAGAAACTACGTGGGGCGTTGGCAAAAGTGAAAGCAAATATACATATTTTTCAATGCCGGTACAAGGAAGTCAAGAAACTGGAAGACGAGTGAATCAATATATTGCAACGTTGATTGTAAGAAAAACAGTAAAAGGAAGTTATTTGTATGATATAATAAACATAAAAAAGAAGCGTGTACGCCGCTTAAGTCATGAAGACCGTACGGTTGAAAACCGCTTCTTAGTAATTATATTAGCACAAAGCGATGCTTTGTGTCAATAACATATGAAAAGATTTTCCTGCTTTTCACAATGACTTGTTGAAAGTATGGATAGAACGGGATATAATGATATACTCAAGAGTATGCCAGAATGACTGGTATGCACATAAAAAGAAAGAAAGGACAAGAATCAATGAAATATGATTATCTGATTGTAGGCGCCGGCCTGTTCGGTTCCATCTTTGCATATGAAGCCAGCCGGGCAGGAAAGCATGTACTGGTGATTGACCAGAGAAACCATATTGGAGGCAATATTTACACGAAAGAAGTGGAGGGAATCCAGGTGCATGAGTACGGTGCGCATATCTTCCACACATCGGACCGGCAGGTCTGGGATTACGTGCAGCAGTTTGCAGAATTTAACCGCTATACCAACAGCCCTGTGGCAAGATACGGGGATGAATTATACAACCTTCCATTTAACATGAATACATTCAGCAGGATGTGGGGAGTCAGAACGCCGCAGGAAGCGAAAGAGATCATCGACAGGCAGATTCAGGAAGCAGGCATTACGGAGCCGAA
>CAJULU010000041.1:9459-13715 GCA_910587575.1 uncultured Dorea sp.
GAGGCGCGAAATAAAATCCGAGAGCAGGTGGCATCGCTCCACATAGAGCAGCCGAAAAACCTGGAGGAGCAGGCTCTTTCGCTGGTAGGAAGGGATATCTATGAGAAACTGGTGAAAGGGTATACGGAGAAGCAGTGGGGCAGGCGTGCAGCGGAGCTTCCCAGTTTTATCATCCGGCGGCTTCCGGTACGGTTCGTATATGATAATAATTATTTTAACGATCAGTACCAGGGAATTCCCGTGGGCGGCTATACCCGGATGATTGCAAAGATGCTGGAAGGGATTGAGGTGCGTCTGGATACGGATTTTTTTGCAGAGCGCAGGAAGTTAGAGGAGCAGGCTGAAAAGATTCTGTTTACCGGAATGATTGACGCTTACTATGATTACTGCTACGGGGAATTAGAGTACCGCAGTCTGAGATTCGAGACGGAAACGCTGGATGTAGAGAATTACCAGGGAAATGCGGTAGTGAATTATACGGAATATGAGATTCCCTATACAAGAATCATCGAGCATAAGCATTTTGAATTCGGCTGCCAGGGAGGATATGGCAATACAGGGGAGACGAATCCAAAGACTGTCATTACCAGGGAGTATCCGGCAGCATGGGAGAAGGGCGCAGAGCCGTACTATCCGATGAATGATGAGAAGAATAACCGGCTTTATGAGAAATATAAGGCGCTGGCACAGAAGGAGGAGCGGGTCATCTTCGGCGGCCGTCTGGGAATGTACCGGTATTACGATATGCACCAGGTAGTGGCGGAAGCTTTGAAATGTGTGAAAGAGAATCTTTCCTGAATGTATTGAAACGATTCGAAACTTAAGGAAAATAACGGATCTCTGTGAATCTGCATAAGTTATTTTCCTTAAGTTCTCCTTGTCGGATATGCGGGTCAGACGGTTTCAGAATGGTCTGACCGGTATCTGAGCGCCGCCTCAATGAATCCCCGGAACAGAGGATGAGGACGGTTCGGCCGGGATTTCAGTTCCGGGTGTGCCTGTGTGGCAATGAACCAGGGATGTTCCGTAATCTCGATCATTTCTACAATATTTCCGTCCGGTGAAAGGCCGGAGAGTTTCATGCCGTTAGCGGCAAGTTTTTCACGATAGTCATTGTTCACTTCATAACGGTGTCTGTGCCGTTCTTTGATTTCTCTGGTTCCATACATCTGATAAGCTCTGGAAGTTTCATCAAGAACACAGGGATAGGAGCCAAGACGCAGAGTTCCGCCGATGTCCTCCACACCGATCTGTTCCGGCATAATGTGGATGACGGGGTGGGTGGTATTCGGGTCTAATTCCGCACTGTGGGCATCATTGTATCCCAATACATTTCTGGCAAATTCCACGATCGCAAGCTGCATACCCAGGCAAAGACCCAGAAATGGGATATGATGAATACGGGCATATTGAATAGCTTCTAATTTGCCGTCAATGCCGCGTCGTCCGAATCCGCCGGGAACCAGGACTGCGCTGACGCCTTGGAGCAGTGAGCTGATATTGTCTGCGGTTACTGTTTCGGAATCAATCCATCGGATATTCACGGTTGCCCGGCTGAAGATACCGCCGTGCTTCAACGCTTCTACAACGCTGATATAAGCGTCATGGAGCTGGATGTATTTGCCCACCAGCGCCACCGTAATCTCGGTGTCGGGGTGTTTCAGATAGTCCACCATCTCTGTCCAGTCCTTCAGATCCGGTTCGGGACAGTCAAGGTGCAGACATTCGCAGACAACGCCGGCAAGATTCTCTTCTTCCATTGCCAGAGGAGCTTCATAGAGATACTCTACATCCAGATTCTGCAATACACGGGAAGAGGGGACATTACAGAACAGGGCAATCTTGTCCTTGATTCCCACATCAAGAGGATGCTCGGAGCGGCATACGAGGATATCCGGCCAGATCCCCATTCCCTGCAGATCCTTGACACTTGCCTGGGTGGGCTTGGTCTTCATCTCCTGGGAGGCGCGGAGATAGGGAATCAGCGTCACATGAATCAGAATCACGTTCTCATGACCTTTTTCATGCTGGAACTGACGGATGGCTTCTAAGAAAGGCTGGCTCTCGATATCGCCTACCGTTCCGCCTACCTCAATAATGGCAATCTCGGTATGTTCTGCGGACGGATTGCGGTAGAACCGGTTCTTGATCTCATTGGTGATATGCGGGATGACCTGGACGGTTCCGCCGCCGAAATCTCCTCTGCGTTCCTTCTGCAGAACAGACCAGTAGATCTTTCCGGTGGTAACGTTAGAATTCTTACTCAGGCTTTCGTCGATGAACCGTTCGTAATGTCCCAGGTCCAGATCCGTCTCTGCACCGTCGTCGGTCACGAATACCTCGCCGTGCTGGACGGGATTCATGGTTCCCGGGTCAATATTAATATAAGGATCGAATTTCTGCATAGTCACAGTATAACCGCGGGCTTTCAGAAGCCGCCCAAGAGAAGCTGCCGTAATCCCTTTTCCAAGTCCCGAAACCACACCGCCGGTCACAAATACATACTTCACTGCCATAATACCCTCCTGGTTGAATCTCTATGATGATTTACAAAAAATACTTCTGCATTATACACCCTTACCATTAAAAAATACAGAGTTTTTTTCGTACTTTGCCTCAAAAGTAGCCTGGATGGACAGTTTCTTAAACTGCTTCATGTCAACGGAGCTGACCATGACGGAGGTATGTGCCTGGCATCCCCTTAACCTGGGAAGCGCATCCAGTGCAAGCTGGGCAGCGGGGGCGGTTGCCGCGCTGACGGACAGGGCAATCAGAACTTCATCCGTGTGAAGCCGGGGGTTCTTGCTGCCCTGGTACAGAGTCTTAAGCTTCTGAATGGGCTCAATCGCTTCCGGGGAAATGACATGGCGTCCGTGGTCGATGCCGGCCAGTTCTTTCAGTGCGTTCAGAAGCAGAGCCGCAGAAGCGCCCAGAAGATTGGAGGTCTTGCCGGTGACAATACGTCCGTCATGGAGCTGTAATGCCGCAGCAGGTCCGCCTGTTTCTTCGGCACGTCTCTTGGCAGCATCTACCACCGGGCGGTCGTGGACCGTAATACCGGCCTGGTTCATGAGCATCTCGATCTTTCTCACTTCCACATCGGAACAGGAACCAAAAAGCAGACGCTTTAAAGAGTCGTAATACCTGCGGATGATCTCCTGGCAGGAAGCCTCCCGGCAGAATTCATCGTCACAGATACAGTTCCCGGCCATATTGACTCCCATGTCGGTGGGAGATTTATAGGGACTTTCACCGTAAATGCGCTGGAACATGGCTTTCAGCACGGGGAAGATCTCTACGTCACGATTGTAGTTGACGGTGGTCTCTCCGTAAGCATCCAGATGAAAGGGATCAATCATATTCACGTCATTGAGGTCGGCGGTGGCGGCCTCGTAAGCCAGATTGACAGGGTGCTTTAATGGAATATTCCAGATGGGAAATGTCTCGAACTTGGCATAGCCGGCGGAGATGCCCCTGCGGTGCTCCTGGTAAAGCTGGGACAGGCAGACTGCCATCTTGCCGCTTCCCGGTCCGGGTGCGGTCACGACTGCCAGGGGACGGGAAGTCTCGATATAGTCGTTCTTGCCATAACCTTCGTCACTGACGATATAGGGGACGTTGGAGGGATAGCCAGGAATGACGTAGTGCCTGTACACCTTAATGCCAAGCTTTTCCAGACGGCTTTTGAAGAGGCCTGCGCTCTCCTGGCCGCTGTATCTGGTGATTACCACGCTGCCAACGTAAAGCCCCTGTTCCTGGTATGCGCTCATGAGCCTGAGCACATCAGAATCATAGGTAATACCCAGATCGCCCCGGACCTTATTCTTTTCGATATCTTCTGCGCTGATGGCGATGATAATCTCTGCCTGGTCCGCAAGCTGTTTTAACATCCGAAGCTTACTGTCGGGCTGAAATCCCGGAAGAACCCGGGAGGCATGGTAATCATCGAACAGCTTGCCGCCGAATTCCAGATACAGTTTCTGGCCAAACTGTTCGATTCTCTCCTGAATGTGGGCAGATTGTGTCTTAAGATACTTTTCATTATCAAATCCGATTTTCATAGATAACTCCCTTTGCTGTCATATTAATATAAGAAATGGCAGTTTTGATTTGATATTAACATATATTATTCTGAAAAACAATTTAATTGTAAAAATTCCATAAAAAGCATTAAAAAATCAGTCCCAGGCAATGTTTGTATTGATTTCCGCCCGGGCTGTCCTTATAATGAAAGGGTAGTACAGGAGGAAGAAGAT
>CAJULU010000041.1:13725-40941 GCA_910587575.1 uncultured Dorea sp.
ACAACCAGAATAATAATAACCAGAACAACAGGAATCAGAATAATAGAAATAATAAGCAGGGCTTATCATTTATCATATTGGTGACACTGGTTACATCAATCATGGTAATGGCCCTGTTCCAGTTTCAGGGAATGGGTGATGATAATGAGATCAGTTATGACGAATTCCTTGAGATGGTTGACGATAAGAAGGTAGAGGAAGTGGTTATCCACAGTACCCGCATCGTGATTACGGAGAAGAAGGAGAAGGGGCAGAAGATTGCGAAGGAATACTATACAGGAGTGGTCCGTGATGATTCGCTGCCGGAGCGTCTTGATAAGGCCGGAGTGAAGTTCAGCCAGCAGATTCCGGATACCACGTCTGCCGTTGTGGCACAGACATTGCTGACGCTGCTGCCTATTGCAGTCCTGGTAGGCGTCTTCGTCTGGATGACCCGTAAGATGGCGAAGGGCGGCGGTATGATGGGAATCGGCAAGAGCAATGCCAAGATGTATGTGGAGAAGCAGACCGGCGTTACTTTCAAGGATGTGGCAGGGCAGGATGAAGCGAAGGAATCTCTCCAGGAGGTGGTGGATTTCCTGCATAATCCGGGCAAATACACCAGCGTGGGTGCGAAGCTTCCCAAAGGCGCACTTCTGGTAGGGCCTCCGGGAACCGGTAAGACACTGCTTGCCAAGGCGGTTGCAGGAGAGGCGAAGGTGCCGTTTTTTTCCTTAAGCGGTTCCGCATTTGTAGAGATGTATGTGGGGGTCGGCGCCTCCAGAGTCCGTGACCTGTTCAAACAGGCGCAGCAGATGGCGCCCTGTATCATATTTATTGACGAGATTGATGCCATTGGTAAGAGCCGTGACAATCAGCTCAACAGCAATGATGAGCGTGAGCAGACGCTGAATCAGCTTCTGGCAGAGATGGATGGATTTGAGAGTAATAAGGGGCTTGTGCTTCTGGCGGCCACCAACAGACCGGAGATTCTGGATCCTGCCCTTCTTCGTCCGGGACGTTTTGACCGGCGTATCATTGTCGAGAAGCCGGATCTGAAGGGAAGGGTAGATGTTCTGAAGGTACATTCCAAGGATGTGCGTATGGATGAGACGGTGGATCTTGAGGCCATTGCCCTTGCCACAAGCGGAGCGGTGGGGTCGGATCTTGCTAATATGATCAACGAGGCGGCCATTAACGCCGTCAAGAACGGAAGGACCGCCGTGTCGCAGTCAGACCTGTTTGAGGCGGTGGAAGTGGTGCTGGTGGGAAAAGAGAAGAAGGACCGCATCATGAGCCAGGAGGAAAGACGGATTGTCTCTTATCACGAAGTGGGCCACGCACTGGTGAGCGCACTGCAGAAAGATGCGGAACCGGTGCAGAAGATTACCATTGTGCCCCGGACCATGGGAGCTCTGGGCTATGTCATGCAGACCCCGGAGGAAGAGAAGTTCCTGAACACCAAGAAGGAACTGGATGCCATGCTGGTTGGCCTGCTGGCCGGAAGGGCGGCAGAGGAGATTGTTTTCGATACGGTTACCACAGGAGCGTCTAACGATATCGAGAAGGCAACCAAAGTGGCAAGAGCCATGGTGACACAGTATGGTATGAGCGAGAAGTTCGGGCTGATCGGGCTGGAATCCATCCAGAACCGCTATCTGGACGGAAGGGCGGTATCGAACTGCGGACAGAAGACGGCTTCTGAGATTGACAAGGAAGTGATGAAACTTCTGAAAGATTCCTACGAGGCGGCCAAGAAGCTTCTTTCGGGCCACAGAAAGTCACTGGATAAGATTGCGGCATTTCTGATTGAAAAGGAGACGATTACCGGAAAAGAGTTCATGGAGATCTTCCATGAAGCAGAAGGAATTGATCCGGATGAAAAGAAAGAAAAGACAGAAGAACGGATTGCAATGAATCCGGTAGAGACAGAATAAGACAAAAAGCCCGGGAATCCAATGTTTCCGGGCTTTGATTATGAGGAGCAGCCATGTTTGATATTCAGGAAGAATTAAAAAAACTGCCGGGCAGACCGGGAGTATACATCATGCATGATGAACGGGATGATATCATCTATGTAGGAAAAGCAATCAGCCTTAAGAACCGTGTCCGTCAGTATTTCCAGAGCAGCCGCAATAAGGGCGCCAAGATTGAGCAGATGGTGACGCACATTGTCCGGTTCGAGTACATTGTTACAGATTCCGAACTGGAAGCGCTGGTTCTGGAGTGTAATCTGATCAAGGAGCATCGTCCCAAATACAACACGATGCTGATGGATGACAAGAGTTATCCGTTCATCAAGGTAACGGTAGACGAGCCGTTCCCCAGGGTTATGCTGGCAAGGAAGATGATCAAGGATAAGTCGAAATATTTCGGCCCTTACACCAGTGCCGGTGCGGTGAAGGATACCATTGAACTGATTCGGAAGCTCTACCAGATCCGAAGCTGCAACCGGAAGCTTCCGAAGGATACGGGGAAGGAAAGGCCCTGTCTGAATTACCATATCCATCAGTGCAAGGCGCCCTGCCAGGGTTATATTTCCCAGGAGGATTACCGCCGTTCCATCCAGGAAGTGGTTCATTTCCTCAATGGAAATTATGACGTCATCTTAAAGGAACTGGAGCGGAAGATGCAGGAAGCGGCAGGGGCCATGGAGTTTGAGAAGGCCATTGAATACCGGGAACTGCTTGCCAGTGTGCAGAAGATTGCCCAGAAGCAGAAGATTACGGACACGGCGGGAGATGACAGGGACATTCTGGCTGTGGCTGTGGAAGAAGAGGATGCGGTTGTCCAGGTATTTTTCATCCGGGGCGGCAGGCTGATCGGACGGGATCATTTTTATCTTAAGATTACGAAGGATGAGCCGGAACGTGAGATCCTCTCAAGCTTTATCAAGCAGTTTTATGCGGGTACGCCTTATATTCCTGCCGAGTTAATGCTGCCGGAAACCGTGGAAGACATGGAACTGATCGAGGAGTGGCTGACAAAACGGCGGGGACACCGGGTACATCTGCGGATTCCCAGGAAGGGAACCAAGGAGAAGCTGGTGGAACTGGCAGGAAAGAATGCGGAGCTGGTACTGAGCAAGGACAAGGAGCGGTTAAAGCGGGAGGAAGGAAGAACCATCGGTGCGGTAAAGGAACTGGAGAAGCTTCTGGGACTTCAGGGAATCGTGAGAATGGAGGCATACGATATCTCCAATACCAGCGGCTTTGCATCCGTAGGTTCCATGGTGGTCTATGAACGGGGGAAACCGAAGCGCAATGATTACCGGAAATTCAAGATTAAAGGAGTCCAGGGAGCAGATGACTATGCAAGTATGGAGGAAGTGCTGACCCGCCGTTTTTCGCACGGACTGCGGGAGCAGGAAGAAGGTAAGGACATGGGGGGATTTACTGCATTCCCGGATCTGATTCTGATGGACGGGGGAAAGGGCCAGGTCAATGTGGCGCAAAGAGTGCTGGATACCCTCCGTCTGAATATTCCGGTCTGCGGCATGGTCAAGGATGATAACCACCGTACCAGAGGACTGTATTATCAGAATGAAGAGATTGGGATTGAGAAAGATTCCGAGAGTTTCCGGCTGATTACCAGAATCCAGGACGAGGCCCACCGGTTTGCCATTACCTTCCACCGGCAGCTGCGGGGAAAGAATCAGGTACACTCCATTCTGGATGATATTCCCGGAGTGGGACCTGCAAGGAGAAAAGATCTGATGCGTCATTTTGAAAATCTTGACGCAATCAGAAATGCCACGGTGGAACAGTTAAAAGAACTTCCGTCAATGAATGAAAAATCTGCACGGGATGTCTATGACTTTTTTCATTGATGTGATATAATCTTAACGAGGAAAGGAGAAGAGTATGGCAGGCAGAGTAGAGTTAAAAAAAGTTGTGGAGAAGATGGATCTTAAGAATCTGACCCCGAATGTTGACATTGGGGATAAGACCCTTGAGATTCCTGACATTAACCGTCCGGCGCTGCAGCTTACAGGATATTTTGAGCATTTTGATTCTGACCGGGTACAGTTGATCGGTTATGTGGAATATACATTTCTGGAGAAGATGGATGAGGAGCATAAGCGGGAGATTTATACCCAGTTATTGTCCTATCCCATTCCGTGTATTGTATTTTCAAGGAGTTTAAAGCCCGAACAGATGCTGCTTGAGATGGCGGAGAAGGCGAACATCCCTGTATTTAACACGGAGAAGAAGACTGCCCAGTTTACGGCAGAGATTATCCGATGGCTGAATGTGGAACTTGCGCCTTGTATTTCCATTCACGGAGTCCTGGTGGATGTCTACGGTGTAGGGGTGCTGATCATGGGTGAGAGTGGAATCGGAAAGAGCGAGGCCGCCCTGGAACTGATTAAGAGAGGCCACCGTCTGGTCAGTGACGACGTGGTGGAGATCCGCAAGGTCAGCGATGCAACGCTGGTAGGAACTGCGCCGGACATTACCAGACATTTCATCGAACTCCGGGGAATCGGCATCGTGGATGTCAAGACCCTCTATGGTGTCCAGAGCGTGCGTGAGACACAGAACATTGACCTGGTCATCACACTGGAGGACTGGGACAAGGATAAGAAGTACGACCGGCTGGGAATGGAGGAAGAGTATACGGAATTTCTGGGAAATAAAGTCGTATGCCATCAGCTTCCCATCCGGCCGGGGCGGAATCTGGCGATTATTGTGGAGACGGCGGCGATTAATTACCGGCAGAAGAAGATGGGATATAATGCGGCGCAGGAACTTTATAAGAGAGTGCAGCAGAATCTGACGAAAAAATAGGAAGAGAGGACAAGAGGATGGAATATTGTTTTGGTGTTGATATCGGGGGAACCACGGTGAAGATCGGACTTTTCCGGACAGACGGGGAACTGCTTGACAAGTGGGAGATTGAGACCCGTACCCAGAATCAGGGAGAAGCCATTCTTCCGGATGTGGCAGAATCTCTGAAGAAGAAGATGGAGGAGAAGGGGCTTACCCTTTCCCAGATGTCGGGCATCGGCATCGGGATTCCGGCACCTGTGGATGAAGAGGGTGTTGTACAGAACACAGCGAATCTTGGATGGGGCTATAAGGAAGTGAGCCGTGAGATGAGCGAACTGACCGGCATGAAGGTGGCGGCAGGCAATGATGCCAATGTGGCGGCTCTTGGAGAGATGTGGTTAGGCGCAGGCAAGGGAAATAAGAATATGATTATGGTGACGCTGGGAACCGGTGTGGGCGGCGGCGTAATCGTGAACGGACAGCCGCTGACGGGCGCTCATGGGGCAGGCGGCGAGATCGGCCATCTCTGTGTGAACTATGAAGAGACAGAGAACTGCGGCTGCGGAAAAACAGGCTGTTTAGAGCAGTATGCGTCTGCCACCGGGATTGCGCGTCTGGCGAAGAAGCGTCTGGCGAAGGACGAGGCACAGTCCCTTTTGAGAAGTGCCCGGAAGATGGATGCAAAAGCAGTATTTGATGCTTTGAAAGAAGGAGACAGACTGGCAGAAGAGATTGTAGAAGAGTTCGGTTCCTATCTCGGTCATGCCCTGGCGAACCTGGCGGCAGTGACAGATCCGGCTGTAATCGTAATCGGCGGCGGAGTATCCAAGGCGGGAAGTATCCTGTTGGGATATATTGAAAAATATTTTGCCGAGAAGGCTTTTTTCGCCAATAAGGAGACGAAGTTTGTACTGGCAGAATTAGGGAATGACGCAGGAATCTGCGGAGCGGCAAAACTGATTTTGTAATCATGATACGATAAAAATACCAGCAGAGTGAAAGAAGATTCTCTGCTGGTATTTTTTATCCTGACATTATTCCGGATATACGTTTATTGAGGTATCTGCGGCGGTCCCGGCGGTTCCGGAGGGGCTGGCGGTTCCGGAGTCGAGGATGATCCTGAATCATCGGGAGTTGAGGATGATCCTGAATCCGGAGTTGTCGTAGTACCGGAATCAATCGGAACATCCGGTGTATCACCCTCGTTCTCTTCCTCTTCTTCCGTGGTATCCTCTTCCTCGTCATAACTGTAACCATGACCGGTACAGCGTTCCGTTGGCAGAATGTCCGTTGCAAACAGTTCTGTAATCCCCGGACAGCTTCCGGGAACGGCCAGCATACCGCTGATGGAACATACGGTCTTCTGCTCCACAGATGGAGGAATGGTGAATTCCCTTCTCTCCAGATTCCCGTGAATCCTGCTCATGATGCTTTTCCAGAGCTGAAGGTGATATACGGTGTTGTTCAGTTCCTTATTATCGTCATATCCGCTCCAGACAGCACAGGTATAGTATGGTGTAAATGCGCAGAACCAGATATCCTTGTTGTCGGAGGTTGTACCTGTCTTGCCGGCAACCGGCATATTATCAAGCTTTGCGCGGGAACCCGTACCGCTGTTCACAACGTCCTGCATGGCGCTGGTTAAAAGGCCTGCCGTACTGTCCTTGATTACAGTACGGGTCTCGCCGGTTCCCTCCAGCAGTACATTGCCGTCATGATCCAGAATCCGGGTGTATAATGTAGGCGAATTGTAGACACCGCCATTGGCAATTGCCGCATAGGCTGCACAGATCTCGTAATTGTAGACGCCGTCTGTCAGTCCGCCCAGTGCAAGTGTCTGGTTGTCCAGATCGCTGAATACTCCTGCATCTGTAGTCTTACTCTTGACCAGTGTCGAGATTCCGAATTTCTCACAATATTCGAATCCCAGCTGCTGTGTGATCTCATCGCTTAACTTGACTGCGCACACATTGTTAGACCAGGTAATGGCCTTGCGGATGGTGGTATCCCCGCCGTAGCGGCCGTTCGCATTTCTTAAAACCTTTCCGTTTCTCAGAGTATAAGGTTCGTCCTTAATAACGGTAGCCAGCGTCTTCCCGCAGGAATCCATGGCAGGCCCGTAGGCTGCAAGGATCTTGAAACAGGATCCGGGCTGTCTTGTGGAACCCTGGTAGGCACGGTTCAATCCCAGACTGGTTGTCTTTGCCCCGCGTCCGCCCACCATGGCTTTAATCTGTCCGTTATTCTGGTCAATGATGGTAATAGAAGCCTGAGGCTGTGGTGAGATATTGATATTCTCGTCATAGGTGTCGCCTTCCTGGGCGATGGTTGACTTCCATTCCTCCACCATGGCACGGGCCGCCTCCTCGCTGGAGTAAACCAGTCCCTGGGGATCTCCGTGTGCATTCTTCACATACTGTTTAATGTGTCCGGAACTGTAATTCTCAACAGTTCCGTCAGCCCTTGTCACGGTGATGGCGCAGTCCAGACCATATTCCTTCAGATTCGGATAGTTGGCATCATTGTTCGCTTCTTCATCGCAGATCTGCTGCATCAGCAGATTCTGAGTCGAGTAGATACTTAAGCCCCCGCCGTATACGGCATTGTAAGCCTGCGTCTCGGTATATCCGAGCTGCCCCATCAGATCTTCGATTACCTGTGTGGAAAGGGCATCCACAAAGTAACTGTAAGGGGTGCTGTCATTCGCAACGCTGTTGAAAGTCTGTATTCTTGCATAGACGTCGTCCGCCATGGCTTCATCATAGGCCGCCTGGTCAATGTACCCCTGCTCCAGCATGTCATCCAGTACCTTTTTCCTTCGCTTGGCGTTATCTTCCGGGTTGGTAATCGGATTCAGCTTCGATGGACTCTGGGTAATGCCGGCAATGACAGCGCACTCCGACAGATTCAGATCATTGACTTCTTTCCCGAAATACCGCTTGGCAGCGGACTGTACGCCCAGACAGTTCTGACCAAGGTTGATGGTGTTCAGATAACTCTCCATGATCGCATTCTTGTCCATCTGCTTCTCAATCTGGACTGCAAGGAACTGTTCCTGCAGTTTACGCTCCAGCCTGTCGTAGAAAGTTTCCTCGTTCACGAAATCCGGGAAAACGTTGTTCTTAATGAGCTGCTGCGTCAGCGTACTGGCTCCCTGGGAAAAATCGCCGGAAGTAAGTCCGATCACTCCGGCACGTATGATTCCCTGAAGGTCAATTCCGTTGTGGTCATAAAAACGTTCATCCTCGACTGCCACAAAGGCATGCTGCAGATTCTCCGGAATCTCACTGATGGATTTGTACACACGGTTGGAACCGGACTTTACAAAACGTTCAATCTCTGTTGTGCCGTCATCCGCATATACAATAGAAGTGAACCCCTTTGGCTTTACGTCATCGGGGGTGACTTCCGGACTGTTGTCAAGGATCTTTTTGGCAAATACGCCGATCCCCGCCACTCCGGCGACCGCTACCACAATCATACAGAGAAGAAATGCCTTAAAAAGCCGTACGCCAATCCGCTTCCCCTGCATGGTGGATTTGGACGTTATCTTTTTTTGCTTTTGTGAAGCTTTTTTCTTACCATAGTTCATATGTCAAGCCTCCTTTATACCACGTTATTATAGCAAACAAATGTAGCGAAATAAAGGAAAAAATGAAAACTTCATATTTCAGTAGGAAAATCTTAAGAAATTTGTTATAGTAATATAAAAGAATGTAACAGTCCTTGATTTTGAAGGGACAGATTGAGGAAAGGATGAGCGTATGACGGAGTATCGGACCATTTACCGGGGCGGAGAAGGAGAGATTACAGAGAAAAAATCCAGGTTTATAGCCAACACAGTTTCTGTCAGGTCGGAAGAAGAAGCTCTGGAGTTTATTGAAGCGATGCGGAAAAAATACTGGGATGCCAGGCATAACTGCTTTGCCTATGTGATCGGAGAGCGGGGGGAACTGAAGCGTTTCAGCGATGACGGGGAACCGGGAGGAACGGCGGGGAAGCCGATTCTGGAGGTTCTTACAGGAGAAGGTCTCTGTAATACGGCAGTCGTGGTGACAAGATATTTCGGCGGTACGTTACTGGGAACCGGGGGACTGGTACGGGCTTACGGGGCTGCTGCGAAAGCTGGGATTGCCGCATCAGTGGTGATTACCAAGATTCCGGGAATGAAGCTTCATATTCATACCGGCTATACAGGGTTGGGGAAGATCCAGTATATCCTGGGAAGTAAGGGGATAGTCATTCTGGATACCGTCTATACAGACAAGGTGGAGATGGAGGCGCTGGTGCCCCAGGCGGAAGCAGATACGGTGAAGGCAGAGATCACGGAAGGGACGAACGGACAGACGGTTCTTAAGGACGGAGCTGCCTGTTATCTTGCGGTGATAGACGGGAAACCGCAGATTGTGGAATAGAGTAAAAAAAGATGCCGCATACCGCAGCATCTTTATACGTTACGTCTGTCCGTGAACCGGACGAAAATGGCGAATGCCTGTCCCGTTCTTAGGAAAATTCCGGCTCGATCAGCCCGAATGATCCGTTCTTCCTGCGGTAAACCACATTCACCTCATCTGTCTCCGCATTACAGAATACATAGAAGTCATGTCCCAGAAGTTCCATCTGTACACAGGCATCCTCCGGATACATAGGTTTGAACCCGAATCTCTTGGTGCGGACAATCTTAATCTCGTTCTCGTCCTCGGCAACATCTTCGCCCTCATAGAATTCATGCTTGAAGTTGACGCCCTCCTGATGTCTCGCAATCAGTTTGTTCTTATATTTGCGAAGCTGACGTTCGATCACTTCCTCCACCAGATCAATGGAAACATACATGTCATTGCTTTCCTGTTCGGAACGGATGATGTCGCCCTTTACAGGAATCGTCACCTCAATCTTCTGGCGCTCCCGCTGTACGCTCAGTGTCACATGAATCTCCGTGTCCGGTGTGAAATACCGCTCTAATTTCCCCAGCTTGTTCTCTACGGCCTCCCGTAAGCCGTCTGTTACCTCGATGTTCTTTCCAATAATGATAAACTTCATACTGCCCAACTCCTTTTCGACATCATTTCAAAAAGATTAGTCTGATAATTATTAGTCCGACTGGTAATCTATCTGATATATGTAGTATATCACGTTTGATTACTAATGTATAGAACGAATTACCTCAATTCTTGAAATTTTTTCATTATGAAGTTTGGCGACTCTCAGGCCGCAGTCATGGTAATAGACGCAGGCGCCGATCCGTGCGGTCTGCTCATTTTCTTCCAGATAGCGGTTTACCACGTCCATGAGTGTCTCGTTGGGCTCATGGGGGATGCTTAAGCCCAGCAGAGTGTTAATGGACTTCACTTTTGCGCTTGCCCGGAATATGATGGCCTCCGAAATGTCAAACTCGCAGAAGAGAAATTTCCTCGTGGCAAATAAAACAGCAATGGCCGTAACGCCGACCAGACTTCCCCAGATAGAAGAGTGATCCGTGATGATCTGGCGCGCAATGGCAAAAAGCAGGACTTCAAACACGGTATCCGGCGTGTGATAATACATCATGCGGATCAGCTCCACGCCGATGATCAGGTTAAAACACATCTCAAGCAAATCGTCGTAATTGGGCCATACTTCAAGATTGGGAATGTTGCTCATGGCGCCGATCATACGGATGCACAGAAGAATGATTCCCACCGCCAGAATAATGGAAATGACGAATTCCAGGAATTCTGTAACCTTCTTTAAAAAACGGGCTATAATCTGCTGCATAGATACCTCCTTTGTTTTCGGCAATCGCTTTAAGGAATCCACTTCGGAAGAATCCTCTGGAACAGATACGGATAGATTACGATTACCCATAGCACCAGTATAAAGTATTCACACATCTTTGACAAGATGGAACCCCCAAATATCATTGAAAACCCTTCTTTGATCAGAAGCGCCCCAATGAGTCCGGCAAAAAGCTTCTGGACCTGGGTTTTTATACTGCCTGTACGGGTATCAAAATCAAGCTTCGTCCGTTCCACATACCAGCCGACGGAGAAGCCGAATCCGGCTCCTGCCGCCTTGCAGCAGTCCATGGCGTATTTCGTCTCAATCGTGCCGTTGCTGCGAAGAAACAGGGAATAAGCAGCGGTGGCCAGAGACAGGCAGACCAGCACGGCGGCAATCAGCTTCAGATGCCGTGTATCATCCAGCAGGACGGCCTGGAATTTCCAGATGACTAAGGCGACTACAAGGGAAAGCCCCATAGACACGAAGACATCCTTCGGCGTGTGGCAGCCCAGATACATTCTGGAAAATCCGATCAGCAGAAAGGCAAGCACACACAGGACTTTCACCTGGATCCTGGAGACATAGAGGGACAGGGGAAAGAACAGACAGGTGGCACTCTGGGTATGACCGCTTGGAAATGAATACCCGGTCGCCCCCTCCACTGCGCTATCCACGGCCTGAAACCCAGGATCCAGGATCCAGGGCCTGGGAATCCGGAAGGTAATCTTTAATGCCTGGACGCCCAGACCGGCAGTAAAATAAGTAAATCCCAGAAGATAAGCAAAGCGTTTATCCACGCACCAGTAGAATGTGCAGATGACCGCTATGACGATCAGTTCCTGTCCGAAATAAGTGACGAACTGCATCAGTTTATCCAGGAAGGGATTCCGTATCCCTTCCAGCATCCATAAAAATGTCATGACCGGTTTCCTCGCTTCCTCATCTTTGGATCCAGGATTTTCTTGCGGATCCTAAGTGACCTGGGAGTGACTTCCAGCAGTTCGTCGGTGTCGATGAAGTCAAGGGCTTCCTCCAGGCTTAAGACCTTAGGCGGAGTCAGGCGAAGAGCCTCGTCCGCACTGGAAGAACGGGTGTTGGTCAGATGCTTGGTCTTGCAGATATTGACCTCAATATCGTCCGTCTTGGCATTCTGTCCGATCACCATGCCGGAATATACCTTTTCTCCAGGGCCGATGAAAAGAATGCCCCGTTCCTGTGCACTGAATAATCCGTAAGTGACAGATTCCCCTGTCTCAAATGCAATCAGAGAACCGCTTTTACGGTACTGGATGTCTCCCTTAAAGGGCGCATATCCTTCAAATGCAGTGTTCATGATACCGTTTCCCTTGGTGTCGGTGAGGAATTCCCCCCGGTATCCGATCAGTCCCCTGGCAGGGATCAGAAATTCAAGTCTGGTGTAACCGCCGTTGGAAGCGCCCATGTTCTGCAGTTCTCCCTTGCGCTGGCTTAACTTCTCGATGACGGTTCCCGTGAATTCTTCAGGTACGTCGATATAAGCTGTCTCCATGGGTTCCAGTAATTTCCCGTTTTCGTCCTTTTTATACAGGACTTCCGCCTTGCTGACGGCAAATTCATAGCCTTCCCGGCGCATATTTTCAATCAATACGGACAGATGCAGTTCCCCGCGCCCGGATACCTTGAAGCTGTCCGTGCTTTCCGATTCTTCTACCCGGAGGCTTACGTCTGTGTTCAGTTCCCGGAACAGGCGGTCACGCAGATGCCGGGAGGTGACATATTTACCTTCCAGTCCGGCAAAGGGGCTGTCGTTAACGATAAACTGCATGGCAATAGTAGGCTCGGAGATCTTCTGGAAGGGGATCGCCGCCGGATTCTCAGGGGAACAGATGGTATCCCCGATGGAAATATCTGAAATACCGGAGATTGCCACGATGGAGCCGATGGAGGCTTCCTTTACGTCCACTTTGTTCAGTCCGTCAAATTCATATAACTTGCTGATCCGGACCTTCTCCTGCCGGTCCGGATTGTGCTCATTCACCACAACGGCGTCCATTCCCACCCGGATGGTGCCGTTGTCCACTTTCCCGATTCCGATCCGTCCTACATATTCATTATAGTCAATAGTACTGATCAGTACCTGGGTGTCTGCATCCGGATCTCCTTCGGGCGCCGGAATGTAGTCAAGAATGGTCTCGAAGAGAGGCTTCATGTCCCGCTCCTCGTCTGTAAGGTCCAGGACCGCGACCCCGGACTTGGCGGAGGCATAGACAAAGGGACAGTCAAGCTGCTCGTCAGAAGCATCCAGATCCATGAACAGTTCCAGCACTTCATCAATCACTTCGTCCGGTCTTGCCTCGGGACGGTCAATCTTATTGATACACACGATGACCGGAAGGCTTAGTTCCAGCGCCTTTCTCAGTACGAATTTTGTCTGGGGCATGGCGCCCTCGAATGCATCGACCACCAGAATCACGCCGTTTACCATCTTAAGCACCCGTTCCACCTCGCCGCCGAAGTCGGCGTGTCCCGGAGTGTCGATAATGTTGATTTTCGTTCCATGATAACAGACGGCGGTATTCTTGGACAGAATCGTGATTCCCCGTTCCCGTTCGATATCGTTAGAATCCATGACCCGTTCTTCCACCGCCTGGTTCTCCCGGAATACGCCGCTTTGCTTGAGCAGCTCGTCCACCAGGGTTGTCTTGCCATGATCTACATGTGCAATAATTGCAATATTTCTTACATCTTCACGTTTTGTCTTCATCTTTTATCATCATCCTTTTCTATGCACAACTCAAAACTCACACGTTAGTTTACCATATTTCAAAAAATTTACAAGTATTTTGGTTCTAAAATAGAAATGAGCGTCATAAACTAAGTAATGACCCCGCAAATCTATGCGGGAATGCTTGACAACTAAAAATACGATTCGGAGGAAGGGAGATTGTAGAATTATGTCAGATAAGATTATTGAAAACAACCAGGTAACCATTATGGGAGAGATTGCGTCACCGTTTCTTTTCAGCCATGAGGTCTATGGAGAAGGATTCTACATGGTAGATGTGCACGTGAAGCGTCTGAGTAACTCGGAGGATAATATCCCTCTGATGATATCGGAACGTCTGATTGACGTGACACAGGATTACACTGGCGAATTCATCATGGTGAGCGGGCAGTTCCGGTCTTATAACCGGCACGATGAGCAGAAGAACCGCCTGGTGCTGTCTGTGTTTGTAAGAGAGGTGTCCTTTATTGAGGAGGAGCTTGACGGGGCGAAGACGAACAACATTTTTCTGGATGGTTACATATGTAAACTGCCGGTTTACCGCAAGACGCCGCTTGGAAGGGAGATCGCAGATCTTCTGCTTGCCGTGAACAGGCCCTACGGGAAGTCGGATTACATACCATGTATCTGCTGGGGGAGGAATGCACGATTTGCGTCAGGATTCGAAGTTGGCGAGCATGTCCAGATTATCGGGAGGATTCAGAGCAGGGAATATATTAAGAAGCTTTCGGAGACGGAGACGGAGAAGCGGGTTGCCTACGAGGTGTCAGTCAGCAAACTGGAATGCCTGGAAGATTAGAAAACAGAATAGAAAACAACCCGAGACTTTCATTGACATCATATTTGAATGATGATAGAATTTTTATAAAATGAATATGAATGTCAGGAGGATTACGAATGGCTGTTTTTACAGGAGCCGGGGTGGCGATTGTCACACCATTTAATGAAGATGAGAGTATTAATTATGACAGGCTGGACGAACTGATTGATTTCCATTGTGAGAATGGGACGGACAGCATTATCATATGCGGCACGACGGGGGAATCTGCCACAATGACGGAAGAAGAGCACCTGGAATGTGTGAAGTTTACCATAGACCGGGCAAAGGGGCGGATTCCGGTAATCGCCGGGACGGGATCTAACTGTACGAGGACGGCGGTTGATATGTCGAAAGAGGCGGCAGAGTACGGTGCGGACGGGCTGCTGATCGTGACGCCGTACTATAACAAGGCGACCCAGGCAGGGCTGACTGCTCATTATACTGCGGTTGCGAAGGAGGCGAAGGCTCCCATCATTATGTACAGCGTGGCAAGCCGTACGGGGTGCAACATTGAACCGGCCACCGTGGCGGCCCTGGTAAGGGACGTGGACAATATTGTGGGTGTGAAAGAGGCATCCGGCAATCTCTCACAGGTGGCGAAGATCATGGCGCTGACAGACGGGAAGATCGATCTGTATTCGGGAAATGACGACCAGATCGTGCCGATTCTGTCCCTGGGCGGCAAAGGAGTGATTTCGGTGCTTTCCAACGTGGCGCCGAAGGAGACCCACGAGATGTGTGCAAGGTTCTTTGAGGGAGATACGAAAGGGAGTCTGGAACTCCAGCTCAAGGCGATTCCGCTGGTGGAACAGCTGTTCTGTGAGGTGAACCCCATTCCCGTGAAGAAGGCGATGCAGCTGATGGGTATGGACTGCGGCGGACTCCGTATGCCGCTTACGGAACTGACGAAGGCGCACGAGGAGGCGCTTGCCGGGGCGATGAAGGAATTTGGAATCAGACTCACATAAGAGTATCAGATAGATAAAAGTATTGGTGGAAAGTTACAGTGGGGAAGCCGGCCTGTATCAGCGATTCGCCAGACAGGCCGGTTTTACAGACAGGAGGATGAAGATGGTACGTGCAATCATGCATGGATGTAACGGGAAGATGGGACAGGTGATCACGGGACTCGTGAGAGAAGATGCCGGTATCGAATTCGTTGCAGGGGTGGACAGCTATACCGGGATAGAGAACGAGTATCCCGTATTTGAGAGCATTGGCCAGTGTGACGTGGAGGCGGATGTAATTATTGACTTTTCGAATGCCCAGGCAGTGGATGCACTGCTTGATTACTGCGTGGACAGAAAGATTCCGGTGGTACTTTGTACAACGGGACTTTCCGGGGAACAGCTTGCGAAGGTGAAAGAGGCATCCGGGAAGACGGCAGTGCTGAAGTCTGCGAATATGTCTCTGGGGATTAATCTGCTGATGAAGCTGTTAAAGGATGCGGCAAAGGTTCTTGGTACGGCAGGATTTGATATAGAAGTGGTGGAGCGGCATCACAACCAGAAGGTGGATGCACCCAGCGGGACGGCGCTTGCCCTGGCGGATTCCATGAATGAATCTATGGATCATGCATATGAATATGTGTATGACAGAAGCCAGGTGCGCAGGAAGCGGGACAAGAAGGAGATTGGTATTTCTGCGGTCCGGGGCGGTACGATAGTGGGAGACCATGAAGTCATCTTTGCCGGGGCGGATGAAGTGATTGAATTCAGGCATACGGCTTATTCTAAGACTGTATTCGGCAAAGGCGCCGTGGAGGCGGCGAAGTTCCTTGCAGGGAAGCCGGCCGGGGCATATGACATGTCCGATGTGATCCGGTTCTGACCGGTATCATATCCGCCTTTGAACGTGCCGGTATATTAACTGGCAGGCCTCAGATGTGTAATCAGCAGATATGAAATGTAAGCAGGCATGAAATGCAGTCAGGCATGAAATGTAAGAAGGTATGTAAGAAGCAGGAATGTAAGAAGAAAGCATAGTATATACAGAAGAGAGGAACTGCTTTGCAGTTTCAGATACCTGGAACGAAGGAAAGATTTTTTTTAAGGCAGGAGCCAGGACAGGTATCAATGATATACCCAAGGGCACACCGTGATGCATGCCCTGACGGGCGGGTGGACTCCGTCCAGTAAGGTATAACAATGGGAGGATCATCATGAAAGAATTGAAAGAACGTTATCTGGAGAGACTTTCCCAGTTATATCCGACCATCGCAGAGGCATCGACAGAGATTATCAATCTCCAGGCGATTCTGAACCTTCCGAAAGGAACCGAGCATTTCCTGACGGATATTCATGGGGAATACGAGGCTTTTTCCCATGTGCTTAAAAACGGTTCGGGAGCAGTGCGCCGTAAAGTTGATGACGTCTTCGGGAATACTATGAGTAGCAGGACCAAACAGGCTCTTGCTACTCTTATTTATTATCCCAGGGAGAAGATGGACAGGATCAAGCGGGAAGAGGACAACATGGAGGACTGGTACAAGATTACCCTGTACCGGCTGATTGAGATCAGCAAGCGGGCGGCGAGCAAATACACCCGCTCCAAGGTGAGAAAGTCACTGCCTAAGGACTTTGCCTATGTGATCGAGGAACTGATTACGGAGAAGGCGGATATGATGGACAAGGGTTCTTACTATAATTCCATCGTGAGCACGATTATCAGAATCGGCAAGGCGGAGAAGTTCATCATTGCGCTGAGCGAGCTGATCCAGAGGCTGACGGTGGATCATCTGCATATTGTGGGGGATATCTATGACCGGGGGCCGGGGCCTCATATCATTATGGATAAACTGATTGAACATCATTCCGTGGACATCCAGTGGGGAAACCATGACGTGCTGTGGATGGGAGCGGCGGCAGGCCAGCTTGGGTGTATTGCCAATGTCATCCGTATCTGTGCAAGATACGGCAATCTGGATATCCTGGAAGAAGGATATGGTATCAATCTCCTTCCTCTGGCAACCTTCGCCATGAATACCTATAGCGATGATCCCTGCAGATGTTTCCAGCTTAAGGGAGATTCTGGACACGGGAAGAACGAGATGCTCATAGATATTAAGATGCACAAGGCGATTTCCGTAATCCAGTTCAAGGTAGAAGGGCAGATTATCCGCAAGAATCCCGGTTTTCAGATGGAGGACCGGAACCTGCTGCACCATATTGACTATGAGAAAGGAACCATAGAGATTGACGGTAAGACGTATGAGATGCTGGACCGGAATTTCCCGACCATAGACCCGAAGGAACCGTATGCGCTGACCAAGGATGAAGCAGACATTATGGAACGGTTAGAGCAGGCATTTCTGAATTGTGAGAAATTACAGCGGCATATGCGTTTCCTGTTGAATAAAGGGGCTTTATATAAGGTCTATAACAATAATCTTCTGTATCATGGATGTGTGCCGCTCAATGAGGACGGAAGCCTGAAATCCGTGTCCATATATGGGAAGTCTTATCAGGGGAAGAGCCTGTATGAGATTCTGGAAAGTTATGTGCGCAAGGGATTCCATGCACTGGACGATGAGGAACGGGAACGGGGCAAGGATATCATGTGGTACATCTGGCTTGGCGAAGGTTCGCCACTGTTCGGCAAGGATAAGATGGCAACCTTTGAGCGGTATTTCCTTGCGGATAAGGAGACGCACAAGGAGAAGAAGAATCCTTATTACAATCTTCTGGAAAATGAGGAAGTGGTGAACGGCATTCTGAAAGAATTCGGCCTGCCCGAAGAAGAAACGCACATTATTAACGGCCATGTTCCGGTGAAAAGCAAGAACGGGGAGAATCCGGTCAAATGCGGCGGAAAGGTCATGATCATTGACGGAGGATTTTCCAAGGCGTACCAGAAGGAGACGGGGATTGCAGGTTATACGCTGATCTCCAATTCCTATGGGCTGATTCTGGTAGCCCATGAACCTTTCGAGTCTACGGAAGCGGCGATTGAGAAGGAAAGCGACATCCATTCAGAAAGCGTGATCGTAAACCGGGTGCTGGAGAGGAAGCTGGTAGGCGATACGGATGTGGGACGGGATCTGAAGGAACAGATTGCGGATTTGGCGGTGCTTCTTAGGGCTTACAGAAGCGGGCAGATTGCGGAGCGCCTGTAGACAGATCGGCATAAGCCAGGGGATACGGGAAGGGCACACTCTGATGTATGCCCTTCTGTCCTATACCACCGCTTCTATGATGGTCTTATTGCCGATTGCAATCTGATGTACGCCGATTTCTTTTTTCTTATTAAAATTGAAGCTTAACAGATAGCCTTTATCCGTGTTCAGACTCCTTTCCATCAGATTTTTGCTTCATGTCCCTAAATAATAGCATATAAATGAAGACTTTCCAATGTTTTGTAAAAAAATACCATGTTCAAAAATATCTTTTTTTGTATACTCTTCATAATTTTGCAGATATTACTGATAACAAGTATTACTTGATGATAGATAAAATACATGAAAGGGAGAATTTGATATGAAACAGTTAAAGAAAATGGTACTGATTCTTATGTGCACAGGCGCAATGCTTGGCATGACTGCCTGCGGCAGTGACGGAAACGCTGATGACAATGCGGCAAATAACAATGCTGCAGACGGCACTAACAATGGTAACAACAATAATAACAATGGAAATAACAACAACGGAAATACTAACGGTGCAACCGACGGTACAGACCGTGACCGTAACGACGGCGATAATATAGCCGATGAGATTGGCGATGATGTCCGTGACGGCATGGATGATGTGGGCGATGCCCTGGACGGTACGGATGACAACATCAATGGCACAGACGACAACACGGATGGTGTGAATGACGACAAGGTAAGATAATTTCTGATATAAGGAGCTGCTTTTCCGGGCGATTCCGGATGGGCAGCTTTTCCGTTTATTCTCTATTGAACATTATCAAGTGTTTTGATATAATCAAAATAACAGATAAACGGTGCTTTAAAAGTGAGGTGAGAGTATGCCAAGTATATCTGACATTGTAAAAGATTCCGTAGTTGAATTTTCAAGGTTGCAAAATTGGATGATATCAGCAAAAGAAAACGGCGACATGGTCACATATAAAATGATGCTTGACCGTTACAAGGAATTAAAGGTGATTCTCACTGTTGCAGGTGTTAATCTGCAGGAAATTGACAAAATAAAAGAGTAGTCTGAAAGAAGGTGTAAAGTCTTATTATCATAGGCTGTACACCTTTTTTCGACCAGAATATATGTTTTTCGTCAAATTGGATAAAAGAACGAAAATATATTGTTAAAATTTCTACAAACACAGGGCTTGTTAATTTATTGTCAATGTGCTATCATACTTACAGACGGCGGCAGGAAACGACAGATTATGAATGAAGGAAGTTCTGCACGCCAGGAGTGTACTGGAATCCCTGTGAACTTTGTTCAATGAGGCATACCTGCCGGGGCAGGACAGTATACTGAAACAGTAGAAAATGCATAGAGAAGGAGAAGAAAACATGAGCTGCAAAGTCACAATCATTGGAGCCGGAAGCGTAGGTTCCACAATTGCGTACACATTGTCCGGTGAGGACATGGCATCCGAGATCGTTCTGATCGACATCAACAAGGAGAAGGTAGAAGGCGAGGTTATGGATATCGAGCAGGGAACCTGTTTCAGAGATCCGGTAGCAATCGTTGCAGGCGAGTATGAGGATGCGAAGGATTCCGACATCGTGATCATTACATCCGGGATTGCGCGTAAGCCAGGCCAGACCAGAATCGAACTGACACAGACCAACGTTAATATCTTAAAAGAGATCACACCGGAGATTGTAAAGGCGGCACCGAAGGCGCTTTATATCATTGTAAGCAATCCGGTTGATATCATGACCTATGTATTCACAAAGATTTCAGGTATTCCGGAGAATCAGATTATCGGTTCCGGAACTGTCTTAGATTCCGCAAGACTTCGCTGCGGACTTTCCGAACATTTTAAAGTTGCACAGAGAAATATTCATGCATATGTATTTGGCGAGCATGGAGATACTTCCTTTATTCCGTGGTCAGCAGCCAGGATTGCAGGCGTCAACGTGGACGATTTTGTAGATATGATGCCGCATCTCGGAAAAGAGGCCAAAGAACTGGACAAGGATGCCATGCTTACCTATGTACAGAAATCCGGCGGTAAGATCATTGCGAACAAGGGCGCTACCTTCTATGCCGTTACGAGAGGCGTATGCAGATTATGCAGTATCCTGATGTCGGCTTCCGAGTCTGTGACCACCGTATCTTCCATGATGCATGGGGAATATGGCATTGAGGACGTGTGCTTAAGCACCCTGGCGCTGGTGGGACCGAACGGTATCCAGGGCAAGATTCCGATGACTCTTACCGAGGAAGAAGTTGGCAAATTAAAGGCAAGTGCGGAGGCGTTAAAATCTGTCATTGCCCAGATTGAACTGTAATGAAGGAATTTCAGAATTATTGACTTATAGGAAACTTCATATTAATATTAAAAAGAAGTTTCGACAAAATATTTAAGAAAGGACAGAGAGAACTATGAAGTACAGTTATTATCCGGGATGCACTTTGAGAACAAAGGCAAAGGATCTGGATGTCTATGCAAGGGCTTCAGCAGCGGCACTGGGAATCGAGTTGGAAGAGATCGAAGACTGGCAGTGCTGCGGCGGGGTTTATCCGCTTGGTTCTGACGAAATCGCCACGAAATTGTCTTCTGTGCGCGCTCTGAATGCGGCGAAAGAGAAGGGACAGGATCTCGTGACGATGTGTTCCGCATGCCATCATGTGATCAAACGTGTCAATGACGACATGAAGAATGTGGAAGACATCCGCACCAGGGCGAACAATTACATGGAGCTTGAGGAACCTTATGCGGGTGAGACGGTCGTCCTTCATTTCCTGGAAGTCCTTCGTGACAGAGTGGGATTTGACGAATTAAAGAAGAAGGTGACCAATCCTCTGACGGGAAAGAAGATCGGTGCATATTACGGCTGCCTGCTCCTTCGCCCAAGCAGTCTCTTAAGCTTTGACGATCCGGAGAATCCAAAGATTATCGAGGACTTCATCCGTGCCATCGGGGCAGAACCAGTGGTCTATCCTTACCGTAACGAGTGCTGCGGCGGGTATATTTCTCTGAAAGAGAAAGAGCTGTCAAAGAATATGTGCGAGAAGATCATGGAGAGTGCAGAAGGCTTTGGCGCTGAAATGCTGACCACGGCATGTCCCTTATGCCTGTATAACCTGAATAAGAGTACCGGAAAGAAACTTCCGGTTGTCTACTTCACGGAACTGCTTGCGGAGGCATTAGGGGTAAAAGAAATCAAAGAGGAGGTGGCAAATTCATGAGTTCTGAGAAGAAACAGGCGGAGCTGATCAGGGAGATCAGCGGCGTGAATCCGCTGAAATGCATGAAATGCGGCAAATGTTCTGCATCCTGCCCATCCTATAACGAGATGGACATCAAACCACATCAGTTTGTGTCCTATGTCATCAATGAAGATATTGAAAGCCTGGTAAATTCCAGGTCCCTGTGGAAATGTCTTTCCTGTTTTGCGTGTGTGGAGAGATGTCCCCGTGACGTGAAACCGGGCAAGCTGATTGACGCTGCAAGACAGGCAGTGGTCCGCCAGAAAGGCCAGAATTATCTTCTGGCAGACGAGATTCCGGAATTATTAGATCCCGATCTTCCACAGCAGTTACTGGTCAGTGCATTCAGAAGATATAGGAGGTGAAATTTGCGTGCAGAGGATAGGAGTATTTGTCTGCCACTGCGGAAGTAATATTGCAGCAACGGTAGACGTAAGCAAAGTAGCAGAGATGGCACTCATGGAGCCGGGCGTTGTCCATGCCGAAGATTACCAGTATATGTGTTCCGAAGCCGGTCAGGCGAAGATTGCGGCAGCCATCCAGGAGAAGAAATTAACGGGAATCGTGGTATGTTCCTGTTCCCCGCGTATGCATGAGGCCACATTCAGAAAAGCGGCAGAGCGGGCGGGCTTGAATCCGTACATGGTAGAGATCGCAAATATCCGTGAGCACTGTTCCTGGATCCACAAGGATATGGAAGAGGCTACGAAGAAGGCAGTGATCTTAATGCGTGCGGCTGTAGCCAAGGTGAACTTAAACGCACCGTTACAGGCTGGAGAGAGCCGCGTGACCAAGCGTGCGCTGGTAATCGGCGGCGGTATTGCCGGAATTCAGACAGCCCTTGACATTGCAGATGCAGGATATGAAGTAGATATTGTGGAGAAGACCCCGAGTATCGGCGGAAGGATGTCACAGCTTGACAAGACCTTCCCTACGCTGGACTGTTCCGCATGTATTCTGACACCGAAGATGGTAGAGGCGTCAGCCCATGAGAAGATTACTATCTATACATACAGTGAAGTGGAAAAAGTCAGCGGATTTGTAGGTGATTTCACCGTAGATATCCGCAAGAAAGCAAGAAGCGTGGACATGGACAAATGTACTGGCTGCGGCGTCTGCCAGGAGAAGTGTCCTTCTAAGAAAGCGCCAAGCGAATTCAACAGAGGATTAAATACCAGAAGCGCCATCTATACCCCGTTCGCACAGGCAATCCCCAACGTTCCTGTGATTGACCGGGAGGCATGTATCAAGTTCAAGACCGGAAAATGCGGAATCTGTTCCAAGGTCTGCCAGGCAGGAGCCATCGACTATGAACAGAAGGACGAGATCATTACAGAGAAGTACGGAGCCATCGTGGTTGCCACGGGATTTGACACCATCAGTCTTGATAAATATGACGAGTACGCCTACAGCCAGAGCAAGGATGTAATCACATCCCTGGAGTTAGAGCGTGTCATGAACGCTGCAGGACCCACCCACGGACATTTAGAGCGTCTCTCTGACGGAAAGGCGCCGAAGGAGATCGTATTTATCCAGTGCGTGGGAAGCCGTTGTTCTGACGACAGAGGCAAACCCTACTGCTCCAAGATCTGCTGTATGTACACCGCAAAACATGCGATGCTCATCAGAGACAAGTATCCGGATGTGAATGTGACCGTATTCTATATCGACGTCCGGACACCGGGCAAGAACTTTGACGAGTTCTACCGGAGAGCGGTAGAGCAGTACGGAGTGAACTATATCAAGGGACAGGTGGGAAAAGTGATTCCGCAGCCGGATGGAAAGCTGCTGGTACAGGGGTCAGACCTTCTTGACAACCGGCAGATCTTAAAGGAGGCGGATATGGTGGTTCTTGCAACAGCCATTGAGCCCAATCCGGATGTGCGTAAGATTGCAACGATGCTGACTGCAAGTATTGATACCAACAACTTCCTGACCGAAGCCCATGCAAAGCTCCGTCCGGTAGAGTCGCCGACAGCCGGAATCTTCTTATCCGGCGTCTGCCAGGGACCGAAAGACATTCCGGAGACGGTGGCACAGGCAGGAGCCGCTGCCGTGAAAGCCATCGGCCTGCTTGCCAAGGATAAGCTGATGACCAATCCGTGTACTGCACAGGCAGACGTGCTTTTGTGTAACGGATGTTCTACCTGTGAGAACGTATGTCCATACGGAGCAATCACTTATGAAGACAAAGAGGTCAATGACCATGGAATCCGCGAGACCCGCCGTGTGGCAGTGGTCAATAACGCACTCTGCCAGGGCTGCGGCGCATGTACCGTTGCATGTCCGTCAGGAGCCATGGATCTGCAGGGCTTCTCAAATAGACAGATCATAGCGGAGGTGGATGCAATATGCCGTTAGAAAAGAAAGAATTCAAACCGAAGATTGTAGCATTCTGCTGTAACTGGTGCAGTTATGCAGGAGCTGACCTGGCAGGAAGCAGCAGGCTTACCTATCCTGCTGATGTGAAGATCATCCGCGTTCCCTGTTCCTGCCGTGTGAATCCCATGTTCATCCTGAGGGCATTTGAAAAGGGTGCAGACGGAGTCATCATGTGCGGATGCCATCCGGGAGACTGCCACTACAGTACCGGAAATTACTACGCAAGAAGGCGTATGACCCTCTTATTCTCTATGCTGGATTATATCGGCGTGGAGAACGGACGTACCCGTGTGGAGTGGGTGTCTGCGGCAGAGGGTGTGAAGTTCTCTGAGACGATGAACAGTTTTGTAGAGAAGATCTATTCTCTCGGTGAAAACGTAAGATTGGGGGATTTAAGATGCAAGAATTAATTAACCGTGCAAAAGAACTGCTGGCAGACGGAACTGTGGCACGGGTTCTCGGCTGGAAGGCCGGAGACTTGCCTTACAATCCGGAACCGGCTTATTTTGAGACAGAAGAAGAGTTAAAAGATTTTGTATATAATGGTTTCTGCGGGGCGAATTTAAGCAAATATATGATTGAGGCTTCCAGACTGGAAGGAAAGACCATGGTCTGTTTAAAGCCGTGTGATACATACAGCTTCAACCAGTTAATCAAAGAGCACCGGGTAGACCGGGAGAAGGCTTACATCGTGGGCGTAGGGTGCAAAGGCAAACTGGATATCGAAAGAATCAGGAAGCAGGGAATCAAAGGAATCGAACGTATCGAAGGCGCAGAGATTACGGACGAGGCAGATACCCTGAAAATCCAGACCATTTACGGGGAGAAATCTCTTGCATATGCAGATGCCATGTTAGAGAGATGCCATGTCTGCAAGGGGAAAGAGCACATGATCTTTGACGAGCAGATCGGCGAATCGAAAGAGACGAAGGATGCAGAGCGTTTCGATGAGGTGGCCAGGATCGAGGCTATGAGCCCGGAGGAGAAGTTTGCGTTTTTCCAGAGTGAACTGAGCAAATGTATCCGCTGCAATGCCTGCAGAAATGCCTGTCCGGCCTGCAGCTGCCGCAAATGCGTATTCGACAGCAACAAGTTCGACAGTTCCCAGAAGGCCAATGTGGACTCCTTTGAGGAGAAGATGTTCCACATTATCCGTGCCTTCCATGTGGCAGGAAGATGTACGGACTGCGGCGAGTGCAGCCGTGTATGTCCGCAGGGAATCCCCCTTCACCTGTTTAACCGTAAATTTATCAAGGATATTGACGAGTTATACGGAGAGTACCAGGCAGGGGCAGACACCGATTCAACAGCACCGCTTACCGACTATACGTTTGAGGACGCGGAACCAAGTATTGTAGGAAAGAGGGGATAATGTATGTATAAGATAGCCAAAGAAAATCTTTCCGCATTATTCCAGTTAATCGCGGAGAAACAGGAACTGTATCTTCCGGTAAAGACGGCAGGGCAGACCAACTTCGGAGCGTGGAGCAAAGACGCAGAAGTAGACCTTGACACTTTAAAGACCGTAAAATCGGCAAAAGACGCATTTTTCCCCCAGAGCGAGGGGCTTTATACGGTGAAAAAAGAAGGAAAGAAGATGTCCATAAAGCCAGAGACTTTAAAGGAGCAGGATTTCGTGGTATTCGGCATGAAAGCCTGTGACGTGAAGGGCATGGAGGTTCTGGACAATGTATTTTTAGCTGATCCCATTGATACCTTCTATGCGGCGAGAAGGGATCACGGAACCATTGTAGCCATGGCCTGCCATGAGCCGGAGGAGACCTGTTTCTGTAAGGTGTTCGGCGTGGATGCAGCCAGCCCGGCTTCCGACGTGGCGGTATGGACCGTAGGGGAAGACCTCTGCTGGAAAGCGCTGACAGAAAAGGGAGAGGCGCTGACGGAAGCGGTGAAAGAACTGCTGACAGAGGATGAGGCAATGGACGGGGCAGTAGAGGCAGAGAAGGAAAAGATCCATAAGATTGTGGAGAAGCTGCCCTATATGAACCTTTCCCTGGAAGGATGGAATGGAGACGCCCTTTCCGAGAAATTCGATTCTCCGGTCTGGGAAGAATTATACAAGCCATGTCTGGCATGCGGCACCTGTACGTTTGTGTGCCCTACCTGCCAGTGTTATGATATCAAGGATTATACGGCAGGAGACAGTGTATCCCGTTACAGATGCTGGGATTCCTGTATGTACTCTGACTTTACGATGATGGCCCACGGCAACAACCGTACCAGCCAGATGCAGCGGTTCCGTCAGCGGTTCATGCACAAACTGGTATATTATCCGGCGAATAACGATGGAATGTATTCCTGCGTAGGCTGCGGCAGATGCGTGGAGAAGTGCCCGCAGGCGCTGAATATTGTGAAGGTAGTGAAAGCGTTTCAGAACCAGGGAGGTGAAAAATAATGGGCGAATGTACATGTCATAAGAATTATACATTAGATACTCTGATTCCCCAGGTAGGCGTGATCACGGATATCCGCCAGGAGACGCCGGACGTGAAGACGTTCCGTGTCAATGCGCCGGAGGGCGGCAAGCTTTTTGAGCATATGCCGGGACAGTGCGCCATGGTCTGTGCGCCTGGAATCAGCGAGGGTATGTTTTCCATTACTTCTTCTCCGACAAATAAGGAATACCAGGAGTTCAGCATCAAGCAGTGCGGGATTCTGACGGACTATCTCCACAGTCTGGAGGTAGGAGATGAGATCACGGTGCGCGGCCCCTATGGAAATTCCTTTCCGGTAGAGACGGAACTTAGGGGGAAGAACCTTCTGTTTATTGCGGGCGGTATCGGACTTGCACCCCTTCGTTCTGTGATTAACTATGTGCTGGATAACCGTGGGAAATACGGGACGGTGGATATCGTCTACGGTTCCCGTTCTGCAGAGGATCTGGTGCAGTTAAAAGAGATTCAGGAAGTGTGGATGAAGGCCGAGGGTGTGAACGTATATCTGACCATCGACAGGGAGCAGGATAACTGGGACGGCCATGTGGGATTCGTTCCCAACTATGTGAAGGAGTTAGGATTCGATACAGACAGGACGGCGCTGGTCTGCGGGCCGCCGATTATGATTAAATTCGTACTGGCGGGACTGAAAGAACTTGGATTCACGACAGAGCAGGTTTACACGACGCTGGAGCTGCGTATGAAGTGCGGCGTAGGCAAATGCGGACGCTGCAACATCGGTTCCAAGTATGTATGCAAGGACGGCCCGGTATTCCGGTATGATGAGATTGACGAACTTCCGAATGAATATTAAGGCTCAATTAAATGAAGAAAGGATACGAAGACATGGAAAATATGGTAAATGTATATTTTAGCGGTAAGCGTTACAGCGTTCCGGCAGACCTTACGATCATGACCGCCATGGAGTACGCTGGCTATA
>CAJULU010000042.1:0-13458 GCA_910587575.1 uncultured Dorea sp.
GACAGACCGCCTCACAGCTTCTGCACCCGACGCAGGCAGAAGGCTGCTGATCCTCCGGCACCGCCATCAGCGCCATAGGCGCAATAAATCCGCCTCCCGTAAACTTATGCTCATTATAAAGCTTCAGCATGGAAGGAATGTCAATTCCCTGGGGACAATGGCTGGTGCAGTAATGGCACGCCGTGCAGGGAACCCCGTTCACCATGCTGTCTGCTATGCCAAGCAGCGTCTCCATCTCCTGACTGTCCAGCGGCTTCTCAGTCTCAAAAGTATGTATATTCTTCTTAAGCTGCTCCAGATTCGACATGCCGGACAGCGCCACCGTCACATTGGGGATGGACTGCAGGAACCGGAACGCCCACGCCGGAATCTCTTCCTCCGGGCGCAGCGCAGTCAGTTTCTGTGTATTCTCCTCGGAAAGAGCGGCCAGGGAACCGCCCCGGAGAGGCTCCATAACCCACACCGGAATCCGGTACTCATTCAGCAGGTCTACCTTTGCCTTTGCCTCCTGGAAATCCCAGTCCACATAATTCAGCTGAATCTGGCCAAACTCCATGTCCTTCCCATAGGCTTCCAGGAAACGCTTCATAACGTCATAATTTCCATGGGCAGAGAATCCCAGATGGCGGATCCTTCCATTCTCCTTCTGCTTCATCAGATACTCATAGATCCCATACCGGGGATCCAGATATTCGTTAATGTTCATCTCACACACATTGTGGAACAGATAGAAATCAAAATAAGACACCTGGCACTTCTCAAGCTGTTTCTCGAAGATCTCCTCCACCTTCGTCATATTCGCCAGGTCATACCCCGGGAACTTGGTAGCCAGATAAAACTTCTCCCGTGGATACTTACTTAAGATCTTTCCCATCACAAGTTCGGAATTCCCCGCATGATATCCCCATGCAGTGTCATAATAATTGATTCCCTGGCCCATGGCATACTCCACCATCTCTGCCGTGGCCGCCTCGTCAATGTTCTCATCCTTACCGTCAGCAAGCGGAAGGCGCATGGCGCCCAGACCGAGAGCCGACAGCTTCAGATCCTGAAACTCCTTATAAACCATAATCTTCAACCTCCTTTAATCCCAGACAAGCCTGCCTGTCTCCATTGCCCTGTCATAACAGGAAATCTTATACTCCAGCCGTTCCATGGTCTTCTGGATCGTCTCAAGCTGTGCGGCAAGCCGCTCCTTCTGCTTCATCAGAAGTTCCCGCCTGTCGGGAATGGTCTGGTCCCCTTCCTGGCTTAAGCGCACATATTCCGCCAGGGCCGGCAGGGGAAGCCCCGCCCCCCGCATACAGCCCGCAAGTTCCACCCAGCTGCAGTCTTCCTCCGTATAATCCCGAAGCCCGCCCTCTGTCCGGTGTACCGGCGGAATCACTCCCACCCGCTCGTAATATCTCAGCGTATCCTGCGAGATTCCATATCTTTTGCTCACTTCTGAGATGGTCATGGCTACACCTCTCCTCTGCAGAGTTTTCTCTCTCAAATGCTTCTGTATCCGTTTCCCCGTCACACAGCAATTGGATATAAAATACTATATCATCTGGAGTCAGCTCCAGGTCAATATCTAATTTTAATGAATTAGAAGAACACCCGCCGGATATCATTAAACATCACAAACACCATCAGCGCCATCAGAAGCGCAATCCCGACCATATGCACATATCCTTCCTTCTCCGGCGGCACCCGTTTCCTTCGGACCGCCTCCACGAACAGGAACACCAGCCGTCCCCCGTCCAGGGCCGGCAGCGGCAGCAGGTTCATCACTCCCAGGTTGGCCGACAGCATGATGGCAATGTTCAGAAGCTCCACCAGCACTACGAAATTCCCGTAAGACCTGCTCTCCTGATACGTGTCATCCACCACGTCCACGATTCCTACCGGCCCGGTAAGGTTATTCAGGCTCACCTTCCCGGTCACCAGCATCTTAAGACTCTCAAGGGTGGTGCCAATCCAGTAATTCACCGAATATGCGCCATACTGCAGAGACCTTAACACCCCCGCCTTCCGGTATCCCTCGGAAGTAATGCCAAGCCTTGAATATCCCGGTTCCTCGTCTTCCTTCGGAGACAGGGTTACCGTATATTCCTCTCCGTCACGGCTGTAGGTAATCTTTACGTCTTCCCCCTGGTGGAACTGATTGTAAATACTGATCTCCCGGAAAATGCGGATCTTCTTATCCCCCATCTTCTCAATCCGGTCACCTGCCATAAGGCCGGCCTCGGCCGCCGGATATCCATTCTCCACCGCACTGATTACCGGCCGGTCATATCCGATCATGGCCGTCAGAATGACCGCAAATACATAGGCAAGGATAAAGTTAAAGACCGGTCCTGCGGCAATGACCGAAATTCTTGCCCACACAGACTTGTTGTTAAAATTATTGGGCGAATCCGTCGCCTCCTCGTCCTCTCCCATGGCGCAGAAACCGCCGATAGGGAAGATACGGACCGCATACCTGGTTCCCCTGTACTCGCAGGAATACAGAACCGGCCCCATTCCGATGGCAAATTCATCCACGTCAATGCCGTTCTTCTTGGCCAGTAAAAAATGTCCCAGTTCATGAAAGAACACGATAAAACTAAAGATTAAGATTGCTAATATAATACCCAAATTATGAGTTACCTCCTACTGTGAATCCTGTCATAAGTGGCTGCTTCCGTCTCCAGTATCTGGTCAAGGGAAGGATTTTCAATGTTATGGTGGGCCTGCATACAGTCCTCTATGATCTCCACGATCTCCAGATACTTGATCTCCCGGTCTAAAAACAGCCGGACAGCCAGTTCATTGGCCGCATTAAAGACCGTGGGAAGCGTACCGCCTTTCCGTCCCGCCTCATAAGCCAGCCAGAGCCCGTAGAAGGTGTCCATGTCCGGCTTCTCGAACTCCAGTTTTCTGAGATTCCAGAAATCAAGGCGCTCCCCGGGCAGATTCCTTCTCTCGGGATAATACAGTGCATACTGGATCGGCAGCTTCATATCCGGCGTGCCAAGCTGTGCCATGACTGCTCCGTCCACATATTCCACCATGGAATGGATGATACTCTGGGGCTGCACCACCACCTGCACCTGGTCCACATCCACCCCGAACAGCCACTTTGCCTCAATGACTTCCAGCCCTTTATTCACCATGGTGGAAGAATCAATGGTAATCTTCTGCCCCATGGCCCAGTTCGGGTGCTTCAAGGCATCCTCCACCCGGATCTCCAGCAGATCTTCTTCCTTCTTTCCCCGGAAAGGGCCGCCGGACGCTGTCAGCAGAATCTTGTGGAGAGCCTTCTTTTCATTTCCCTGCAGGGACTGGAAGATGGCGCTGTGCTCACTGTCCACGGGAAGGATGGACACCCGGTTCTCCTTTGCCAGAGGCATAATGAGATGCCCTGCCGTCACCAGGGTCTCTTTGTTGGCAAGGGCAATGTTCTTTCCCGCCCTGATGGCTTCGATGGTAGGACGGATTCCGATCATCCCCACAATCGCTGTCACTAGTATCTCCATATCCGCAAGAGTTGATACCTGCAGAAGTCCGTCCATCCCGGCCGCCACTTTCGTATCCGTGTCGGAAATGCGTTCTTTCAGTTCTTCCGCCTTCTCTTCGGACCAGACGGCCGCAATCCGGGGATGAAACTCACGGATCTGATCCTCCAGAAGCGAGATATTGCTGCCTGCGGCAAGACCGCACACCTCAATATCCCCGTTTTCTCTTACCACCTCAAGAGTCTGGGTTCCGATGGAACCGGTAGAACCTAATATGGCTATCTTCTTCATTTCTTACCTCTCTTTATTATCGAATGTATTGACTATATATATGCCGGAATCTCTGCCGTCATTATACAAATGCACTGGCCTGGTACCATACTGTACTATATCACTCATATCTGGTAAAACACTGGTACATAACATTAGATATTTCCTGCCAGCAGTGCTGCCAGATAATAAATCACCGGCGCCGTAAAGATCACGCTGTCAAACCGGTCCAGGATCCCGCCGTGCCCGGGAATCAGTTTTCCGTAATCCTTAATCTCATGGTTGCGTTTGATGGCCGAAGCCGCCAGATCCCCCACCTGGGAAATCGCTCCGCCTGCTGCACAGATCACGGCATACTGCAAAGGAGAAGCTCCGGCGCCTCCCCAACGGTTCATTGCCAGGGCAAACACCACGCCCAGCAGCGCAGCCCCCGCAATCCCCCCGATTCCGCCTTCCACAGACTTCTTGGGACTGAGTTTCGGCGCCATCTTATGTTTTCCGATCAGCATGCCCACACAGTAGGCACAGGTGTCACATCCCCAGGAACTTAAAAAGATCAGCCACACCACCACACGGCCGTCCGCAAGCATCCGGGTCTGGTATACATAAGAAAGCATGACCGCCACATAGAAGAAGCCGAAAAACACCGTCATCACCTGCTCTGCCCGGTATGCCGGAAATGTAAATACATACACCGCCATCAGAAGCACCAGAAACAGGATGGCAAGCATCGTCACATACTCTGTCCCCCCGCCCCACAGCAGCCCATAATACAGCACTGCCGCCAGATATCCGGTAAATCCCAGCGCCCTGCCCTGGACATCCACCACCTTATATAATTCCGTCATTCCAATCAGACTGATGGCCGCAAGAAATGCAAACAACAGATTTCCTCCAAAACCTACCGTCAACACCAGCACAATCACCAGTACAATTCCGCTTAACAGCCTCGTCTTAAACATCCTGTCCCTGCTCCTCCTTTACTTTCCCAAAACGCCTGTCTCTGGCATTAAAATGTTCAACCGCCTTTATCAGTTCTTCTTTCGTAAAGTCCGGCCAGTGAATGTCCGTAAAGTAGAATTCCGTATACGCAAGCTGCCATAAAAGGAAATTAGACAGCCGAAGTTCCCCGCTGGTCCGGATGAGAAGATCCGGATCCGGGATATCATGGGTATCCAGATACCCTTCCAGCATCTTTTCCTCAATCTCTTCCGGCATGACCTTTCCGTCCACACAGTCTCTGGCAAGCCTTCTCACCCCGCGGATAATCTCATCCCGGCTCCCGTAATTAATGGCAATCTGAAAATTCAGCCCGCCGTTATTCTTTGTTGCCTCCTCCAGCTCCGCAATCCTGGTACGGATGTCTTCCTCCAGCCTGGACACTTCCCCGATGACCCGGATCTTCATGTCGTTCTTCGCCGCCGTCTTCAGACAGGTCTTCATATAATTGCGCAGAAGCTTCATCAGTGCTGCCACCTCGTCTCCCGGCCGGTTCCAGTTCTCCGTGGAAAATGCGTACACGGTCAGATACTTGATTCCCATGCGGTAGGCTTCCTCACAGATCCGCTCCACATTTTTGCTCCCCTGGGCATGGCCGTAGTTGCGGGGCATTCCCTTTGACTTTGCCCACCGTCCGTTTCCGTCTAAAATAATCGCAACATGCTGCGGTATTACCATACAAATTCTCCCCTTTCCCTGCATATTCAAGCATGAACGGGGGGACAGACCCCCACAGGATTGTGGTCTGCCCCCTCTCTCATTAAACCGTCATGACTTCCTTCGACTTCTTGTCTACTGCTTTATCCACTTCCTTCACAAACTTATCCGTCAGCTTCTGAAGTTCCGTCTCCATATCCTTAATCTCATCCTCTGACACTTCTGAACCTTTCAGTTTCTTCAGTGCATCATTGCCGTCCCGGCGGATGTTGCGGATGGCAACCTTGGCCGCCTCTCCCTTCTTCTTCACGTCCTTCACCAGTTCTTTTCTGCGCTCCTCCGTAAGTTCCGGAAATACCAGCCGGATCATACTGCCGTCATTGGTAGGATGAATGCCAAGGTCAGATACCTGGATGGCCTTCTCGATTACCTTGAGCATGTTCTTCTCCCAGGGCTGTATCTGAATCAGACGAGCCTCCGGCACAGACACATTGGCCACCTGCTGAATAGGGGTCGGCGTCCCATAATAATCTACCTTAATCCTGTTCAGCACATTGGGGTTGGCCCGTCCCGCCCGGATCGTACCCAGTTCGCCGTCAAGGTTCGCCATCGTCTTATTCATCTTATCCTCGTACACCTGTAATCTTTCATTCATGACTGCTTCCTCCTTTATTTCGCTTTCTTCTATATTATACTGTCACCTTAGTTCCTGTAAATGTTCCTGTCATGGTCTCCACGATACTGTTCTCTTCATTCAGCCCGAACACCAGCATCGGCATCCGGTTCTCAAGGCACATGATCGAAGCCGTCAGATCCACGGCCGCAAGCTTCCGGTCAATGACTTCCTGAATGGAGATCTCGTCATACTTCTTCGCTTCCGGGTTCACCTTGGGATCACTGTCATAGATTCCGTCAATGGCCTTCGCAAGCAGCATGGCATCCGCCTCAATCTCAATCGCACGAAGCACCGCTCCCGTATCCGTGGAAAAATAAGGATGGCCCGTTCCTCCGGCAAAGAAGACGACCTTCCCCTCTTTCAGCGCCTCTAAAGCCCTGTCCTTGGAAAACAAGGTGGTAAACGCACCACACACGAAAGGGGTAAACACTTCCGTCTTCATTCCCACATAGCGGAAAATATCCGATACATAAATGCAGTTCATCACCGTCGCCAGCATCCCGATCTGGTCCGCCTTCACCCGGTCAATGGTCTCACTGGTCCTTCCCCGCCAGAAATTACCGCCTCCGGTTACAATCGCCACTTGAATCCCTTCATCCGTAAGCTTCTTCACCTGTCTGGCAACCGCCGCACAGGTTGCCTCGTCAAATCCGGTCTTCTTATCGCCTGCGAGAGCTTCCCCACTTAATTTCAATAATACTCTCTTCATCCGTCCATACTCCTTATTCTTTATTCTTTCTCTGTCATTCTGATTCCATACATCATATCTTTTTCATCAATCATGATAAATTATATCATAGGAATAAAAAAAATGGAATACACTACTGCCAACATTCTACATCATTCTTCCCCTATCCCCAGGCTCACATAAAATTCTTTGTCAAGTCCCAAAAATCAGCAAAATGTTAAAATTCTTAAATTGTCCATCTGCAATTGACAGCAAATTAACTAAGTGCTATAATGTATCATAACGAATCGTTATGGAAGCATAACATTTTGTTATGATACTATTGCATACAAGGAAAGACACAGGACGGGATCTAACCTTGTTTTTTATTGTTCCGGCATCCGGAACCGGAACAATAAGCTTTAGTAAAAAAATTGAAAGAAAATGAGGTGCAGTTTATGAGTAGTATCAGTATTGTAATTTTATGTACGATTGTTGCTTATATGTGTCTTCTGATTGGTGTCGGCATATATAACTCAAAGAAGAACAGCAGCAGTGAAGACTTTTATCTGGGCGGCAGAAAGATGGGCGCACTGGTTGTTGCCATGAGCGCCGAGGCAAGCGACATGTCAAGCTGGCTTCTGATGGGACTTCCCGGAGTCGCCTATCTGACCGGTCTGGCGGATGCTTTCTGGACCGCAGCGGGCCTTGCCATCGGTACATATCTGAATTGGCTCTTTACATCCAGAAGATTAAGACGTTATTCCGAGAGAATCGGCGCCATCACGGTTCCGAACTTCTTTGCCAAGAGATTCCACGATGAGAAGAACGTCATTACGGCGATCTCTGCGGTCATCATCGTAATCTTCTTCGTTCCGTATGTAGCTTCCGGATTTGCAGCATGCGGCAAGCTGTTCAACTCCCTGTTCGGCCTGGATTACATGACCGGAGTCATCCTGTTTGCAATCATCATCGTAATCTATACGATTATGGGCGGATTTACCACGGTTGCCACCAATGACCTGATCCAGAGTATCGTTATGTCCATTGCCCTGGTTTCCATCGTAACCTACGGTGTCAGCAATGCAGGCGGCATGGGCGCGGTTATGGACAATGCCCGCTCGCTGTCCGGTTACCTCTCCCTTTCTTCCATCCATGATGCAGTGGCAGGAACGGCGATTCCTTATTCACCGCTTTCTGCAGTATCTCTTCTGGCATGGGGAATCGGTTACTTCGGTATGCCTCATATCCTGGTTCGTTTCATGTCTATCGAAGACGAGAAGAAACTGGTTCTTTCCAGACGTGTGGCTTCCATCTGGGTAACTTTTGCCATGGGTATTGCAATCTTTATCGGTATCGTAGGCCTTGCGGTCGTGAATGCAGGCGGCATGGCTCCATTGGAAGACAGTGAGCGTGTCATCATCGCCCTTACCAGCGAACTGAGCAAGAACGGTGTACTGGCGGCAGTCCTTGGCGGTGTGATTCTTGCAGGTATCCTGGCGGCTACCATGTCTACGGCAGACAGCCAGATGCTGGTTGCAGCCTCCGGTGTATCTGAGAATATTGTACAGGATTTCTTTGGAAAGAAGTTAAGTGAAAAACAGAGCCTTCTGATTGCCCGGGGCACCATCCTTGGTATTGCCGTAATCGGACTGTTTCTGGCAAGAGATCCCAATTCCAGCGTATTTGGTATCGTATCCTTCGCATGGGCCGGAATGGGCGCTGCCTTTGCGGGCGTCATGATCTGTGCATTGTTCTGGAAGCGTACCACCTTGCAGGGTGCACTTGCCGGTATGGTTGCAGGAGGCGCAATGGTATTCATCTGGAAATACATGGTTCGCCCGATGGGCGGAATTCTTGATATCTATGAACTGCTTCCGGCATTCCTGGTATCACTGATCATGATCATCGTTGTAAGCCTGGCTACAAAGGCACCTTCCAAGGAAATCATCGATGAATTTGAAAGCGTCAATGTAAGGAACTAACATACTTATACATTTACCTTAAGAAAGGTGCTGCCAGAAACCGGCAGCACCTTTTTTATGTGGTTAAATATATCTTTTCTTCAAGACGAAAACCGCTTCCTCTCCGTCCTTCTCCATCATCCCTTTGCTCTGATACTGATGCATAATTCTGAAATACATCCCCAGCAGAAGCCCCGCCGCCATCACCCAGGCCACCGGACTTGCCAGACAGATTCCCAGATAGCTTCCAAAATGAGATGCTCCTACCGCCGCCAGGCAGCGTCCTGCCAGTTCCGCAATCCCTGCCGTCATAGGCAGAAGGCCGTACCCCATTCCCTGGATGCCGTTCCGGTAGATATTGACCACTGCCAGGAATACGAAGGACGCCGCCCCGCATTTCAGGACAATATCCACATAAGCCGTAATCTCCTTTACGTTCTCCGACACAAACAGCGTGGTCATGGATTTCCCCCAGAAGAATACCAGCACTCCTGTGAGAACCGCATAGATCTCTCCCATCCAGGTGGCGCTTCGGAACCCCTGGCGGACCCGCCAGATCTTCCCGGCTCCCATATTCTGCGCACAATAGGTCGACATGGCCGTTCCCAGTGCGATATACGCCTGGGTCACAACCTGCTCGATCTTCACTGCCGCAGAGTAACCTGCAACGGCTATCGATCCGAACACATTGAGCGCAGACTGGACGACGATTGCTCCGATGGCCGTAATGGAATACTGGAATGCCATGGGAAATCCAATCTTCATCTGCCATTTCATCAGACTCCAGTCGGGTTTCCAGTCCTCTCTGCAAAGATGCAGATCCGGGACGTATTTTACGATATAAAACAGGCATAACAGCCCGGACACACCCTGGGAAATCACGGTAGCAAAGGCCGCACCTGCCGCTCCCATGTGGAACACCATGATAAACACCAGATCCAGTACAATGTTCAGAAGCGCAGCCAGAATCAGAAAATAAAGAGGCCTTTTACTGTCTCCGATGGCCCTTAAGATTCCGGCCAGAAGGTTATACAGTACCTGGGCCACAATCCCGCCGCAGATGACCATGATATACGCATAAGCCTGGCCGTACATGTCGGAGGGGGTGTTCATCCAATCTAAGATGTTTCTCATAAGCGCCATACTGAGCACGGTCAGTATCACTGAGACAATCAGCGACAGCAGCGACGCCGAAGCCACTGACTGGCGCATTGCCTTCTGATTCCCTGCCCCATAGTGCTGTGCGGTCACAACCGTAAATCCAGCCGTCATTCCCATGAGAAATCCGATGATCAGAAACGTCAGCGTGCCGCAGGCTCCCACCGCCGCCAAGGCCGTATTGCCCACAAATTTGCCCACAATCACAGTGTCCGCCATACTGTAGAACTGCTGAAATACATTTCCTATGAAAATGGGAATCGTAAAATCCAGCAGAATCTTCGATGGTTTCCCTGTTGTCATCTCTCTCTCCATATCCATTCACTCCTTACATTCATCATCCGGTTTCAGCAACAGTCTTTTTATTATATAGAAAGAGAGTCTGGAATACAATAGATAATCTTACCAAAATATTTCATACGAAATTCAGATTTCTGTTGACATTATCCTGCTTCCCCTTCCCATTTCAGAAAAAATCAAGTATACTATATACAGACGACAATAAATACACCAGGAAAAAGAGGTAAAGAAACGTGAACAAGATACTGGTCGTAGACGATGCAGAATTGAACCGGGAACTGCTATACGACATACTAAAGGATGACTACATCATCGAGACGGCACAGGACGGATTCCAGGCTCTGACTATGCTCAGAAAACACGCATCCGAAATATCCGCACTGCTCCTGGATCTTCGGATGCCGAAACTCGACGGCTTTGCCGTAATTGAAGAGATGCGGCAGAATGACTGGATCCGCCGTATCCCTGTACTGATTATCAGCGGTGAACACGCCATTAAGATTGAAAACCAATGCTTTCATCTGGGTGTTTCGGATTTTATTCACAAGCCCTTTGAAAGTTCTATCGTAAAAAACCGGGTAAAAAATGCAATCGAATTATTCTCCTGCAAGAACCAGCTGGAACAGACGGTAGCGGAACAGGCTGTGACTTTGAAGAAACAGCACCAGATCATTCAGATGCAGGCCGAACAGTTAAGAAACGCAAAACCCTTCCGTCATCTGATGATGGAATACAGTTCTGCCATCCTTGAGGTGGAGACAAAACTAAAAGTACTGAACGCAGAATTCTCACAGGTTTATAACCGGAATCCCTTTGAGGCAATCAAGAGCAGACTGAAATCGCCGGAAAGCATTTATGAAAAACTGGAACGGAAAGGATACCCCGTGACGCTGGACAGTATCCGGGAGAATCTGGCGGACGTAGCCGGGCTCCGGGTCATCTGTTCTTTTCCAGACGACATCTACCGTCTGGCGGAGCTTTTCATCAAACAGGATGACATTGTTCTGGTACGCCGGAAAGATTACATCAAGACCCCGAAGCCCAACGGCTACCGGAGCCTTCATCTGATTCTGGACGTTCCCATCTTTCTGTCTAATGGAAAGAAGTATATGAAAGTAGAGGTTCAGTTCCGCACCATTGCCATGGATTTCTGGGCCAGCCTGGAACACAAGTTAAAATATAAAAAAGATGTGGGCAGTACGGACGAGATTGTGAATCAGCTGAAAAGATGTGCAGATTCTATTGAAGAACTGGATTACCAGATGCAGAAAATCCGGGATCAGATTGATCACTCTCGTGAATAGGAACAACCTCAGCAAGACTCCCTCTGAAGTCTTGCTGAGGTTGTTCATTTCCGAATCAGACTTTCTTCTGAAAATACTCATCTACCAGTGCAGCCGCATCTTCTACGCACTGAATACAGCATGGAAGCGGCTGTGGGCCGTCCATACTCTTGAGTTCCCGGCAGTAAATAGAACCGTTCTTCTCACGGTATCTGGCCGCAGCCTCGCGGAATCTGGCGTAGGTATCCATCTTTGTCTTCTTCGGGTTCTCCATGTCCCCGGCGCTGTTGGCAAGACTGATGGTGAGAAACATCCCGGTAACCGCACCGCAGGTATCCCTGAGTCCCCCCATGCCAAGTCCGAAGCCTTCTGTCAGCCGGAACACATCCTCTTCGCTGACTCCTAACTCCTCACAGTACGCACAGACCACTGCCTGACAGCAGTTATAGCCTTTTTTGAACTTCTCTACTGCAGTTTCCTTATTTGCTTTCATTCCAATCCTTCCCTCTTTTTCAAACCATATCTATGAAATACTCTCCTGCTGGCATCACCTGGATCTGCGCACACTCTTAAGATTCTCAAGCCAGCCTGCCACGCTGGCATCGCTTGGCATCCGCCAGTCCCCTCTGGGAGACAGCGCCACAGTCCCTACCTTCGGTCCGTCCGGCAGGCAGGAACGTTTGAACTGCTGGGCAAAGAATCTCCTTAAGAATGTCTCCAGCCATCGGTAAATGGTCTCCTCGTCATATTCGCCCTGAAATGCATATCTTGCCAGACGATAAATCTTGGCTGGCTCATACCCGAATCTCAACAGATAATATAAGAAGAAATCATGCAGTTCGTAAGGTCCCACCAGATCCTCCGTCTTCTGGGCGATCTCCCCGTCTCTGGGCGGAAGCAGCTCCGGGCTGACCGGCGTATCCAGTACATCATAGAGCACTTCTTTCAGTTCCCCGTCCCCGCAGGTATCCGCATAGTAATGAACCAGATGGCGTACCAGGGTCTTAGGTACAGAAGCATTGACCCCGTACATGGACATATGGTCTCCGTTATAGGTGGCCCATCCCAGAGCCAGTTCCGACATGTCACCGGTTCCGATGACAATGCCGCCGGTCTGATTGGCCACATCCATCAGCACCTGGGTACGTTCCCTTGCCTGGGCATTCTCAAAGGTCACGCTGTGATCCCCAGGGTCATGTCCAATGTCCGCAAAATGCTGGTTTACAGAGTCACCGATGGGAATCTCCCGCAATCTGGCTCCCAGTTTCACCGACATCCGGCAGGCGTTCCGGTAAGTCCGGTCCGTGGTTCCGAAACAAGGCATGGTTACAGCCGTAATTTCACTTCGCTTCAGTCCCAGCATATCGAATGCCTTTGCCGTCACCAGAAGCGCAAGAGTGGAGTCCAGGCCGCCCGAAATCCCTGCCACGGCGCTCCTGGCATGGGCATGGCTCAGACGTTTTTTAAGCCCCATAGCCTGAATCATCAGAATCTCCTCACAGCGTTCTGCCCGTTCTTTCCCGTCAGCCGGAACGAACGGACGGGAAGAAACTCTTCTGGTAAGCTGCGTCTCCTCAACCTGTATGTCAAAGGGAATCCGTTTAAGCCCCATCTTTTCTGCCGCCTGAAAGGTCGTATTCTTCCTTCTCTCACTCAGAAGACGCCGGAAATCAATCTCCGAATAAATCGCTCCGTTTTCAAAACGGCGGCTCTCTTTCAGAATGGTTCCGTTCTCTGCAATCAGATTATGGCCGCCAAATACCAGATCTGTGGTGGATTCTCCTTCGCCTGCATTGGCATACACATAGCCGCAGATCAGACGGGCAGACTGTCCCTCGATCAGACTTCTCCGATAGGAATCCTTTCCGATGGTCTCATCGCTTGCCGAACAGTTGACAATCACCACAGCCCCTTCTAACGCAACCTCAATCCCCGGCGGAACCGCTGACCACACATCCTCGCAGATCTCCGCCACTATGCGGTTGCTCTTCTCCGTCAGTTC
>CAJULU010000042.1:13468-13912 GCA_910587575.1 uncultured Dorea sp.
TGTCCCAGGTCCCTGGCAGAACTGGCGCATCTCGTAAAATTCTCCGTAATTCGGAAGAAACGTCTTGGTGGTAAGCCCCAGAATCCTTCCTTTGTTCAGCGCCGCCGCCACATTGTATAACTTCCCGCCCACCGAAACCGGGACGCCGATGAACACCAGGGCGTCCTTATCCTTTGTATGTGCCGCAATCCTGTGCAGTGCGCATCTTGCATCCGTAAGCAGGACATCCTGGGTAAAGAGGTCGCCGCAGGTATATCCCGTGACGCAGAGTTCTGGAAATACCACAATCTTCGCTCCTGCGGCTGCCGTCTCGTCAATCATGGCGCATATCTTCTCTGTATTATAAGCAACGTCCGCCACCCGGATATCCGGCGTTACGGCTGCCACCTTCAAAAAGCCATCCTTCATCTCGCTGATCCACTCCTTTTTATCAACCGAAGCCTG
>CAJULU010000042.1:13922-23029 GCA_910587575.1 uncultured Dorea sp.
ATCATTACCGGCTTCGTTTTATGATCTGCTTTAACTCCTCCACGGAATACCGATATGCCGTGTTGCAGAAATGACATTTTACTTCTATATCTTCTCCGTCCTGTATCATTGCCTGGATCTCTTTCCTTCCGACACTTGCAACCGCCTGCTCCACTCTCTCCTTGGAACAGTTACAATAGAACCGTGCAGGCATCGTATCCGTAATTTCAAGACCCAGTCCGTCAAACAGAATCCCAAGAAGTTCTTCCGGCGTATGTCCCTCATCAAGAATGGACGTCACGGACGGAACCTTCTTCAGATTCTCTTCCACGGCACAGATGGTCTCCTCCTTTGCAAAGGGCATCATCTGTATGATAAACCCGCCCGCACAGCGCACGGTATTATCCTTCCCCATCAGAACCCCAAGCCCTACAGAAGACGGCACCTGTTCTGAATTGGCAAAATAATAGGTCAGATCCTCTGCAATCTCACTGGATACCAGAATCGTCTGCCCCGAATAAGGTTCTTTCAGTCCCATATCCTTAATCACCGTAAGCAGGCCGATTCCCACGGCGCCGCCCACGTCCAGCTTCCCGTTCTTAGGCGGAAGCATCACCTCCGGATTGCCCGCATACCCCTTTACATTGCCCTGGCTGTCCGCCGTGACCGTAAGACCCCTAATGGGCCCGTCCCCCTGGATCTTTAGTGTCAGCATATCCGTTTCATTCTTCATCATGCTTCCCATCATTGCGCCTGCACCCAGAAGCCGTCCAAGCGCAGCCGTAGCCACAGGACTGGTATTATGATGCTGTCTCGCCGTCTCCACCATCTGCCTTGCGGTGACCGCAAATGCCCGTACCTGTCCCCCTGCGGCCGTGGCCCTTACTATATAATCTTCCATTTTTCCATGCCTCTTTTTCTGAATCTTACAGCCAGAATCTCTGCAGCCGGCCCTGTTCATGGCCGCCGGTTCTACTTCCCGTACTCCTGGGCAATCACACAGATCCGCCCGCTGGTATACATGGGCGCCTTCTTTGTATATGCGTCATATGCCGCAACATAGCGCAGACCGGCTTTCTCAATCAGAGTCTTGATCTTCTCCAGCGTATAAGCCTTCTGCTGATGAATCTCCTGGTATCTCCGGTACAGATCCGGATCCTCCTGGCTCTGTACGAACAGTGTGAGCTGATATTCATTCATCTTATCCTCAGCCCGGTAATCATTCTCCCAGATAAAACTGCACTCTTCCCGTTCCTCGGCAATCACCCGTTCTCCCAGAATCTCCCGGTACTTATATTCTGTGTTGAAATCAAAGATAAATATACCCTGGGGATCCAGATAATTATTCACAAGCTTGAATACTTCCGTCAGTTCTGCGTCATCTTTGATATAATTAATGGAATCACAGATGCTCACCACTGCCTTGACCGTGCCGTACAGTTCAAAAGACTGCATGTCCTGAAGCAGATACAGGATGTCGTGGCCGCTCTTAATCCGCTTCTCCATGGCCAGTTCCAGCATGGGTTCCGAATTGTCCACACCGATCATATCATAACCCTTTTTTGCCAGTAATTCCGTCATATTGCCGGTTCCACAGCCCAGTTCCAGTACCAGGCCGTCGAAGATATCGTATTCTCTTAATATATTCTGAAGATAATCTGCCCACTCCTCGTAAGGTACATTATCCATAAATGTATCATATACCTCAGCGAAACTTGTATATGCTTCCATCTTATTCTCCTTCGCCATCCGTATTCTAAGCCGCAGTCTCTGCGTGCTTTTTCATTATACCATGGGAGAACAGGTTTTTCAATAATGGAAAAGAAAGGCGGAAACAAAGAGCGCCTGTGAGAGATCAGGAACGGTATTGTCATATTGTTCCCGACATCACCAGCGCTCTGCAGCCAGACCCTGTCTGAGTTCACATCATACCATATATTCTGCTAATGAATCCGTAACCTCTGCCCCGCATAGATCAGATTCGGATTCCGGATTCCATTGAGCTGCATCAGTCTCTGGTACGTTGTACCGAACCGGTAGGCAATTCCGCTTAAGGTATCTCCCCGCCTTACCACATAATACGTTGGCTGCACGGGATTCGAAGACCCTGCCGGAATCCGGATTACCTGCCCCGCATAGATCCGGTTGGGATTGGCAATTCCATTCATCTGGGCCAGTACGGCTGTCGTAGTCCCATATCTGGCGGCAATGCCGCTTAAGGTATCACCAGGCCGGATCCGGTAAAAGATTGCAGGCTGCGGGGTCGGATCTGGCGGCGGAACCTGATCGCCCGATCCCCCCTCTCCCCTTGCATAGCGGTCCCAGTCGCCGGGATCCCCGTAGAATACATCCAGGTCCAGATAGCCTCCATATCCTTCCAGCCTCCCTTCTGAGGTATACTGATACAGCAGCGCCCTGCCCCAGGCCCCAAGCCGGTCTGGCAGCGGTGCTTCCGGGTTGTACCCCATAGGAGTACCATATGCGTAATAATATGCATTCCACAGCGGATATCCAGAAGAAGCTACGGCGCTCCAGTCAAGATCATTTACCAGATAATTACTCAGATAAACCAACGGCTTCACCCGTGTCAGCTCATAGACCCTGTCAAGCCAGCGTTTTGCCCATGTGACCGCATCCGCCATATTCTGCAGTTCGAAATCCAGCACCAGAACTGCACTTCCGATATACCCCCGGATGTTACTTACAAAATATTCCGCTTCCGCAGCTGCATCGCCGCCTCCGGCAAAATGATAGACGCCCAGTTTTTTCCCAAGTTCCGCCCCCTGGCTGAAATGCTGGTTGCAGTAGGGATTCACGTAAGTGGTTCCTTCCGTCGCTTTTATCACCACAAATTCACAGGGCACCGCCGCCAGATTGATGGAAGCCTGCCATCTGCTGATATCAATTCCATTCATACTCATAAAAATCGCTCCCTTCACTATATAAACTATGAAAGAAGCTGACAGCGAGTTCCAGAATCCTATATTTTCATCTTTTATTCGGCAAGGCTGTAATTGAGAAATGAAAACCCAAGGGCACACCATAATGCGTGCCCTTTAATTGCAGAAACACCTCTCCAGAATCTTCACCGCCTCCCGGATCTGCCCTTCCGTCAGATTCGCATACCCAAGCAGTATCGTCGGCTCCTCTGTCTGCGTCCTGCGGATCCGGTAATCCGACAACCCATACACCCGGACGTCTTCCCTCGCCGCCCTCTGAACCAGTTCCTCCTCCGTCATTCCGTTACGGAAATTCAGAAGCAGATGAACCCCTGCATGTTCCCCGGAAACAGACAGAACGTCCGCCATGGGCCGGAGTCCGTCAAGCAGCACGTCATGGCGGCTTTTATACAAGGCCCTGGTCTTGTTGAGATGCCGTTCATAATATCCTTCCTCCAGGAATCTCTGCATAATCAGCTGGTCTACTTTGGAAACGGTGGAATGTACAAAACTATGTTTCCTCTCATACTTCTCCATCAGCGGCAGCGGCAGCACCATATAACTCAGACGGATGGCCGGGGCAACCGACCGGGAAAAAGTCCCCAGGTATATGACTTTCTCATGAGCGTCATAGCCTTGAAGCGCCGGAATCGGTTTCCCTTTATAACGGTACTCACTGTCATAGTCATCCTCGACAATATACCGCCCTTCCCCCTTTGCGGCCCACCGAAGCAGTTCCATCCGCCGGTTGATCGGCATCACGATTCCTGTAGGATACTGGTGTGATGGGGTCACATATGCAATATCCGCACAGGATGAATGAAGTTCCGAAACCTTCATTCCGTTTTTATCCAGGGACACCGGCACCGTCTGGTAGGATAAGGCATTCGCCATGTGGTAAGCCTGCTTATACGCCGGATCCTCGAATGCAATCCGGTAATCCCTTCCAAGGATCATACTCAGAAGCATCAGAATATAATCGCTTCCCGCACCAACGATAATCTGCTCCGGAGAACAGTTCACCCCTCTTGCCTGGTGCAGATAACTGCAGATGGCCTTGCGGAAGCCATACTCTCCTTTGGAATCCCCCGAACGGAATAGTTCCGTCCGGTCATCCATGAGAATATCCTTCGAAAGCTTCCTCCATGCATTATAAGGAAAACTCCTTAGATCCACACCATTGGGTGAAAAATCATACCTGTACTTCTTCTTTTCCTGCTTAGGCGAAGGAGCCTGTATCTTCTCCGTCTTCAGATGATACAGTTCCTCCGTCTGCGCCACGAAAAATCCTCTGCAGGGCTGCGACTCAATATATCCTTCGGATAAAAGCTGTTCATAGGCAAGTTCCACCGTACTCCTGCTGACCTCTAAATGTTTCGCCAAAGCCCGTGTTGAGGGCAGCTTCTCCTTATATGCAATCCTCCCGCTCTGAATGTCTGTCTTGATATAATGGTAGATCTGCTCATAAAGCGGGATTTTCCAATGACTTTTCAGATTCATGGTCAGTTCATTCATGAAGCATCACACCCGTTCCCAATGATCTACTTTGGAAGTTTAAAGGAACTCTTCAGGGAAACAATCCGGTTAAATACCAGATTCTCCGGTGTGGAATCTTTGGAGTCAATACAGAAATAACCGTTCCTTACAAACTGGAAGCTGTCACATCCCTTCGCATCTGCAAAACTGTCCTCCACAAAACAGTCCTTACAAACCGTAAGGGAATTGGGATTCAGATTCAGAGAGCCGTCTTCCTTATTGTAGACCCCCTTTTCCTCATCCACCAGATTCTCATACAGGCGCACCTCTGCCTTCTTCGCAGCTTCTGCCGCTACCCAGTGAATCGTCCCTTTTACCTTCCGCCCGGTAAAGCCGGTACCGCACTTGGTCTCCGGGTCGTAAGTACAGTGAACCACCGTCACGTTCCCCTCTTCATCCGTCTCGTAGCTCACACATTTGACAAAATAGGCGTGCATTAGCCGCACCTCGTTCCCCGGGAACAGACGGAAATACTTTTTGGGCGGCTCTATCATGAAATCCTCCCTCTCAATATACAGTTCCCGTCCAAAGGGAATCTGACGCATACCAAGCTCAGGATTCTCCAGATTGTTCTCCACATCCAGATACTCTGTCTCTCCTTCCGGATAATTGTCTATTACCAGCTTAACCGGATCCAGCACCGCCATCATACGGGGCCGCTTCAGTTTCAGATCTTCCCGGATACAGTATTCCAGCATGGCATAATCCACGGAACTCTGGCTCTTGGACACACCGCACAGATCGATAAACATCTGAAGGGATTCCGGCGTAAATCCCCTTCTCCTGAGGGCCGCGATCGACACCAGCCTGGGGTCGTCCCAGCCGTCCACGATTCCATCCATGACCAGCTTCTTAATATATCTCTTCCCGGTTACCACGTTCGTCAGATACAGCTTGGCAAATTCAATCTGACGGGGAGCCGGGTCAAATTCACATTCTTTTACCACCCAGTCATAAAGAGGCCTGTGATCCTCGAACTCCAGCGTACAGATGGAATGGGTAATCTTCTCCACCGCATCCTCAATCGGGTGGGCGAAATCATACATGGGATAGATGCACCACTGATCCCCGGTATTGTGATGGGCCATGTGGGCCACCCGATAAATGACCGGGTCACGCATATTAATGTTGGGAGATGCCATGTCAATCTTCGCACGAAGCACCCTCTCCCCGTCCTTTACCTTTCCCTCTTTCATCTCTTCGAACAGGCGCAGATTCTCCTCCGGGCTTCGGTCACGGTAGGGGCTGTTCTTCCCCGGTTCCGTCAATGTGCCCCTGTATTCCCGGATCTCTTCTGCGCTTAGATCGCATACAAACGCTTTTCCCTTCCTGATCAGCTTCACCGCACATTCATACATCACTTCAAAATAATCGGATGCATAATACAGATGGTCTTTAAAATCCGCACCGAGCCACTCCACATCCTCCTTGATGGATTCCACAAACTCCATATCTTCCTTGGTAGGGTTCGTGTCATCAAACCGCAGATGAAAAGTTCCGTGATACTTCTTCGCAAGCCCGGAATTCAGCAGGATGGACTTGGCATGTCCGATATGAAGATATCCGTTGGGTTCCGGCGGGAACCTGGTGCAGACCCTGGAACAAACTCCCTCAGCCAGATCCCTGTCTATCTCCTGTTCAATAAAATTCTTAGAAACTGTCTCTTCTCCCATATTACTCCTCCTTGTAGATACTTACATACATTATGTCCCTTATCTTATCATAAAAAATATGGCGTAACAAGGTGTTTCTGACGTATTACTCTGCCGCTCTTTCTTTCAGAATCAGCAATGCCTGGACGATGATCGCCCCATGGTCTGCCGCCGTCATTCCCTGTCTGGTCACGGTAAAACTCTGTTCCCTGATCAGCCCGTCTGTTCTGACCTGCTGCATCACTTCTGCTCTGGTAACAAATCCTCTGCTTTGATTCTCCAGTTCCAAGGCATACCGGTTCTGTGTACAGCCGTCCTCCTGCCGGCTCTCAAGCAGTTCCATACGAACTTGAAACCATGCGGCATCGGCGGCATCATCTCCTGCCCTTACCCGGACTTCTTTTTCGTTCACCAGCGCCATATAGGCCGTTGTGATCACTCTGGAACGGGGATCTCTGTCGTAGTTCCCATAAGTGGCAATCTGCTCCATCACAAGCCCCGTGACTTTCGTCTCTTCTTCCAGTTCCCGCCGGGCCGTATCCGAAAGGTCCTCCCGCAGATTTACGAAACCGCCCGGCAGCGCCCACGTACCGATACAGGGATGGTTGCTTCTCTTCACCAACAGAATGCTCAGATCTTCCAGAGAAGAATCCGGTGTTCCCGGATGTGCGAAGATCAGGGCATCTGTCGTGCAGGCCGGGGACTCATACCTTCCCGGGTCATAGCCTTCCAGAAACTCCTCCAGGGACTCCCCTTTTGAATTTCGTTCCCCGGTTCCCCAAAACCGGGACAGATCTTTTAAAAATGACGGCATGGCGTTCCTCCTCTTCTTACCCATAGATGAATGTCAGACTTTTTACAGAAAAAAGCCCTTGTAAACCAAGGGCTTTCAAAGCTGCCTAGCGGAATCGAACCGCCGACCTCCGCCTTACCAAGGCGACGCTCTACCGACTGAGCCAAGGCAGCATACATATGATATGCAACATTGATAATATACACTACTATGACCCACTTTGTCAATATGTTTTTTACATTTTTTTACCATTTAAAAAATATAGTAAAAACATTTTTCTCCCCCTGCCGCGCATACTCAAGTTTTCCCCCGTGCTTTTCTACGATCTTTCCCGCAATCGCAAGCCCCAGGCCCGTTCCGCCGCTGGTAAGCCTTGCACGGTCGCCTCTGACGAAAGGGTCAAAAAGCACCTTCTCAAGTTCTCTGGCAATGGCCTTCCCATCATCCCACACAGAGATCCGGATCCCCTCCCCGGTCTGCCTCACCTCTACGCCCGCACTCTTCCCGGTCTGGTTATACCTGGCCGCATTTCCCAGAAGATTCTCGATCACTCTTGGAAATTCCCTGGTATCAACCTCTGCATAAACCGGAACCTCCGGAATCTCAATCTGAAAATCCAGGCCGCACCCGGTCATCTCTTCATAGTGATCAGCGCAGATCTGCCTCGTCATCTCGCAGAGATCCGTCCGCTCATACTGCATCCGGTAATCCCCGTCTTCCATCTTCAGCAGAAGGAACAGCTCATTGACCAGCGTATTGACTCTTCCTGCCTTCTGGTCAATCATCCGATAGTACCGGGATAATTCTTCCGGCTTCACCAGTCCTTCCTCCAGGACATTAGCGCCGCTTTTAATGGTAGCTACCGGAGTCTTGATATCATGGGAAATCTCCAGCAGCATGCGGTTCTTCTTCTCTTCATTGCGTTTCTTTTCCTGCTCATCGGCTTTAAGCTTCCCGATCATGATATTAAAGGTATCCCGGATCTCCGCAAATTCCCGCTGTGCCTCGAATTCAAGCCGTACCTGGCTGTCACCCGCTCTCACCCGCTCCATGCCCTCCGTAATCATCTGAAGAGGTTTTTTAATCCTGCGTGACAGATATGCGCTCATCAGAAGACAGCTTACCAGAAACAACGCCAGGAAAGAAACAACCGCCAGGACCGCCGCCTTCCCGCTCTCTGAATCCGTTCCTATATTATAGTTATAACTCATCTGCAGGGCAGACCTTGCAATCTTCATAAGATACCAGGTTGTTCCTTCCGGCCCTGGCACCGCCTTCAGATATCCTCTGTATTCACTGGCAGAGGCAGCCGTTTCCACCAGATTGTCCGTCATCAGATACTCCGACAGTTCCTCCATGGAATACTCCATAATCTCATCTTTCTTCTCCCCGTACACCCTGGTCACATGATAAGATTCGTCAAGCCGCTCAATCCAGCCTCCAAGCTGTTCAAAAGAATGGATATCCCCTACGTTCCCCGCCTCATCCACCAGTTCATAAGGCGCCAGATTCTTAAGTTCCCCGCCGCCGAGAACCATCAGCATCCCAAACATGCACAGATACAAAAAGAATACGGAAACCAACGCAAATACAATATAACTTACCACCAGCTGCCGGAACACGCTGCCCTTTTTGTGATTTGATTTTCTTTTCATTTCTCGGCCTTGTACCCCAGTCCCTTGACCGTCCGGATCAACGGGGTCCCCTCTTCTCCTTCTTCCAGCTTCTTTCTTAAGTTGCTGATATGGACCATTACCGTATTGTCATCCCCGGCATAGGGTTCTTCCCAGACCCGCTCAAAAATCTGCCTTTTCGTGAAAATGGCTCCCGGACGCTCCAGAAACATCTTAAGAATCCCAAATTCTGTGGACGTTACCTCAATACTCCGCTCTCCCCTCTTTACGGTTCCTTCTTCCAGATTCATCCGCACTCCCCGCCAGGAAAGTTCCTGCTTCTCCTCCTTAATTTCCTGCCTGTAGTCATAATTTCTCCGAAGCTGCGCCTTGATCCTTGCCACCACTTCCAGCGGGTTATAAGGTTTGGTAATGTAATCGTCCGCCCCCAGTTCCAGTCCTAAGATCTTGTCATAATCCTGGTCCTTTGCCGTCAGCATGATTGCCGGAATCCGGCTGGTCTGCCGGATCTTCCGCAGTACGGCAAATCCGTCAAGACCCGGCATCATCACATCCAGCAGCAGCAGATGAAAGG
>CAJULU010000042.1:23039-40508 GCA_910587575.1 uncultured Dorea sp.
TCATAGCCTCAATTCCATCGCGTGCCTTTCTGATGCCAATGCCCTCCCGTTCCAGATATAGTTCCAGAATATCCAGCAGTTCCTCTTCGTCATCTGCCGCCAGAATCCGGTAGTCTGTCTGACTGGCTTCCATATCCTGCACTCTCCTTCCTATCACTCTTCTTACTCCACAACCGGATTTCACTTGCCATCCGTCTGTATTGCCTGTCCGGATTCCCTTTATCATCCGTCTGCATTGCCTGTCTGGATTTCACTTGCCGTCCATCTGCATTTCCTGTCCGGATTCCCTTAAATATTCCGCCATCACTTCGTCAAGACCTTTCGAGAAATCGAAGGTTTCTTTCCAATGGGAATCAAGTCTGTCAAGAATCATACATTTGGCAAAACCCGTGCGGTAATATTTTCCCCGTCCGTTCTCATACCGGTCAAGGCCCTCCAGATACCGCTCCTCAAAAGCCTGTCCGCCGGACGCCATCCTAAAGACAGCCGACTCCACGTAATACGCCGTCCCCTCAGTCAGCTCACATCGGATCTCCGCCTCCCTGGCCTCTGCGGGCATCTCTTCCATCCGCTGCCTGCGGCACTCCCTATATTCTAATATGGTTCTATGAAGTTCGTCAATGTCAGAATCACAGGCAGCCTTTTTCAGAAGCCTCATTTCCCCTTCCAGTTTTTTCTTCAGATCCGGCTTTTCGTCCACCTCTTCCGCAATCCACTGTTCCTCTGATTTCTCTTCCGCTCCCTTATGGTCTGAAAGCTCTGCCTGCAGATCCTCTGCCGTGACCTTTTCCCCCAGAACCGCAAAATCCGTCAGCTGGTACGCATGAAACGCCTCATGCCAGATGGATGCTTTCTGTTCTGACGGGCCGTAACCGCTTCCTGCAGCCATTCCCTCCACGCCTCCTGTCAGTGACATCAGCTGACCGAACTGCTCCACAGTGGGCACAATCACTTCAAAATGATCCCCCACCGGCCACACCGTCCCGGCAAATGTCTCAAGCACCGGAGAGCGTTTCTGAACCTCTCCATTCCCGAACACATACTCTGACTTACCGTCATACATGGCTACCGGATAATCAGAAAGGCAGAACCCCTGAAAGCCCAATGTATCCACCTGGTCCTGAAGCCCCACCGCCTCTTCATAAATCCTCCGGTTCTCCTCGGATATCCCCGGCCTGGCGGTCCACAGCCATGCAGACAGCAGCACAATGCCAGGAATACCTGCTATCATCATTCCCCTGACCCGATTTTCCATCCGGTCTCACGCCTCCTTTCTTCGAAACAGAACTACCATCATAATCCCCAGATACAGAAACAGTAATCCTCCAAGAATATGATGTCCATCCACATGGTTTCCTAACAGAAACTCACCTGCCTGGGATTGTGCCTCATATAAATCCGGTGTCGCAGCAAGAATCCCTCTTAAGATTCCCCTGGATACCCCCGATACCATTCCCGAAATCGTCCTCAGAACCGGCTGAAATATTCCGGCCAGCAGAACCCCGGCTGCCAGCACTCCGGCCGCCATCCTTGGAAGCATCAGACTCAGTCCACTGGTAAAGAAACTGATTCCCACTATCCCGCACCCATAGATCAGAAATCCCGGCACACTCCTTAGCAGCACTCCTGTCTCTCCTCTGATTCCTGCAAATATCATGACTGCCGCATACAGAACGAACACTGCCGCCAAAGAACTGACGGCGTTGGCAAGTGCAAGCTGTCCGTGATAATTCCACTGGCTGATTCCCCGCATCCACACAAGATGGCTGGTTTTGCGTTCATATTCATTGGGGATGGTGTTAAGGCTCAGCGCAGCCGCCATCCCGCCGCCGATGGCAAAAGCCACATTCAGTACAAAAGGAAGCATAAGCCGGGTTTCCGTTACCGGAATACCGTCTATCGACAATGTCACCGTACCGCTCATGCATAGAAGCACAATCAAAAGCCCGATCACCATCACTACATAAAGATCCTTTCTGCGTATCCGTTCACGCAGTGCATTCTTCATAATTCCCATCATAACTGCGCACCTCCGATCTGTTCTACAAAAATCTCTTCCAGGCTCTTCTCATTTTTCCCATTCTCCCACTCACAGACCAGACGGCCCTTCTTCATGATAATTCCACGGTCACAGACCCTTTCGATATCATTCAAGATATGGGAATTCATGAGAATCGTCTTCCCTTCCTTTTTTAACGCCTGGATGGTATGCATCATTTCTAACCTTCCCATGGCATCAAGTCCGGCCGTCGGCTCATCCAGAACCAGAAGTCCGGGGTCGCCCAGGAGCGCCTGTGCAAGCGCCAGCCTCTGAAGCATCCCTTTCGAATAGTGTTTCACTTTCGTACTACTCTCTTCAAGCCCGGCCCGGCGCAAAAGTCCGGGGATCTCCTGCTTCAGTTCTTCTCTGTCAATCCCCTGCAGCCCTCCGTAGAATTCCAGGACTTCCCGCCCGGTAAGAAACGGATGGAAATAGGGCGTCTCCGGTGAATATCCGATCCGCACATTCTCTGCTATCTGAATCGTTCCTGCATCCTTTGGAATCAGATTCAGAATCATCTTGATGGTCGTCGTCTTCCCCGCCCCATTGCTCCCCAACAGGGCAAACGCCTCTCCCCGCCTTACCGAGAAACTCAGATCGTCAACCACGCATTTTTTCTGGTATGTTTTTCTCAGATGTCCGCATGTCAGCATATGATTCCTCCTACTTATCGCAATTCGTTTATCCTTCTTCCTTCCCTGCAGGATTAAGTATAACCGGCCGTGTTTAAGGCAAAATAAAAAGAACCTTAAGCCAGCCTTAAGATTCCGTATACTTTATTGACAACAATATTTAATATGAATAGCAAAACCGCCTGTTACAAATCAAAATCATGCACCAGGCGGTTTTTATACTTTTCATTCATATATCAGTTCTCTTAGCAGCAGAACAAGTTGTACCCTGCCAATATACACAATATGATACACAACACTGCCACAAACAGATTCGGCAGAATCAGAGCCAGAATCATCCCCAGCGCCACACAGAACAGGGCAAATCCCATTACCCGCTTCATCACAGCCACCCTTTGCCCGCATTTTTTATATCATATGTGTGTAATCTTAAAAAAATACCTTCCGGAAGGATTTATTCGCCATCATCCGCTGAATCCAGAATATCCGCCACATCCTCTTCCGTCATCTTCTCCTCTTTCTTAGATCCGAAACGGTCAAGCATATCCGGCACCATGTCCAGAATCTTAGTCATGGTATCCTGATTCTTCACATTCACAAGCTTCGTATGTCCGTTCTGAATTACAAGCACCGCACTGGGAGTAATCTTGCCGCCAAGACCGCCTGCGCCCTTCTCCTTCTTATCCCCGTTGAACGCCCCTGCACCCACGGCAAAAGATACATCCACCAGAGGAAGGATAATTGTATCCCCGATATGGATTGCTTCCCCGACAACCGTCTTGGATGAGATTACGCCATCCATTCCGTTAAATAACGCCTCCACTGTTCCTTTAAATTGATTATCCGCCATAATCTGACTCCTCCTACTGCTTATAATTCAAATTTTCTCACATGACGGTAGGTCATGCGCACTTCCCTGCTTAAAACCAGCTTCCATAACAGCTTCACAAAATAACTGACCCGAAGCCTGCCTGTAATCCTTAGATGCCCGTCAAAGATCTTCTTCTCAAAATCCGGACGGATATCCACGCCGTCTCCAAGGAACGGATAACACATACTAAGCCCCGCCAGAACCTTCCCCGTCAGAGACGGATCCTCGAACCCATACTGAATATCCGCCTGGATCTTCTCAGGCTTCAGTCTTCGAAGCAGGAAAAACAATTCATCCCTTGCCTTTACAAAGGCCGTCTGGTGAATCTCGTCCAAAAGAAAATCCACAATCTTGTCCTTCTTCTCCAAGAGCCCCCGGATCTTTTCCGCAATACCTTCGGCAACGCTGCTGATCTTCCCGGGAATCCCTGCAATCCTGCGGTACAGCTCCGCTATCTTCTGATAAATGTTCTGACAGAAGCCTGTAATCTTCTGCCATATTCCGGTCCGTTCTTCTTCACTGCCTTGAGAATCTGCTTCCCGTTCTTCCCGACTGTCTTCACAATCCATCTCCCGTTCTTTGCCGCCTTCTTCGTCATCCACTTCCCGTTCTTTGCCGCTTTCTTCGTCATCCACTTCCCGTTCTTTGCCGCCTTCCCGGTGTTCTTCGCAAGGCTCTTCCCCTTCTTCCAGATCAGCGGTTTCTGCATCTTCCAGAATTTCTGGATTCTTCCCGGCTTCCAGGATTTTTTCCATCTCCCGTTCCAGTTCATCCACAAGCCGTTCCGGCTCTTTGGGTACTTTTTCCACATTCCTGCCAGGCCCTTCCCATATCTGCGTGAGCCTTTCCACAGAGCCGCCCTGCTCTTCTTCCCGCCTTTCCATAAGGCTTGCAGGCCTGCCTTTTTCTTCTTCCCGGGCAACCGGAGGCTTTTTACCGGTTTCCAGCGGATCCACCCCAGGATCCCCCGGCCCTTTGCCGGACTCTTCTTCAGAACCTTCCCAATCGTCTTCCAACTCTTTCTCATACGTCTCCACCTCTGCTTCTATCGTCTTTTTTCTTTCCTGGCCGCTTTGTATCTTCTTCCATGCAACCCGGATCTGCCAGGATAACTGCTTCTCCTCAAAACACACGTCCGCCCGGAACAAATGCAGCAGCCATGTCACCCGTGCCTTCACACGTGTCCGGGTAACCGTGCCGGTACTGACAGCTTCCAGATCATACCTGACCGGTACAAACAGAACGACACAGACCAGTAATACAAGTATCCCCAGTATCACTGCGATTATAAGCCCTATGATTTTCAAGATAAGCAATAGAATATGTAGCATCTTACTCTTCCTGTTCTCTCTCTAATATATAGGAACGAATGTCAGCCCCTTTTGTCTTATTATACACTTCCCGAGCGATTTCTTCCACCATTTCTACCGCATCCTCGTAACCTTTTGCAATCCCGACCACAAAAAAGTCGTCATAGGGGAAATCCGGCTGCCGCAAAACCATGGAATTGTAGATCTCCAGCTGATTCTTCTCATTCCGGGCCAGTGTTATGACATGGATATTGGGCTGCAGCTTCTTCTCTTCAAGCTTCCGGATAATCTTATCCTTCTTCCGGATCCCGTCTGCCAGATACAGATATTTATAGTATCTCATATTATCCCCCTCTTGTACACAAAAATATCTAAAAATTAATAATATGCGTCAAACACCTGTTTCGCTACATTCACGGCCTTCCCTTCCCCGTCAGAGGATTCGATGATCACACTGATCACCAGTTCCGGGTTATCCACATTGGTCATGCCAATGTACCAGGAATGATCCTTTTCCTTGTCAGAACTGTATTCTGCGGTTCCCGTCTTTCCGGCTGCCGTATAGCTCTGTCCGCTTAAGACCGTTGCCGTCCCGTAGTCCACCACGCCCTTCATATACTGTTTAAGTGCAGCCGCTTCCTCTGTCGTCATCAGTGTCTTATACTCCGATGGAAGATTCTTTTCTACTTCCTGTCCCGTATAGTTTGTAATGGAATCCACCAGATACGGTTCCATCAGAATCCCGCCGTTGGCAATGGCACAGGTAACAAGAGCCAGATGATAAGGGCTGACCTGGGTCTTACCCTGGCCCATGGCGGTCATCATCTTATCTGCGCTGGCCGCTCCCGTTTCCAGCATAAATTTACTCTTACTGTAAGGCAGTACGGACGGCAGCTTCGAATCAAACAGAAGCTCCTTCGATGTCTTCTGAAACTTCCCCACGTCCAGCATAAGCCCGATATTGCAGAACGAAGTATTACAGGAATAGGCGATACTGTCCGCAAATGACACCTGTCCGTGGACATGTCCGCCAAAACAGTGGATGGTGGTCCCGTCCTGCTCAATGGCCCCCGCACAGTTATAGCTGTATCCTTCCGTCCCCAGATTCTCCCGGATGTACTCCAGAGCCGTAATCACCTTGAAAGTAGAACCCGGCGCATACTGCCCCTGGGTAGCCCGGTTCAGAAGCGCACTGTTCACATCTGTATTCAAGTATTCCCAGTCCTGGGAGACCCTATTCGGGTCAAAATCCGGCTTTGAGAGCATCACCAGAATTTTTCCCGTACTCGGCTCCATAACCACAACGGCCCCCTTTGCATCTCCCATCGCCTGGTAAGCCGTCTGCTGCAGATCTGCATCCAGCGTGGTAACCACACTGTCCCCGCGGTTCTTTTTATCCTGGAACTCATTCTTCAGTTTCTCCAGGAAAAATGCATTGGATGTCAGAAGTTCAAAATTCTCCACCGATTCAAGCCCTGCTTTCCCATGCTCACTGTAGCCTACCGTATGTGCAAATATATTTCCGTACGGGTACTCCCGGGTCTCGGCGCCATCCTCCGCCACATTGGTCCTTGCCAGAACTTTTCCGTTCCGGTCCAGAATATCTCCCCTTACCACCCGGTCTGCAAGAGAATCCTTCCTGGCGTTATAAGGGCTCTGAATATACTCTTTACTTCTCGTCACCTGGAAATAGCTGATATATCCCATCATTGCCAGAAACAGTGCGACGAAAACATACGTGACCCTAGCGAATTCTTTGTTCCTTGCGCGCTTTGCCCTGGTTTTTTTCCGGTCCTTCCGGTCTGCTTCTTTTCGCTCTTTCCGGGACATCTCTCGTCTTTCTTCGTCTGTCCGTCTCCTCCTCAGGGCCTCTCTTTGCTCGTAACCTTTCCTTTTTTCTTCTTTCAATATCGTCTTCCTCGTCTTCCCTTACAATATATAATCCCTGGATAATCGCAAACATAATCAGTGTACCAAGCAGTGAACTGCCGCCATAGCTGACCAGGGGCAGCGTCACTCCCGTAGAAGGAATGAACTTGGTCACTCCCCCGATATTCAGAAAAGCCTGGAAAATATAACAGGTTCCAAGTCCAAGCGCAACCATCTTATAGAACATATTGTGAAGCTGCATGGCAATATTTAAAAACATCACATAACAGCTGACACAGATCAGGATCATGCACAGGGCAAAAATAAGCCCCAGCTCTTCCGAAATGGCAGAAAAGATGAAATCCTCGTCTGCCACCGGTATCTTTTCCGGCATCCCCTGGTACAGCCCCATTCCAAACCATCCTCCCGTACCGATGGCAAACAGAGACTGGGCAACCTGATATCCCCCGTTATCATAGACCGCAAAAGGATCCCGCCATGCCTCCACCCTGGTCCGCACATGGTTGAACAGGAAATAGGCGCCTACCGATGCCACGCTGCCTGCCCCAAGCCCGGCGGCAACATAGAGGAACTGACGGGTCGCCACATAGAGCATGGCCAGGTATACCACGAAAATAATCAGCGCCGCACCAAGATCCTTGGATACCACGAGAATCAGCACATGGAAAGCTGCAAGAGCCGTAGTAATCACGATGTTCTTAAACTCCAGCGACATCTTAAAACTGGATGCCACGAAAAACACAAAAATAATCTTCACCAGCTCTGATGGCTGAATGCTGATTCCGCCGACCGTGAAGCCAAGCTTCGCCCCGTAGGACACCCGGCCCACAACCACAACAACCGCCAGGGAAGCAATCCCGGCAATGGCATACAGGTTCCTCCACTCCGAAAGCTTCTTAAACTTGCGGATAATGACCGGAACCGCCATACTGACCGCAATCGCCCCGGCTGCGATCACATACTGTTTCACTGCTTTCTCGTAATTCAGCCTGGCCAGGATAATCATGCCGATACACAGCAGCATACACATATTATTCACCACCAGCCTGGATGATTTCGGATAAATATTCGTGTACAAGGTTATGGTTACGATAAATAATATCACCTGTATCACATAGAATGCAAGAATCCTGATATCCTCCTTCTCCAGATACATCACCATAAATGCGATGATATGGATCATGAACATCAGAAGATTCTGCCGTCTTAACATACTCTTCTGCCTGTCAAGATCACTGTACCCGAAAATGCTGAAACACAGATATGTATACATGGTAATCAGCACAATCATCAGATATTTCGATAATTCAACAATAATATTTACCAAGTCCTCACCTACTTTACTCCCCTTTTGAAATGCCCCCTTGTATACTCTGTCTGCGGCGGCGCCACATTCTGACAGCCAATGAAAGCCTCCGTGTATGTCTTCATGATTTCCTGCATCTGCTCCCCTGTCTCAACGGTAAAGTCAAGCCGCAGTTCTTGCGGGTTAAGTTCCCGGATTTCCCCTGCCATATCGGCAAGAAACAGCGGGGCGCTGTTATAGATCACATTATAACAGTACCGGCAGCAGCACCTGACCGCAAACTTCTTCTGATACCTGTCACGCAGATAAAGAAATCCAGAAGCCTTCTCTTCCTCATGGCACCTGCCTGCCGTCTTCCGGATACAGTTCGCCGTCACCATAACCGGCTGATATCCATAGACCGGCATTACGGCTCCCTGGATCTTTAATTCCTTCAGTTCCCTGCAGTTCAGTTCCACAGGAACTGTATACCGCCGGATCCCCTGCCTCTCTATAAAAGTCCTGCCATATCCGTTAAATACATACAGATTCGTATCCAGACAGATCTCTTTCTCATAGCCATGGCGCAAAAGCCACTGATAACTCTCCCAGTTGCGGATGAGTACGCCGTCATAGTCTGCCGCCATCCTGGAATACCGTTTCTCCCATCCTTCCAGATCCCCCATACGGAAAATGTACGGCATGGCAAGAAAATATCGTTTCCCCTGCCTGTGTCCGGCCAGATATTGCATGACTTTATCCCGGAATCCAAGTTCATCGTCCAGGTATACCACAGACAGGTGTTCCGATTCTGCGGCTTCCTTCAGCTGACCAAAAGACTGCACTGCACAGGACAGACAGGGCTTTTCAGGATGCGCATCCTGTTCCATAGCCCAGGAATTGTCAGGATCCGTCATATGCCCCTCAGTCATCCAGGCGCCCTTTGCCGGCTCTGTACGCCGGTACCGGTCAAGAACCGCCGCAGAAAGCCTGCCAAGCCCTTCTCTTCGCAGTTCATTCAGAGCCTGGACCGGAAGAAAAACTTCCCCGCCCGTCTCCACCCGGAACTGCCCGAACTGAAATTCCGTACCTCCGGTCTTCTGCATCTGTTTTTCCGCCCTCCCGGCGTCCAATGGCTGCCGCAGGGCAGATTCCACCCGCCCGCCTTCACACTCCACACGGCAGTCTCCGTGTTCCAATATCAGTTTAGCACGCTCTCCCGCAAAAAGTATTAAATTACCATTAATTTTTTCTTTTATCTCAAACTCCGTCCGGCCCGCTTCCTCTTTTTCTCCCTGCATACGCCGGAAGGAAACCATGTCTTTGCCGTTGTGCCGGTGATAATATCCTTCCGTATATCCTCTGCGCTGATAAGCGCCATAAAGCCTTCTGCGATCCTCATCCTCCACTTTATAATGCCCGGCGCCCTTCGTAAGATACAGATCCGTATACTTCCGGTAAATACCGGTCACCGTATAAACATATTCCGGCTGCTTCATCCTGCCCTCAATCTTGAAGGAGTCGATACCCGCCTCAATCAGACCGGGCAGTATGTCGATGGTGCACAGATCCTTAAGGCTCATCAGATCCGCCGGCTTATTTCCCTCCATCTGCCAGGGCAGACGGCACGGCTGGGCACACTGCCCCCGGTTGCCGCTCCTGCCCCCGATCATGCTGCTTAACAGGCACTGCCCCGAATAACAGTAGCACAATGCGCCATGGACAAAACACTCCAACTCCATCCCTGTCTGCTCTTTGATCCTGCGCACCTCTGCGATAGACAGTTCCCTTGCAGGCACAACCCGCATAACCCCCTGCTCCTTCAGAAATGCAGCCCCCGCCTCTCCCGTAACCGTCATCTGGGTACTTGCATGAACAGGAAGATCCGGCAGATATCTGCGAAGATATTCCAGCACGCCGATGTCCTGGACAATCACGCCGTCAAGCCCCCGCAGGTAATAAGGCAGCAGATATTCATAAAGTCCCCGGATCTCCGAATCCTTTAACAGCGTATTCACCGTCAGATAAATGCGTCTCCCATGGATATGCACGTAGTCGATAGCCTCAAGCAGTTCATCTTCCGTCAGATTCTTTGCATACGCCCTGGCTCCGAACCTGGTTCCGCCGGTATAGACCGCATCTGCCCCCGCACATACGGCAGCCTTCAGACTCTCCGCAGAACCTGCAGGAGAAAGAATCTCAATTCTTCTCTTTTCCCGTCTGCCCCCAAAACCCGATGTCCCAGAATCCGCCGGACTCTTAAAATTCTGTCTTTCTGTCATACACCCTCCCCATACTTTAAGCTTCCGCTTCCATCCCGCACTGGCATTCCCTTAAAAAAGGCTGTCAAAAGACAGCCTATTTCTTACGATTATTCTTTATCTCCGTTTCCAGCTGGACAATCTTCATCTGAAATTCCTTATTCTCTTCCTTAAGCTTGTCCATAGATTTTTCCGCATTCTCGAGCTTGATCTGAACCGAAATCAGTTCATGCTTCAGATCATACATCTCTTTATCTTTTGCCTCTATATCACTTTCCAATGCGCCGCCCTGCTTCTTTGCCTTGAAATAATCATCCGCAATATTCAGCGCCAACAAAATGCTTCTGGTATCGGAGCTCTGCTTGCGGTATCCGTCACTATTACTGCACTCCTCAATCTTATGGTTCAGATAGGTCGATACTTTCTGCAGATAGTCTTCACTTTCAAAACCGCTCAAGGTAAATACCTTTCCCCCTATTAATACTTCCGTAAAGTTTTTTGATGATGCCATTAGAAGCCTCCTCGAAATTCCTTAGTATACAGAAAAGCTGCCGGCAGCAGTTTTCTGAATCTCTGACTCTATTATAAACGATACTTCTCCAAAAACCAACTATTTTTCAATAATTTCATGGGAAATTCCAAGATGGCGGTATGCGTGGTTCGTGACAATCCGCCCCCTTGGGGTCCGCTGGATAAACCCATTCATTAAAAGGTACGGTTCATAGACATCCTCAATAGTTCCTGCATCCTCACCGATTGCCGCAGCAAGCGTGTCAAGCCCCACCGGTCCCCCCAGAAACTTCTCAATCATCACCAGGAGAATTCTCCTGTCAGACTGGTCCAGCCCTGCCTTATCCACATCCAGCAGATCCAGTGCGTCATTCGCCACTTCCTCCGTAATCTCCCCCTCGTATTTCACCTGTGCAAAATCCCTCACACGCTTCAGAAGCCTGTTGGCAAGCCTTGGCGTCCCCCGGGACCGCCTTGCCAGCGCATCGGCTCCCTTCTCGTCAATTCCCACCTCCAGCACCCTCGCCGAACGTAACAGAATGGTTTTCAGTTCCTCTACCGTATAGAATTCCATCCGGTTCATCACACCAAAACGGTCCCGCAGAGGCGCCGTCAGCATTCCTGCCCTGGTGGTTGCGCCAACCAGGGTGAATTTCGGAAGATCCAGACGGATCGATCTTGCACCGGCGCCCTTTCCGATCATAATGTCAATCGCATAATCTTCCATTGCCGGATAGAGCACCTCTTCCACCTGCCGGTTCAGCCGGTGGATCTCATCTACAAACAGCACGTCCCCCTCCTGGAGATTATTCAGAATCGCCGCCATCTCCCCCGGCTTCTCAATCGCCGGGCCGGAAGTAATCTTCAGATTCACATTCATCTCATTTGCGATAATTCCCGCCAGCGTAGTCTTGCCAAGCCCTGGCGGCCCGTAGAACAGCACATGGTCCAGAGGCTCTTTCCGTGCCTTTGCCGCCTCGATATAAATTTTCAGAGTCTCCTTCGCTTTCTCCTGTCCGATATAATCCGCAAGCATCTGCGGACGCAGATGGTTCTCGATCTTAACATCCTCTTCCAGATTCTCTGTTGTAATAATTCGTCTGCCCATTAATCTGTCTCACCCTCATTATGATTCCTTCACCTGTCTGGTGATTCTGCCTCTGACTTCACAATCCTGGCTTTCAGCCATTCATATCTGCCGGCTCCCTAAAGAGTCATATACTTCAGTGCCAGTTTCAATACATCTTCTGTCTCCATGGATTCTTCTGTTTCCACCTGCCTGACTGCCCTTAATGCCTCCGTACTTCCGTAGCCCAGCGCCACCAGCGCCTGGACGGCCTCACTCTGTATCTGGCTGTGGGACTCTGTACCGGCAACGGACCCCGCTTCAGAAGCGATGCGGTCCAGGGTATCCTCCAGGTTCAGCTTATCCTTAAGTTCCAGAATCAGCTTTTCCGCCGTCTTCTTTCCGATCCCGGGAGCTGCGCAGATGGCCTTCACATCACCCGACAGAACCGCAAACCGGAGATCATCGGGACTTAACGCAGCCAGAATCCCCAGACCTCCCTTGGGTCCGATTCCGTTGACGCCGATCAGAAGCTTAAACACCGTCAGATCGTCCCTGGAAAGGAATCCATAAAGCTGCATGGCATCTTCCTTTACATTCAGATATGTATGAATCTTCACCTCATTCCCCACCGCCGGAAGACGTCCCATAGCCTGGCCGGACATAAAGACCCCGTAACCAACGCCTCCCACGTCAATGATGATCTTATCCTCCTCAAATGCCGCAAGCGTACCTCTCAAATATGAAATCATGCCATTCCTCCCTCTCTGCACCCAGATCGCAGCTGCCCGTCCTTATATTTTAAGGTTCTTAAGCCGCTTTAACATCTCCTCTGCCCCGGTTCCGATCAGAAGCCCTGTTACAAGGCCTGCCACCAGAAGTACGGGAACATAATAGATCACGCTGAACGTCTCCACCACCGCCATCGCCACAATCAGCTGTCCGATATTATGACACACGCCCCCCGCAATACTGACGCCCATCACGCTGAACCCATCCGTTCTCTTTAACATGGCCATCACCGAAAGACTAAGCAGGGCGCCTGCCAGACTATAAATAATGCTGAAATAATTCCCAAACAGAAAGCCCGACAGAAGAACCCGCACCACCGACAGAAGAAAGGCCTCCCGTACCTTCATCTTATACAAGGCAATTACAATCACCAGATTCGCAAGGCCCAGCTTCATTCCCGGAATACCAAAATGGATCGGTATCAGCGTCTCAACATAACTGAAAATCAGTGCCAGCGCCGTAAACACCCCAAAATATGCCACTCTGCTCTTCAAAAATGTCCCTCCTGCGAAAGTTATTCCACTAATTCGTCACTGCGTCATATTCCCTGTTGACACATGACTCTACCTCCACAACCACCTTGTTGGGAAGACAGATAATGCTCTCATGATTCAGCGATACCGGTTTCTGGTGTACGCAGAGCTGATCCGGACAGTCCGCCTGGACCATGGACGCCTCGCCGTTCCTGATCTGAAGACGGTTCGTCCCTCCGTTAATCTCAATCTCCCGGTCTTCCGACAGACTGTAGGTTCCCTCGATTGCTCCCTCTATCTTAACGGTAACCATGTTCGCACCCACTCCGCCCACAAACCTGTGGATCAGTACCGTAAGCCCTGCCACACACAGAATGACCGCAATCAGAACCAGATCCTTTTTCCTCAAACCATTCTTCATATTCATCAACCTCGTTTTTTTCTCTACGCATTATTCTAACACAAGAAACCCCTTTCTTCAACCACATGTTCGATTGCATATCTTCTTTTTTATGATATAATTGGAATTAATGACTTTTGGGGAATAAAATGAGGTGTATTTATGAAATATAAAAGATTTACCGCACTGCTTACAGCTGCGGCGCTCCTGTTATCCGGCTGCTCGGGGCTTACCAAAAAGCGCAGCCAGGTCTATACCGATACCCTTTTCGACACGGTCGTGCGCATCGAGATCCTGGATGCGGCTGATGAAGAGGTTCTGAAAGGCTGTGAAGACATCTGCCGGAAATATCATTCCATGTTCTCTAATAAGATTGAGGACAGTGAGATCTCCCGCATCAACAGCGCCGGCGGGAATCCGGTGGAAGTTTCTGACGAGACGGTGAGACTGATCAGAAAGGGCATCTACTATGGCGATCTTTCTAACGGCGCCTTTGACATCACGATTGCCCCTGTGTCCAGCCTCTGGGATTTCCACGCAGAGGCTCCCGTTCCTCCCCCGCCCGAGGCCGTCAATGAAGCGGTAAGCCATGTGGATTATAAAAACATTCTCATAAAAGATAACACGGTCCAGCTTCTTGACCCTTATGCTGCCATTGACGTAGGCGCCATCGCCAAAGGTTATATCGCTGACCTTGTAAAAAAATACCTCAAAGAGCAGGGGGTGAAACACGCCATTATTAATCTTGGAGGCAATGTGCTTACTCTTGGCAGCAGGCTGGACGGTTCAGACTATAACATCGGAATCCAGAAACCCTTCGATGTAGCCGGAGAGCCGATCACATCCGTAAAGGTTTCCAATCAGTCCGTTGTGACCTCCGGCACATACCAGCGCTATTTTGAAGCAGAGGGTAAGCTTTACCATCACATACTGGATCCCCACACCGGATATCCCTGTGAGAATAACTTAAACAGCGTCACCATTATCACCAATTCTTCCCTCACCGCCGATGCGCTGAGTACCACCTGTTTTCTGCTGGGCTACGACAAGAGTCTGCGGATGATTGAACAGCTTGGCAACGTGGATGCCGTCTTTATCACAAAAGATAATAAGATCCGTTATTCCAAGAATTTTCAGCAGAAAATCCAGAAATAAGGCCTATGTGTAAAAAAGTGGCTGTCCAGAAAACGTTAATAGTACAGAAAAACGTTTTCAAGACAGCCTTTTCTGGCTCAGAGACTTAATAGTAAAAACCGCCGGCGCTAAACAGCATGGAGCCGAACAATGCAATGAATATGACATAGATTACCAGCACGACACCCATGATAACCAGCTGTGCCCGGCAGAAATTCCTGCGGTTCACGTTCGTCGTCTTGCTGAATGCCCACACGAAGTAAAGTACGATGCCCACGCATGGAATCATTGCCGCTAACAGAGTAAGAAGCCAGTCACCCATGCTCATCGGAGAGGAATCCTGTCCCGGTTCATACATCTGATTGTACTGATTCCCGGTATTATAGTTATAATTATCCTGGTAATGATATCCATTGTTCTGGCCATAGTTCTGATTCTGGTTATAATTCTGATTATAGTTCTGGTTCTGGCTGTAATTCTGATTATAACCGCCATACTGATAGCCGCCGCCTGGCTGACCGTTGTTTGCATTCTGACTGGTATATGGATACTGGCCGGAACTGGAATTGCCCGGCTGCTCTCCTGCATTGGGATCCGTATACTGTCCTGCCGCCTCCGAAGCCTGGGCTGACTGCCCGCTTACAGCCGCATCTGCTGCCGGCTGGCCTGACGTACTGAATCCGTCAGCCGTCTGACCGGAACCGTTATTCTCCTTTGGTGTATTATCGTAATTATTGTCCATGGTACAACCTCCTCGTACTGCTCTAATTGCTTTCCTGTTTATTCTACCACGGAAAAGATATAATTTCAATCCGTAAACCCTTTCTCTTAAACACCCTTGATTCGGAAACCGCCTATTGGTATAATGAGAATACCATAGATAACGCATATCATAGAAAGCACACATCATAGAAAGCAGGTGAAAATATATCAGAAAAAGAGATGATCAAGATATCCGTCGAAGAATTTTCCAGAATCCAACGATATATGCGATTATGTGATAAAACTTCGGTCATAAGACCGCCTTCTATTTCCCCAAATGCAGCAGATTCCCGCCATAAAAACTCATAGGCGGCTCCCCTGGAAAATACCGGAACATCCTCCACAGATAAACCAGAATCGTCAGAACCAGAATCAGAATGAGCAGAATCTTAAGCCCCCTTCCCATCCGGCCTTTCCGAAAATAGCGATTCCAGAAGAAAAGCAGCAGCCAGGCAGCAATCGGATAAATCATGGGATGAACCCGAAATGCACCTGCAAAATCCAGCCGGAGCAGCCGGAAGCCTGCCCTGGTAAGCCCGCAGCCCGGACAGGGAAATCCCGTAATCACCACCATCGGGCACAGACTGTAAAGAAAATACTTCCCCAACACAAAATAGGCGATTACTAACATAACCGCCCATTTTGCATCCTTCATATCTTTCCACAGCAAGCCCAAAGCTTCCCGTACTGCCTGTAAGATACTCCGTTTCATCTGCCGCAATCCTATCTGATACACTTCTTGGGACACTTCTCGGCACACTTGCCGCAATCCGTACATTTCTCCGGATCAATATGCGCAACGTTGCCTTCTACCTTGATTGCATCCGACTCACAGACCTTCTCGCACATCTTACAGCCGATACATCCCACGGAGCAGGCCTTCATGACATCCTTCCCCTTATCCCTGGAACTGCACTGTACCAGATGGTTCTGGTCATACGGCACAAGTTCAATCAGCTTCTTCGGACATACGGCAATACATTTTCCGCATGCCTTACATTCTTCCTTATCCACAACGGCAACCCCGTCCACAATATGGATGGCGTCAAACGGACAGGCCTTCACACAGCTTCCCTCGCCAAGACATCCGTAATTACAGGACTTCGGCCCTCCTGCCTGCATCATGTTCACCATCACACAGTCATTCAGTCCGTGATACTCATAGTCCTTCCCTGCCTTGTCACAGGTTCCCGCACATTTGACGAATGCAACCTGCCTGGCCTGTGAACCGGCTTCCACGCCCATGATGGCCCCGATCTTCTCCGCAACCGGCGCACCGCCTACCGGACAGCCGCCAATCTCGGCCTCGCCCTTGACGATCGCCGCCGCAAGGCCGGAACAGCCTGCATAACCGCAGCCGCCGCAGTTATTACCCGGAAGCACTCCCGTAATGGCTTCCTCTCTCTCGTCTACCTCTACCGCAAATTTCTTGCCTGCGACTCCCAGGAACACACCAATGAACAGACCGGTGCCGCCCACGATCACAGCAGCAATGATAATACCTGTAATACTCATCGTACGCTCCCTCCTATATGAGTCCCGAGAATCCACAGAACGCAATCGCCATAAGAGTTGCTGTCACCAGCACAATCGGCGTTCCCTGGAAGGACTCTGAAATGTCGTTGTATTCAATCTTCTCCCGGATTCCTGCCATGATCACGATAGCGATTAAGAATCCGACAGATGTTCCGATACCATTAATGACGCCCTGAAGGACGCTGTACTCCTTCTGTACGTTCGTCAGTGCCACACCAAGTACCGCACAGTTTGTGGTAATCAGAGGCAGATACACACCCAGCGCATTATAAAGAGGGGGCATTGCCTTTTTTAAGAACATCTCAACAAACTGAACCAATGAAGCAATAACTACAATAAATACAATTGTATTAAGGTAGGTAAGTTCAAACGGTATCAATATAAAATCATATATTAAACTACATATAGCAGAAGCTACTGTAATAACACCAATAACAGCACCACCCATACCTGCTGCTGTGTTGATTTTCTTAGACACACCCAAGAAAGGACACAGACCTAAAAAC
>CAJULU010000043.1 GCA_910587575.1 uncultured Dorea sp.
TCTGAATTTAGCAGCCTTAATCATGAATCTATTGTTGGATAAATTAATAAACTTGTAAAATCTTTGAGGAATCAAACGATAGTGTTAAGAAAAATAAGAAATGTTGTTAGAACTGAATTTGTATATATCATGTATACTATAATCATACCAAAAAAAGCTTTTTTTGATTATTGTAGCTCATTGGCTTTTCATTGAAAAAGGAGTCTTGCCTATGGAGAATACCCTTACTTTTCTGACAATCGCAGCAGTATATGCCGAACGGCGTTTTTTCTGGAATATGATTAATTCTATTACAAATATGGCTGCAATGGAAGAAAATATTAGTTCTGAATTTAGTAGCCTTATCGGCAAAATGCAGGAAAATACTAATACCTTATATCTGAGTATATCAGATACATATCATGAAACAAGAGAAAAACTTGTAAAGATGGGGATTGAACCCGAAATATATGAGAATAGGAGGCTTTATTTATGGATATGAAAAAACTGCCCATGTTCATTAGATTTGATTGGGACGCTTTTGTAGAAAAGAAAGAGATTTCAGTGACAGGAGTCACGGAATGGACTACCTATGAAACACATGAACATGCTGGAACTTTACTTGAAGTTTGTATTACAAAAGATGAAACGGACTACAATGCCAAGGATGGCGAAGTAATTTCTAATGTTATGGAGAAATTCAAGGTCAAGGTGAAAAAGGATGTAACGGTATCTGTAGGTGATAAGATTCGTTTGTTTAATCCGGTGGCAACTGCTTATGGAAAAAGGAAAATGGATGGTAGCTGGTCGAATTATAAGAATCAGCTGTCAGTAACATGTGACGACATTGAAATTCTCTAACTTACCAATCTTTTTAGCGGCATGTATTTTTCCCGTTACTTGCCGCTTAGTTCGTACGAACCTGCTGCTTACGTCTCGTGGCAGCTTTCGTACGAGAAAAACCAAACATAACGATATTTCGGTGCCAAATTCGTCTTAACACTTATCTGTCGTGCCGTAGGGCTTGTTATACGGCACGACACCAAAAAAATCTGGTGCCAAAAAGAAACGGGAAATCAATCTTCAACAAGCAAAAACTGGCACCAAAGGGGGATATGGAAATCCCCCGGAAAGTGTCAATAAATACATAGAAAGGATGGACGCTTATGGCAGCCATCAAATGTAAAAACATGATGTATGAGCAGCAACTCGCCCATTTACCATATAAGACCGTGGATGACCTGTACACAGCCATTGAATCCAGGGCAAACCCTAAAAAGATGGCAATGATTACGCACGACAAGGATACCGATGACAAGGGACAGCCGTTAGCACTGCACGTCCACGTCATGATGGCTTTTGACAACGCACGTTCTTTGAAAAACATAGCAAAGACCATCGGGGACAAGGAACAGTACATTAACGCATGGAACGACAAAGCGTCCAACGGGTTCGCATATCTGGTACATAAAACAGATAAGGCGAAAGACAAATACCAGTACGCCCCCTCGGATGTCCGGGCTAATTTTAACTACATAGACGAACTAGCGAAAATCACACAGAACGTCCAGAAAGCGAAAGCCGGGAAAGCAAAATCCAGAAGTAAGATTGACGAATATCTGGATGAAATTTACGACGGCACACTCACGAAAAAGGATGTGGAAAATAAGATTACCGGAAGTGAGTACGCTAAATATAAAAAACAGATTGAAGACGTGGACGCAAAACGGTTGGAGAAAGAAGCCGAAGAATACAGGAAAAAAATGCGGGAGGAAAACAGGCGGATAAGAATCTACTGGATATATGGACCGACAGAGACCGGAAAGACCAGCCTTGCGAAAGAAATTGCCAGAAAAGAAAACAGGGATTATTTTATTTCTGGTTCAACAAGGGACGTCTTCCAAGACTATAACGGGGAGCATACAATCATTTTAGATGAATTACGCCCGAAGGTTATCCCATATGCGGACTTATTAAGGATTACCGACCCTTACGCAGAAAGGGTCTATGCACCAGCAAGATACCATGACAAATGCCTGGCAGCGGACTTGATTATTATTACGACTCCCTATTCCCCGGTTAAGTTCTATCAAGATATGAGTGTTTCTGGCATGGTGAATAAAATTGAGGATACTTTTTGGCAGATGGAACGCAGAATCACATTAACCCTGTTTGTAGACCAAAACGCATTTTATCCGGCAGAATTTGATTCCTTTAAACAGGAATATAAGATTAATACAAACCAAAAATTTCCGAATAAGTATTCTAAATCAGCAAGGGTCGTACAGGGAACATCAAGTACGGCTGAGCTGTTCAATGAGCTGATGATTGCTACAAATACGGATGAAGAGACAGATACAGAGGCAGACACAGATAAGGATACAGATACAGACGCAAATACAGATAAGGAGAGTGATTAGTTATGCGTGACCAAACCCTCTTACCCTCTGATAAATTTCTTCTTTCATTTGAAGAAGCGGCAGAATATTTCCATATCGGCGAGACCAAATTAAGAAAACTTGCCGACAGTTCCGGCTCATCCGATTGGGTGATTCAGAACGGAAGTCACCGATTAATAAAACGGGTGCGTTTGGAAGAGGTTCTCTTGAAATCAGAATCTATCTAAATGATGAAGAGCTTTGTGGTAAGTCATGCTCTATCCTATCACAAGGCTCTATCCATATCTGAAAGGGGCAAAAAGCTATGAAAACAACATCAGTCAAACGGAAAGATAACAAAGGAAGGATACTTAAAACAGGGGAAAGCCAGAGACCAGACGGAAGGTACGAATTTAAGTATCCGGGTACAGATGGAAAACCCAAGTTCGTATATTCTTGGAAACTGGAAGAACACGATTCATTGCCAAAGGGCAAGCGTCCCTGTCAATCTCTCAGAGAAAAAGAAAAAGAGATTATGCGTGACCAGATGGACGGCATTGACAGCAGCAGAAAGAATATGACATTATGCCAGCTTTACGAAAAGCATAACAATCTCAAGGCGAATGTCAAGAAATCCACGGTAAAGGGAAGGAAACGGCTAATGGGCATGTTGGAGAAGGATAAGATAGGCAATATGGGTATCGAAAAAATCAAGCCAAGCGACGCAAAGGAATGGGCAAGCCGGATGAGCCACTCCTATTCCTTCCAGACAATCAAAAACGCCAAGCGTTCGCTGACAGCCGCTTTCCATACTGCCATAAATGACGGTTATGTACGCAGGAATCCTTTTGACTGGAAACTGGAGGATGTCATTGAAAACAGTACAGAATCCAAGGCACCTCTGACGGATGGGCAGGTGGAGTCACTGCTATCGTTCATAAAAGAAGATTCTGTTTATTCCAGGCATTATAACGCTATCTTAATACTCTTAAATACAGGTCTCCGCAACTCCGAGCTATGCGGGCTGACAGTCAGCGACATTGACTTTGAAAATGAGTTTATCAACGTAGACCATCAGCTCATAAAGGACGGGGACGGTTACTCCATCACACCGCCAAAGACGGAAAACAGTATCCGGCAGATTCCAATGAGCAAAGGGGTTTCCAAGGCGTTCCGCAGACAGATTAGCGACCGGAAACAATTATCAGCCATGAAGATTGACGGACATTCTAATTTCTTATTTTTGAACGATTTAGGAAAGCCCATGTATGCGTGCCTTTATTCACAGGCATTTACGAACATAGTGGAGAAGTATAATAAAAGCCATCCGGGGAATGAACTGCCGAACATTACCCCTCATTTATGCCGACATACGTTCTGCACGAACATGGCAAATAAGAATATGGCACCAAAGACATTACAGTATATCATGGGACATAAGAACATCACTATGACGCTGGGATACTATGCGCATGGCACATCCGAAGCGGCAAAATCAGAGTTAAACAGGGTGATTTCCTAAAGGGTAGTAAGTATTTACTACTCTTTTTACTACTTTTAAAGGGCAATTTTTGAGAACATATGCGTGGATATGAGAAGTTAGCAGTAACCCAAAATCCCCACAACCCGCATAAAATGGCACTTTGAGAGGATATGAGAAAATATGAGAACTTGTAAAAATCACACTAAAAGTTTGTGAAGAAATATTTAGAGAAAGGATAAAGGACTATGGCTTACAAGATTTCTAATCCGGATTTTTTCAAAACGCATCTCAAGGAAGAAGACGGCGTCAGCGTAACCTCGGACTCTTTGAAAGAGTCTGACAGCGGACCAGGGGAGAAAGCGCAGCCTCTTAAAGTTGGGGCGGCAGTAGAATCCGTTCTGGTGGAAGCCGGAAAATTACTTAAGGAAAGTGGATTCCCGGAAATGGCAACAGAGACAGAAAAGATCAGACAGAATGCAAAACGGGAACGTTTTACAGTGGCAGTCGTAGGAGAGTTTTCAAAGGGAAAGAGCACTTTTATCAATAAATTTCTTGACCGGGAGGTTCTGCCGACGGGAAATCTCCCCACAACGGCGATTATGACAAGGATCCGTTACAATCCCAGAGAAGTCATCATTGGTCTTGATGAAAGAAACAGAAAGGTTTGTGAACGGAAATTATCATTAGAGGCATGGGATGGCCTTGTGGCGCAGAATTTTGGCGGAGAAGATTTCCGAGGTATGGCATTGGCGGGAATTAACTCTGATTGGCTGCGGGATTCCAATATTGAACTGATTGATACGCCGGGCGCAGGTGATTTGAGCGAATCAAGAGTGAAAGTGGTCGGCGATGCGCTTCTTGGATGCGACGGAGTCATTATTACAATCAGCGCAACGGCGGCATTGAGCCTGAGTGAAAAATTATTTATTGAAGAGAGGCTGCTGGTGCGGAAGATACCGTTTATCCTCCTGGTTGTCACCAAGCTTGATCTGGTTCCGGTAAAAGAACGCATAGGAATCATTCGGTATATCAAAAATAAAATTGAAAACTGGAAGATGGATATTCCGGTGTATGTTCCGTATTCCGTTGAACTGGACGATACCGCATATGATCATATCGTTGGAATGGATAAAGTAAAAAGAGAAATTTTGCAATGGGCGGCACATCCGGAAAGAGTAAGGCTTGTGGAAACCTGGATGCTGGGAAAAACAGAGGATCTTTTACAGAATGCCATTTCCGCACTGAATGAAAAGAAAGTTTTGCTGGATGAGAGCGACAAGGAGAAGAGGGAGGCTTTAGTTTCTGATAAAAAGCAGAAACTGGCGCAGGCTCAGTTGGTATGGGGTGATTTAAAGCTTCAGATGCAGAGGAAGTGTACGGAATGTTATCAGCTCTTGTTAACCAAAGTGGATGAGCACTCGGAGAGTATTACAGAGAGGCTCCAATATGAAGTTTCACATACCGGCAGCCCACAGAAGTGGTGGAACGAAGATTTCCCATATAGAATAAAAATGGAACTGACGAATATGGCCGAGAGAATTGAAAATACCATCTCCAGGCAGATGGGGGAAGATGCCCATTGGTACTGTGTTTCGATTGAAAAAACATTCCAGTCATATGTCCTTTATCAAAAGCAGACGGTCTCTGATAAAGAAATCTTTGGAAACTTTGATATTGGAAGGGAGATAAAGTTTGAAGATCTTGATAAACAGCGCACGGCATTCAGAGTTGGTTCTGCGGTCTTAAGTATTTCCGGGTTCGCATTGTTCAGTGTATTGGGCTTTATGCCGATTGTTGCAACCATCGGAGTCGGGACAGGGACATCAATTATTTCAGAAAAGTTTTTTCAGAAAAAAATTGAAGCGCAGAAAGAGGAACTTAAGCGGGAAATCGCCCGGTGTGTGCCGTTTACAATTCAGGAATCCATGAAAGAAAGTGAAAAACGTCTGGAATCGGTTTACAACAATATTATGAACGAAGCGGACAAGAGTGAAAGAACCTGGCTGGATGTGCAGAAAGCTGCGATTGAGGGAATCAATATACCAGACGAAGGCAGGCAGGCGGCTCTGCTTGGTGACAGGATAGAAAAAATACAGAAACAGATAAACAGGGTTCATACGATACAATAAGGAGAGAAAAATGAGCAATTACGATGTGATAGAAAATTTTAAAGAATTTCAGAAAAACCAACAGGAATTAGCACAAATCCTGAGAGATGCTTCAAAAGTAACACATGAACTGAATATGTCCAAGGAAAAGGAATTAGATGAGCTGAGTACGAAGGTTCAGAATGATACCTTCAAAATTATGGTAACAGGTACATTTAAGAATGGTAAGTCAACATTTATTAATGCTCTGCTGGGTGAAGAACTTCTTCCTGCATATGCCCTGCCCTGTACAGCGGTTATTAATGAAGTGAAGTATGGAACTGAAAAAAAGGCGATTTTATATTTCCGGAATCCATTGCCGGATCCATTGCCGGAAAAGCTGGCGGAAAAAGCAGTGTGCCATATGGAAAAATACAAGGGGAGGCCGATACCGCCGTTAAAAATTCCTTATGATGAGATTGAAGATTATGTTGTTATTCCTATGGGGGCGGACGAAAAGCAGATGAAGTTACAGAGCCCATATGAAAAAGTGGAATTGTTCTATCCTTTATCTCTTTTGGAAAATGGGGTTGAAATTATTGATTCCCCAGGATTGAATGAAGACGAGACCAGAACCAGGGTAACTATGGACTATCTGGCGAAAGTAGATGCCATTCTGTATGTTTTGAATGCAAATGCAATCTGTGCCGGAGATGAGATGAAGTTTGTGGAGAAAGATCTTAAAGGCAATAATTTTGATTCGGTTTTCTTTATTGTGAACAGATTTGACCAGATTAATCGGCGTGAACAGCCCCAGATCCGCCAGTATGCAGAATTAAAGCTGAAGGAGATATATCCTCAGCCGGAAATGTATTGTGTTTCGGCGCTTAATGCTTTGGACGGACGCCTGGATCATGATGATGAACTGGTAGAAAAATCTGGTATGAATCCGCTTGAAAAACGTTTGACAGAATTCCTGACAAAGGAGAAAGGAAAGGCTAAGCTGGCTTCACCGGCGAAGCGGATCCGCCAGATATTAAGCGGGGAAGCATTGGAAGTAGTGATTCCTAAAGAGAGGATGCAGTTGGAACGTTCACTGGATGAAATTAAACATAAATATGCAGAGATTCAGCCCAAATTAGTGCGTGCAACCCAAGAAAAAGATCAGAAGTCTGCTGAAATGGAAACCCGGATAGAGAGGGCGAGCCGGAGGTTTGAACGTCTGGCAATGCGCCAGATTAATGAAATGACCAATGCTCTTCCGGTATGGATAGAGGAATTTGTACCTGCCACTTCTTTAGGATTCCTGCCGACGAAGAAGAAAACAGAGCAGGTAGTGACCGAAATCTCAGAGTATCTTAAAGAGAAAGCCAGTGATACCCAGAGAGAATGGCAGAATGATGTACTGATTCCGCAGATTGAAGAGGAGGCCAATGTAATCTTTAGTGCAGCGGAAAGAGATATTTCCAAGATCTATAGAGAGATTGATGAGATTAATATTGAACTATCCGGCAAGGAGTATGATGCCAATACGGTTCCATTCTGGCAGAGAGTCGCAGGTGCGGCCGGAGGACTTATAATCGGAGATATAGGACTGGCCTTTTCTGGCGGTGTCAATGGAATTGGAAAGGAATTTGCAGCAACAGCAGCGTTTGAGTTTGGAGCGGGCTTTGTATTAGGTCTTCTGGGTCTTTTAAATCCAGTTACGTTAATCGGCATAATTGTAAGCGCATTTATAATTAATATAGGCAAGGGATCTTCAAGGGCATTGGAAAAGCTGAAAAAGAAGGTTAGCGAAGAAGCAGTAAAAAGTATGGCAGATGCCGCCCAAGACCAGGCAAATGATCTTGCGGAAGGTATCAGAAATAAATTTAATGAAGTCAAGACGCAGATCATGGACAGTGTATCTGGGGAGATTGAAGATATTGACAACCAGATGCAAATTGTGATTGCGGAAAAGGCAAAGGGCGAAAAGAATGTGGAGAACCGAAAGAAGGCATTAAAAGAAAGTGAAAAAAGAATCCATGAACTCAATACAAGGCTGGATGCTTTGATTTTTGCACTTGTGGAGGCAAGAAAATGGAAGGAAGGAATAACGAATATTTTTCACTGAATAACCTTGATAAACTGGCAGGAATTGATGAGCATTTGAGATTTGTAACTGGTCTGGCGGATAAATACCATCAATGGGATCTTATTCGTGAACAGATAGAATTTATCCAAAAGAAGCGCAATGACACGAAATTAAATATTAGTGTAATAGGGGAATTCACCACCGGTAAAAGCACATTTATTAATGCACTGCTAAGAAAAGAACTATTGACTTCAAGTGCCCTTCAAGGGACTACGGTTGCTTCTACCATTATTGATTATGGCAAGGGATATAAGATGGAGCTGCAATATCTTAATGGATGGATGAATGAGAACTTAAGTTATCATACTTTTGAAGATTTGAAGGAAAACCTGGACACATATACAACACACCCTGCCGTGGCAAGACAATTGAAAAAAGTGAAGGTATATTTGCCCATAGATTTTCTGAAGAATAAATTTCGTATTATCGATACGCCAGGAACAAATGTTGCCGAAGCCTGGCATGAGGAAGTAACGGTAAGAGCGTTAAAGGAGGATTCAGACTTATCCATTGTTTTGATATCTGCCGAAAAACCGGTTCCGAGTACTATGCTGCATTTTGTGGAAAAAAATATCACGTCTATTCTTCCGCAATGCGTTTTTGTTGTAACTAAACTGGATTTGATACGACAGAGAGAAAGAAAACAAGTGATGTCATATATAAAAATGAAACTGGAGGATGAACTGGAAATCCAAAATGCAGTTGTGCTTCCTTATGTTTCACCTGTGGTACTTGGTGATACCTTTGACGAAACTTTGTTACAAATGTCCATGGAAACGGAACGGATGTTAGTGCAGCATACAGCTATGCAGAAGACACTTGTACTTACAAAGAAGATTGTATCGCTGATTGATGATATATATCGTTCAATTTCTGTAAAAATGGAAAAATTATCGGATGGTTATGAAAGTAAATTAGAATTATTAAAGCGGACGCAAAAAACGGATTTGTATTCATTTGTCCGAGAAGAAAAGGTACGAAGATTACAGCATTTTGACAGCAGTATGAAGAGTTGGCAGAATAAAGCTGAAGAGGACATATATTCCAAGGCAAATAATACAAAAGCTGCTGTGATTCAGAGGTTGGATGGTCAAAGTAATATTGATGAACTGAAAAAATATATAAGTGATTCAATGGGCAACGAGTGTAGTGAACAGGCAATGAACATGATTCCCAGACTGGATTATTATTATAGACAGATTCAGAATCAATTTAAAAATGAGATGAATATTTTCAGTCAGTCTTTTGTGAAGAATTATCAGACATTAAGAATTTTATCGCTTGATATGTCAAAATCGCAGTATAATTTACCGCAGAAAATTAATATTGAGACAGCAAATATTGCTTCAGCGGCTAATTATATAGCGGAGAAATTAGCAAGCGAAAATAATTCGTATCTAGGCGGCGTGGCGGCCGGGGCTGCAATTGGAACTGCGATACTTCCAGGAATCGGGACGGCAATAGGAGCGTTTTGCGGAATATTTGCCGGAGCCGCCGTAGCGCCGGATACAGATGCAGTACGTGAAGAATGCAAAAATAAATTAAAGCCGCAGCTGACGAATTATTATAATGGCATAGCTGATAAAATGGTTTCTGCGTTAGATAAATATATTGATCAGATACGAACATGCCTGTCCAACGAAATCGATGAGTATCTAAACCGTTATCGCAGTGAAGTGGATCGTCAGATTGCATATGAGAAGACTCAGCAGTCTGATGTGAAAAGAAAAATTGTGGGATTGCAGGCAGATCAGGATTTGATGCGGATCCGGAAGAAACAATTAGTATCTGTTATCAATCAATTGAATCAATTAGGAAGGAAAGGGATGTGAGATTATGCAGACTACAGATTATGAACGCTTTGAAAAATATTGGAAGGATTTTTCGGATCGGCTCCAGGGACAGATGATGACACAAGCAAATAAAGGAGTATTTACATTTGCATCGTTGAATCTGATTCTGTCGGACTGTGTTGGCTCCTGGGATTCAAAATATTCGGGAGGAGGCCGCTGGCTGGACGAATATGAAAAAAAATATCCACAGAAAGCTCAAATGATAAGAAATATTCTTTTGAATGATATGAAGTTTACGGAAGATTCCGAGGGTGATACGAAAAACGACTATTTAAAGTATATTGTTCCCTTGGGAAGCGCCGCTGTTGGCCTGGGAATATCCAGGGGCGTTGGAGCCAGTAATCTTGTGCAGGCAATCTGTACGATTTCCCCGGCAGTTGTTGCCTATCCGGTTACAAATAATATTCTTGATTCGACAAAAGACCAGAAAATGAAAGCCAGAATTTCGAATTATATGCGGCAGCTGGACAAATACAGGCTGAGTATTGAAAGCATATTAAAAGACGTATAAGTCAAGGCAGGAGAAAAATGATAACTGTAAAGATTGATATTGGAACGATTGATTATGAGAAGAATTTTAAGGAACTGTTCCCAGTGGCTATGAAGAAACTGGAGATGGTTGAAAATAAAAATCTTGCACTGCGTTTTCTGATGAAGATGGGAGAGGCATCTATGACGGCGGTCCTTGGAATATTGGGAAGGCTGGATGAGAGGGCGAAAGGGGAAATTCTTTGTGGTATCATACGGTTATATGGGCAGGAAATAGTATCCAGATTAAATGAGACTCTGGAAAAGGATGAAATTGGAAGGAATATTCATATCACACAAATTCTTTTGCTTCAGAACGGAGAAGAAATGGAATTGTATGCATATGGAGCAAAAATAAACTATAGGGGGCTTCTGGATAATCAAGATATTCAGAAAAAGGTGAAAGATGCTGCGGAAAATATGGATGTTAAGCGGCAGATCCTGGCACTATGCGAAAAAGCAATGCGTGATAAGGGGGTGTGGTTGGACTTAATTGATTTCAGCCTTGAACAGACCGACCCTAAACAGGAAATTATGGCTCCGATACAGGAGGATGCAGAAAGCGTACACCTGTTTTCAGAAGAATTAGAGGAGAAAATATTGAATGCTGTAGTAGATTACATAAAGCCGCTATTAACGGATTGAGTTTCGTAGGTGAAGTAGTAAGAGCCTTGTGACTGCGTTAGTCACAAGGCTTTTTGTCGCCTCTAAGGTGACCTGGCAATACCTGGTCACTGGTATACTTGTATCATCAAAGGGAAACACATTTCCAAATAAATGATAGTGGGAGGTATACGATGAATGCATCAATGTTAAAACAGGCAGTTTATTATCTGAATGATGGGTTGAAACAGGTTGGCCGGGAAGTTGACGCAATGGAGATTGTAGACATAATTCAGGAGCATGCGGTCGCAACGGCTCTGAGCGCAGGTGCATCCGGAGCTATTGCGGGCGTCGGGGGAGTTATTGCCATGGGAATTGCCTCTGCTTCCACAATTGCGATGTATGGCCGCCTTGCAAATGCAATCGGTGTCCGCTTGGGAAATGGGCTTATCAGAGCGCTGGGGTCAGCGGTAGTTGCAGACATTGCCGCAGCGGTGACAGCGAATCTTGCGCTTTCTGCGGCGGTTTCGTTTATCCCTGGAGTGGGTACCATGGCATCGGTAGCATTGACCGGGATTACGAACTTTTGTTTCGTGTATATGGCGGGAGTAATTTTCCTCAAGCTTATCACGGCGCTCGGAGTCAGCCGCATTGAGACGATGTCGGAAGCTGAACTGAAAAGCGCAGCAAAAAATATACAAAGCAATATGGATATTAAGGCAGCGATGAAGGAAGCAAAAAAAGTTTATAAGGAGGTCGGCTAAAATGATGCACACCAGGCTTATATTGATATTGGACAGAAGCGGGTCGATGAGGGGGTTGGAGGATGAGACGATCAAGGGATTTAATTCGATGATAGAAGCCCAGAAAAAGGGAAGCGGCTCCGTGAATGTTACGGCAGTTTTATTTGACGACCGCCATGAGATGATTTATGATAACATTGATATTAACAATATTCCCAATTTAACGAGAGAGGAATATTACGTGCGCGGCACAACTGCTTTATTAGATGCGATTGGAAAAACGATAGTATACACGGAACAGGGACAAGCTGCTGACTGCAATATGAAAGCGGACGATAAGACAATTATAGTGATTACGACTGACGGGATGGAAAACGCAAGCCTCAAGTATGATGTCAAGCAGATAAGAAGGATGATAGATCAAAAAAAGGCAAACGGTTGGGAATTCATATTCCTGGGCGCCAATATGGATGCGGTTGAAGAAGCCGCCAGATTGGGAATCGGAGAAAACCGGGCGGTGAGTTATATTAATGACAAGGAAGGTATCGGTAAAACATATGCAGGAATCAGCAGAGCGGTAACTGAAATGAGGGCAGATCCGCACTTAGGTATTATTGGTTCTGAATGGAAGAAAGAGATCGAGGAGGATTACCGGGGCAGGTTCCATGAACGGTAGAGAGCTGCGGAAAGCGATTTCAAAAGAGGATAGTTATCTATGATATCCTTTATCTGTCAAAAAGAGAAAGGAGAACCGTGTTATGAAAGAAGAGAAACAGATCATTCAGATGAACGACCAGTTTGATGAGAACGAATCAGCCAGCTATATGAAGTCTTATATGTTTATCAAAGGATTTGCCGTAGGGCGGGATCTGAAACAGGTAATGATAGCGCTGTCCCTGGCGAGGCAGCTCCACGAGGGACAGTACCGCAAAGACGGCGTGCCTTATATTTTCCATCCTTTGAAAGTATGCAGCACGTTAATCAGCTATGGGATAGAAGATGATGTTACGCTTGCCGCAGCCCTGCTTCATGACGTGCTGGAAGACTGCGGGGACAAACTGTCGCTGTGCGGAAAGGAACTGGTATCTGAATATGGGATTCAACAGGAGATTCTTGAGATTATCCGACTGTTGACAAAGGAATCGGGATTAAATGATCATGAACTGAGCGTATATTTTAAGCGGATTGAGGAAAATCCAAAGGCGTCCCTTATTAAGCTGAGCGACCGGCTGCATAACAGCAGTACGTTGTACACGTTTACGTTCCCTAAGATGCGAAAATATATCCGGGAAACATCCATGTTTCTGATTCCAATGGCTTCTTACTGCAAGAAGTATTACCCGGAATATACGAATGCTTTCAGTATTCTTAAAAGTAATATTGAAAGCATGAACCACAGCATGGATATCATGCTCTGCAAGATTGAGTCTATGGAAAAAGGAGGTTAATCTCTTAGGGTCTGATTCCCCGCAGCTCTGCTGCGAGGAGGTTCATTCAGAGAAAAGTGGGATTTAGTAAAAATTTGGCAGAATGTATATATGAAAGTGAGGTAATATAAATGAAGAAAATGGTTATGGCAGTACTTGTGATTTTTGTGGTGGCAGGGGGGATTTCATCTTTTTCAGACAGTGAGGAGACGGGTTCGGATGTTTCTTATGTGAATCAGGGGTGGACAGAAACGGACATGGATTATGCAGATAACGGGGTGGTTTCTTATACAGAAAATCCGTATGGGAATGCAGACATTTTCTATGACGAGCCCAGGGATTGTTTTGCCTGCGGCGGCAGCGGAATTTCACAGTACAGATGTACATGGTGTGACGGAAGCGGAATAGACCCGGCTTATGAAGCTACGGAAGGATCCGTTATCCATGCCTTTGCCCAGAGAGATTGTGCGAAATGCTCAGGAGTGGGGTATCCGCCATGTATGAGCTGTGGCGGAACAGGTGATGAATAAGTGATTTATGATGGTCTGTTCTACAGCAGTAGTGAGGCTGACGATGTTTTCAGATAATGGATTCTCCATATCGTTTCCAAGTCCTGGGCAGAGCAGATGCTGTGCGGCAATGTACGCAGCATCTGCCCAATTGCGCCTTTCGCTGATTTATCTCATTTTAATTCCACGACCATAGCAGGTTTATCCGAATGTTTTTTGGCAGAAAGACGATATCGCCATGTTGCCTGCAGTAATTAGTCTGTCGTATTGACTGCATCTGTCACAGAATTCCAGTCCGCTTCTTCAATAGCATTGACAAACTCGGTCTTTACTTCTTCATTGGGTATGTGTACGGTCTGGGACATATTATCATATGTCAGATAACCCAGATGTATCAGAAGTGTCAGGATATCGTCGCAGCTTTTAAAGGAAGTAACGTTATTTTGAAATTTTAACGGATTAATCCTGCAGGAGGCGCCAGCCGGCATTTTTGAAACGGCATCCTTCAGACAATCAGAATTCATACAGATATAGTTTTTCAAAGACTCGTAAGTCTCGGTACTGGTCCGGTAATTACCACTCCTTTGCCTGGATAAAATCCCCTTCGTTCCCTGGATTTAGAAAAATGCCCATCCCAGATTCCGCCTCCTGTTCCTGTTTGCTTCTATGTATAACCTGCTTTTTTAGTTGGCAAAGGTTTTTGGAAATGAAATGTTAAAAATTGACTTATAGATATAAATAAGATATAGTATGACTAGAAAAGCGGATGCGGTCTGCCTCCTCAAACAGAGATGTGGACAGGTTATCAGAAATATACAGCGGAGCAGTCTAAGACTATCAAAGGGAGATGATACGATGAAACAACTTTTACTGGTAGAAGACGATCTGAGTCTGATCGGTGGACTTTCTTTTGCAGTCAGAAAGGAAGGGTACGAAGTGGACGTTGCCCGCACAACCCAGGAAGCAGATACACTCTGGTCAGACGGGAAATACGATCTGGTGATTTTAGACGTCTCCCTCCCCGACGGTTCCGGGTTTGACTTATGTAAAAAGATGCGTCTGACCTCTAAAGTCCCGATTATGTTTTTAACTGCCGCAGATGAAGAGACGGACATGATCATGGGGCTGGATATCGGCGGAGACGATTATATCACAAAGCCGTTCAAGCTGGCGGTGTTCTTATCAAGAGTCAACGCATTGCTCCGCAGAAGCGGTAATTTCAGCCAGGAGACTGCGGAACTGGATTCTAATGGGATCAGGGTCGAACGGATTAAGGGAGAAGTCTGTAAAGAGGGCAGGCTGATTGATCTGACGGCAAGCGAATATAAGCTTCTGTGCCTGTTTATGGAGAATCCCGACAGGGTACTTTCACCGGAGCAGCTTCTGAACAGACTGTGGGACTGTAATGAAAACTATGTAGATAATAACTCTCTGACGGTTTATATACGGAGGCTCCGCACAAAGATTGAGGATGATCCGGGAAAGCCGGAAAGAATCATAACCGTCCGCCGCATGGGATACAAATGGAATACAGCGAGATGAAGATACTGGCAAATAGAAAAATCAAGGCATTGTTTGATAAAATTCTGCTGTCCTTTCTTGGATTTACATTATTTTCCGCAGCGGTCAAAAAATTTCTGCCGGGACAGGCGGCATTTTACGTCTGGCTTGGCGCTCTGGGTATGTGCATATTCATCACCTGGGTCTGTTACGGCTATTTTAAAGAACAGAACCGGATGATGGAGACTGCGATCGGGCAGATCCGGGCATATATTTCCGGCAGCAAAGAGGTGCGTATTGAATGCCAGGATGAGGGAGAACTGTACAGATTGTTTCATGAGGTGAATTCCCTGGTATCCATCCTGAACGCCCATATTGAGAATGAGGGCAGAGAGAAGGAATTTTTAAGAAATACCATATCAGATATTTCCCATCAGTTAAAGACTCCTCTGGCAGCCTTAAATATATATAACGGAATATTACAGGGAGAGGCGGATAATCTTCCCACTGCCGGGGAGTTCGTCCGGCTTTCTGAGCAGGAACTGGAACGGATCGAAACCCTGGTGCAGAATCTGCTGAAAATCTCAAAATTTGATGCGGGTACAATCGTGATGGAAAAAGCTTCGGAAAATGTGTGTGAGATGATGGAGCGTATCAGAAAGAACTTTTCTTTCCGCACCGGGCAGGAGGGGAAAGAGATGATTCTTAAGGGAGACGAGACCATAGAGTTTGTCTGTGACCGTAGCTGGATGATGGAGGCGGTGATGAATCTGGTAAAAAACGCTTTGGATCATACGGAAAAAGGAGATTCTGTGCGGATTGAATGGAAGACGTCCGCATCAGCGCTTCAGATCGCCATAGAAGACAATGGAAGCGGGATTCATCCGGAAGATCTGTACTATATCTTTAAGAGGTTTTACCGGAGCCGGTTTTCCAAGGATACGCAAGGGACCGGCCTTGGCCTGCCTCTGGCCAGATCCATTATTGAAGCCCATGGGGGCAGCATTTCGGTTGACAGTGAACTGGGTTCTGGCACGGTATTTTATCTTTATTTTCCGATTCATTGAAAATAAATCCTACAAAACTGTAGGATGATTGTCATATTGCAGTAGGATTGGCGTGATATGCTTTTCGTACATGAAAAATGGAAATTTTTCATGTACGAATTTTTATATCAGGAGGGTTTTTGTTTATGAATCTGTTAGAAGTGAAATCAGTATCCAAAACCTACGGGGAAGGGGATACGGCTGTACACGCACTCAGAAAGGTAAGCTTTTCCGTGCCGAAAGGGGAGTTTGTTGCAATTGTGGGAGAGTCGGGTTCCGGCAAAAGTACGCTTCTTAATATGATCGGCGCTCTGGATGTGCCTTCTTTTGGAAAGGTCTACATTGACAGCAAAGATATTTTTGCAATGAAGGAGAGAAATCTTACGGTTTTCCGGCGCAGGAATATCGGGTTTATATTCCAGAGTTTTAATCTGATTCAGGTACTGACGGTTGAGCAGAACATCATTTTCCCGGTATTGCTTGATTACCAGGAACCGGACAGGGATTATCTGGAGGAACTGCTGGCAGTCTTGAATCTTACGGAGCGACGTCTGCATCTCCCCAGTCAGTTGTCCGGCGGCCAGCAGCAGAGAGTGGCAATCGGGAGGGCGCTGATTACCCGGCCTGCCCTCATTCTGGCGGATGAGCCGACAGGGAATCTGGACACCCAGAACAGCCGGGAGGTGATTGCCCTTCTGAAGGAGGCTTCCAGAAAATACGAGCAGACCATTATTATGATTACCCACAGCCGGGGCATTGCACAGACGGCAGACCGTATCCTGCAGGTGTCGGACGGGGAACTGACAGATTTTGGGAGGTGCAGGGAATGAAAAGTTATCTTAGCCTGATTCCGATTTCTGCACGTGTCCGCAGACGGCAGAATCGTATGACACTTCTATGCATTATGATTTCAGTCTTTCTGGTAACGGCCATTTTCAGTGTGGCAGACACGTTTGTCAGGGCCGAAGGGAAAGCCATGCTTAAGAAACATGGATACTGGCATATCCGGTTTCACAATATTTCCCGGGATGTGGGAGAAGAAATCAGCAGCCGCCCGGACGTGGCAGCTGTCGGCTGGTCGGATTCGTATAATGTAGATGGGGATCAGCCCTGTTATATCCAGGAGAGAAAAGCGGTACTTAGCGGTGCAGATAAAACCTATCTGTCTCAGCTTGTAAACAGCCTTGAAGAAGGCAGCGTTCCGCAAAACGATCAGGAGGTGATGTTAAGCAGCAATGCGAAGCTGGCCCTGGATGTGCAGATTGGCAGCCATGTGACCGTGCGTATGCCTGCCGGGGATACGGATTTTATCGTATCTGGTTTTGGTTCGGACGATCAGGAGTATTATCAGGGACAGACCTATCTGGTTGCAGTGTATATGACAAGAAATTCGTTCCATGCAATGATGGCTGCAAACGGACTGGAAGAACATCCGTCCTGTTTCGTGCAGTTTCAAAAGGTTTCGGATGTTTCCGGGGCAGTTTCGGATATTGGGCGGCAATATGGTCTGGCAGATGAGAATATTTCCGAAAACACTGCGGCTTTGGGACTTTCGGGACAAAGCAGGAATCAGTCCGTCAATGGAATCTATCAGACGGCGGCGGTGTTGTTCGTTCTGGTATTGCTGGCAGGAATATTGATGATCTCCGGCAGTATGAACAGCAATATTTCCCAGAGGACAAAATTTTTTGGCATGATGCGCTGTATCGGTGCAAGCCGCCGGCAGATTGTCCGGTTTGTGCGGCTGGAAGCGCTGAACTGGTGTAAAACCGCAGTCCCGGCCGGACTGATTCTCGGTACACTGGTCAGTTGGGGGATCTGTATATATCTGCGTTTCGGGATCGGAGGCGAATTTGCCGGCATGCAGATCTTTGCCGTAAGTCCTGTGGGTCTGGTAAGCGGTGTGCTGGTCGGCGTTGTGACCGTGCTGGCGGCGGCGCAGGCTCCGGCTAAGCGGGCCGCCAGGGTTTCGCCCGTGTCTGCTGTTTCCGGCAATTCAGAGGCAATGCCGCAGGGCCGGTATGCTGTCAGGTGGAAGGCTGTCAGAAAGTCTGTCAGAATAGAAAGGCTGCTGGGGATTCATCATGCAACAGGGTCCCGGAAGAACTGGTTTCTGATGACGGCATCCTTTGCACTGACAATCATCATGGTTCTGTGCTTTTCTATTGGTCTGGATTTTGGCCGGGGTTTGATTCCTTCTTTGAAGTCCTGGCAGCCGGATCTTACGCTGAACGGCTATGGTAATGCACTGGCACTGGGGCAGAATGTCAAAGAGGAGATCAGCGGTATCCCCGGGGTGAAGCGTGTTTTTGGAACTTCGTATCTGGAGCATATACCGGTAACTACTTCCCGACCGGAGGTTCATGAAATCAATCTGGAATCCTATGATGAAAACTTACTGAAAAGTGCAGAAGATGTCAGGTTTGAAGGAAATCTGTCGGAAATCTATGGAGACAGCGGGAAAGTTATGACGGTTTATGATAAAGATAACCCTTTGAAAGTCGGGGATAAGATTCAGATCGCCGGAAAAGAGGTTGAGATTACCTGTTCCGTATCCAGTAGTCTGTTTCCCAGTGAACTGCTTGTCATCTCCTCACAGGAGACGTTTGAAAGGCTGACGGGGGAGAAGGGACTTACTATGATCGGTGTGCAGCTTGATGAGGAGGCAGATGAGGAAACGATACGGCAGGTTAGCAGCTTTGCAGAAAGTGACGTGATTTTTTCGGACGGCAGGGCGGCAAATAAGGAGTCGAATACCTCTTATCTGATGATACAGGCCGGTGTGTATGGCTTTCTGGCCATTATTGGAATGGTTACGCTGTTCTATATCATGAACAGTATATCCATCAGTGTGGCCGCACGGACAAAACAGTATGGAGTTATGAGGGCGGTTGGTATGGACGGCGGTCAGCTTGTCCGGATGATCTGCGCAGAAGCATTTACCTATGCCGTATCCGGCCTTGCGGCTGGCTGCGGAATCGGCCTTCCAATCAGTTACTTTTTGTATAACAGGCTGATTACCCGGCATTTCGGGATGGTCTGGCATCCGCCGGTGGCGCTGCTGTGCCTGATTGCTGTGTTTGTGGCGGTCTGTGCGGCTGCGGCCGTGTATGCCCCTGCAAAACGGCTTCGGGAGATGGCGGTCACGGATACGATGAATGAATGGTAACAAATTGACTTATATATAAAAGTAAGTTATAGTATGACTAGAAAAGAACAGTCTGAGGAAAGCAATATGGTGTATCATATTGCTTCAGATAATTATGCAGATTGAGAGGAGCCTGATAGCCGTGAAAAAAAGTAAAGTGTGGGAAAAAGATGGATTTGTAATGAGGCCTGCAGACAGAAAGGATGCAGAACATTATTATGAACAGAATTACAATCCTCTTGATCAAGAAGCAGCCAGACTGACCGGCAGCAAAGAGTATTTTTCGAAGGAGGAAGTGATTTCTTTTTTTCATAAGTCTATAGAGGATGAAGAACGTTATCTGTTTCTGCTCATTGCCCCGGATGGACGGATCATCGGGGAAAGTGTGATTAATGAGATTGATGTTGCCTTGCGGTGTGCGAACTTCCGGATTGTCATCTATCATCCGGACGGACGTGGGAAGGGAATTGGAACGTGGATGGTTGAAAAAACCCGGGATTTTGCTTTCGAAGAGCTTAAGCTTCATAGACTGTCCCTGGATGTGTATTCATTTAATCCCAGGGCAAAAAAGGTCTATCTGAAGGCAGGGTTTAAGCAGGAGGGAATTCTTCGTGATGCGGTTAGGGACGGCGTAGGTTATGCGGATGATATATTGATGTCGATCCTGGAAGACGAATGGCGGCAGATTCGGGAGCATGCTAATGTGGGAGATATGGCGGATCAAGGTTGAATTTCTTTAAAAGTTTACAGCTATGCGAATAGGTTGATAGTGGTTTTATGAGATTTTTTGGAAAATGCAGAAAGTGACAGGAGAAGAATCGGGGGACTGGGAAATGTTTTATTTCTTAAGTTCCCCGCTGAATCGATTTAAGATAAAAAATTATGACCATGCCTATAAATTAGTATTTGAATACATAGAGACATTTTATAATACAGTAAGAATCCATAGTCATTGTGGATATTTATCACCAATTAACTTGTACTTTTTCTTGACATAGTACCAGGAAGAGGTTGGGGCTTTCCGGGTACGTGTGATTTTATCAAGAAAATAATATCATTTCAGTATCATTTAAGATAACGAAAACCCCACAATCCAATGAATTGTGGGGTTCTCGCCGTTGTTATAGTTATCTAAAAGGAATGAGAGTAAAGTGCGGCACCCGGGATAAATCCCGAGGTGCAATACTTTGTGAGGGGGGAAGATAGTTGATATGTATTTCAACTATCTGACTCTTAGTATAAAAGATAAATGTGTCTAAAATATGTTCATTCCCTTAAACAAATCGAAAGATTCTTAAATCCATATGAAGCATTGATGAAAAAGAAAGTTGGAATATGGAAGTGAAAATGTTATAATCAACAGGTGAATCAGAATCGAAAATACAATAAACAGCACAAACAAGATACATAAGGAGGAAACATGACGAAGAAGAAACTTGCCTTGGAGATCATTGAACGGCTGAAAAAAGAATACCCGGATGCCGGATGTACCCTGGATTATGACCAGGCATGGAAATTATTAGTCAGTGTCCGCCTGGCTGCCCAGTGTACGGATGCAAGGGTGAACGTTGTGGTAGAGGATCTGTATAAAAAGTTTCCGGACGTAGAGGCTCTGGCGGCGGCCGACCCTGCGGATATCGAGGAAATTGTAAGGCCCTGCGGCCTTGGAAAAAGTAAGGCCAGGGATATCAGCGCCTGCATGAAGATGCTGAAAGAAGAATATGACGGCAGGATACCGAAGGATTTCAATGCCCTGCTGAAACTTCCCGGTGTGGGACGTAAGAGTGCCAATCTGATCATGGGCGATGTCTTTGGAGAGCCGGCCATTGTGACGGATACTCACTGTATCCGCCTGGTGAACCGTATGGGGCTCGTAGACGGAATCAAAGAACCGAAGAAAGTGGAGATGGAACTGTGGAAGATCATCCCGCCGGAAGAAGGAAGTGACTTCTGCCACCGTCTGGTCTATCATGGGCGGGATGTCTGTACCGCAAGGACGAAGCCTTACTGTGACAAATGCTGTCTTAAGGATATCTGCAAAAAGAACGGAGTATAAGCATAAAGGTTTTTGCTCAGTTCTGGCGAAGGGCTTTCAGGCTTTCAATCAATTCCAGGTCTTCCTGTTTCAGCCGAAGGTTGGAGCAGTAATTCCTGCCTTCCGGGGTGGTAACATTAATCTCCACAACCGTGCCTTCAACGAGTGCGTCCTGGGAGACGGCATTCAGAAATAAAGGGAATTTGGGATGGTTTACACGAAAGCGGTCCATTCCGTCTTTCAGCTTCTGAATCATTGCGATCTGGTTAAAATTCATATTCAAGATGGTATACCTCCATAGTTTCAATCGTCTGGTATATAGTATACTGGGATTATGGCGGATAGTCAAAGGAGATTAATAGAAAATAGAAAAAAGGGAAAGATGGGGTTCGGAAAAGAAATGAATTTACAGCATGCGAAGAGAGAATTTGAGCGGTATCTGGACAGTTATGACAGAGAAGATGACAAAGTACGGCTGAAGATCGTACATACCTATGGTGTCACGGAATGCTGCCGTAAGATTGCAGAGAGAATGAAGCTTCCCGGAGAGGACCGGGAACTGGCGGAACTGATCGGGCTTCTGCATGATATCGGAAGATTTGAACAGTTAAAGCGGTTCAACAGCTTTGAGCCGGAAACGATGGACCATGCAGGTTTTGGCGTGAAGATCTTATTTGACGAAGGGATGATCCGGCAGTTTGTGGCGGAGGATACCTGGGATGACGTGATCCGGACGGCCATTGCGAAACATAGTGATTTCCGGCTGGAAGGAATCCAGGATGAGCGTATACTCATGCATGCCCGTATCATCCGTGATGCCGACAAGCTGGATAACTGCCGGGTGAAATTAGAAGATACGATAGAAACCATACTGGACACTTCGGCCGGCGAAGTAGGGAAAACCGTCATCAGCCAGGAAGTTCTGGAGCAGTTTCGCAAAAAAGAATCTATCCTTTCTTCCACGAGGAGAACAAAGATGGATTACTGGCTTTCGTATCTGGCATATTTTTTTGATATCAACTACCGGGCATCTATGGAACTGATCCGGGAAAATAATTATGTGGTGCGCCTGATCCGGCGGATTCCCTACTCTGACCCGCAGACCAGGGTGCAGATGGCAGAGGTCGAGGAAACGTTGTGCAGATATGTGGATGATTTTTGCAATGGATTTTTATAGATTGATATTCAAATACAGGTGAAATGTGGTATACTATAGACAGGATTTTTGAAGTGTTATGCGCCTGGACGGGAAGTCTGACGGGAAGAAGGCAAGGTTTCCGTATGTGCGCACAGGAAGAAAAGGGGGTAATAGAGATGACGGGAGAATTGATTAAAGAAGTAAAGCATATTCAGCAATGTCTGGTGAACAAGGACATGGAAGGGGAAGAGTGGGAAGAGAAGATGGAGATCATCCATAAGCTGGAAGATGTGGTTACCTATCTTAAAGATGCGATGGGCCGGGGGATTGAGTTCTGATGGTGCAGGCCGGACAATGTATTTTGAGGAGTCAGGAACTTAGGAAGATATACTGCCGCAGATAAGCGTGCCGGAAATGACAGGATATTCCGCCATTTCCGGCATTTTTGTTATCATTTGCTTCTCCCGCTGAACAGGATGTAATCTGACAGATGGCTCAGATTTCCCATCTGCCAGAAGCCCCGCAGGGAAGGAACAGACCGGTGCGGCTCACCGGAAGTCCGATCTCCTGGGAAGTTACCGTGCCATGATATTTTTTCAGCTCTATGCTTAACATATAAGTAAGGACAGCCGGTGCAAGTCCGGTGGTGTAGGAATTGACCAGAAAGAACAGAGGCTTGTCTGATAAAAGCTTCGCACACAGATGAATCAGAGGATGGATGGCCTCCTCAATCTTCCAGACCTCGCCCCTGGGTCCCCGTCCGTAAGAGGGGGGATCCATGATGATGGCATCGTATTGATTGCCCCGGCGGATTTCCCGTTCTACGAATTTTACACAGTCGTCTACCAGCCAGCGCACAGGCCTGTCTGACAGGCCGGAAGAGGCGGCGTTTTCTTTCGCCCAGGCAACCATGCCCCTGGAGGCGTCAACATGGGTCACGCTGGCTCCGGCCAAAGCGGCGGCAAGAGTGGCTCCGCCCGTATAGGCAAACAGGTTCAGTACCTTTACCGGCCGCCCGGCATGACGAATCTTCTCTGAGAACCAGTCCCAGTTTGCCGCCTGTTCGGGAAAGAGCCCGGTATGTTTGAAACTGAATGGTTTTAAATTGAAGGTCAGATTCCCGTAATGGATCTGCCACTGCTCGGGTAGCTGGAAGAATTCCCATTCTCCGCCGCCTTTTTTGCTGCGGTGATAATGTCCGTTCCTGTGGGTCCAGCCCTTGTCGGTTCTGGGCGTGTCCCAGATGACCTGGGGATCCGGGCGGATCAGGAGATACTGGCCCCAACGTTCCAGCTTTTCGCCTTTGCTGCAATCTATGATTTCATAATCTTTCCAGTTATCTGCTGTCCACATGGTTCGGGTTCCTTTCCTGTTTCACGATTTCTGAGTCTTAAGTATATCCGCTTTTATACTGAAAATCAAGTGGAGAAAGAAACGCCGGAAAGATCTTTTTGGGAAATTGCTGGATTCTCTTGCGGATATCTGCACGATGGGATATAATATTTTTGAAAAATAAATGAGTTCTTCGGGGCAGGGTGTGATTCCCAACCGGCGGTATAGTCCGCGACCCGGTGCAGAGAAGTTTTTGTGCCGGCTGATCTGGTGAGATTCCGGAACCGACAGTGATAGTCTGGATGAGAGAAGGATTTTGCAAGGATATGGAAGCTGTTATGGCTGAAGTTCTTTCCCCGGTATCTGTGTATCGGGGATTTTTATATTCTGAAAACGCAAAAAGTCTTTCCGAAAGTCCGGGACAGGAGCATAGGAAGACGATATTTTCAATGAAAAGGAGAGGGATTATGAGTACGGATGCAATGACGTCTGCAAAGACGAGATCAAGAATTAATGTAAGGCAGATGGCGCAGATGGGGATGCTTGCTGCCATATCGGTTGTATTGATGCTGTTTGAGATTCCGCTGCCCTTTGCACCGGCGTTTTATGAGATTGATTTCAGTGAAGTGCCGGTTATGGTGGGCTGCTTTACTATGGGGCCACTTGCCGGAGCCGTGATTGAATTTCTGAAAATACTGCTGAATTTTGCTATTAATGGAACGGATACGGCGGGAGTAGGGGAATTTGCGAATTTTCTGATCGGCTGCTCCATGGTGGTTCCTGCGGCGGTTATTTATAAGAAGAAGCGCACCAAGTCCGGGGCGGTGCTGGGGATGGTCATTGGAACTGTCTTTATGACGGTTGTGGGATGCTTTCTCAATGCGTTTGTGTTACTGCCGACCTATGCCAAAGCGTTCGGAATGCCGATGGATGCACTGATTGGAATGGGATCGGCAGTGAACGGCCGCATTACGAATCTGGCGACCTTTGCCGTGTTTGCGGTAGCGCCGTTTAATCTGCTGAAAGGATTTCTGGTTTCTGTGATTGTGCTGCTGATTTATAAGAAAATCAGCCCGATTCTTAAGAACCGCTTATAAAAAATGAAACCTTATTGGACGGAGTCCACCCGCCCGGAGGGCATGCATCACGGTGTGCCCTTGGGTATAGAGGTCAATTGGTACAGGGTGTGCAGGGCGAACTCTTCGCCCTGCACACCCTGTACCTGGATGCTTTTTTGATGAAGCCTGAATTTTTTAGTTCTGGTTTTACGCCGTATGGCGGTTCTGCCGGGCTGTTCCGAAGTTGTATATTGCCGGAATCAGCAGACCGGGCCGAGGCAGTGTCTTGCCGTCAGTGTGCATGATATCGTGCATGGCCGGATTATTCAGCCGGGCAGATTTCAATCCAGTATCCATCCGGGTCATTGATAAAATATACACCCATGTCCATGTTCTCGAAGCATACGCAGTCCATTTCTTTGTGAAGCGCCAGCGAGGCCGTCATGTCATCGGTGTGGAATGCGAGATGGAATTCGTTGTCACCCAGTTCATAGGGCCGGTCCATGTCGCGAAGCCAGGTGAGTTCCAGAAGGTGAGGGGTCGTCCCGTCGCCAAGGAACACCAGTCTGAAACTGCCGTCTTCGGCTTCGAACTCTTTTGTGACAGAAAGCCCCAGCGCTTTCTGGTAGAATTCCACTGATTTTTCCAGATTCAGTACATTGATGTTGTTGTGGTAAAATGTGAATTTCATGTAGTTTTCCTCCTTTGGATTCAGAATGCCAAATTTAGTATATCATGAGTGGCGAAAGAAGAAAAGATGTGTTATAATGACGTGGCGGAGGAGATTTTCCATGGTAATAGAAACGAATACAGAACGGGAGACATATGAGCTTGGTGTTGAGATGGGAGAGAGGGCCACAGCCGGCCAGGTATATACGCTGATCGGAGATCTGGGAGTCGGAAAGACGGTGTTTACCAAGGGCCTGGCAGCGGGGCTTGGGGTTACGGAGCCAGTCAGCAGCCCTACGTTTACCATTGTACAGATCTACGAAGAAGGGCGGCTGCCCTTCTATCATTTTGACGTGTACCGGATCGGGGATGCAGAAGAGATGGATGAGATCGGTTATGAGGATTATATTTACGGCGGGGGCGTGAGCCTGATAGAGTGGGCGGATCTGATCCGTGAGATTCTGCCGGAACATTTTACCGAGATTAAGATAGAGAAGAACCTGGAAAACGGATTCGATTATCGGAGGATTAGCATATGCGAATATTAGCGATGGACAGTTCCGGGCTGGTTGCCAGCGTGGCCGTGGTGGAGACCGGGCCCATTGAAGAAGTGACGGTTGCGGAGTATACGGTGAATTATAAGAAGACCCATTCCCAGACGCTGCTTCCCATGCTGGATGATGTGGCGAAGATGATCGAGCTGGACCTGGACAGTATTGACGCCATAGCGGTGGCAGCAGGGCCGGGATCCTTTACGGGCCTGCGGATCGGCTCGGCTACGGCAAAGGGGCTGGGGCTTGCGCTGAAGAAGCCGTTGATCCATGTGCCGACGCTTCACGGGCTTGCCTATAATCTGTGCGGTACGGACAAGATTGTATGCCCTATCATGGACGCCAGGCGGGGCCAGGTCTATACAGGGATTTTTGAATTTGAAGGAAATGACCTTGTGATACTGCAGGACCAGATGGCGGTCAGTATAGAAGAACTGGGAGAGAAGCTCTGTTCCTATGGCCGGGAAGTCGTATTTTTAGGGGACGGGGTTCCGGTATTTTGCGAAGTCCTTGCGGAGCGGATCATGGCAGACCGTAGGATTTCCTTTGCGCCTGCCCACATGAACCGGCAGAGGGCGGCAGCAGTCGGTGCGCTTGCAATCCGGTATTACCGGGCCGGGAAGATCGAGACGGCGGCCGGACACCAGCCGGATTATCTTCGTGTGTCCCAGGCAGAACGTGAGAGGAAGGAGAGGATGGAACATGATCAGATTTGAATGTGATTATCTGGAAGGGGCTCACCCCTTCATTTTAAAGAGGCTGGAAGAGACGAATTTTGAGCAGACGGCAGGGTATGGAGAGGATCCGTACTGTGCGGCGGCCAGGGAGAAGATCAAAGAGTTATGCGGCGGTGCAGATGTTGAGGTGCATTTCCTTGTGGGCGGTACACAGACGAATTTTACGGTGATCAGCGCTGCGTTAAGGCCCCATCAGGGTGTCCTGGCTGCTTCTACCGGACATATTAATGTCCACGAGACGGGTGCGGTTGAGGCCACCGGACATAAGGTCCTTGCGCTTCCCAGCGAGGATGGAAAGATCCGGGCAGACCAGGTGCGTAAGGCTTATGAGGCACATTGGAATGATAAGGATCATGAACATATGGTACAGCCGGGGATGGTTTATATTTCACAGCCCACGGAGAACGGGACGCTTTATAGTAAGGAAGAACTGCAGGCGCTGCATGATGTGTGCGAAGAACTGTCCCTGCCGCTGTTTCTGGACGGAGCAAGGCTGGGATACGGCCTGATGTCGGAAGCCGGTACGATGACGCTTCGGGATATTGCAGAACTGACGGATGCATTCTATATCGGAGGTACGAAAGTGGGCGCATTGTTCGGCGAGGCGGTGGTGATTGGGAATCCGCTGCTTCGCAAGGATTTCCGGTATTTCATCAAGCAGCATGGAGGAATGCTTGCAAAGGGAAGGCTTCTGGGAATTCAGTTTGATACGCTTTTTACGGAAGGGCTTTATTTTGAGATTTCAAAACGGGCGGATGAACTTGCCATGCGGCTTAGGCGTGCGTTTGTGAAGAAGGGGTATGAACTGCGGTATGATTCCTGCACAAACCAGCAGTTTCCCATCCTGCCCGATGACCACATAGAGAAATTAAAAGAGAAATATTCCTTTGCTTTCTGGGAAGCAGTGGATGACGGCCACAGTGCAGTCCGGTTCTGTACAAGCTGGGCTACGAAGGAAGAGGCTGTTGACGGACTGATCCGGGATATTGAGGCGTTATAGTGAGCCTGTGTGGAAGATACGAAGGATCTTAAGTGATCAGGAGAAGGAAACGGCGGAGCTTGCGGCCCTGGAGAAGCGTGTTTTTCCGGATCCATGGACCAGCAGGGGAATCATGGAGACGCTGTGCCAGGACAATGCGATGGCGCTTGGTATCTGGAAGGATGGAATTCTTGCCGGGTATGTGATTTTTTATTATGTATTGGATGAGGGTGAGATTGCAAGGATTGCAACGGATCCTTCCTGCCGCCGTCAAGGGGCTGCCGGCCGGCTGTGTGAACGGCTGGAGGAGATCTGCAGGGAGAAAGGAATCAGACGGCTGCTGCTGGAAGTCAGAAGGAGCAATGAGGCGGCGGCTGCTTTCTATCAGAAATGGGGATTTACGGAAGACGGAATTCGAAAAGATTATTATGAAAGTCCACGGGAGGACGCCGTTCTGATGAGTAAATGGCTGTGAGATTTTTGGTTTTCTGGAAGCCGCATGGCATCCATGACAGCAGTTTCCACTGGAAAGCAGGAGGGGAAGACGATATAATGTAGGCGTAACAAGAGATCATGGGATACCGACAGGAGGAATTGTATGCGCCAGTATAGAACAGAGTTAGAGAGAACGAAGAGTGTTGAGAAGATCATTTGTAATAAATGCGGTAAGGAGATCCTGGTACAAAGAGGGGTTCCCCAGGAGGATGTTCTGGAAGTAGAGAAGCGCTGGGGATATCACTCCAGAAAGGATAACCAGGTAGACCGGTTTGATCTTTGCGAGGACTGCTACGATGAACTGGTAGAGAGTTTCCAGGTTAAGATATAGAGATGCAGTTGCAGGTGATCCTCTGAAAATGAAATTTGTGAACAGAGGTAAGATATGTTAGATGTATGTTTATTAGGGACAGGAGGAATGATGCCCCTACCGTACCGATGGCTCACTGCGCTGATGATACGGTATAACGGCAGCAGTGTGCTGATTGACTGCGGGGAAGGAACGCAGATTGCGATTAAGGAAAAGGGATGGAGTTTCAAACCCATTGATGTGATCTGTTTCACTCATTATCACGGGGATCACATCAGCGGACTTCCGGGGCTTCTGCTTACCATGGGGAATGCGGAACGCACAGAGCCGCTGACACTTGTGGGGCCGAAGGGACTGGAACGTGTGGTGAAGGCGCTCAGAGTGATTGCGCCGGAACTTCCGTTTCCCATCAGATATATGGAGATTACTGAGCCGGAGCAGACATTCGAGATGAATGGCTACCGGCTTAAAGCATTTCGTGTGAACCATAATGTTCTCTGCTATGGTTATACACTGGAGATTGACCGTGCCGGAAGGTTTGACGTGGAACGTGCCAATGCGGCCGGGATTCCGCAGAGGTACTGGGGGATTCTGCAGAAAGGCGGGAATGTGGAGGCTGACGGGAATCTGTATACGCCGGACATGGTGCTTGGGCCTGCGCGCAAAGGCCTTAAGATTGCCTACTGTACGGATACAAGGCCCACAGATTCCATTAAGAAAAATGCGGCCGGTTCGGATCTGTTTGTATGTGAAGGGATGTACGGGGAGAAGGATAAGCTTAAGAAGGCCAGGGAGTACAAGCATATGACGTTTTATGAGGCAGCCGAGCTTGCCAGGGAAGCGGATGTGGGCGAAATGTGGCTGACCCATTACAGCCCGTCGCTTACGAAACCGGAGGAATACATGGATGAAGTAAGAGAGATCTTTCCACGGTCAGTCGCTGCAAAGGACAGGCGTTCGGTGGAACTTGTATTCTCAGATGAATGATTGTGTGTCTTAGGAATTGTATGTAAATAACCTGTGACAGTTCCTTAGAAGAGAGGGCGGAAAATATGTGCGAGAAAAAAGATATCTTGATCCTGGCAATCGAGAGTTCCTGTGATGAGACGGCGGCAGCGGTGGTAAAGAACGGACGAGAGGTGAGATCGAACGTGATTTCTTCCCAGATTGCGCTTCACACACTTTATGGGGGCGTGGTTCCCGAGATTGCGTCACGGAAACATATTGAAAAGATAAACCAGGTGATTGAGGCGGCGCTTGGGGAAGCGGAAGTTTCCCTGGATGAGATTGATGCAGTGGGCGTTACCTACGGACCAGGACTTGTGGGTGCGCTTCTGGTGGGGGTTGCGGAGGCAAAGGCGATTGCGTATGCTGCAAAGAAACCTTTGATCGGAGTCCACCATATTGAAGGGCATATTGCGGCAAATTTTATTGAACATCCGGATCTTCATCCGCCGTTTTTTTCCCTGGTGGTTTCCGGCGGACATACCCATCTGGTGCGGGTAAAGGATTACGGAAAGTTCGATATCATCGGGCGTACCAGGGATGATGCCGCAGGAGAAGCATTTGACAAGGTGGCAAGAGCCATTGGCCTGGGATATCCGGGAGGGCCGAAGATTGATCAGGTGTCAAAGGAAGGGAATCCTGAGGCAGTTGCATTTCCCAGAGCCCATGTGGCCGAGGCACCTTATGATTTTAGTTTCAGCGGTCTGAAATCGGCAGTGCTGAATTATATCAACGGATGCCGGATGAAGGGGGAAACATACAGCCAGGCAGATGTGGCGGCCTCATTTCAGAAGGCGGTAACGGACGTCCTGGTGGAAAAAGCCATGCATGCAGTAGAAGAGTACCATGTGGAGCAGTTTGCAATTGCAGGAGGCGTTGCGTCTAACAGTGCGCTGCGGCTGGCGATGAAAGAAGCCTGTGAGGCACGGGGGGTAAAATTCTACTACCCGTCTCCGGTCTACTGCACGGATAATGCGGCCATGATCGGAGTTGCTGCTTACTATGAGTATCGGAATGGCACGAGACACGGCTGGGATCTGAATGCCATTCCTAATCTGAAACTGGGGGAGAGATAGGCAATGGAAGGTAAGAAGCAGTGTACAGCGGTCGTTCTTGCGGCAGGACAGGGAAAACGCATGGGAACTTCCGTTCAGAAGCAGTATATGGAATTAGAGGGAAAGCCTTTAATTTATTATGCGCTGAAAACGTTCCAGGAATCGGAGATTATCGGAACCATGGTACTTGTGGTGGGAGAAGGCCAGGTATCTTATGCCAAAAAGGAGATTGTGGGGAAATATGGTTTCTCCAAGGTAACGGCAGTGGTTGAAGGGGGAAAAGAACGTTACGATTCGGTCTGGCAGGGACTTAAGGCAGTGGAACAAGATCAGGAAATCGGTTATGTTTTTATCCATGACGGGGCACGTCCGTTTGTGGATGAAGCAATCTTAAGGCGGGGTTATGAGACGGTGCGCCGCTATCGTGCCTGTGTTGCGGGAATGCCCAGCAAGGATACAGTGAAGCTGGTGGACGAAGAAGCGTTTGCGGTCAATACACCCCGGCGGAAATATGTATGGACCATACAGACGCCTCAGATTTTTGAAAAAGAGCTGATTGTTGAGGCGTATGCAAGGCTGATGGAGGAAGAACACGGGGATGTGACGGATGATGCCATGGCGGTCGAACGGATGATGAAGGTGCCGGTTAAGATGTTTGAAGGCTCTTACCAGAATATGAAGATTACGACACCGGAAGATCTGGCGGTTGCAAAGGTGTTTGCTGCTTCATAGATTCGGAACTTCGGTTATTTTGCGAATCATCTGAGACAGAGGGAGTTCCTGAGTCAGGAACTGAATTCATGGATGTTTTACCGTATCAGAAACTTCCGTATCAGACAACTGATGATACCTGCAATGCACAGAGGCAGTAAAGCGGTATGTAAGGAGCCATAAACACTTAACGCTCCCTGTATGCCCTGCAGGGGCGCAGGGGAAGCCGGAATCCGTGTATTCAGCAGGTAAGACAGGTAAGAGCCTGCATAGATAAACACAAAGGAGAACAGACTGCGGCCGGTATCCAGACGCTGGTCTTTCTGGCCGCCTTTTTTGCTTCCGGTTAATACCATAAGGAATGTAAGGAATTCGGTCAAAAGCAGGAAGAGGGCCACGGCGCCATATGCGGCAAGGACGTAGTTCTCTTCTGTGAAAGCGCGGAACAGATCGCCGTAGGCGCCATGGTTTCTCCAGAAACTGACGGCAAGCAGATAGAAAATTGCGGCGGTCAGAATCAGTGTTGCTGTGCGCAGCAGGATATTGATCAGTTTAAAGGCAGCTTTGCCGCCGGTTCTGACCGTCTTTACGGCGGGGGAGATGATGTTGGGGGCTTTCCGCCGTTTTCCTCTGCGTTTCTTTAAAGTATCGCCCGAGTCTTCATCCAGTTCTGACAATGTGGACAGTACGTCTCTGTAATCATCATCATATTCGTCATCTGCTGTGGAATGGAACGGCAGTTCCGAATCATCTTCCTGATAGATTACCTCAAAATCATCATCGAAAAAGTCTTTTGTTTTATCTATACTCATATGAAACCCTCCTTAAAATGTTTATTATTCTAATACGTTTCATCCAAATACTCAATAGAAATCACAGAATGTTCACGAAGTTATTACAAAGATATCCATGGTATTGCTTTCAAGATTTGCATCCTTGTAGTATAATATGGAATAGCGAAATTCTGTGCAAGAGGAAAGAAGAATAGGAATGATTGAAGATAAAAAATTATATCTGTTTGAAAGCGCACCGGTTCCGAAGGCAGTTGCCTCTATGGCGGTTCCAACGATTATCAGTTCTCTGGTAATGGTCATTTACAATCTGGCGGACACGTATTTTGTAGGAATGCTGAACGATCCGGTAGAAAATGCCGCTGTGACACTTTCGGCGCCGGTACTGCTGGCTTTCAATGCAGTGAATAATCTGTTCGGTATCGGTACGTCCAGCATGATGAGCCGTGCCCTTGGGCGGAAAGAATATGATACCGTCCGCAGGGCGTCCTCCTTTGGATTCTGGTGTACGGTTTTATTCAGCTGCCTGTTTTCCATGATTTATCTGGCCGCAAGGAATCCTCTTCTGGCACTGCTGGGAACGGATACGGATACGCTGGCGGCAACGGCAGAGTATATGAAATGGACGGTTGCCTGCGGAGCCGTGCCGGCCATACTGAATGTGGTCATGGCGTATATGGTGCGTTCCGAGGGAAGTACCATGCACGCAAGTATCGGTACGATGAGCGGATGTATTCTGAATATTGTGCTGGATCCGATCTTCATTCTGCCACAGGGACTTGACATGGGAGCGGCAGGAGCCGGATTTGCCACGTTTCTGTCCAATTGTGCCGCATGCCTGTATTTCTTCGGTCTGCTGCTTCTGAAACGTGGGCGGACTTATGTGTGTGTGGACCCCAGGATGTTCCGGATGACGAAGGAGATTGTGAGGGAAATCTGCGGGGTTGGCATTCCGGCTTCGATCCAGAATCTCCTGAATGTGGTGGGGATGACAGTGCTGAATAATTTTACCGCCTCCTTTGGCTCTTCGGCAGTAGCGGCAATGGGAATCGCACAGAAGATTGACATGGTTCCCATGAACATTGCCTTTGGATTTTCCCAGGGGATTATGCCTCTGGTCAGTTATAATTATGCTTCCGGCGACCGCAGGAGGATGAAGCAGACCGTGGTATTCTCTGCGAAGCTTACTGTTGGAGCCCTGGCTGCGGTGGCAGCGTGCTTTTTTATTGGAGCCAGGTTCTTTATGGGGCTGTTTATCCAAAATGAAGAGATTATTGTATATGGTACGAGTTTTCTCCGGGGATTATGCCTGGCGCTGCCGTTTTTTAATATGGATTTCCTGGCAATCGGAGTGTTCCAGGCTGTGGGGATGGGAAAGAAGGCGTTCTTTTTTGCCATTCTCAGGAAGATTATTATGGAGATTCCGGCAATCTATCTGCTGAACAGGATGATTCCTCTCTATGGGATGGCATATGCCCAGCTTGTGACGGAGGTCATTCTTGCAGCTGTGGCTGTCGTGACGCTTGGAAAAATGTTTACAGAGAAAGTGAAAACCGTAGGAGGGATAGAATCATGATTAATGTACTTTTTGTGTGTCTGGGTAATATCTGCCGCTCTCCCATGGCAGAATTTGTGTTTCGGGATATGGTAAAGGAACGTGGTCTGGCAGACCAGTTCCATATCGCCTCTGCCGCAACCAGCAGTGAGGAACTTGGCAACCCTGTCCATCACGGGACAACAGACAAATTAAAAGAATACGGCATCAGCACGAAAGGGAAATATGCCGTCCAGCTTAAGAGGAGAGACTACCAGGCATATGACTATATTCTTGGGATGGAGTACCGGAACATCCGGGGGATTCACCGGATTATCGGTTCGGATCCTAAGCGCAAGGTATCCCGGCTTCTTGATTATACCGGGCAGCCGAGAGATATTGCGGATCCCTGGTATACGGGGAATTTTGACAGGACCTATGATGATATTGTGGAAGGTTGTGAAGGATTCTTAGATTATCTGATCAGCCAGAATGTAGTGAGTATGGAATGATACAGATATGATACAGATGTAAATGAGGAGGAAATGCTATGTCTATGAAGATGAACCATAAACTGCCGGCGCCGGAGGAGTTAAAGGCGCAGTATCCGCTTTCGGAGAAGATTAAGGAGAGCAAGCGTAAAAGAGATGAAGAAATCCGGGATATATTTACCGGAAGGTCGGATAAATTCGTCGTTCTTGTGGGTCCCTGCTCTGCGGATAATGAAGAATCTGTCTGTGAGTATGTGAGACGTCTGAAATCAGTGGCAGACCAGGTGTCTGACCGTCTGATGGTGATTCCGCGGGTTTATACTAACAAACCGAGAACCACCGGCGAAGGGTACAAGGGAATGCTGCATCAGCCTGACCCGGAGAAGGAGCCAGACCTTCTGGCAGGGATAATCGCAATCCGCAGGATGCACATCCGGGTGATGGAGGAGACCGGGCTGTCTGCGGCGGATGAGATGCTCTACCCGGAGAACCGCAGCTATCTGGATGACGTGTTATCCTATGAGGCGGTGGGGGCAAGATCTGTAGAGAACCAGCAGCACCGTCTGACGGCAAGCGGTATGGATATTCCTGTGGGAATGAAGAACCCTACCAGCGGCGATCTGTCGGTGATGCTTAATTCTGTCACTGCGGCACAGCATCCGCACCGGTTTATTTACCGGGGATATGACGTGGAGACCGGTGGGAATGAACTGGCGCATACGATTCTGAGGGGCGGGGTGGATAAGTATGGGAAGAATATTCCCAATTATCACTATGAGGATCTTTCTCGCCTTGCGGAAATGTATGGAAAGTGGGAACTGAAAAATCCAGCGGTGGTTGTGGATGTGAATCATTCCAATTCCAGCAAGCAGTTCAAGGAGCAGATACGGATTGTCAGTGAGGTTATGCATAGCAGGAACTATCATCCGGAAATTAAGAAGCTGGTGAAAGGGGTTATGATTGAAAGCTATCTGGTAGAGGGCAGGCAGGACATTTCAGAGAATCTGACGTATGGGCAGTCTATTACAGATCCCTGTATCGGATGGGAGGATACGGAATGGCTGATTTACGATATTGCGGAGAAATGCTGATGATAGATGGGTGATTGTTTAAAGCAGCAATTAAGGCGGCAGCAGGATGTGGAGTCTGAGTCCTGCTGCCGTCTCTGTACATGATCCGTTATTACTGTAGTATTCCCGTAAATATCATTCCATAATTTTAACACTGCCATCCTTAATGTCATACTTGGCGCCAATAATTTTTACATCGCCTTCCGATTCCAAATGACTGAGAATGGTACTTGTACGCAGCTTCTGGATTGTATTCTGGATATTCAGATCCTCTGTCATTGCAGCTATAGCACTTTCATCTGTTTCTGTCTTTTTAGCCTCTGCGACAGATGGGGCAATCTCATCTATAATATTCTGTATAGAACCCTCTGCTTCACCGCCGATTGCGGCACTGACAGCGCCGCAATCTGAATGTCCCATAACCACAACCAGCGGGGCGCCTAAATGCTCTACGCCATATTCCACACTGCCAATTTCATACTTATCCACTACATTTCCAGCGGTACGAATCGTAAAAAGTTCGCCCATAGTCGTATGAAACAAAACTTCTGGAGCGACACGGGAGTCGGAGCAGGTAATCACAACTGCATAGGGAGTCTGCCCGTTTTCCGCCAGATCAGTGCGAAGTTCTGCAGTATTACCAGAAAGAAATTCCTCATTTCCATCTTCTAATTCTTTTAATGCATCCTCTGCGGAAGTAATCGTGATGCGTTTTGGCTCTGAAGCTTTGTCAGAGTCTGCACAGCCTGCTAAAACAGGTATGAAAGCAATACATAACAGGAAAGTTAAACATTTTTTTCTCATATAACCCTCGTTTCTATATGGTGTTTTACTGTAGCAAAAATATGTCATACATTTCGTGACAGATATATTTTTAATCAACAGGTTGTCAAGTGATGGTTATTATACTATAAAATATGTTTAAATGCAAGACTTGTATCGACGCCCTGCATGGAACGTAATTATCATTTTGAGAGGTATTTATCCTTCCTCGGAAATACGGTAATTCGAAAACTGTTATAGGGAACTGATTGTGAAACAGCCGGAGATAGGGTATAATGTGGAAAACGGCATTATAACGGAGGGATGATGATGAAGAAACCATTACCGATAGGTGTTGATAATTTTGAAAAGCTAATAAAAGACGGTTATTGCTATATAGATAAGACTATGTTTATCAAGGAACTGCTGGATTTAAAAGGAGAAGTAAATCTATTTATTCGTCCAAGGAGATTTGGTAAGACATTGAACCTGAGTATGCTCCGGTACTTTTTTGAAGATACGGGGGAGACGAAGAAAAATGAGGAGAATAAATTGCTTTTCCAGGGCTTAAAGATTATGGAACAAGGCGAGATATATACGGAACATATGGGGAATTATCCGGTTATTAATCTGACGCTCAAATCAGCGAAACAGCCAACTTTTGAATCCGCATATAGTAAGCTTAGGAAAGCAATCGCAGACGAATTCCAAAGACATCAGTATATATTGGAGAACGGAAAAATAAATGAAGAAGATAAGAAACTGTTCCAGAAGATTGCCGGCCGGAAGGGGGAATATGATGATTATTCCGGGGCGTTGGAGTTCTTGAGTAAATGTCTTTATCAGGCGACGGAGAAAAAGACGGTTATCTTGATAGACGAATATGACGTGCCGCTGGAGAATGCTTATTTTCGAGGGTTTTATGAGGAGATGGTTGATTTCATCTGGTCGTTATTTGAATCTGCGTTAAAGACGAATGACTATCTGCAGTTTGCTGTCATTACAGGATGTCTAAGGATTTCAAAGGAGAGCATATTTACCGGGCTGAATCATCTCAATATTATATCGGTGCTTGATAAAAAATATAGTGAGCATTTTGGTTTTACGGAGCAGGAAGTTCTTCGGATGATGTCTTATTATGAAGTAGAAAGCCGTTTCCCGACAATGAAAGAATGGTATGACGGGTATTTGTTTGGAGACACGGAAGTTTATAATCCGTGGAGCGTGATTAAGTTTTTGTATGATTTATATGCGGATGTCAATGCATTTCCCCATCCATATTGGATTAATACCAGTTCCAATGACATTATAAAGGATTTGATTGTCAGAGCAGACAGGGAAACGAAAGGACAGATTGAAACACTTTTGGCTGGCGGCGCTTTAGATGTTCAGGTTCATGAAGAAGTTACCTATGGGGATATGCACAGTAATGGGGAGAATCTGTGGAATTTTCTTTATTTTACGGGATATCTGACGAAAGAGAGTGAATATTTTAAGGAATCGTCTATTTTTTTGCGGGTAAGGATTCCCAATATAGAAGTAAAGACAATTTATCAGAATACGATTCTGAACTGGATGAAAGCCGCTATAAAGAAAGAGGATTTTCATGATTTGTATTGTGCAATGGAGGATGGAAATGCCCAGAGGATGACGGATATATTAAATGGTCAGCTTTTCCGGACCATTAGTTTTTACGACAGTGCGGAAAACTTTTACCATGGCTTTTTAACAGGAATATTGAGCCAGAGTGAGAATTATCTGGTGAAGTCTAACCGTGAAACTGGGAATGGGCGTTCTGATATTATGGTGAAAAGCCCGTCGCTGCGGGGGAGGTCGTTTATTGTGGAAGTGAAGGTTTCGGATTCGATAGATGATTTGGAAAAGGATGCGGAAAAGGCATTACAGCAGATTTATGATAAAAGGTATATGGAAGAACTGCGTACAGAAGGGTATCGGAAGATTGATTGTTATGGGATATCGTTCTACCGGAAGGATTGTGAGGTCCGGGTAGGGATGGGCAGAAATAAAGTCTTCTAAATGCTATGGGTAATCTGGAAAATGAGGTATAGATCCGGGAAGGTAGTAAGATGAGGCTGACAATCTTTCTTGCTGATTAGGAAGAGGTTCAGATTATTGATCCTGCGGGAGTTAAACTGGCAATATGGAAAACAGTATCGGAAGGAGGCAAAGCAATGAAAAAAGCGTTACCGATTGGGGTAGAAAACTTTAAGGATATCATGGAATCTGGTTATTACTATATAGATAAATCCTTGTTTATAAAAGAATTATTGGATATGAAAGGGAAAGTGAACTTATTTATCCGTCCAAGGCGTTTTGGAAAGACGCTAAATCTTAGTATGCTTAGATACTTTTATGAGGATACGGGAGATATGAAGAAAAATGAAGAGCACAGATCTCTTTTCCAGGGCTTAAAGATTATGGAACAAGGCGAGATATATACGGAACATATGGGGAATTATCCGGTTATTAATCTGACGCTCAAATCAGCGAAACAGCCAACTTTTGAATCCGCATATAGTAAGCTTAGGAAAGCAATCGCAGACGAATTCCAAAGACATCAGTATATATTGGAGAACGGAAAAATAAATGAAGAAGATAAGAAACTGTTCCAGAAGATTGCCGGCCGGAAGGGGGAATATGATGATTATTCCGGGGCGTTGGAGTTCTTGAGTAAATGTCTTTATCAGGCGACGGAGAAAAAGACGGTTATCTTGATAGACGAATATGACGTGCCGCTGGAGAATGCTTATTTTCGAGGGTTTTATGAGGAGATGGTTGATTTCATCTGGTCGTTATTTGAATCTGCGTTAAAGACGAATGACTATCTGCAGTTTGCTGTCATTACAGGATGTCTAAGGATTTCAAAGGAGAGCATATTTACCGGGCTGAATCATCTCAATATTATATCGGTGCTTGATAAAAAATATAGTGAGCATTTTGGTTTTACGGAGCAGGAAGTTCTTCGGATGATGTCTTATTATGAAGTAGAAAGCCGTTTCCCGACAATGAAAGAATGGTATGACGGGTATTTGTTTGGAGACACGGAAGTTTATAATCCGTGGAGCGTGATTAAGTTTTTGTATGATTTATATGCGGATGTCAATGCATTTCCCCATCCATATTGGATTAATACCAGTTCCAATGACATTATAAAGGATTTGATTGTCAGAGCAGACAGGGAAACGAAAGGACAGATTGAAACACTTTTGGCTGGCGGCGCTTTAGATGTTCAGGTTCATGAAGAAGTTACCTATGGGGATATGCACAGTAATGGGGAGAATCTGTGGAATTTTCTTTATTTTACGGGATATCTGACGAAAGAGAGTGAATATTTTAAGGAATCGTCTATTTTTTTGCGGGTAAGGATTCCCAATATAGAAGTAAAGACAATTTATCAGAATACGATTCTGAACTGGATGAAAGCCGCTATAAAGAAAGAGGATTTTCATGATTTGTATTGTGCAATGGAGGATGGAAATGCCCAGAGGATGACGGATATATTAAATGGTCAGCTTTTCCGGACCATTAGTTTTTACGACAGTGCGGAAAACTTTTACCATGGCTTTTTAACAGGAATATTGAGCCAGAGTGAGAATTATCTGGTGAAGTCTAACCGTGAAACTGGGAATGGGCGTTCTGATATTATGGTGAAAAGCCCGTCGCTGCGGGGGAGGTCGTTTATTGTGGAAGTGAAGGTTTCGGATTCGATAGATGATTTGGAAAAGGATGCGGAAAAGGCATTACAGCAGATTTATGATAAAAGGTATATGGAAGAACTGCGTACAGAAGGGTATCGGAAGATTGATTGTTATGGGATAT
>CAJULU010000044.1:0-25760 GCA_910587575.1 uncultured Dorea sp.
CGCTTTTATCCCGTTGAAATAATTCAGCCATTTGATCTATGGAGAGCCAAACCGTATCATGATCAAATGTTACTTCTATTTTTGTGACTCCATCTTCTGTAGTGTACATGATAATATTTGATTGTGCCATTGTGCCCTCCAAATATTAGATATTTATTGTATGAATTCATAAGCAATGGTTGTTTTGCTTTTTTCTATATAAGCATTTATCGATGCTTGAATTTCAGGAATTAAATGCTCATCTGATATATGGATGTACAAATCTTCTTTAACTCGACTGCATGCGTGACATCATTCTCTAAAATTGACATCAACTTCTCATGATCATCTGCTTGGGTATTTTATATGTAATGGCCTATAGTTCTATATCCTTTTCATTAAATTGTTTCTCAACAATTTTTATATTTCCTTTATAATCTTTGCGAATCATCCGTTCCAAATTAACATATTCCGGACTCGCCTTTAAATTTGGTGTTGAAGATGTCACTATTGCTCTTGCATATACATGTCCAAATTTACGGAAAACATTTTTATACAATAATAAAGTTCCCTTAAGCTGAATCAACGCTTTGGGCACATTAACACCTTTGAGTTCTGTTAAAACAACAGTTGGAGTTGCCTCACCAATGACAAACAAATAATCGCATTTACTCGTATTTAATGGGACAGACTTATCTTCCGCTATTATCCCACCATCCATTTTATATAAAATCACATGGTTTTTCTTCGTATTTTCAAGCACATATCTCTTTTTATTCTCTTCACACTTTACTGCTGAGCGTCTGTCCGATGACTCAATACAGTTCATCCTATTTTTATTATCACATTTCTCTAAAGAATTATTTTGCAGTTCTCCATTAATACATTCTTCTAATTTTTTACAAATCATTCATCTATCTCCATGGTAATAAGCTCATCAAGTTCACTATTTGTAATAGACGATACTTCATCAATATAATTTGTATTGATCATATGACTTTCCTCATCTAACAAAGATTCCAACACCTTTTCAGAATTGTCCACTTTATAGGCAGCGAAGTTTTCATAAGACACTCTTAAATTTTTGGGAATAACAATCTTATTTAACTTTGTATACTGATTTTCCACTTTTTGCGAATACAATAATATATTCGTAGAAGTAAGTATATATGGACTATGTGTTGTTATAATAACCTTACTGTTCGTCGAATTTATCATTAACGAAATGAGACTCATAATATCCTTTTGTGCAATCGGAAATAAGTGTGCTTCTGGTTCTTCAATTATAATAAATGATTTGTTCTTTTCCAAAATTGTTACAAAGGCAAGCATCAATATCCACAATACTTCCTGCTGACCAGACGAACCATACATCAGTTTAACCCAATGATACTCATCAAAATAAATTTTTTCACCATCGTTCTCGCTTATATAGTCTGCTTTCAGAATTTTCTTAATAAATTCATACGCCTGGTCTACTGCTGCATTATTGATCTGACCTTTAATCGTTTTTACATAATCTGTAATCATTTCCGGAATTTTAGTTCCAAATTTATTTTTTGTTATTTTTATCAGTTTAATAAATTCCTGCATAGTCAAATCCATCTCATCAGTAGAAACATCTTGTAACTGCTCAGACATGGTTGCTAACAAACTTCTTCCGGCTGGAATGTAAATAATTTCATCATTGTTTTCAAATACTAAAAACAACCGTTCATTTAAATGGCGTTTCATTATCCCCACAGCAGTTATATTATCCAAAAGCCCCTTTGTATCGAAATTATTTAAAAACATTTCAGAAGCTTCATTTATCAACCCCAAAATTTCTTCTTTTAATTTAGCATCAAGAGAAAATCGTACATAGCCATCACAGTTTAAGAAAATATTAATATGTTTTCCGGCAAACATATAGGAAACATTAAATTTTTGCATATGTTTAGTTTTCCCAAAGCACCCCATAAACTGCTTTGTCAAATATTTCATATAATTATTGAAATACTCATTTTTATGATTCTGTGTAAACTGTGCTGCATCCATCAGATAATTTAAGGTATAATCTCTTATCTTTTGAACAAAATATACAACCTTACAAATTGTACTTTTACCAGAAGCCTGAGCACCTATAAAAATCTGAAAATTTTTATTTAAATTTATATGCGCCTCTTTTATTGGTCCAAAATCTTGTATGACAATTTTATTTTCCATAATCAAAAATCACTTCTCCATTGCTTTTATAGTTCATATGACCGCTCTTATCAATAAAACTCATTTCTTCAGCCGCACAAGGCAGCGTTTCTTATAAAATGAAACTCCATAACATACAACCCTGGCATAATCATCCTGGAATTCCTCTGCATACATCCGGTCATCAATCTGAAAAACAGCCTCTTCACAATCCTTCCTTAAATCTTCCGCCGATTTTGAATATTTCACCTCAAAAACCGCCGCCCGGTCTCCCGCATAATCCTGAACCGTAATATCACTCCGCCCTTCTCCATGCTCTTTATTGGATTCAACCACATACCCTGCTCCGGCAAAAATTCCCGCAAAGAATGCATGGTAAAAATCTTCTTTGTAATCAAAATAGCTGATTGTCTTCCGTAACAGCCTGGTCATCTGTAAAGTCAGTTCTTCTTCCTCTCCGCTCCAGACGGAAGCAAACAAAAGATTTCGATCCCACTTCTGTGCACTTTCTTCAAACCATTTCTTAATCGTGGTTTCAAATATCTCCCTGACCTCTTCGTTGGGAATCACCAGAGCCATGCATCCCTCTGGCAGCCCCTTCTCAATTCCAGACTCCCTGGATCCGGTCAGATACCCTGTAAAGTATAAAACACTCCATAGATTTTCTTCGGAAGAATGAAGCTTCTCGTAAGACAGGTCATCCGTCAGTTTCTGCAGAACACAGCCGCCCGAGAGCAGTGTTTCAAATCTCCTTGTAATGGTGTCACCAGAATAATCAATAAAAGAGCGTACTATTCCATTATCACTGGAGTTCTTCCAGTAACTGACAGGCTTTGTCGTGGGATCTATGAGCAGATTCTTAACATGATTCATAACATCCCATGGGCAATATACGTCAAAATCCCCAAAATGATATCCATCATACCATTTTTTTATCTCTGCCTCATGAGAGGCCAGGCCGGTATCCCAAAGCAGCCTGTCAACCTCACTCTGGGTAAACCCAAAATATTCATTCAGCCTGGTGTCCGAAATGGTATCGGACACAAAATTATTCGTCCCGGTGAAGATACTCTCCTTTGCAATCCGAAGGCACCCCGTCAGCACTGCAAATTTCAGTGATTCATTATCCTTAATCACCTGCATGACTCCCTTCACTACAGCCAGCATCTCTGTATAATATCCTTTTTCACTGGCCTTGGCGAGAGGCACATCGTACTCATCGATCAGCAGAATCACCTGCCTTCCATAATGCGCTGCCAGCATCTTCGTCAGACTCAGAAGACTGTTCTCCACTTCTTCCTGGGTTCCCTTTTTTGACGCCAGTCTGTCAAACACTTCTTTCTCATAGGGATTCACTGCCTCACTGTCCATTAAGTACAGGTGTTCCTGATATGCCCGGGATATCACGGCGGCCATCTGTGCATATGCATTAGAAAAATTCAGTCCGTCCACACTTTTGAATGACAAGGTCACTACCGGATACTGATTTCTCCACTTCTCACACAATTCTTGATCTTCCGTTACCGATAATCCTTCAAACCATTCCCTGCTATCCCTTCTGATATCGAAAAACGCAGACAGCATGCTCATGACAAGCGTCTTCCCGAATCTGCGGGGACGGGTGATCAGTGTCACCTGTGTTCCTTCTGTTTTCAGCAGTTCTTTGATCAGACCGCTCTTATCAATAAAGTAATAGCCGTTTTGGCGGATATCCGGGAAACTGGAACACCCCACCGGAATCTTAATTCTGCCCATATCTGCCTCCCATGCTTTTCATTTTACATTACTATAGCAAAAAATGGTGATACAGACAACGGAATTGCTGAAATTTCAGTTATTTACACTTACTATCTCTGCAAATTTAAAAAATATGGGATTCCATTTATGAAATCCCATACTCTGTAAACAGATACTTCTGAAGCTATTTCGATTTTTCTAAGATCAGTTTCCTCGTAATAAAATTATAAACCATCACCACACCTGTGACCCCTATCTTGGATATCATATAATGCACATGCATCTTATCAACACATATCCACATCAGCACCTGATTAATCCCAAGCCCGATTACGCTGAGAATAATAAAAATAAAGAATTCCACAACCTTATTATTATTCTCATCCGTCTCGAATACAAACTTAAGGCTCAGGATATAATTTACCATCACCGACACGGAAAACGAAATCCCGGAAGACACCAGATAGCTGATTCCGCAGATTTCTGTCAGAAATATCATCAGCCCGTAATCAATTCCAAAGCAAAGGAACCCCACGACTCCAAATTTCATAATCTGTTCTATCAGCTTCTTCATCTTTCCCCAAACAATCTCTCCGGATAGACCCCTTTCCTGATTAAATCCTGTACCGCCTCTATAACTGCCGCCTTATCCTCCTGATAAGTCACTCCGAACCACTGGTCATGAGAACTGAGTACCTTCACCTGTACTTTCCCTTCTTTCAGAAGTTCCCCGATGATCGCCGGCAGCAGATATTCTGCCTTCACTTCTTCCTTCTTCACTTTACTAAGGAAATCTGTAAATCCACGTTCCAGTACCCCAAAAAATTCCGGCTGCAGCCCCCACATATTCATAGATACCGGAGAATCCAGATCCAGCCGGATCTCTTCCCCATTCTTTACAGCTACCGCATATCCATCCCGGCCTCCGATCTCATAGGTCTCTTCAATATCCCGCAGCATATGGCTGTCGTCTACCTGGCACACGCCCCTGGTCACGGTTCCGTTCTGGCTCAGCGTATTCTTAAGCCGGAATCCCACCATGCTGATATCCGTCCATCTATGCGGCTTCACCAGTTCATCGTAAGCCGCCTTATATGCTTCCTTTCCATAATAGTCGTCCGCATTGATTACCAGGAACGGCTCGTGAACCACGTCTTTACAGCAAAGAATCGCCTGGCCTGTCCCCCAGGGCTTCGTCCTGCCTTCTGACTTGTAAAGGAACTGTTCCGGGATATTCTCCAGTTCCTGGTAAGCGTAGCCCACTTCCACCACTTTTTCAATCCGGTTCCCTATAATCTCCTTAAAGTCTTTCTCCAGGTTCTTCCGGATTACGAATACCACTTTATTGAATCCGGCTTCCATCGCATCATAAATCGAATAATCCATAATAATCTCGCCGCCCGGGCCCACAGGTGCAAGCTGCTTGATTCCCTGGCCGAACCTGCTTCCGATTCCGGCCGCCATGATAACCAGTGTTACTTTCTTCATTTTCATTCTCCGTTTTTCACTATATTTTACCTGAGCACAGGGCATACCATCACACTGTACCCTCAGGTACACATACCTGCAAAGCCCATACTCATCCATGCACTTCCCCAATTATACTATACACGGCCTTATTTGTCTAACCTTAAAGCATACTCTTTTATAAAAAATTACAATCACACAATTGCCTCAATCAGTATCTTATCGCCCAGAATCACCTTGCGTACTCCTACCTGCTTCTTTTTATTAAAATTAAAACTGATCATATAACCTTTCTCCAGATGATAGTCATCCAGATACCCCGACAACTGCTTCTCCCCCCTCAGGTGATACTCATTTCCATGGTAAATCTTCATTTCCACAATATACTGCTTCCCCAGATAATCCACAATCACATCGGTACGCCCCATACTCCTGGTTCTTGACTCTATATAGTAATTCCCCGTGCCATTGATAATCGGTTTCAAATATAGAAGAAACAGACGCCTGCCGTTTTCCTCCACAAACTGATCCGTATAATCTCCGTAAATATCAGTAAAATGCTCCACGAATTTCCTCAATATCAACTCCATGTCAAGAACATTTCCATGGATAAACTGGTTCTTGATCTGCATAGATGCAGAATATATATGACTGTCCAGCATCTCTTCCGCAAGATAATAATTATAGAATCTCATCTCGAAAATCCTGTTTGCAACTGCTACCTGGTCATTCTGACATTTGATAAACCCAAACCGGATCCCCATATCAATCTCCAGCTGATCTGGCGTATATGCAATACTCTTCCCGTTGAATAACAGTTTATAAATCATCTCCGAGAGCCTGGGGTATTCATCCAGCTTCTTGCGCACATCATCAAACAGCGTGTTTGATTCATACACGATCCGCTTTACAGCCGCCTGAAACCCCTCTTTTGTCCAAGCAGAAGATTTGTCTGGAAATTCTTCGGTTCCTGCCACCTGTTCGTCTATAATCTTACATAATCTGGACACAAGAAACGGATAACCGGAAGTGTAGCTATAAATCTGCCGGCTCATGTCCCCGGTATCCATCCCCGTATGCCAGTCCTGCTCATAATCCTGCAGCATCCCCATAATCCCCGCTTCCGTCAGACTCATATCAATCCGAAAGTCAGCAGCGATATTCCAGGGACTGTTATATTTCGACTCTTCTGCTCCATGTAATCTCAGCTTCAGATTTTTGATGTCATACACACCTGCAAGGATAACCGACTTGAAAGTATCATCTCTCCCACTTTTTTGTTTCAGATATTTCTCTCTCAGCATTCCCAGAAATGACAGAAAAATCTGATTATCCGCATTCTTATCCACCTCATCCACCGTCAGAATCACTGCTTTGTCACTCTTACGGCAGAACAATGTGATCCTCTTTCCCAGATCCCGCAGCGGAAATTCTTCCGAAACCGGTGATTCCCATATCTCACACAATTCTTCCGGGCTCCCCTCCACATGCAGATGGTCGGCAATATCCATAGCCAGTCCCCTGGCCAGCGTGCCTAATGACTGGAAATATTCGTCTGACGCTTCAAAACTGATGTCAATCACAATATATTTTTCTTTTAACTTCTGGTAAATCAGTTCCAGAGTCGTTGTCTTTCCAAACTGGCGCGCCCGGTTAATCGTAAAATATTCTCCCTGCTCAATATAGTCTTCAATAATCTGATTAATCATAGCATCTGTATCTGCCATATAATGCATAGAAGGGATACAGATACCTGTGGTATTAAATTTCTTATGCCGCCCCATTTTTGAATCCTCCCTGTCATATCTGATTTTAGGAGTTGTAGAAAACCAGCTTTTCTTTCAGTATATCATCAATATTGCAATTTAAAAAGCGCCTGTTCCCAAAATTATTTCCTGCTGCATATTCTGCGTTAACAGTTTCTGCCTCTGCACCTGCACCAGACTCCCGTCCCTATCAGCACCGCAGCCCCTGCGGCCAGCCATACTTTCTCTCCGTAACTGTCCCTCACCATGGAAAACGGATAAAACATCTTCAGAAATTTATCTGCGCTTCCCACAGCCGTAATATAATACACAACCGGCGCCATATACCCGATTACCAGATGATCGCACAGCCCATAAAAGAACAGCCCCAGTCCGCCCATGAACAGCATCTCCGCCAGCGTCCCTAAGAAAAACTTCCCCACCGGGAACTCACATCCGTTATGGGCAAGCATCCCCACGTAGACTCCCAGCAGCAGAACCAGCAGCAGTCCGTTTCCCAGAATCCGCACCAGATAAACCACCGCCCCATTCACATACTTCGTATACACCAGATCCCGGATATTGCGGTCCTGCTCCGGCAGGAATACCGGGGGCAGCAGCACAATCCCAATCAGCGCCACATACATCTCCAGCACCTTCGCCGTATCCTGGGCCTTTAGGTTCGCCACCCCCATGAGAAGCGGCGAAACCAGAAGCAGCAGCACACTTACCAGGATATGCAGCGGAATATTATACTTCAGATTTACTTTTTCGATTTCCCAGTATCTTTCCATGAATCCGGAACCTCCCTTTCCTTTTCTGTTCATATACCAATATGGTCAGAACTACCAGAATCAACGCTCCTGCGGCATAGAAAATCCGGTTTGCCAGAAGCTGTGGGAACCCGTCATGGAATCCCTGCCAGTTCCATTCCGTATTATGCCTGGGCACCAGATTCCATCCATAGTTTCCCCCGCCGATCCTGCCCTGACTGGCAAATATCGTAACAAACCACCATGCCCCCTGCACCAGTACGGCCACCGCTGTGTCCGTAAGTTCTGTAAGAAACATTCCGACTGCCGTTACCATCATAATGGTAGGAAGCTGCCAGCCGGCAATATATTTCACAAATGCCAGCAGATCCGTCTGAATTCCCGCCGTCTGGGCATAACTCATACATTTGGACAACGGAAGCAGCGAAAGGACAAGGACAGGAACCGTCAGCATTCCTACCATGGACAGATAGCGGCTGGCCATAATCGTAAATGAGGAACATTCCCTTGTATAGATCAGTTCCTGCATCATGGCTCTCCGGTCCCGCAGCCCCCGTGTCACCGCCAGGAATACGGGCAGGATTCCCAGGAAAATGACCATATAATCAGAAAATAATCTGGCATAGCCGCCGGTCAGCCGGTCTTTTTCAGTCAGTACATCATACTCTTCCAGCGCCTCCTCATAAGTCATAGGTTCCCTGGCGCTGTTTTCCCGATATTCTTTGCTGTAGTCAGAGCCTCCTCCCAGGATTTCGTCTGCTTCATCCATCAGTTCCCCGAACCGTTCGTAAGTCAGATTCCGTGATGGCTCCGCCTGCAAAGCCTCCATGGGACCCATTGCCATAGATTCCTCTCTCTTCCCATTCCGGTTCATAGCCTCACTCTGCGCCGTATACCAGGCTTCTATCACTTTTTCTGCCTCTTCCCTGCTCCGGATGCCCGTGGCTTCTTCCAGTATTTCTCCTATCCTCCTGTCATCCTCCTGGTCAAGCGTCACAGTCTTCATAAAACCAATCGGGTAAGTGGTATAGCTTTCCCTGTTGTATTCCTCCATAAGTTCCCCAAGGGTACTTTTCATGATTAATTCCGGGTCATTGCTTATGCGGGAACCATAGTCTTCCTGCCCTGGTTCTGGTTTTCGGTCGATCTCCATATCTCCAAGCTGGGACGAAAAATCAAAGACCAGAATCAGGACGATCAGCCAGTAGATCAGGCTCTTAGCGGTCTGCTTACATTCTTTTACAAATAAATGTCCTAACATCCGCTCTCCCCCCTCTCCAGGTGCATCAGATACAGATAGGCATCCTCTACCCCTGCTTCACAGGGTTTTGCCGATGCGAAGGGCTTCTTTTCTGCCAGGAAGCGCACCGCCACGTTGTTTCCCAGGGTCAGCATACTGGTCACAATATACTCCTTCTTCAGAAGTTCCAGTTCCCTCTTGCTGATTTCCGCAGAATAGACCTTTCCCTCTGCCATGGCTATCAGATCCGTCACGGTTCCCTGACAGATGACTCTTCCTTCGTCCAGAACCGCAATGTCTTCACAGGTTGCCTCCACATCCCCTACGATATGGGTGGATAAAATTACGATTCGCTCTTCCGCAATCTCACATAATAGGTTGCGGAAACGTACCCGCTCTTCCGGGTCTAATCCTGCCGTGGGTTCATCCACGATCAGTACCTTGGGATTGTGAAGAATGGCCTGGGCAATCCCAAGCCGCCTCTTCATGCCGCCGGATAAGGCCTTCACTTTCTTCCTCTTGTCATCCTGCAGGTTCACTCTTTCAAGGAGTCTTGGAATCCTTTTTTTCCGGGTTTCCTTGTTCAGTCCCGACAGAACCCCCAGATAATCCATTGCTTCATACACGGTCATGTTGGGATACATGGAAAAATCCTGGGGAAGATAGCCCACGATCTTTCGTACCTCCCGGGCGTGCCCTGTGCTTCTCCCGCATACGGTCACTTCTCCCTCTGACTTTGGAAGCAGGGTTGCGATCACCTTCATCAGCGTCGTCTTTCCGGCTCCGTTTCTCCCCAGAAGCCCGAACATGCCGGTTCCGATTGTCAGATTCACATTTTTTAGTGCCTGCTTCTTTCCATAATATTGATTCAGATCCCTGATTTTAATTGTAGTGGACATATACCTCTTCCTTTCCAGAATGATTTCAATACAGATTTTCAAAATCATCCTTTGTGATCTTAAGAACAGGATAAGACATAAATCTCTATATTTTCTCTACAAAAAATTAAGAATCCATAAGGATAAATAGAATTTTTTCAAAATCCAGGCATGAAAATAAGGCAGATTCTTTCATCTGCCCTAAGTTTATTTATCAAATTGATATCATTTAAGGCATATTATATTCTACATTATACGAAAGCGGCGCAAAATATCCCTTAATACAATTGGGATTAATAATGCATAGCTGTATATGCGTTTTCTCAACAAACCCTGCTTTCGGATAAATTGCCTTCCCTTCTGTAAATACACCTCTGATTGAATCAAATGGCATTTTATTCATTTCCCGGTTATACTCATGAATCTGCTGAATAACAGCACAATCCAGATCACGCAATAACAAATCCGTCTTACTTCTTCCATACTTATTTTCGGGAAGGCTGACACCCAATACCTCACACTTCACTTTTAGCATTTCGTAACCTTGCTTTAAAATATCCGTACTATTATAATCCGTAAGATTCAGACAATACCCAAGATCTATTACAGCCCCTAGCACCGTACCTTCATCCTTATACTTGGAAACAGCCCACTCATAAGCCCTTTGGTAGCTATTCTCCCAAAAATATATTCCATTTCCCAGCCAGTCATATGTATTATCACTCTTCTTCAGATTCTGATGTTTATACAGCACATTCTCATATGTGCCTAATTTGCAGCCATGAAATCCTAAAACCAGATTAGGCAGTTTTGCATACATAGTGTTCGTAACCGTTCCCATATCTTTTACCCGCAAATCTGCTTCTTAGTAGTCCCGTCTTGATTTAACACACCCGACCGAATCAAACTCTCCCTCGCCCTTTTTTCTGCCTGTCTCTTTTCCATCTTTTTAAATGAACTGATATAATTTTTCATCTCTTCTATGTTCTCATTATGCTGCCTATTGTATGTTGCAATCGTCATATTATCTCTCCTCTCATACTGTTCAGTACTCTTTTCTGCCCTCATTTTAACATATCCTCTCTCAAATCAAAAGTATATAATCAGAGTATATCCTAAATTTTTTAATATATGTGTATATCATTCTTCAGGCTACCTATTACAGTAAAAAGAAGCCGTCACCACCGCACCGCCCTGGATACTGTTGGCCGCATTCAGCGTACCCCCATGTTTCTTACACAGTTCCCGGCAGATATGAAGGCCGATTCCGAAATGCTCATCCGTTTCCACACTTTCATATTCCTTATGATACGGCAGTAATGCATTTTCCAGCTGTTCTTTGGAAAATCCCTTTCCGTCATCCCGGACTGTCAGCAGAAACTCCTTCTTTTCCATATGATAGTCCGCCATCACTTCTATCTCTTTTTTGGCATAACGGATGGCGTTGGAAAGAAGATTTTCCAGAACTTCCATGATCATGTTATCGTCTGCCTGCACCCGTCTCTCCTCTAAAGATCCGTTCCCTTCCCCGGTCTGCCCATCCAGGTCCTTCCCAGAACCACCGGTCACACAGCAGCCTTTATAATGAATCTTCACATCCCCGATCTGATCCAGTGCAAAGACCACTTCCCCGATTTTCTTCCCAATGCTTCGGATCTCCCTCCATTCCGGTGCAAACGGAACTTCATCAATACTGCGGATCCCCTTCATCGTACGGCTGTAATCCTCAAGCCTCTTCAAATGCTCCGACATCAGCGCCAGCGTATCCTGCATCTTCTCCTGGCTGATCTTCCCCTCGGGAAGATAACGCACCAGAAAATCCGTATACCCCTTCAGTACCGTAAGCGGGGTCCTGAGGTCATGGGCAAATGCCGCATTCAGCTCTTTCTGCCGCTCCACCATGTGCCACATCTCCTCTTTGCCCCGCACCAGTTCCATCCGCATCTCCTCCACAGAATCACAGAGGTTTCCCAGTTCATCCTCACTGTCATACTGTACACGAAAATCAAGATCATTTCCCCGGATCCGTTCCACGCTGTCCTCCAGAATCGAAAGCGGTTTCGCCAGCCTCTTACGGTAAAATAGGAGAATCGTTATCACCATCCCTGCAAAAGCATAGAGAAACGGACACCACACCCTTATAAAATCCAGACACAGAATCCAGACGAAGTCCGTGTCTGCCGCAAATGGATGATGATATCCCCACATCGGGCCTTTCTGGTAAATCATCTCTGCAAGATCCTTCTGCTCATACTTCGCCCACTCTGCAGCCTCCCACTGCCAGCAGATCACCATAGTCAGATAAGACAATCCCAGCACTATGGCTGCCAGTACCAGGATATATGCGATCATTGCCTTGCGAAATGAAAGGTTTCTGATATAATCTGACATCTCTTCCCGTTTTTCTTCTAGCCAGTCCATCGGTATCCCACTCCCCACACCGTTTCAATAAACACATGATCCGTATATTTCCCGATCTTGCTCCGTATCCTCCGCACATGCTCCATGACGATACCGCTATCAGCGCTTCCGTCAAATCCCCGGACTTTCTCATACAGCTGCTCTTTGCTGAATACCTGTCCTGCGTTTAACGACAGCATTTCCACAATCCCGTACTCCGTCTTCGTAAACCCAATCGGTTCCTTATCATAGTATACGCACCGGTCTCCATAATGAACTGCCAGCCTGTCAAAAATCTTTACCGCCCGGTCTGTCTTCCTGCGCTCCTCTCTTCGAAGGTGGGCCTCCACCCTGGCTCCCAGTTCTTCAATGCTGAAGGGCTTCAGAATATAGTCGTCCCCGCCCAGCATCAATCCCTTGATACGGTCTGCCTCTTCGATCTTTGCCGTCAGGAACAGAATCGGACAGGAGACATGGGCACGGATCCGCTCACATACTTCGAATCCGTCCAGCATTGGCATGTTCACGTCCAGAAGGATGATATCCGGCTTATGGTTCAGCTGGCCCAGCACTTCCAGCCCGTTCTTTGCTTCAATCACCTGGTAATCCTGGATTTCAAAAAAATCCTTTAACAACCGGACGATTCCAGGCTCATCGTCCGCAATTAAGATCCTCTTCTTTTCCGTCATGGTATCCTTCCCGCCTATGATATATTAATCTGACTTCCTGGTAAATTATACATCATTTCCTACAAAATATCCATTTCAAAAAACTTGACAATCTTCATCCATTTTTATAAAATAGTTCAAAATCTGCTGTTCCTCGCCAATCATCCGCCTGCTTTTTGAACAGATCAACCTAATTTCTGTTGCCTTAACCTATGATTGATTAACTTGACATAGAGCAAGAACAGAAAAAGCCCCGCCGCTGACAGAATCTTTCCCGCCTTCACGCCGGGGGCATGATACACCATCCGGATCTCATGCTTCCCGGCTTCTATCCCGAATCCCAGGAACGCCGTATTGACTGCTTCCTGCTCCACCGTTTTTCCGTCCACCAGAATCTCGAAATTCTCGTCATAAGGGATTGTGGTAATCACATACCCCGTATTTTTTACATCTATGGTTCCTGCAATACGGTTCCCCTTCGTCTTTTCCCAATCCGGCTGAAACATGGACTGATACAGTCCATCTTCTGTCCCCTCTTCCTGTGACAGACTTCCTTCTCCGGCTTCCGGTTCTGGCAGCCTCCCCAGAAATGCCTTTCCACCTCTGATCTCGTATTTTCCATTCCCAAGAACCACTTCCACCGTCTCCTGCCCTTCCTCCAATGGTACGGCATAGGTAAATTCCAGGTTCCCATTATAGTAAAAATGGCTTTCTGCCGTCAGCTTATTCCGGATTCCTTCCACCCAGACCGCAACATCCTTTGAAGGTCTCAGATTCTCAATCTGAAGCCGAAGAAACAGTACCCTCTCTCCCCCGGCCTCCTTCTCCTCTGAAACAGGCAGTCTGACACAGATTTCCTCGTCCTTTTCCGAATCTACGGATTCCGGTAAGCCTGACTCTATCGGGTCAACCAGTTCCTCTAATCCTTCCGCTTCCAGTAAGCCCTGTGTTTCCTGCGCTCCCTTCGTATCCTGTGTCTCTCCCTCCTTCACTACCGCTGCCTCAAGCAAGGCTAACTGATTATAGGGAAATTCCAGTTTCCGGTAATCATCCTCTCCCATCACCCGGTCTGTTGCATAGATCACAGGAGCTGCCTGATCATTTCGATACACCTTCCACTTCCCCTGGCTCTTCACTTCCTCAAACCCTGGCAAGGAGTTTTCTGCCACTACATATTTCACCCCCATAAACCGCTGAAATACCGGATTGTACACCGCAGACTGCATGAGATAATTTCGGAAGGGCTCTTCTAACCGGAAAGTATCCTCCCGGAACTTAAGGTATCCCTCATGATAAGAGGACGAGTAAATCGAGGTGACATACTGTCCCATATCCCAGACCCGGTTCAGATTCGCAGCATTTTCCGTATCGTCCCCCAACTGCTCCGTGCGGTAGAATCCCTCTTCCTGCGACCTGACCTCCCCAATCATTTTCCCGATATCCGTATCCGTCATTTTCTCATAGAAATCCCTGGCAACCGCCTGGTTCTCCTGTGTATGATATGTAAAATCAGACACAGCCAGCAGAAAAACCGCCGGTATCAGCAGAATCGCCGAAGTCTTCTTCCAATATACAACCGCCAGACAGCAGATCAGCATCACAGCGCCATCCAGCAGCAGGATTCCCTCCTTTTTAATATTCCCCTGGTACATTCCCATACAGATCAGCCCTATGGTCAGCCCGTAAGGAAGGACTGCCGCAAGATTTTCCCTGCCGGTTTTCCTGCCGCTTTTTCCGCCGGATAATTCCGTAAGATGATACGAAAGAATATAGCATAAAAGAGGCAGGAACGGGATCATCACCTTATCACGCACATACAGGCCGCCGTTTAGCAGATAGGCGAATACCGGAACCGTCAGAACCGCCAGACAGCTGAATGCCAGTACCCGTTCCTGTAATTTCCGCCCAAAAAGCAGGGCTGTCAGCGCCGTCACCCCAAGGCTGGTCAGGCCGATCCCGTAAGGAGAATAACAGAATCTGGCCATCAATCCCCTGGGAATCAGCAGTTCCCCCAGCCGGGGCCTTGCGCCTTCCCCGCCCCGTCCGGTCAGTGTCAGCGCCGTCGGCACCAGCAGAAGGCCGCTCATCATTACCGCAAGCACAAAAGGAACGCTAAACCGTATCCCTTCTGCCAGAAAGCCTTTGAACGTTACCGGAATCTCTTGTTCCTCACAGACTGTCAGATACCGGTGGATTCCATACAAGATAAGGACAAGCATCCCGCCAATGCTGAAATAAAAACTGGTCAGAATCATAAGAAAGATACTGATTGTCAGCATTCCTCCCCGCCTGTCCTCAAAATACCGGTCCACACCCCAGAGCCCCAGAAGGAGAAAGGGCATATAATTCACAAACATAATCTGATGATAAGAATGGAAGATCACAGGACCGGACAGAAGAAACAGCAGGGATGTGCCCACACAGATCTTCTCAGAAAAGCCCCTGTTCCCAAGCCAGTAATACATCAGAAGAACCGAAGCCACAAGACTTAACAGCTGGACCGCTATCATATAATCTGACATTTTTACAAAGGGCAGCAGATAAGACGGCAGAAGCACCGGGCTGTAAAGCCCGTAATAAGCAAAGTTGTAGATATTCTGCCCGCCCCCGATGTTTGCCCCGAACTCCGGGAAGAATTCCCCTGTATCATAAAACTGCTGCCGGAAATAATCCGGCAGTACACTGTGCTGACTGATCCAGTCTACTTTCGCACCGAACACGCCATAGCGCAGACAGAACAGATAACAGAAGCCTAAGGTCAGCCCCGTCAGCAGCGCAGACGTCAGTACCTTCTTTTTGTCCCCTCTATACAGAAGCCGCTCCATGCCTGTCCCCCTCCTTCTCCTCGCTGGAATCTTTCAGAATAAAGATGGGCCTGTGCTTCGTCTCCAGATAAGTCTTGGACAAATATTCTCCTACAATTCCCGTACAGAAAAGCTGGATTCCGCTCACCATGAAAATGATGCACACCAGCGACGGCCACCCGGACACCGGATCTCCCCAGATCAGTGTCCTCACGATGATCACCAGAATCATAAGGAACGACAGGGCACAGAAGCAGACTCCCACAACCGATGCCAGTGACAGGGGTGCAACGGAAAATCCGGTGATTCCTTCTAAGGAATAAGTAAATAATTTCCGTACCGACCACTTGGTCTGTCCGGCACAGCGTCCCACGTTCTGGAATTCCAGCCATTTGGTCCGGAATCCCACCCATTCAAAGATTCCTTTGGAAAAGCGATTGTATTCGCTCATTCCCAGTACGGCGTCCACCATCTTTCGTTTCATCAGACGGTAATCCCTGGCGCCGTTGACGATCTCTGTCTTGGAAATACTGTTGATAAATTTATAAAAACTTTCTGACAAAAAGGACCGGATCTTCGGTTCTCCTGCCCGGGTGGACCGCCTGGTTGCCACGCTGTCGTAATCCTCTTCCGCAAGAATCCGGAACATTTCCGGCAGAAGCCCCGGCGGATCCTGCAGATCTACATCCATGGTTGCCACATAATCACCGGCCGCATTCTGAAGTCCTGCATAGATTGCCGCTTCTTTTCCGAAATTCCTGGAAAACGACAGATACCGGCACCGGCTGTCTCCCTCGTTCATCTCCTTTAATATGGAAAGGGTCCGGTCCGAAGAGCCGTCATCTACGAAGATCAGTTCAAATTCTTCCTCTGACATCTCCTCCATCACCCGGCTCATCTCACGATAATACACCGGAAGAGCCTCTTCTTCATTAAAACAAGGAACTACAATGCTGATTGTGCTCATCCTACATACCTCCGTATCTTACTCAGATTTTCTATATTTTTCCCTTCATATGCATACTTTACACGGTATCTCTTAAGAAACGGCAAAATTAAATCTTAAAATTTCTTAAGAACTTCTAAGGAATTCCAAAAACCTGTTATACTGACTGTAAGCAATTCTGCGGCAGAAATATGGATCAAAGCGGACTGCCTGCCCAGAACACAGACTTAAGCATCTTAAGCATAGGGGGACACGTAAGCATGAATACATCACGCATCTTAATCGTAGACGACAACCCGGAAATCCGGGAGATCATCCATATCCTGCTGGAAGGAGAAGGATTCGAGATCAGGGAGGCCAAAGACGGCAGACAGGCACTTGAACTGGCGGAAAGCCTGGACTTCGATCTCATCATCCTGGATATCATGATGCCAGGCATAAACGGTTACCAGACCTGTATAGAGATCCGCCAGAACAGCAATGCTCCGATCCTGTTCTTAAGCGCACGCACCAAAGACAGTGACAAGACCCTGGGCTTCTCAAGCGGCGGAGATGATTACCTTGCCAAACCATTTTCCTATAACGAACTCATCAGCCGGGCCAAGGCGCTGATCCGCCGTTACCAGGTCTACCGTGGGAAAGACGCCCCCCTTACGTCCGCACCGGGCGAGGCGGCTCAGAAAGAGGAACACCGGGGGCCTCTCATCTTCCATCATCTTAAAATTGATGAAGAAACAGAAGCAGTCACCTCTGAGGGAAACCCTCTGGTGCTGACTGACACAGAGTATGCCATGCTGCTTCTTCTGGTGAAGCACCGGGGCCAGATTTTTTCCGCACAGCATCTCTATGAATCTGTGTGGAACGAACCCTACTACTACGGAGCCAACAATACAGTCATGGTACACATCCGCAACCTCCGGCTTAAGATTGAGAAAGATCCGAAGAATCCTTTGCTGATTAAGACTGTCTGGGGAAAGGGGTACCGCTGTGACTAGACGATTCAGGGACTTAAAAATCCGCACACAATCTGCAATTGCAATCCTGTGCTCCCTTGTCATTGCTTTTTCCTTATTTGAACTGTTATGGCTGAACAAATGGAAACTGTGTGAGACCGCCGAGCGCCTTAATCTCTTCTACACCCAGATGGAAGATGAAGATTTCAGCAATACTCTTATGGAAGAAGCCCTGCATTACAATATCCCGGAATCTGAAGCAGATACCGAGGCAGTGGCGGCATTAGATCCATTCTTTGACCTTGCCGGCGAATACACCGGTATCTACATTTACGGCATGGATGACGGGTTATTCCGGGCCGGAAGATTTGCGCCGGCCATGGAAGATGAAGGCTTTCTGTTCTTTTTCAATGTCGGATACCGTCTTACAGGCGGTGAAGGAGAGTTTGTACAGGATTTTCCATTGGCCTTTGCAAACGGTACCGCACAGGTGATGATATATAATTACGAGCGGGCTTTATTTGTGTATCCCTTTCTGCTTGTGTGCCTCCTTCTGTCCATTTCCCTGTTCCTTGGCCTTGTGCTCTCCTTTCTGAACCGGAAGATGCGCCAGGTCCTGGTTCTGAAAGACGAGATCCTTACCATGTCCGGCGGAGACTTAAGCCACCAGATTCCCGATCTGGGCGGCAACGAGATCGGAATTCTTGCCAGCGAACTGAACCATTTAAGAGAATCCCTGTATGACAACATCCAGAAGGAACAGGAGAGCAGGAAAGCCAACCAGGATCTGATTACCGCACTCTCCCATGATCTCCGGACTCCCTTAACCATCCTGAGCGGTTATCTGGAAGTGCTGAAACTGAAACGGAACCCCCAGACACAGGAAGAGTACCTGGACCGTTGTCTGAAAAAAGCAGAAGACATTAAGGATCTGACGGACCGGATGTTTGAGTATGCACTGGTGGCGGAAGAAAACGAGACGCTGGAAATCGTCTGGCTCTCCACAGATTTCATCCGGCAGTGTCTGACGGAAAACTGCGACTTTATCCGTCTGGCAGGATTCACTGCAGATCTGGTGATAACGGAAACCACCGGCGTGCTGCAAAGTGATAAGACCATGCTGAAACGAATCTTCAATAACCTGTTTTCCAACATCCTGAAATATGGGGATAAGAAACAGACGGTCTGCATATCCGGCCAGATACGGGAATCCGAATTTCTGGTTTCTGTTACGAACTCCATTAAAAATGATGCCGGGCAGACAGACAGCACCAACATCGGTCTGAAAAGCGTGGATAAGATGATTCACCTTCTGCATGGCAGAATGGACGTCCAGCAGGAGGAAGAACGGTTCCAGGTCGAACTGGGGCTTCCCCTCAGGTAAGGAGCCCGAAGAAAAGTCAGAAATTCATAAAATTGTATTGATTTTTTCCCGGAAATCTGTTTATCTATATATTATCTGATTGATAACAACATAGCAAAGAGAGGAATACAGCATGAAACCTATCAAAGAAGGAAAAGTACGCGAGATTTACGACAACGGCGACAGCCTCATCATGGTTGCCACAGACCGTATCAGTTGTTTTGACGTCATTCTGAAAAATGACGTGACAAAGAAAGGCACCGTCCTGACCCAGATGTCAAAGTTCTGGTTTGACATGACGAAGGATATCCTGCCTAACCACATGATTTCCACGGATGTGAACGATATGCCGGAATTCTTCCGGAATCCCCGGTTTGACGGGAACAGCATGATATGCCGGAAACTTGAGATGCTGCCCATCGAGTGCATCGTCCGGGGCTACATTACCGGAAGCGGCTGGGCCAGCTACCAGAAGGACGGTACGGTCTGCGGCATCCGGCTGCCGGAAGGGCTGAAGGAATCCGACAGACTGCCAGAGCCCATCTACACGCCTTCTACCAAGGCCGAGATCGGTGATCATGATGAGAATATTTCCTATGAGCAGAGCATTGCACACCTGGAGAAATATTTCCCGGGAAAAGGGGAAGAATATGCGGCTAAGCTTCGTGACTGCACCCTTGCCCTCTATCAGAAATGTGCGGACTACGCCCTGAAGCGGGGCATTATCATCGCAGATACCAAGTTCGAGTTCGGCCTGGATGAAAACGGGGAACTGGTCATTGGTGATGAGATGCTCACACCGGACAGCTCCCGTTTCTGGCCTGCCGACGGATATGAGCCGGGACATGGACAGCCATCCTTCGACAAGCAGTTTGCCCGCGACTGGCTGAAAGCCAACCCGGACAATGACTGGACGCTGCCGGAGGAGATTGTGGAGAAGACCATCCAGAAGTATCTGCAGGGATATGAGATGCTGACCGGAAAGCAATTATGATTTCAGACTGGATGACTGGAGAGCAATTTGCATTTCAGGATGGCCGGAAAACAATTCGTATTTCAGACAGGAAAGCCGCCTTGCACAGCTATGAACAAGGCGGCCTTCCTGTTTTTATGTCACTTTATATCACTTTATATGACTTTTTGTCACTTTATATCTAATTATTGTCTAATTTGAGCCTTTCCCAAGAGTTACTTCCACATCCCTGTTCTGGTATTCTCCATTGCTTCCCGGAATGGCAAGCGTCACCGTCACCGTCTCTCCTGCCCGGTAATACTGAAGCTGCTCCAGAAGCGTACTGGTATTGTTAATCGTTGTTCCGTTCAGAGCGGTAATGACAGACCCCTTCGTAATCCCGGCACGCTCTGCTCCGCCGCCTTTGATTACGTCTGTGATATACACGCCTACCGGCATCTGATACATCTGAGATGTCTCCTGTGTCACGTCTACCGGCTCTGAGATTCCGAGATATCCTCTTTCTTCGTCTGCAACCTTGGTTCTGGTCTCCCGGTTCATCAGTCCTTCAATGGTATCTCTTGCTTCGGAAACCGGAATGGCGTAACCGATTCCTTCTACCGCCTCATAGGCAGCCTTCGCCGTATTGATGCCAATGACCTCGCCTTTCGCATTCAGCAGCGCCCCGCCGCTGTTTCCAGGATTAATGGCAGCGTCCGTCTGAATCAGATTGCTGTCGAATCCTTCAATCCTTCTTTCCGTTGCGGAAATAATTCCGCTGGTGACGGACTGTCCGTAACCAAGGGCATTTCCGATGGCAATAGCTTCCTCTCCTACCTGGATCTCATCAGAATCTCCCAGAGTCGCAACTGCGATCTTCTCCCTGGTGCTGGATCTGATCTTGTCAAGTTCCACTGCTACAACCGCCAGATCCCGGCTTGCATCCGTTCCTTTGATGTTGGCCTCCACGCTTTCTTCATCTATAAAGGAAACGGTCAGCGTGTCGCTTCCCTCCACCACATGGTTGTTGGTTACCACCAGAAGTTCTGTATCATTCTGCCCGATGATGATGCCGGAACCTGCGCTCTGGCTCTCTCTCTCCTGGATACCGCCGAAGAAGCTCTGCACCTGCTGGACGCTCATGTTGGTGATGGAGACCACGGACGGCATAGCATTTTCCGCAATCTCGGCTATGTCTGACTTGGAGGTGCCGCCGGAGGCGGTGGTCAGTTTTGCACTGCCGATATTTTCCGTCTTCCCGGTTTTTTCCGTACTCTCTTTTTCCGTCTTCGTATTCAGGAATTTTCCTGCCACAATGTTGCTGGTCTGAAATGCCGCACTTGCCGTCACGCCGAACACCAGCCCGAAGCACACGGTCTTCACCCACTTTGGCGCACCTTTCTTCTTGTGAGGCGGCCTGTACTCTGAATTGTTCTGCTGATTGGAATCCTGTCCTGGTGTGTAATAATTATATTGATGATCCATACTGATATCTCCTTTCATCCGGTTCATTTATTTCTCTGTATCTTTGTTTCTGTTTAGTAGTTTACTGTCAAATTGTGTTTAAACTGTGACAGAAACGTGATGAATTTTTAAATTCAAAAAAAGCTGCTGCAAAATTCCTTTTCATTTTGCAGCAGCCCTGTCATCTTCTTAATTCTGCCCGGATTGCTTCTTCATTTCCGCATAAGGATCCCTGCACCATCCCCGGTTTGCCGCCGCCTCTGCCTTCAAAAGCAGCGTTCAGACGCTGACAGAACGGGCGCACGTCCGTCTGCCTGCTTCCGATCACATACCGGTATCCTTCTTCTTCGTTTCCTGCGAAAACAGCGCAGACCCTGGCTCCCTTATTCAGTAACAGATTCATCAGTTCTCTTGGCCCATTCCCGGACAGGCCGGAATCGAACACAGTAACCACTTCTTCCTCCACCGGAATCTCCGCCGCCTGGTACGCCAGCATTTTCTGCTGCAGAGAGGCGATCTTCCCTTTCAGACTGCCTGCCTCTTCTTTCAGATGGGCCACTGCCTCTGCAATTCCTTCTTCTTTAGCGCTTAAAAGAGCAGAAACTGCCTTTGCGCTCTCATCCTTCCTGTCATAGTCTGCCAGCGCCCGGAACCCGCAGAGCATCGTGATGCGCTCCCCGCCTTTGTAATTCATCATATGTACCAGCTTGATCAGACCGATCTCTCCCGTTGCCTCCAGGTGGGGCGCACAGCAGGCACAGACATCATAGCCTGGTATGGTGATGATCCGCACCTGCCCCTCGATCTCAATCTTGCTCCGGTACTCCATCGAAGCCAGCTCTTCCCTGGAAGGATAAGTGATACCCACCTCCAGATTCTGAAACACGGCCTGGTTTGCCGCCAGTTCAATCTCTTTTAACTCTTCTCTGGTTATAGGGCCGTTAAAATCCATGGTACAGTAATCCCCGCCCAGATGAAAGCCTACGTTATCGTATCCGAGCCGGCTGTGGACAAGCCCGGATATGATATGCTCCCCTGTATGCTGCTGCATCCGGTCGAAACGTACCTCCCAGTCCAGCCTCCCTTTCACAAGGGCTCCTGTCTCAAGGGGCGCTGTCACTACATGATAGATGACCCCGTCTTTTTCCCGGGTATCCACCACTTCAGCCGTATCAAGCCAGCCCACGTCTCCGTACTGGCCTCCCCCTTCCGGGAAAAATGCGGTCTGATCCAGTACCGCCCGGTATCTTTCCCCATCCGGCTCACAGGAGAGTACCTTTGCCTCAAATTCTTTCCTGTAGCTATTCTGATAGAATAATTTCTCCGTCATATTCCGTGCAATCCTCTCTGGTTCTGCCGTCTGTTCTTTACAGTTCCTTACATTCTCTCCGGCGCCTCAAAGCCAAGTATGTCAATACATGACTCCAGCACACGCTTCGTAAGACTGAGCAGGGCAATATACCCTTTCTGTTTCCTGACGTCTTCTTCTGCAAGAATCTTCGTCTCATGATAGAAGCGGTTGAATGCATTTGCAAGGTCATAGATATAGGCACAGATTTTATGAAGAGCCAGTTCTTCAAACGCAGCCTCAATTACGTCATTATATTTCAGTACCTCCAGCATCAATGCTTTCTCGTTACCGTCATGTGCCGGCTCCACTTCCAGATTCTCAAGGCTTTTCCCTTCTGCCTGATACTTGCTGAGGATAGACTTAATCCGCACAATCGTATAGAGGATATACGGGCCTGTGTTTCCCTCAAAGGAGGTAAAGCGATCCACATCAAACACATAATCCTTAAATGCCTGGTTTGACAAATCTCCGTATTTAATTGCAGACATCCCCACAATCCTTGCCGTTTCCTCTGCCTCTTCTGCGGCAACCGTCCGGTTCTCGGCTATTTTCTTACGCATCTCATCTACAATGTCCGCAATCAGATTCTCCAGACGCATAACCCCGCCTTCCCGGGTCTTAAAAGGCTTTCCATCCTTCCCATTCATAGTACCGAATCCCAGGAACTGAAGGTCTGTCTTCTCCGGCACAATCCCTGTCTTCCTGGCTGCACGGAATACCTGAAGGAAATGAAGATCCTGGCGCTTGTCTGCGAGATAGATGATCTGATCCGGGTCATAATCCTGTTCTCTCTGAATCAATGTGGCAAGATCTGTGGTTCCGTAAAGGGACGCTCCGTCTGATTTGCGAATCATGCATGGCGGAATCTCCTTAGTATCCGATTCCTCCTGTACATCAATCACCAGCGCACCATCGTCCATATGCGCATATCCTTCCCGTTCCAGTCTCTCAATCATCTCCGGGATATACACTTGTGCGTCTGACTCTCCTTTCCACAGATCGAAATGCACATTCAGGCTCTCATAATTCTTCTCAAGGTCTGCCACTGATACATGCATAATGTGTTTCCAGACTGCCCGGTATCCCGCATGTCCGTTCTGAAGGAGCCTGGTTGCCTCTAATGCTTCCCTGCGGTATTCCTCATCCTCCTTTGCCCGGCTGCTTGCCGTCGGGTAGATCTCCTCCAGTTCTCCTATGGTAAACGGAGCCTCCTTTGGATATTCTCCATTAAAATCCTCACAGAAGTAGGGCAGTTCTGGCTTACGTTCCTTTAATTCCGTAATAATCAAGCCCATCTGATACCCCCAGTCACCCAGATGGACATCTCCCAGTACCCGGTGTCCCATCTTCTTTGCCAGCCGTTTGATCCCTTCGCCGATAATCGCAGAGCGCAGATGTCCTACATGCAGCGGCTTGGCTACATTTGCCCCGCCGTAATCCACAATCACGGTCTTCGGAAGCCTTGCCGTCTCAAGACCCAGCTTCTCATCTCTTCCCATCTGGTTCAGATAGTCCGCCACATATTCTTTCTTAAGCTTCATATTGATAAATCCAGGCTTCACCGCATTGACTTCTTCCAGACACTGACTGCCACTCAGTGCTTTCACCACGTCTTCTGCAATCATAATCGGCGCTTTCCGGTATGCCTTAGCCCCGGCCATTGCTCCATTACACTGATATTCGCACAGATCCGGCCGGTTGGACAGGGTTACCTTTGCATATTCCTTATCGTATCCTGCCGACACAAATGCCTCCGCCAGTTCTCCGGTAATAAGATCTATGATTTTCTTCATCTTTTCTCCTCCTTCCTGGTAACAAAAAAAGCCAGATCTCTGCAATCCACAGGGATCTGGCCCCATTCATCATTCATTGGCATGGCAATGAAGTCCGATAAAACTATGCTTCTTTATAAGCATTCTCCAGGTCTGCCAGAGCCTCCTTGAGCAGGGCATCTGACCTGACCGCTTTCTGATAAGCATCCTGGGTCTCTGCCATGAGTGCCTGTACGTCCTCATGTGCCGCAATCTTCTGGATATGGGACTTCACCTTCTCGTCTTCCACCGAGGCGCTGACCCGGTAACCGTTCTCCTTGTCTTCCACGATATACAAGGTACTTAATCCGGGAACCCTGGTATAGACGTCCTTAATCTTCATATCATATCTGGCAAATGCCACATATGTACCCAGATATTTTCCTTCTTTGGTATAAATACAGAGATCATCATACGACTCAATAAAGCCTGTCTCTTCTTCCTGCTGGCTGTAATAATCTTTCACTGCAGCAGTAATCTCCGGATATTCCTCCATTCTCAACGGATTCAGCTGTGCAAATCCACTTCTGTGATTCTCCGTATACAGATGATCGGAAATTGTCTTTTGTGCTTTCTGGACTTTCGCTTTTGTAAGACCCGAGCCGGCTGCCCCCGCTGCCGCCACCGAGATGACCAGGAATGGCAGTATGACCATCTTCCGGTATCTCCTGCGGCTTCCGGAATGCGCCTTTTCTCTTTCTTCCATAAGGCTACCTCCATCTGCACTTAAAAAAATACACACCCGGGCGGATTCGAACCGCCGCTCCCGCCTCCGGAGGGCGGTGCTCTATCCCCTGAGCTACGGGTGCATAATCATATGAAACTGCAAAAATTATATTACCACATTTATCCGAAAAAGTAAAGGAAATGATGACAACATTTCTCACATTTCCTCTACTTTTTTCGTCACAGGTGTTTTTCGGCCCTTTTTAGCAGACCAGACGTCTTACGTTCCGGTCATAATAATACGCATGACCGGCAAGACGGTCCTCTTCTTCTACCTGTGCCTCATGGTATCGCTTATCGTATACCCTATGGCACTCTC